>SUUT01000003.1:75061-145317 GCA_015062385.1 Alphaproteobacteria bacterium | reverse complement strand
AGGGACTTGGTAAATCTTCTTCAAATTCTTCCCACTCATACGGAACACCATCCGTTTGTGACACAAGGTTGATTTGTATCAACTTGATATCTTTGTAAACCTGATTCGCTTGATATTTATTAAATGCGTACCGATATCCTCCGACTGCGACTATCATTAATACCCCGATAACCGCTAATACGCCGAGCATTTCTATCATACTGCGGCCTTGTTCATTCAGTTTGATTCGCATATTCCCCTCTCTCGTCATACATTGCTTTATAAGAGAGAGTATAATAAAAGGGACCTTTTTTTCCCTATGCGAATCAGCAAAATCGGTTTCTAAAAAAAATGAAAGATTCTTGTTTGAGTTGAATAAGTTAGTTAAAATCAAAAAAATTGCTAAAATGTGAAAAAAAATGTTGCATTTATACGTCCCTTTTTTTACGGATAGGATAAAAAGAATAGACAAGTTCCCTTAATTCCTTTATACTTTTTTTATAATAAAAATTTAGGAAAACGATGAACACACAAAATCTATTTCAAACTAAAATACCGCTAACGGATTATTTGAATAATCCGTTTGACATTGCAAAAAAAACACTTCTCGGGGCCTATTTGTGTACAAATATCAGTGGCACTTTAACCGTTGGAAAAATTACCGAATTAGAGGTTTATATGGGCACTATTGACAAAGCCGCCCATACATATAACAATCACCGTACACCTCGTGTAGAAAGCTGTTATAAAACAGGAGGATGTGCTTATGTGTTTTTTATCTATGGTATGCATTATCATTTTAATGTTGTTATTTCTGAAAAAAATGATCCCAAAGCGATTTTAATCCGTGCGATTGAACCGATTATCGGAATAGATGAAATGATAAAACGCCGAAAAATGACAAATTTAAAACAATTAACAAATGGTCCGGGCAAA
Source organism: Alphaproteobacteria bacterium (assembly GCA_015062385.1). Taxonomy (GTDB): domain Bacteria; phylum Pseudomonadota; class Alphaproteobacteria; order CAAHEQ01; family UBA3637; genus RGIG4140. The sequence continues at coordinate 144,402 of SUUT01000003.1, read as the reverse complement.
TTATGTCAGGCCCTCGGTATCACAAAAGAATTTGATGGAATTGATTTAACCGGAAATACCTTGTGGATTTCTCCCAAAACAGAAAAAATTTCCCTCTCTCGTATTGAAGCAACACCTCGTATCGGTATTGATTACGCCGAAGAATATGTTCACAAAAAATGGCGTTTTGTTTTGAAAAAATAACAGCACACAAATTGTATCGACAATCAGTTCAATTAACCCAAAAGATTTTTTATCAATCAAAATCTGTATTCATTATTGATTATTTAATTATTCAAACTAACTACGTTGTAATCCTGATTGCGAACGAATCTGCTTCTTAACATGATTGTTTTGTTGCCAAACAACACCGATATCCACCGGATAACCGGTTTCCTGCGTATAAAAATTATTAAATTGCTTAACCATTTCAGAATCCCATTGCTTTGTTTGTGCCAAAACAATATCATATTGATAATTCTTTCGCCAATTTAAAATTTTTTCTTTAAACCATTTTTTTTCAGATTGACCCCAATGAGTTTGTTGAATAATAAGATTTTTTTTCATAAAAGTATCAATATCCGGTGTTATTAATGCCTGCATAAGCAAACCGGTCACTTTTTCTTCACACAGTCCGTATTTTATTCTTGCCCGTTCATCCGAAGCAATAACTTCCGGAGAAATAGAATCTAATTCTTTTTGAGAAATGGTTGTTTTAAAAACATTGAACAACTGTAAAATCGGCCATCCTGTTGCCTCTCTCATTTCATAAACCAAAGAGTATCCTTTTGCCTGTGCTTCACACAATAAACTTGACAATCCCTGATGTTCAGATAATGTCACAAATTGCCCCTTATCATATTGCTCATGATGCTTTAATTCGTGCAAAACAATAGTCGCATCTGTTAAATGACTTTCATGCAACTTGATTGCACGAACAAATGTATCACAATAAGCAAGTGCTGAATTTTCTTTTTGCTTCTTCAAAACACGAATCAACGCAGTCTGTTGGCGTATAATTTTAGCCGATGACGGATATAATGCTGTTGTTTTTTGAAGCATTTTTAATAAGTCGTATTGCTCTTGTTCAGACAATACCCCCATATCAAACAATCGCAAAAAAGAACGCATATCGGCCCTATCCAAATCACTATATACCGTTTTATCCGAATCAGGACTTATCGGAGCATACTCCATTCCCCTTAATATCAAGGCTTCTTTTAATGGTGACATATCTTTGTTTTTTAGAGAGCGTAATTTCGTAAAAGATATTCCCGAAGCCAATCCCCCTAACAAAATAGCCATTAATGCCGAAAAATTATTATGTTTTTTATTAACAATGTCTTCTTGAATGAATGAAATCGGCACAAAATTGTCTCCCAATGATTTATTTTTTTCTTTAAAAGGCCAAAATTGAGCTAATCCACCGACAATACCAAATAAACCGACAACACCGGTACTCCACCATCCCAATATCCGCAATCGTCTTTTTGCGAAATTTCGCCGTTGTTCATCTTCAAAAACATTGCTGTTTTTAAAATTTTCGGGACAGTCATCAACCATCCCGAAAATTAGTTCATCTACAAAATTTTGTTTTTTTTGAAAAGCCATAGATTAAACCTGATGAATTTCAATTTCTTTTGTTTTTAACATTTCATCCAATTCTTTAATACCTTCATCCGTTAATTTTTGAATTTCGTTTTCATATCGTTTTTGTTCATCTTCCGAAATTTCATTGGCATTTTTTAATTTTTTAATTCCATCCAAAGCATCCCGACGCAAATTACGAACAGACACACGTGCCGTTTCCGTATAACGACCGGCAATTTTTGTTAATTCAACACGCCGTTCTTCCGACAAGGGAGGAATTGGAATACGAATCACAATCCCGTCATTCATCGGATTTAAACCTAAACCGGCTTCCACAATGGCTTTTTCTACTTTTTTCAACATAGATTTATCCCAAACGGAAACAGACAACATCCGGGCATCGGCAACCGAAACGTTACCGATTTGATTCAACGGAACGATTGCTCCGTAAGATTCAACCATAATGCCATCTAACAATGCGGTTGTGGCACGACCAGTTCTTAAACCGGAAAAATCCTTTTTTAATGCTTCTGCCGTTTTTGTCAAACGAGATTGCATATCTGCTTTAATTTCTGAATAAGACATCATTTATCCTTTTGTTAAAATTGTTGATGACTTAAATTTACACCAGATGAATTGAAATTGCAACCGATTTTTTATAAATGCATTATGACTTGCTTATTTTTTCATTGCGATTAAAACACTGTGCTATGAATCCGAACCACTAACACCACAACCATCTCCCTGCCATAAGGCATTAATAATTTCACCGTTTTCAACTACAAATGTCGTTTGACAAAATAACTTTCCAACCGGTGTTGCCTGCGGATATCCGTTAATCATTTTGAGTGGTCCTGTCCCGACTTCTCCAACCTCGTCTCCAAACGAAATATTATCCGCACTCATATAAATCAAATATTGTCGTCCGTCTTCATTAATAACCTGAGTCGGCGTTCCCCATGCGTTAATTAAGACAACCGGATTTTCTCCAATCCAATCTGTTGCCTTTTCCTCAGCATTGAATGAATCCGTTATACCGGATTGACAAGCTGCCAACAATACCAACCCAATAAAAAGAATACTTAATCCATGCTTCATTCTTCTGTTTCCTTTTTTGTTCCGTTATATGTTTCGTCATTCCACAAAATTTGACGAAGTGTTCCGTTAATTAAACGAAAAGCCAATCGTGTCGGTGTTGTATGTGCCAACGGTTCCAACATTAAAAAATCATGAATTGTCCCGTTTACCCGTACCGAAACAGCATCCACACCTGCCTCTACCAACTTGCGGGCAAATGTTTCTCCATCATCTCTTGTGACATCATTTTCAGCTGTAATAATCAGTGTTTCCGGTAAAATTTTTAAATTTTCAGACGGAATCATCAATGGACTGACCATATTTTGATTACGCATACCAATATCCGGCAAATATGTTTCCCAAAACCACTGCATTGTATTTTGTGTCATCCACGGACCAAACTCAAACAAACGATAAGAATCCATTGTCAAATTAGCATCCAACGATGGATATAACAACAACTGATAATCAACATTGATACCCTCTTTTTGTGCATATCCGGCTAAAACAGCTGCCATTGCCGCTCCTGTTCCGTCACCAGCCATAACCAATTTATACGGATTAATTCGATACATCCCCGGATTATTCAACATATGGGTTAATACCGCCCACAATTCCTCCAACTGAGTTGGAAAACGTACTTCGGGAGCATGTGTATAATCAACAAAAACAACAGCTCCGTATGAGCCTTTCGCTAATTTACGCAATAATCTGTCATACACCATGGCATCTCCTAAAACCCAACCACCGCCATGCACGTAAAATATAACCGGCAATGCATCTTCCAATTCCGTCCGCCGGACAATTCGAACAGGAACAAAGCGTTTACCATTGACCGGAACATCATAATCATTACGAGATACATCATCTTTAAATGATTGACCTGCCTGAATTTTAGACAATACTGCTCGTGCTGCTTCATATGTATCTTCCGGAAACGAACGATTATATTTTACTTCTTCTACAAATTCTTTAACACCGAGTGCTAAATTGGGATTTTCATAAGTTGCCTGCATATATTTTATCCTCCTAAAAAAACAAACGTACTTTTTATGTATGAAAGACAATAGTTTATTTCAAGAAAAACCAGACTTTTGATTAAGAAAAACACATATTTTTGAAATAAAAAAAAACAAAAAACCACCAATTAAACAGATAAACAGCCTTAAAAGCAACAAAAAATATGTTTTTGTTTCATTTTTTACTTGCAATTATCAAAAAGAAAGCGTATAAAAGAATAACTTTCCGATGTGGATAGGTGGCCGAGTGGTTGAAGGCGCACGCCTGGAAAGTGTGTTTAGGTCTAAAGCCTAACGGAGGTTCGAATCCTCTCCTATCCGCCATTTACCGCCAATCGGCGGTTTTTTTATAAACAAGGGATAAACCAAATGAGTGATGTTATTTTTCATACCGCATTGCCAAAAGAAAATATTTTTTTGGAAGATGAATGTTTGCGTTTTAGCTTTAAGAACGGATTGGAAATTATTATCAATCAGGAAAAAACGTTGGATTACGCTTATCAGGTAGATTTAAACGGCAAAATTATTGATATATCGTTCCGGTCAACCGATAACCCTCAATTGCGATATGTTGAACAAACCGATACCTATATTTTACAAACCCAAACAGCAATTATTACAGTTCAACATTTAAAAAATCTAACACAATCACTGCCGGATTCTTTTATTACCGAATTAGATGAAAGAATGCATTTTATTGCTTAAAAATAATTAATTTTCAAAACGGGAAAACAGTGTTTGAATTTCATTGAGTGTTTTTTCTTGCTCTTTTTCATTATTTAACGATTTTTTCAAACACATTTGTAAATGATTATTCAACAAATTGCTTTCAATAGACTTAATTGCTGCCCGAACAGAACGCAACTGAATAAGCACATCCGGACAGGCTCTGTCTGATTCAATCATCCGTTTAATACCTTCCAATTGCCCCGTCACACGATTTAATTTTGGTAATTGTGCATGGGAATCTTGAAGAACCGGTGTTTTTTTTGAAAGCAATTTCATAGCATTTTTCCTTTATCCGTTATTCTGATGACTCATTTATCATAAAAGGGAAAACCTTTTTTGTCAAGAAAAAAGAATAAAAATTAATTCAAAAGCAAACAAAACACCTAAAAATTATTTAAAAACAACAACAAAAACAAAATAAAATTTTATTATTCATCCCTTGAAGCATATATTCTTTTTTTAATCTCATAAAACCCCAAATAAAACAAAGCAACAAAAAACGGAATGAAAAAGTAAAGTATCCGATAAACAAACAACGTTGCTAAAATGGCACCTTTTTCTGCCGGCAAATGCGGAAACATTAACAAGAATAAAGAAGCAAATACACCCAATCCACCCGGCACCTGTGACACCTGTGCCGTAATTTGTGCTAATGTAAAAACAACAAATACCGGCAAAAAATCAACATCTATATGATATCGCAGGATACTGTAAAAAATAAGCGATAACAAAAAATTATCGGCAAACCCTGTTAGTAACTGTAATGCCGTCATCATTTTAGACGGAGCATTTAACTGTACCCCTTTTATTTTCAATTTTCGCTTTGGAACCACAACGCCAAAATAATACATTAAAAACGCAACCACAATTAATCCGGAAATACAAAAATACAATGCATAATGCATTGTTTCCATTAATTCGGAAACAAACGGCAAACACACCGTTGCAAATACATAAACAAGTCCCATCCCCATAAATAACGTTAATGTTTCAAATGCAATAATAACTAAAATTTGTGATTGAGAAATACCGATTGGCGTATAAAACAAATATCGAACCGCTCCACCGGATAAATAAGAATGTCCTGCCGTATTACTAACCGAAAAACCGACCAATGATGTTTTAAACACCGTTTTTAAAGGCACTTTTCGCCGAATATAGTCCAATGCCAAAACATCATAAACCATTAACACAATGTAATCCGCCACAACAAATATAAATGCCAACACCAACACCCAAAAAGGCGTATTAATAATAAGCGTTATCAGGCGTGACAGACCGACATACTCCACTTCTTTTACAATCAACCAAAATGCCACTCCGAAAAAAAACAAACTGACAAGTTGAATAATGCGGTTTAACATTCGTTTCTTCCTTTAAGTAATCTATTATCGGACAAAAATATAAATTTCTGTCCGATGTAATATTAAAACATCAACGTTGCCCGAATAGATGCAACCGTTGCCGTATTGGATTTTTGATTTAAACCAGGATTAATATAAAATTGAATATCCGGCGTAATTGTCATAACCGAACTGATACCCCATGCCCAATAGGCTTCCAACATATTTTCCACCGAACGGGATCCTGCCCCGTTAATACCCTTATCCAACTTATTAACGGCAGCTGCGAATCCGATTTGATCCAAAGCATTTCGATTTAACGGATTGTTATAAACACCCCCTAAAACATAAGATTGTTTTATTCCGCTCAATCCTTTATTTACCCCATTTGCCCGCATAAACACGGCCAATTTTTTACCGATATTTTGCTGTCCGTTAATACTCCATCCCTGTACTTTTTCCGGTTGTTCGGGAACTGACGGCTGATTATACAACAAAACGCTGATTGTTGCATCTCCCAATCGATTACTTGGATTAATCGTTCCACTGATAAACGATGTAAACTTTTTCCCAAAATGACTGCTGGAAATACGATCCCCCTCAATATTAGAAGCATCCTGTCCACCAACCGAAACACTCCAAAAATCATTTGGTGAAATCGTCACATATCCCCCTAAACCGGCAGATGGATACAAACTGGTTGCATTTTGTGAAAAAGATTCGTTTATAAAGTTAATTTGCTGATTGGAATTGTATGTCGTTCCATCAAAATTATACATCGGAAATTGCCCTAACGTGACGGACAACCATTTCCATTTACCGGCTAATTGATGTGTGTAACTTAATTCATAAAAATAATTTGCTTTTTCGGTATAATCATTCAACGGAGTCACAATTCCGATATTGCCACCTAATTCTGCCCCATTTCCATTCCAATAACGGACCAATTCATACGCAATATTGGCACTACCACTTCCCCAAACATCCGATTGAAACATATCCCATGTAGCCGCACCGTAATATTGTGTCTGCCATGGCGTAATATGTCCATTCGAAGCCGCCCGTTGTCCAACAGCCGAAACATCAATGGTATAACTTAAACCGGTTGCTTTGGTAAATTCATTTTTAGCATGTGTATAGGCATTCGCCCAACTATCAATGTCGGCATCTGCCCGATTTTTAAATGCGGGACTACTCAAATGGCGACCTTTAACGGATTTACCGTGTTTAATCGGTTTCGGATGTGTTGAAAACATATCTTCCGGCACATCTCCGGCATTACTGCCTATCGGACAAACAGACAATGAATCGCAAGCACTTTTTAACAAACCGACATCATCACCCCCATTACGACCTTTAACAAACAAATCACTTTTTTTAAAATCGCTTTCAGCCGATTGAACTGTTTGTGTATTTCGAGTGGCTCGCACTTGTTGTTCTAATTGAGTACTTCTTGCCAACTTTTGACGAACATCTACTGATTTTTGTGCCATATATATTTGTGCTTCTTTCACTTTCTGACGAACCGAATCCGTCATATCAGACATATCGGAAGCATCTAAATCATCCGAAAACAATACTTCTTCATCTGTATCTGCCGAATCGGATACCACATTATTGTGCCACTCATCCATATCAGCTGAATCGGATACATTGTCACTCATATCAATAGTACCGGCTTTTGCTTGATTATCTGAATACCAATTACCTGTTTCATTCATTTCTTTTTGAACAGGCAAACCGACTGCATTTTGATTTAATACCGGTTGCATCTTTTGAATAATTTTTTGATTGGATTGTGCAATTGCCGTTGTCGTCATCAACCCGCCCCAACATAAAACACTCAGCAATAACAATCCGCTTGGTTTTTCACTAAACATACATCCCCCTTTCAAATGTCTGACCAAATAAATTTACCTTTCATTTGTCTAGGACAAATTCGGCAAAATTCAAGCCAAACATCTCCAAAAGTTGATGTCTTGTACGTCATTTTTTCATTCTAATCAAAAAACGCTCCACACAAAGTAAAGCGTTTTTTTAATATAAAATTTCAAAAGTCATTGTTTATTGAACAGCACTTCCTACATATAAACAGGTACACTCATTCTTCAAAACACCTATAATTGCATTCTCAGGACACGTTGTTGTCTCATAACAATTAACACTACAATCCGTACCGGCAAAAGCTCTATAACCTTTATCAACATTACAAACACATTTACCATTGGAATCTAAATATCCATTACCATTACAAGCACGTGTTTTACAATTAGATTCCGGCGTATAATCTTCAATACAAACACACTTACCATCAATCTTTGCCCCTCTACTATTACATTCACCTGTTACAGGAATACACGCATCTCCATTTCTAACATATCCACTGGAACAATAACATTTTCCATTCTGATAATATCCTCCCACACATGGAGCTTCTTCACAAAACAATCCTCCATATCTTGCATAACAATTACATGTTCCATCATCATTTAAATTACCTGCCCCATTGCAAACTTGTTCTTTGCAATCAGTTTTAGGGTTATAATCGGAATAACAGGAACATGTTCCATCATCATTTAAAATTCCGTGTCCATTGCAAATTTCTTCTTTACAATTTGTACTAGGATCATACTCTTTATAACAAACACACTTACCATCAATAACCATACCACGATTATTACAAGCAGCCTCTGTTGTTATACGAACGCATGTCCCATTACTAAAATATGAACGAGCATTACACACACACTGTCCCGCACTGTTAAGTGTACCATTCCCCCCGCAAGCACGTATTTGGCAATTAGAATCTGGTTCATAGGCACCAACAGAATAACATTCACACTCACCGTTTTCATTTAATCTTCCATTTCCACCACAGGCTCGTTCCGTACAATTAGATTCAGGAGAGTAATCCTCATCACAAATACACTTATTATCAGCATCCAATCTTCCTCGACCATTACAAACAGGTGCTTCACATGTCTCTCCACTCCATCCCATTTTACAAACACACCGTTCTTCTCCGTTAATTATGGTGGTTATCCCATTAACACAATTAGTTACATAGGCTTCCTCTTTTTCGCAATTTTCTCCCGACCAACCTTCTTCACAAAAGCAATGTCCATAGCCCATAACAGCTCCATGTCCACTACATTCTTTCTCTTTGTCTGTTAATTCACAATTTCTACCAAAATAACCCTCATCACAAAAACACCCATTCCAGCCTTCATTATGATCTATCGCCCAAACACCATGCCCACTACACACATCATTACCACCATAGTTTTCACAATATGTTCCATAATACCCTGCATCACACTCAAAACAAGCACATATACCCAAATAATACACTGAACCCATTAACGCTCTACCATGACCATTACAGGTTTCTTCATCTGAACAAAACACGCTAGAATAACATTTTCCATTAACATCTTGTCGTTCAAATCCTCCGACCGTATCACATTGCTCACAATAAGTTCCTAAATATCCACTTTTACAATGACAAACAGACCCATCCCAACTTTCTGTGCCGGCTTTATTACACGGATTATTGTCATCATCATCTTCTTCTGCATCTTCCTTATCCGAATCAACATATTCCGTTAGCGTTCCCGTTAACCCGTTATCAATGTAATATACTAATGTACCGCATTTTTCTACCGTTACTTCTGCTACTTGTATATCGTATGGCAATTCCCAACCTGTTTTTTGTAATTGCTCACATTCCGGATTCGGCACATTAAATAACGCTATTTCAAAATGATTATCAAAGCCGAGTACTTCATACCCATATCCCATACGAGTGACAGCATTTTCTTCACTAAGTAATTCCCCCTCTGTTGGTAAAGTTTGTTCCTCTGCCATCTGTTGCATTTGAACACCGTATGTATTTGCCATAATATTCAGCTCATTGATGGTTTCATTCACACGATATTTCATCATCCCATATTTATAACCCATAATACCACCAACACTCAACACGCCGATAACAGCTAAAACACCCAGCATTTCCACCATGGAACGCCCTTTTTCCTTTGGATTGGTTAATGTGCTTAAATGAATGGCTTGTTCATTCAAAATTACTTGTTTTTGATGTTCTTTTTGTATTCTTTGTTTCATAATACACCCCTTTTATAAAATATTAGTTATAAAATGAGTGTAATAAAAGGGACCTTTTTTTCCCGCTTCGAATCGGCAAAATCAGTTTCTAAAAAAAATAAAAGATTATTGTTTTTATTGAATTGGTTAGTTAAAATCAAAAAAAATGCAAAAATGTGAAAAAAAGTGTTGCATTTATACGTCCCTTTTTTTTCGGATATCTCATATGCAAAATTTCCACAAACATGAATGATACGCATTACATTGATGATTTTTATGTTCTCAATTTAAAAAGAAGTAAAGAAATATATTTTTATTAAAAATTTTTAACTTTCTACTTTTGTTCTTATTTTTTTATCTTATTACTAAAAATATAACACTTTTTTATGTTTTTGGATATTTTTTTTAACAAAATAAAGCAATAAACATGCGTTTCTAATAACTCGAATTTTAACCTTTGTAAAAAACATTCTTCATACAATTAAAAAATCAAAATAAAATCATATAAATATAGGTATGGGGTGTATAAAAAAACGATTCGCAGAAAATACCTATTTTGAAAAGATATAAAAGTTAACAAAATCTATACAGGGGGAGGGTATTGTTTATTTTATGAATACAAAAAAATTAAAATAGAGTCTGAATATAAGGTTTATTATGTAAAATATATTAAAAAAGTATGTTTTTTTTGAAAAAAATCTAAAAAAGCATTGCAAAGAAAGAATATTTGTTTTATATTGATAATCGGGTTTTGAATTTATATTAAGGAGTTAATAATGACAAATCAATTAAACGAAGACAATATTCGGGTAGCTGCTTATTACATTTGGGAACAAGCAGGTCGTCCGGAAGGTCAAGAAAAAGAATGTTGGATTAAAGCTTGTGAACAATTGTTTGCTGCTGGTTCCAACAATAGCACTTGCAATAAGAAATCTACAAAATCATGTAAAGCATCTGCTACAAAATCAGCAACAAAAAAAACAGCTGTAAAAGCAAGTGCATGTTCTTTGGCTTCAAAATCAGTTAAAGCACAATCTATTCAAAAAACAAAAAAAGCTATGGCCTAATTTAGGTTTTAGAGGGGACGTTCTTTGAATAAAGCGGGGATTTTTCCCCGCTTTTTGTTTTAAAATTTTTGATATCTTTTTCTGTTGACAATAAAAAGTCCATACGACACCAATAATAAATATTCTTGATTTTCGAATAATGTTTTGTTATGCTTTATTTTGAAAGGATAATAAGATATGATTGCAAAATTAATGGGTATTTTAGACAGCATTTGGGATGGATATGTTATTGTCAACGTATCTGGTGTAGGGTATCGAGTTTTTTGTTCTACCAAAACAATTTCAAACTTATCTGGCGTTAATCAACCCGTGTCACTTTTTATTGAAACACAAGTCCGAGAAGATTCCATTCGATTATTTGGTTTTTTAACACCAACAGAACAAGATTTATTTAATACACTAACCGTTGTTCAAGGTGTGGGGGCAAAAGTCGGGTTAGCTATTTTATCCGCTTTATCCGTACAAGAAATTCAAATAGCTGTTATGTCCGGTGATGCAAAGGCATTTACACGTGTTTCCGGAATAGGTCCTAAATTGGCAACCCGTTTAGTAACGGAATTAAAAGGAAAACTTGGTAGCTTGGGAACAAATGAAGAGTTACAAATACTCGGTGTAACAACAAACAATCAAATAAGCAACAAAATACTAGATGATGCCCTATCGGCACTTGTCAATTTAGGATATGCTCGAACAGAAGCAGGAATTGTAATTGCTCAAATACTCAAAGAAAATACAGATATATCAACCGGAGAATTAATTCGGTTAGCCTTAAAGGAAATGGGTAAAAATTTTTAATAATGCATCTATAAAAATTTCTACCGATTAACGTTAGTGGGGTTAACGTTTGTCAATTCTTTTTATTTACCTAATATTGAATTAAAGTATTTTCGGATAATATTAAATAAAAAAGATTTTTATTATTGATATTTGACATTTATCATCAAAAAGAGAATAAAACGTTATAAGCATCATTTTTTTACTTGCATTTTAATAAAAAAAAATGTATAAGCAAATAAACAAGGCCGATTTAGCTCAGTTGGTAGAGCAACGCATTCGTAATGCGTGGGCCGGGTGTTCGAATCACCCAATCGGCACCATTTATCCCTTAAAGTCTTATCTTTAAGGGCTTTTTTATTGCTTATTTTTCAATAATTTTACTTTCCCGTCACAGTTGCACGTCACTTTGCCCGTTATGGATATTTTACCACACTCATAGCATAAGATTTTCATACATTTTTACCCGAACGGATTTTAAATACAATGATGACTTTTTCCCGATTAGATTTTTCGAATGATTGAACATGAATCATTTTTTTGACTGATTGCCTATTGCAGATATTAAACATATTTGCCCCATTGGATATTATATCTTTAAACTTTCCACAGCATTGGATAACATTTGAGGATTATAGTTGAAGTATCTTTGAGTTGTGCTGATATTCCTGTGATTGGCTAATCTTTGAACTAAACAAATATTGACACCACTATTAACCAACTTAGACACGAATAGATGTCTGCCTAAATGACTTGCTCCATGAATGTTGAACTTCTTATAGATGTTTGCAAACAATCTACTAATTGAAACTCTGTTATAAGGTTTGCCTAACTTTTGAGATTTAAAAAGGTAATCATCTGGATTTAATTCATCATTTTTTGATTTTAAGTATTTCAAATATTCTTTAAACTCCTTCTTCATTTGACTGTTTAAATAATAGTTTGCCCCGAACTTGCCTTTGTTTTTATTCTCATCAAGACAAATAACATCTTTAACACTCAGGTCGGGATGATAGACATCTTTGATTTGTAGATAACAGAAGTTAATGCTTCTCATCCCATTCAATGAACACAAGAACATCATTCTGATTTGTTCTGAATGTCTCATTCCTGAAATGTAAGTCAAAATGTCTTTGACTTTTTTATCATCAATGTAAGTTTGGTTAATCATAGGGTTTCCTTTCAGTTTTTATCATCTGAATATATCCTGTCGTACTTTTTACCTTTCGTCCGCAAAAAAATACATAAAATGTTAAAAAAAGTAATGATACCTAACAAACTTTAACATTTTGGATTTTGAGATATTTTATCCTTTATTTAAAATCCCTGAAAACCAACACTTTTAGAGATAATGTTAAAAAATGTATCTTTTTTAACATTTTTGAATCATCTGGACTTTTGAACATAGAAATATTAAACTAAAGTACTAATGGGGGATAAACAATGAGACAATATATTCAAGATTATGATTTCGGAAGAAGTGAAGAACATTTTAATACAATCCTATATAATCGTGAAAAAAGGTATCAATTGGTTAATTTTGATTTTGATACAGATATTTTTCCTCTTTTAATGAAAAACAAAGTTGATTATTTCTGTAATACTGTAAAAAACATCTTTTTCATAAATGAGGAACATAAAATCGGATTGTGTGCTCAGATTCTAACCATATTACAACAATGTTATTATTGTAATATTAAATTTAACAATTTAATTGATATAGATAGACTACAAGACAAAATATCTAGTGCTCGTTATTCAAAAAAATCTTATCAAATATTACTAGCGTCTCAAACAAAACATTCGGATAAATTAGTTCAAGCATTTGTAGAAAATGAATTATGTAATATATTTGTTATTGATAATGATGATGAAATAGATGATACAATTTTGAATAAAATATCCATTTTACGTTTTTTTATATGGACAAATGGACAATATGCTGTTTTTAAGACATTAAAACATTTTTCAGCACAGATTGAATATTTAAGACAATTCGCATTTAATTTGTTAATTGAGGCCATTGGTATAAAAAATATTTATTTTTCTATTCAAGAACCGAAAGAAGATAATGATAACATATTAAACAAAACACCTAATGGTATTAGAGTTCTGGATAACTGCATTATTTTTGAAGGTTTTGATTTTATCCAAAACAATGCAAATAAGTCCTTATATGAATTATTAGAAATAAATGATGAATTTATAAATGCTATTTGTTTTAGAGATTGTCAATTTACAAACATATCTATTTCAAACACTCCCGGAAGACTTATTTTTCAACATTGTGTATTTGAAAAAAAGTTTGATTTGTTAGGATGTATCCAGCACCATGTAGAATTTGATAATTGTATAATGAGAGGGGAATTTTGTATTGCCCAAATAAACTTAAAAGATACTTATATATGGATACATCATTGCTTTTTTGAAAATGAGAGTAACTTGACTATAGAAAATATTAGGTCTGACGGATATGATGATAAAATTATTATTGAAAATAGCCAGTTAGAAGGAGAAATGATTTTAAATTATATAAAAGACATTGATATAATTTTAAAATACATAACATTTTTATCATCATTTACCACAAAAGATATAAAATTAGGAAGAAACAGTATAATAAAAAACATTTGTGTTGCTACTAATGAAGATTTGAAAATAAAACATTCCAGACAAAATTTATATCATTTATTGGTTGAAAACAAATTTGAACAAACAGCCTTAGAACAAAATATTTTACCACAAGGAATGACCGATAAAAAACAAAAGTTTGATAATAAGACTGCATATCTTGCAGCACTTGAAACAGGCTTTTTAAAATCGGAATATGCAGCCTATTTTTTAAACAAATCTCCATCATACTTATCAAAAAAGCGAATGCTTGACCGAAAGAAAATTACCCGAGAATCTATACCATATATCGGAGAAGGAAAAGATATTCAATATCCGGTTGATGCTTTAACAGCCTTTAAACAACAAGATTGGAATACATTAAAAGAATTAAGGAAAAAGTATAAATCAAAAGAAGATAAATGATTCAATCATTAACACCAACTTTTAAATGATGACATTTAATCCCGACATTTATGGCGTCTTTATACAGTTGATGATATGACTGACCTTGTAAGACAATCGGTTTTTGAGTATTTTTAGACCAACCATAAACTTTAATGCTTAAATTATTTTCTTTTTTCTTCATTTTATAGATATATATAACATCATCATTTCGATGAATAGTCCAACAGGTGTTCTCTGTCCAAAGTTTAAGCAGGTTTTCAAATGTCAAAGGAATATGTTTATTGACTGAAATACTTGCTCCTTTGATTATCATTGAAGCAACATCATCTCTTTTGAGTATTTTTGATTTGTTAGATAAAATCAATTCTAATTTGTTAAATATGTTTATAATATTCATATTTTTCATCTCGTTATTAAATCCAATATCAAATCTAAAGCAGTTTCTCCATAAATGTTCTTAATGGTTGTTAAGTCTGCTCCATTATCTATCAGGGTTTTGATAAATGCTTTTCTTTCAGATATGTTATTTTGTTTTAAAACTTGCATCAAAGCAGTAAAACCATTCTTGTCCTGAGCATTTATATCTGCTCCATATTTAATAAGTAGTTTCAAAACATTGGGGTATTGTCTGGATATACAAGATAGCATAATAGGAGTTCTACCATCTTTGATTGGTTGGTTGATATCACCACCCAGTTTAATCAATTCATTTATAAAAGATACTTGAAACTTTTGAGCAACTGCCAAAGTAAATGGTGTCCAACCATGCTCGTTATAAGGTTTATTTAAATCATATCCTTGATTGATGAGTTCTTTTATTTTACTTAAATTCTGTTCTGCGACACGAATGACTAACTTATCCATTTTTGTTCCTTATACATATATATAAGTATTTATTGATTTAAAACCGCAATCAATACTCTCCGTTCCCCAAAAAGACATTGTTGTCAAAATAGAATTTCCATAGACCTTTTGGGCAATCTGTAAAGGGAATGTCTTGTTTAAAGAAAATGCCTTTCGTGTCTTCAAAGGTTATGGTGGCTTTATTATCTTCGCCAACGATAAGGTCTATGATGATAAAGTCTTCATGCATTTGTTTGTAATGGCGAGAGATGCTGGCCACAATATCCAACAGCCAATAAGCATCAGCCTTTTCACAGAAGGTCTTTACTCCATCAGTATATTTGAATGAATATTGGGGAATTTTATAATAGTTCTCTGTCCCATAACAATAGGACATAATGTGTTCTAAATCATTTGATTTAATTGTGGAATGTTGAGTAGTTGCAGACATATAAAAATCCTTTCAGAATAGTATCATTTTGTTATCTGATAACTATCCTGTCGTACTTTTTACCTTTCGTCCGCAAAAAAATGCAGTTTTGATGATTTTTTTTAATATAGGTAAAAATCCATCTTATTTTGATAGGCTTAAAAGCATTGTTTTTCTTTATAAACTTAAACATCTTTTTTTTCTTTATTTTCTTGCTTTTTATAAGGTTTTAAACTAACATAAGACGTTAAACCGTAAAGGACTAAAAGATGAACAATACACAAAGACGAATTGAACAAGCACTCTCTTTAAGACAGCCTCAAAAAGATAGTTTAGATATATTGGCTCAAATCCTTGAACGAATTGAATTAAAAAAGGATATTTCACTTGAAGAAACCCTTCGTATTATTCAAGAAATTCATCCATCTGTAAAAGATTTTGAAAGAATTTTCCCTTGTCTTTGTTTTGCAATTGCAACCGGTGTTGGTAAAACAAGATTGATGGGTGCAATGATTGCCTATATTCATGCCGAATATAAGGTTAAAAACTTTATGGTTTTAGCCCCAAACTTAACCATTTATAACAAATTAAAGCAGGATTTTACACCCAATACACCGAAATATGTCTTTCCAGGTTTAACAGAATATGTGGGAACACCTCAAATTATTACAGGTGATGATTACAATCAAGTGGGTGGATTGTTTGATAATCCAAATGATGACAGATTACGAATTAACATCTTTAACATTTCAAAAATCAACTCTGACCAAGATTCTCGTGGAACACCAAGGGTTCGTAGAATGGCAGAATATTTAGGACAATCATACTTTGATTATTTGGCTGGATTAAAAGACCTTGTTTTAATTATGGATGAAGCTCATAGATACAGAGCTAGTGCTGGTATGGCAGCTATTAATGAGTTGCATCCGGTATTGGGAATTGAATTAACGGCAACAGCCAAATCAACAGGTGCTAAGGGAAAAGCATTTAGAAATATTGCTTATGAATATAACCTTGCCCATGCGATTACAGATGGATATGTCAAGAAACCATCGGTTGTTGGTCGTTCTAATTTTGATAAAGAATTGTATGGAGCCAACTCGGTTGAATTAGAAAACCTTAAAATTGTGGATGCCATTAAAGTTCATGAAAGCATTAAGGCAGAATTACAAGTTTATGCAGATAACAAGAAAACAAAACTTGTCAAACCATTTATTATGATTGTGGCAGAAAATACAGGGCATGCAGAAGAAATTTTGACCCGTATTGATAGTGATGATTTTGAAGATGGACGATATAAAGGAAAAGTCATCATTGTTCACTCCAAACAAAATGGTGAATTAAAAGATGAAATGGTTCAAAGACTTTTGGATATTGAAGACCCGAATGAACCAACAGAAATTGTTATTCATGTGAACATGCTTGGTGAAGGATGGGACGTTAATAACCTTTATACCATTGTTCCATTGAGAGCCGCAAATTCAAAGATTTTGGTTGAACAATCTATCGGTCGTGGTCTTCGCTTGCCTTTTGGGGAATTGACGGGAGATAAGATGATTGACCGTTTGCATGTGATTGCTCATGATAAGTTTAATGATATCATTTCAGCTGCTCGTGCCGGGGCTTATGAATTTCAACAGGAATATATTGATAACTCTGATGAAGGCTTAATTGGTAAGGTTGTTGTTGAAAATGAAAGTAAATTAGATAAGTTAATTCAAGAAGGCAATGTTGTTGTTCAAAGGAAAACACAAACCCAAGAAAAATTGCCTGTTTTCTCAAATGAAGATAACAGACGAATTGCCGAAACTGTTCGGGAAGTTATTAACGAAACAAGCCGTTATGTGATGAGTTCAGCCGATTTAAGTACTCAAGAGACACAAGAAAAAATGCAAGAAATGGTTGAAACCAGATTGAAAAACATTGCATTGGAAAAATCAGAACTTTCTTTGGAACCATTAGTTGATGTCAAAGAAACCCTGAAACGATATACAGAAAATTTCAGAAAATTGAGCATTGACACACCCCGTATTAAAATCTGGTATGAACAAGAAGGTGATTTTACCATTGAAGATTTTGACATTGCCACATCTGATTTTAATGGATATGAACCTATTCCACAAAAAATGTTGGTTGAAGAACTATTGAGCAAATCTGCCCGAGATGAGTTCAATGCTGAATTTGTGGATAGATATGAAAACATCACTCACTATCTTTTAACCTTGTTAATTGATGAAATTTTAATTGACTATGATACAAATGCCGACTTGTTAAACAAATTGGTTAATCAAGTAATTGACCACATTACTTCATATTCTGGCAGTGAATTGAACACCAGAAAGATTTTGTTCTTTAATAACAAGGATATTGCCAAAAAGATTTATAAACAAATCAAAGACCATGTAAAGCAAGCCCCTGTAAAGTTAAACATTCGTGTAGATAGTGGTTATGCAACCATTACAACGGCTTCTTACAAAATCACCGTCACCGAAGGGGCTGAAAGTGTGAATTATAAAGCACATATTCAAGACAAATCAAAAATTCGCAATATGGCATTTGAAGGATTTAATAAATGCCTGTTTGCCAAACAAAAGTTTGATTCATGTACAGAAAAAGACCTTTGCGAGATTTTAGAAAGTGCTCCGGAAGTGTTAAAGTGGTTTAAAATCAACAACGACAGAGCAAGAGAAATCTTTGACATCAAATATCAAGATGTATCAACCCATGAAGTTAAAACATATCTGCCTGACTTTATTGTGGAAACGACAAAAGCCAAGTATATGATTGAAACAAAAGCCGAAAAAGACATTGATGACAAAACAGTTCAAGCCAAAAAGGATGCAGCTGTCAGATGGTGTGAAATTGCTACAAAGTTTGAAGAAGAACACAACGACAAGCCTTGGCATTATTTGTTGATACCTGACACAATGGTTGTTCTCAATCGGACTTTTGATAAGTTGGTCGCAGATTGTAAAGAGGGTTAGAGATGAATAAAGAAACTGCCATAAAATTATTTGAAGAACAGAAAGTTCGTGTAGAATGGGATGAAAACCAAGAAAAATGGTATTTTTCTATTGTTGATGTTATTTCTATACTTACTCAAAGCCCGAATCCAAGAAAATATTGGAGTGTTCTAAAAACAAGGTTGAAATCAGAAGGAAGTGAGTTGACTACAAATTGTAGTCAACTGAAAATGAAGGCTGCAGATGGTAAGATGTATCTAACTGATGTTGCTGATACAGAACAACTTTTACGTCTTATTCAAAGCATTCCAAGTCCAAAGGCAGAGCCTTTTAAGATGTGGCTTGCCAAAGTCGGTCGTGAACGAATTGATGAAATGGAAGACCCTGAAATAGCAATCAATCGTGCATTAGAAACCTATTTGAAAAAAGGTTATTCTGAATCTTGGGTTAATCAACGTCTTAAATCTATTGAAATCAGAAAAGGTTTAACGGATGAATGGGACAGAGGTGGCATTCAAAAAGGTTTAGAATATGCTATTTTAACTGATGAAATAACCAAAGCATGGTCGGGTATGACAACTCGCACATATAAAGACTTAAAAGGTCTTAAAAAAGAAAATTTACGAGATAATATGACCAATATGGAATTAGTTCTGAATATGTTGGCAGAAGTTTCTGCAACAGAAATATCACAAGCACAAAATCCCAAAGGTTTAGAACAACATAAAAAAGTTGCTCGTGCTGGTGGTGAAGTTGCAAACAAAGCAAGAAAAGAACTTGAAAGCAAAACAGGTAAAAAGGTCATAACTTCCCGAAATGCTAAAAACTTACATCAACACATTGAAGACAAAAAGGATGAGTAATTAAGAAAAAAGTTGAAAAAGAATGAAAAAAACAAAAAATGTAATCATTATTTAACAAATTTATGTTAATAGTTGTTGACATTTTTTAAAAAATATGTTACTATTATGTGGTAAGATGAAAGGATTTACAATGATTAACATTATAAAACTTTTACGAGAAGAAAAAGGTATTTCCCAAGAACAATTAGCAGAAGAGTTAGGAATCGCTCGTCAAACATTGGGAAAATATGAAAATGAAACATCTTCTTTGCCAATAGACATCATCAAAAAACTAGCAAATATTTTTGATGTTGATTATGCATGTTTTATAGATAATAAAATGCCTGTTAAACCAGCATATAATATCATACAAAGTAATGATGAAGATGTTAAAGAAGATATTCGCATAGATATTCCTCAAAAAAATATTGAAAAATTTAAACAGGTTTTGCTTTATATTTTAAACAAAGTTGGGGCTAAACCCAATGTCGGACAAACAGTTATTTACAAATTGTTATATTTTATAGATTTTGATTACTATGAATTATATGAAGAACAATTAATGGGATTAGAATACATAAAAAACACTTATGGACCAACGCCGGTAGATTTTGCAAAATTAATTAAAGAAATGGAAAAAGATGGAGAATTGGAAGAAGTTAAAACAAAATTCTTCAAGCATGAACAAACAAAGTATTTGCCAATAAAGAAGCCGGATTTAACACTTTTATCTGCTCGTGAATTAGAACACATTGATAAGGAATTAGATAGATTGTCTGATAAAACAGGAACAGAGTTATCCAATTATTCGCACAAAGATATTCCTTGGATTGGGGCTGAAATGGGAGATGTTTTAGATTACGAAGCCGTTTTTTACAGAAACGAAAGCACTTCATTACGGGAGTATGAAGATTAAAATGATTAATTACACAAAACTTCCTGAATTTAATAAAGATTTTAAATTATTGCTAAAACGCTTTAAGTCTTTGGAAACAGATTTTGAGTATATGAAAAAATATACCATTGAGACTTTTTATGAAAAAGGAGAACCGACAACTGCATTTGTTCTGATAGAAGGATTTTGTGATGAAAACTACACATCTAACAAAGTTAGAAAATTTTCATGTAGAACATTAAAAGGGCGAGGAGCAAAATCAGGGATTAGAGTTGTTTTTGTATGGGAAGAAGAAAAACGGCTAATAACATTTGTTGAGATTTATTTTAAAGGGGACAAAGCAAATGAAGACCGAGAACGTTTGCAAGATTTTGTATCAAAAATCAATAATGAGCCATATTAACAACAAAAAGGATGAGTAGAATGTCTTTAACGGTTTTTATTGAAAACTTTACAACATCAACACAATCTTCTACTACTGCATATGATTGGTGGAAGGACATAATTATTCCACTAATAGGTGCTATTGCTATTCCTTTACTTATATGGTGGTTAAGTTGGCTTTTTGGGGCAAGTCGTGCAGAAAAACAAAAAGAGTTAAGAGAATTGAGAAATAATTTAAATTTATTACTATCTGTATTATATGCCAGTATTCAACCTTTGATAGATTTAAAACAAAGATTTCTAAAATTACAAAATATTATATCTTTATCTCCTGTAGAAGTTTTAACAAAACATTCTCATGAACTAGGAGAATGTAACTATTTTAGACTTTCACTTCTTGATACAATAAATGCATCAAAATATTCATCATGCATAGAATTGGATGGCAATTATGTTGTTGATTTACTTGTAATAATTCAAAGAAGTTATATTATTACAGAATTAGTGCAACATAGAAATAAAATTTTACAAGATATTGGTTGTTGTGAAAATCAAGAAGCTAAACTTTTAAGAGTCACTAATTTAATTGCTGAAGATAAAATGAATGTTAGAAGAAATATTATGCATATAAATGATTTGTTGTTAAGAACAGAAGAATTAATAGAAAAAACATCTTCACTTCCCCAAAAGAAGAAAAAATTAAAACTGGATAGTGTTTACCTTAAACATTTTTCTGTTGAATTTAAAACAGCAAAACAAGAATTAGAAGAATATAATAAAAAGATAAAGGATAAAACTAATGACTAATAAAGAGTTAGAAAATAAAATTGCAGAGAAATTTATCAGTATCATGAGAAAGTTGAGGAATCTTGCTATGGGATACTTGATGGAAAATTGTTCACCATATTTTAAGACACTTATTATGGCTTGTATGAAAATGATGCAAAAGGAAGAAATTAACTTTAAAATGTCTCCTGAAGAGCGACAAGCAACAAATGATATGTTTAGGCAGTTCGGTGTGCCAGATAGAATACGACTTGTTTCTGATTTTTCAGATAGTTCCTATTTTCAAATGCCAATGGACTACTCCCTTAAAAAACTAAAAGACAATCAAAAACTTCAAAGAATTTATAATTTGTTAGATAGAGTGGATAATTTGTTGGATGCAAAAGATATGTGTGATAAATTGCAAACTTTTAAAGAGTTATCTCAACAAATTGAAAATGAATATATGTAAAGGAACAAGAAAATGACAAGTAAATTGACGAGATTAGAGTTAACATGGCCGGGGAAAGAGGATAGATTTAATCCGGAACCTCGCATTTTGTTAGAAGATAAAGAAAAGTCATTTTCTTATGAAGCTGATACAACTCCGAATGGATTGTTTGAAGAACAAAAAGTCAAGCTAACTTATGACAATATGCTCATCCATGGGGATAATCTGTTGGCATTAAAGGCTTTAGAACAAGATTATACAGGTAAGATTAAATGTATTTATATTGATCCACCCTATAACACAGGTAATGCTTTTGAACACTATGATGACGGCTTGGAACACTCTATCTGGCTTTCCTTAATGCGTGATAGATTAGAGATTTTAAGACGATTGTTATCGGAAGATGGAAGTATTTGGATTTCATTAGATGATAATGAACAAGCCTATTGTAAAGTGTTATGTGATGAGATTTTTGGTCGTGCAAATTTCGTAAATAATGTTATTTGGCAAAAAAAATTCTCTCCACAAAATGATGCAAAATGGCTGTCAGACAATCATGATTTTATAATGGTTTATGCAAAAAATAAATTTGAATGGAAACCAAATTTACTTCCAAGAACAGATGAAATGAATGCTCGTTATAAAAACCCTGACAATGATCCAAGAGGACCTTGGACATCTGGTGATATTTCAGTTAAACGTATTACTGAAAAAGATATATACTCAATTACAACACCTTCTGGGAGAGAGGTTATGCCCCCTGTTGGGACAAGTTGGAGATTAAGTAAAGAAACACTGGATAATATGATAAAAGATAACAGAATATGGTTTGGTCCCAAGGGAGATAGTGTTCCGAGAATTAAACGTTTTTTATCAGAAGTAAAAGATGGTATGACATCAATGACCATTTGGACACATCAAGAAGTTGGACATAATCAAGATGCCAAAAAAGAAGTGATTGCTTTTAATTCTGTGAATGTTTTTGATACCCCAAAACCTGAGAAACTTATCAATAGAATTTTACATTTAGCAACAAACCCGGGCGACATCGTTCTTGATAGTTTCTTGGGGTCAGGAACAACTTGTGCTGTTGCTCATAAAATGGGACGTAGATGGATTGGTGTAGAAATGGGAGACCATATCTATACCCATTGTTTACCAAGACTTCAAAAAGTTATTAAAGGTGAAGATGCCGGCGGTGTTACCAAAGCAACCGGTTGGACTTGTGGTGGTGGGTTCAAATTCTATGAATTAGCATCTTCTTTAATCGTCAAAGATTCTTTTGGTATGGATATTATTTCCCCCGAATATAATGCCGATATGCTCGCCGAAGCCATGTGTAAGGTTTTGGGCTATCACTATAAACCCGATACAGAAAAGTATTGGAAACAAGGCTATTCATCCGAAAAGAGTTTTATCTATACCACAACAATGGGCTTACAAGAAACTTCTTTAGCTAAAATTGCCGAAGAAGTGGGGGATAATAACCTGTTAATCTGTTGCAAAGCCTTTATGGGAAATCCAAACAATTATCCGAATATAACGGTTAAAAAGATTCCAACAGCCATTTTATCCAAATGCGAATGGGGTCGTGCCGGATACCCTCTTAACCTCAAAGACTACACCCCAAAAGATGAAGACTTTGAATTTGAAGAAGAAAATGAGGGGTAGTATGGGAATAAGAAATAGTGTTTTTGCTTGGATTTTTAATAAAATTGTTTTTTTAGAAAACCATTATATAAATTTTGAATACAAAATAGTAAGTTATACCTTAATTGTTCTTACTATCTCTGTAATAGTTTTTTTGATCACTTTAATCGGTTATAACAACATAAAGAAAGTTGTACGCAAAAAAAGAAACTGTACCAAATGTGCTTTTTGTATGCATTGTAAAGAATACTATGAACGACCAAACATTATTGGCAATGGCAATTATTATACGGATAAAAAAAATCTAACAGACAAAGAAATTCAATTATTAGGAAAAGGCGATTTATCTTTTTTTGGAAAAGAACAAAGGGAAAAAGATGCATACATTGAAGAATATAATAAAAAACTAAAAGAAAAGGAAGAACGAATTGAAAAACAAACATCTTTTATGAAAGTAAATGATGTTTTTAAAAAGGCTGTTATGCAAAATTCTTTAAAAAAAGAAACTATTTGGAATAAGTTTCCACTAAAAGAAGAATTTGGAATGGGGGAATGTCCTGAAGCTCCTGAAGAAGAATGGTTGTGTTGTCAAAAAGAAGAATGGGGAATAGATGATAAAGATTTTTGGCCTGAATTAAAAAATCATATATGTTCAGATTATTACCCTTTATCGAAAAAAGGGAGAAAATCTATAAAAAGATGTGAAGAAATAATTCAAGCAAAAAAAAGTAATCAAAACCAGAAAGTAAAGATATTTTTTTCTACTGTTTTTCGTTGTTTAAAAGGAAAATAACACTTACCCCACACTCCACGACACATCAAACACATCCTCAACAGAATGAACAAGTTTAAGACTTCGTTTCTTGCCACCAATTAAACGGTTACATTTCTTTTCAAGTTCTCGTTCTGTATCAAATGTGTTGAATTCGTTGCTGTTCATTTGATTTTCTAACTCTTTGATTTCGGCTTTTAATTTCAGCTTTGCCTCAAAATCCTTTTCCATCTTTAATTGTCTTTTAAGATTTGTTATCTTATTCTTTTCCTTTTCTCCCTTTAAATGGATGGCTTGCTTTTCATCTATCAGCCAACGATTGAGTTTATCTATTTCCTCTTTCAAAAGCATATCTATTCGTTTTTGTTGGGACTTTTCATACTTTTTGATATTTTCTTGATGAAGTTGATTCAGATAGTCTTGATATCCAATAGTGGATTTGTCTTGAACTTCTTTGATGTTATCAAAAATATCTGCTGCACTTAATTTTAATATGCCCCCTGTCTCTCCGATAACAGTATATATCATGTGTTTCATATCTTCCGGTGCCATCATTTTATAAAGAGATAATTTTAATCGTCCTTTTAATCCGGGGGTTAATTTATCTGTTGGATTTAAGATTAAATGAATGGATGGGCTTTTTGTTCGGATGGCTTCATCTAATATTCTTTTCCCATATCCTGAGTCTGGATTATATGAAGTCGGAGCACGTTTTAAGGCTTTTCTGTCACTTGGTAACATCATATATTTAGGAATTTCAAATTCTCGTTTATTAAAATCCAATTTAAAATTAAAATTGTGTCCGTATTTTTTGTCTTCATCGTATATGTCAAATACTTGATCTTCAAACGGACCGAATTTTTTACTCCGTTCATTGATAAACATATCCGGATGGTTTTTCTTTAACATAATAACTGTTAAATCCCAAAAGATTTGTTTCCGTCTTTCTAAATAATCTTCAACTTGTTGTTGGCGAAGATGAAGTTTTTCTTGTGTTGTAGGCGTTAAGTTCTCTAATACCAGTTGTTTGGCTTCTTCAAGTTTTTCTTCTCTTTTAACACCTAGTCTTTCTTGTAATTCATCAAAAGCACGGTTGATTTCTTCTGTTGTTCGGCAAAGTTCAAAAATGGAGGCAACGGCTTTTTCAAAATCAACGCCATCTGAGAGTGTTCCCAAAATCTCATCACTTGCTCCGAATACACCATCAAACAACTTAAATTTGTGTTGCAAAATGTCATAAAGTCTTACATCAGCAACATTTTTCTTGTTAATAAAGTTAATGATAACAACATCAGACTTTTGACCGTACCGATGAACACGCCCAATTCGTTGTTCCACTCTTTGAGGATTCCAAGGCAAGTCATAATTGACCAAAAGAGAACAGAACTGCAAGTTTAAACCCTCAGCAGCAGCCTCTGTTGCAATCATAATCTCGGCATTTTCTTTAAAAGCATTTACAAGTGCTTTTTTCATGTCATTTGTTCGAGAACCTGTTAAATCTGATGAATGATTTTCTACAAAATCACTGTATATTTGATTGCATAGTGGAGAATTATTTTGCCCATTAAAAGTTACGATTTTATCTTTAAAACCATTTTTTGATAGGTAATTAAACAAATAATTCAATGTTCTGTTGCTTTCTGTAAAGATAATAGCCTTTCTTTGCCCTCCTTTGGCTTGTATCTTATCAAACCCTTGATGAAGGGCTTCAATCAATTTTTCAGTCTTTCCATCAACTTTGATTTCAGATGCTAAATCCATCAGTTGTTGTAAGCATTTCTTTTCCCATTCAATGTTTTGCAACAAAGGTTTTTGTTTAAAATAAAGTTGTTGTTTTATCGGATATTCGGTTGTTTCGGCATATTCTCTTAAAATATCTTCATCTTTGATAATATCACTTAAATCTTCTATATCTGACTGAACTTGTTCTATCCGATTTAATCTGTTCATTAGTCCTTCAAGAGTACCTTTAACAGCAGATGTAGATGAACTCATTAATTTGCGTATCATTAAAACAATCAATGTTCTAAATCGAGTTGTAATGGCAATTTGTGAGACTTCTTGAATGTATTTTGAAACGGCACAATATAATGTTTCTTCGGCCGGTGTTGGATTAAATGCAACTGTCATTGCTTCACGATTGGTATATTTAATGTATTCCAGAACATCTTTTCTTAAAGTGCGATGTAAAACACATTTCAACCGTTCTTTTAGTTCTTGATGGTGTTTTTCCGAATATAAATAGTTTTCCATAAATGAATACTGATTACCTAAGATGCTTGTATCAATAACACTAACAAGTGAAAATATATCCATCAATGAGTTTTGTATCGGTGTTGCTGTTAATAATAGTTTCTTTCGATTTTCAAATGTTTTATATATCCCTTCGGCTATTTGTGTTTTACCCTTGTAAAGATTTCTTAATTTATGGGCTTCATCTATAACAACTAAATGCCAATCTTTATTTTTCATTTGTTTTTTTAATTGAAGAACACAATTATATGAACAAATTGAGATACCTTTAAATTGAAACAAATCTTTGTTTTCTTTTAATGCCGAATTGTAAAGTTTTATATCTATAATTTGCGTTGGCAAATTAAATTTGTCTTGCATTTCAACTTGCCATTGAGCACAAAGACTTGCGGGAGCAACAACTATGACGGATGTCCAACCTCGTGAAAAGTATTCAGAAATTACAAGACCTGCTTCAATTGTCTTACCAAGACCAACTTCATCTGCCAAAATAACACCTTGTGATACAGGGGAGTTCAAAGCAAACAAAGCGGCTTCAATTTGATGAGGATTTAAATCAATTTTGGAGGTTTCCAAAGAACCGGACAAATTGGCAATGTCCGATTGGTTGGAAGATGAAATTACCTCCAATGCCCAATATTTTGCTTTGATTTCTTCTGCGTTTAACATATAAGCAGTTTAATCCAATTGCTTATATTTTTCAAGCATGAATACTTATTTACATTAAAATTGTTTTGTTGGTTAGTTTTTTCCTTACTTTTTTGATTTTTCTCCTTACTTTTCTCCTTACTTAAAAAAGTTTTCTCCGAACTTTACTCCGAAATTTTAAAAGTTTTCTGAGAACTTTTCTGGGTGGTTTTCTATGTAGCAACATTTCAAATTTCCCCAAAGCAACCACACACAAAACCAGTTGCCACCCACGAGCAGTTGGTTTTCCTAATTTATATTTTGATCTGATCTAATGGCCTCAGGCAGTTGGATATAATTGCTTTTAATTCCCTGATTACTTTACTGAATATAATATGGGTTTAGTTATTTAATCTAATAACTATCCCACCACATTACTCCCATTACATTCCTTTGCTGGTTTAATCCAAAGAAAAAAAGAGGTCTAATGTCTTTATTTTGACTTATTATAATATATCCTTTTTTATTTCTATTATAATTACTATTATAGACAATAAAAACACCCCTAAACACCAATGAATACAAGGGGTTTAGAGAAATAAGGCGAACATAACAGCCTCCCGAAGTGAGAATAAGCATCTTCGGTAAAAAACATATCGGTCCTCAGGTTGAACATAACAGCCTCCATTTTTTAACGTCCTGAACATAAGAGTCTTCAAGGCTTAAAATGCCGAACATAACAATATCCCGAATATTTTTTTGTTCAAATGAAAATTTGGATATTTACCCGAATAAATACCCCTGTGATGAATAAAACAGGAGTTTAAGATGAGTAAATCAAAATCAGAATTGTCAATAACCAAACGATATATGTTAGAGTATATATGGTTTAAGACCCGTAATAACTATGCCTTTTTTGCCAATAATGAGTTCATAGCAGAGGCAATTGGTTTGACAGTGAATACAGCAAAAACATTTATAAATGATTTAATAAGGGATGGATACCTTTATAAGGAAATAGATAAAAAAGGCAGACGAGTTTTATCTTTGACTGGTAAAGAATATAAAAGATTGTGTCTTGATATGACTAATGTAGATAAGAAGGTGTTAAAATCAGAAAGAGATACAGCAGTCAATGAAAACCTATACTTACAAGAACAATTAACCTACACAGAAGGACGAGTGAATAATTTAGTTTCAGAAAAGACAGATTTAATCTTAACAAATGAAGAACTGACAAGAAAAGTAAAGGAATTAGAGGAAAGGATAGCAAAGTTGGAAAACAGAACAACAAAGTTAGAGAATTTGTTTTATAAAAATGGTGTTTCAGAAGAGCAATTAGAAAAAGCAATACAAGATAATGAGAAAAAGGACTGATGAACAGTCCTTTTATTTTAGAAAACTCCGATAAATCGGAAAAATCTAAAATAATTCTTGACTTTTGGTACTTTTAATGCCATAATCATTTTATAAAGTTCCGATAAATCGGTAAAATCTAAAACGACATAAAGAGGGGCTACAAATGCAGATTATTCAAAGAGATTTTTATTTAAATCAGTTAATCAACCATAAACATAATGGTTTTATTAAGATAGTCAGCGGGATAAGAAGATGTGGGAAATCATATCTTTTATCCGAATTGTTTAGAACACACCTTTTAGAAACTGGAGTTAATGAAGACCACATTATTCATTTAGCGTTGGATGACTATGCAAACAAGAAGTATAGAAATCCGGATAATTGCTATCATTATGTCAATTCAAAGATATCTGATGACAAAATGCATTATTTGCTTATAGATGAAGTACAAATGATGGAAGCATTTGAAGATGTGTTAAACGGTTTTTTACATATTAGGAATTTAGATGTTTATGTAACCGGTAGTAATTCCAAGTTCCTCTCCACAGATATTGTGACAGAGTTTAGAGGACGTGGAGATGAAATCAGAGTTTATCCATTGAGTTTTGCTGAATATTATTCCACAAAGGGGGGGGATTGGTCAGATGCTTGGTCAGAATATTGCACATTCGGAGGAATGCCTGCTTTGTTTGCATTCAAAACAAATGAAGAAAAAGTAAAGTATCTTCAAAACTTATATAAAGAAACATATTTGAAAGATATGATTGCCAGAAACAGCATTCAACACTCCGAAGAGTTAGATGAATTGTTATCCATTATTTCATCCAGTGTCGGAGGATTATTAAACCCTCAAAAATTGGCAGATACTTTTAAGAGTAAAAAGATATCTCTTTCAGCACCAACAATTAAACAATATTTAGACTATTTACTTGATTCATTCTTGATTGAAAAAGCATTAAGATATGATATAAAAGGAAAAAAGTATATCAATACACCATCAAAATATTATTTTACAGATGTAGGTCTTAGAAATGCTAAAATAGATTTTAGACAACATGAAGAAACACATTTAATGGAAAATATTATCTTTAATGAATTAAATGTCAGAGGCTATAAAGTAGATGTGGGTGTGTTAGAAATTGCAGAAAAAGGAAAAGAAAAGAAAGTTGAAGTAGATTTTGTTGTGAATAATGGAAGCAAAAGATATTACATTCAATCTGCCTATGCCTTACCAACAGTTGAAAAAAGAGAACAAGAAGAAAGACCGTTGTTGAATATTCCTGATTCATTTAAGAAAATTATTATTGTTGGTGGATCAAGATTACCAAACTATGATGAAAATGGGATTTTAATTATGGGATTAAAAGAGTTTCTACTTAACCCTAACAGTTTAGATATATAAGATAACGAAAAGGACTGATGAACAGTCCTTTTATTTTAATGCAATATAATTTAGAATTCTTGCCCATTGGTTGGGGTTTCGGATGGCATAATCAAAAGCAGTTAAGCCAAACTTGTCTTTGATATGAGGATTTGCTCCTTTCTCTAATAAGTATTCAATCGGGGCTGTATCACAACTCATGATACAACATAAGTGAAGTAAGGTTGCTAGATTCTTATTAACAGGGGCATTGATGTCTGTGATTTCAGAAAGGATTTCCTTTAAATCCTCGATGTCATCAATAAAATAATTATCTTTATTCATCATCGGGTATCTCCAACTCTTCTAATTCTTGTAATAATAAAGCTTCACTTTCTCGTTTTTGCAGTTCATATTTAATGATTTCGGATTGAATGAGATGGTAAACAAATTCTTTTCTTTCTGTCATATCTCGTTGTTTAAAACGGTGCTGATATTTTCCCAACAAAATAAACAACCAGTCTTTTAATCCCACTTTATTTTCCAAAGCATAATCAAAAGCCGTATATCCATTGATATCCATATAATAAGGATTGGCTTGTTGTTTTAACAGATATTCAACAAGTTTCGGGTTTCTCGTATTTACACAAACAACCTGTAATAAACTGGATAATCTACTATTAATCGGCTGGTTAATATAAATCAAATGTTTTTCAATTTCTTTTAAGGTTTCTAAATCTTCTGGGATTGGATAATATTTTTTGTTAATCATAATTGGTTCGCTTATTTCCATTACTTTCTCCATCTGGTTGCTATATATCTATTTATCTTCACTTGATTAAAAAACGGAATGATTACAAAAAAAACGAATCCGATTCGCAAGGATTCGGTATGATTTTTTATTGTTTAAGAACAAAAATACAGCAAAGTTAACAAAATTCAGAAATCTTGTGAAAGAAAAAGGGAATGAATATGAACGCATATGAAAGCATATGACTCCATCTGGACGGAAAAACGATTTTTGTCTAATCAAGATGCTTTTTGAAGACAAAAAAGACTGGTAAAATAAAAGTATACCAGATGGAATGGGTCTGTTCGGGAACAACAAACTGAAAGGATACACTATGTTAAATACAGCAACGATTAATACATTAAACATTGAAGATTTTATGTCATCATTTGGCATTACTCGATTGGAAACACAAAAAGATGAAGGGTTATTATCCAAAGGCAGTTGTAAGCAACGAATTTTGGATTTGATTACAATGAACATCAAAAATTTCAGAGATAATTCTTGGGATAAAAGCAATCAAATGAATAAGTTGTTAATTGACTTGGATGAAAAAAAGAATACTTCTGTTTTTTCAGTCAGATTGGGTGGTAAAAGAATTTACAGATGCTCATGTCCATTATTTCCAACAGATCAAAAGATTGCTTTTTTGACTAAGTTCTATGAAGCTGTGTCAAAAGGGATTCTAGATACTCAGATTGAAACATTCTGTGAAAATGAAGTGAAACTTAAAGAAGAAAGGAGAAAAGCAAATAACAAAAAGAAACAAGATTTAAGAAACGAAAGAAAATTGGCCTTGTTAAAAGCATGGGAAGCAGAAAAGCAAGCAAATGAAGAAGCCATGAAACATTTACCGCAAGTGGCTTAAAAACGAGTGGATAGTTATAAGAGCGGCAACTCTTATGACTATCCGAATGTAAAACTTAAATTACAAAGGAATTATATTATGAATGAAACAATAACACAAGAAGAATTTGAAAAAAAAGTTTATGAATTAACTGAAAAAATTAATAATGAAGTTAATTATGAAAAACAAAAAATAATAGATTTATGGGAAGAAATAGAAGAATATGCTAATATTTACCATCCAAATGATTATGATACATATTATACAGAAGTTTGGTTTGAACCTAACGAGGGAACTAATTTGAAACCTATAATAACATATATTATGACTTCTAAATATCTTTATTTGTATCACCATATTCGAGAATGGTTTTTAGATGAGGAATTTGAGTATACTTGTGGAGAAAAGTTCGCTTGGATGAAAAAGGCAGAATTTGCAACTTGTAATCTTGAAGGAATTAAAGCACTTTTTTGTGGTAAAGATATTAAAAAGACAGTTGAAAACTCATGGGATGGAGAAGGAAGTTGGATATACGCATATCTTTTAATGAACCCTCGCAGAGAGGTTGTTGAGTGGACTCTGGAACATAAAGATGTTTTTGAATTTGGGGAATGGGACATAAAATTGGCTTTAGACCATCAAGTTATTCCAGAGTTAAGAACCTTAATTGAAAATGAATTAAAACAGTAAAAAAAAGCAATTTCTGTTCAGATTTTGACGGACGGATAAGAAAAAGTACGGTATTCTAATGACATAAGGAGACTACTTATGGTTCAAAGATATCCGGGACTGATTGTCAAAGGTCGTGCTTTTTATTTTAGGGTCGGTGTACCCAGAAAGTATTGGACATTGGCAAAATGTAAAGAGATTTGTTATACATTAGACACATCAGATTACAAACTTGCTGTTGCCAGATGGCGAACAGAAATTGCTCATTTACAAACATTTATGGATGTATTTGAGGATATTATTATGAAAATTAACAAAGAAAACAAAGTTGTTCTGGATGAAAATGATGTTGATAAGATATTGCTGGCAAGACTTAGTCAAATTCAATACTTTTTGGAAGAAAATGCTGAGAATATTGTAGAAGGCAAGAAAACCATTGAAGACATCAAACTACCCACAGAACAAAGAAAAGAGTTAATGGTTCAAATGATATTGGACTATTTAAGGAGTTTGGTTGAAAACTCTCAAGCCAATATTACTCTTCGCACAACCTATACCAAGTTAAAGGAAAAAGAGATTGAACTGGGTTTAGAAGACAAAGCAAAAGATGGGTATGAATGGTTTAAAAGTTTTGGCAGTCATGTTTCTGCATTAGAAAGATATGCAGAAAAAAGTATCAAAGCAATTAAGAAAGACAAACCTTATAACCCAAGCAATCCCAAGGTTAAAACTTTACTTAAAAGTTATGATAACATGAAGACCACAGAACGTCTGACTAAATCCATGACCAAAACCCATTGGGAAAAGTTCTTTAAAAAGTATGCTCAGAATAAAAAGAATTTAAAAGGAATACCAGACGAACGCATCAGGACTATGTATTTGTCAATTAAATTAGCCTTTTTAATTATGGGAAGAGAATATATAGAAGAAATAACAAAACAAGACTGTCGCAAATTAAGTGAAAAGATTTATCAAGTTCCTAAAAAATGGCATACTGAGATAGAAAAAGGTAAAACCATAAAAGAGATATTAACGAAATCAGAAAATAAAGCATTAGGGAAGCAAACAATAAAAGGATATCTGAATGTCTTTACCAACTTTATGAGATATGCAGTTCGAGAAGACATTATTGAAAACAATATGAATGATTACATAGATAAACCGATTAAGATAGAAAAAGAAGCAAGAAACCCGTTTGATAATTCGGAACTACATAAGATATTTAATCCCAAGACATATCCCAGTCCGAAGATGAGAAACAATCAAGCCAAATTTTGGGTTCCGATAATTGCATTATATCATGGATGTCGTTTAAATGAAATCTGCCAATTAGATGTAACAGATATTGTGAGTAAAAAAGGGATACCCTGTATATCTATTCATGGGAATGACAAAGATAAATCAGTTAAAAACAAGACATCTGAAAGAATTATACCCATTCACCCTCAAATAATCGAATTAGGATTTTTAAGATATGTAGAGTTTCAAAGAAAAAACAAAGCCAAAAAGTTATTTAGCGAATTAACACAAATAGAACGGGGACGTTATAGTAATTCTGTTCAACATTGGTTTGGAAGATATTTAGATAAAATAGACATAACAGGTTCAGATAAGGTCTTCCATTCATTTAGACATACATTTGAAACAAAGGCAGTAGAAGTGAGAATACCTGCAGAATACCAAAATGCACTTTGTGGTTGGGCAGATAGAGGAATTGGTCAAAGACTGTATGGTAATAAAAGTTATGTTGGAAGAACTATCCAAAATATCTTATCCACTCAGTAAGGAACTAAAAGAATTTAAGACATTGATACAAGAAAGTTTTTATTGTAGAAAATAAATTATTAAAACTCTGTCATCCGACAGAGTTTTTTTGTATTCATTCCAGTATTTAATCAGACCTTCAATAAATACCTACATAAATTAACCAGAGGAATGAATATGAACACAACCATACAAAAATTAGATGAATTATTAGCACAAGTCAGAGCATCTTTAATTAAAAAGAAAGGCTTACAAGAAAATAAACAAAATCCTGACAATGAGTATTTAATTAAAGTATTTAATTATTTAAAAAATACAGGCTACATTACATCTCAATATGAATTTAGCGAAAGATTTTTAAATAAAAACAAGTATTACTTTGGAATGATACTATCCGAACAAAGGCAACCATCCATAGACGCATTACATTTTTTAATCAAATCAATCAGTGAATTAAATGATACACCAGATAACCCTTTTAAGATTGACAATCTTTATGATGAAGGGAAAGATTTAATAACAAAAAGACTATTAAAATACTTTTAGCAAATAAAGAAATTTGTTTAAATACCCGTTTAGATATTAAAGGAATTTAAGACATTTGCCCGATTGGATAGATAAGACAATACAGATTTGAAGACAGATGATATAAAGCATCATAAAACATTTAAGACAGTTATAGATAGATAATGAATCGCTGGAAAGTGTTTGATAGAGTGAATTTATGAGGTTGTGAAAGTGTGTTGTGACGTGTTCCCGTCACCGAAAATTAAGGGGCAAAAATCGTCAAAAATTTCACAACTTTTTCAATTATTTCAAATAGTTAACCTTATCCGTCACCCAATCGGCACCATTTATCCCTTAAAGTCTTATCTTTAAGGGCTTTTTTTTGCCCTAATTTCAGGCATTTTTAAGTATAAAAAAATGATAAAATGATAAATAAAGATAACTATTTTATAGATGATGTTGAGGATTTAAAAAAAATCTTGTCCGATATTACAGATATCAATTCTCCTGTTAATGGCAATCAGGATCTGTGTTGTATTATGACTTTTGACACTAAACCGATTGAATACTTACTTGAACAAGGGGTTAATTCATTTCAAAAAGATAAGTTTGGATTGAATGCCTTTGATTATGTCATTCAAAACCCTAACAATTGGGCAAAAGTGTTAAATTGGATTGTGTTGAAAAATATTAAAAACGGTTACATATTGTAACCGTTTAGGCATAAAGTTTAATCTTAATTATTTTTGCGTGGAAACCCATAAAAATTATCAATGCATAATTCTTTTGTTTTGCCTTCTTTCATACATTTTTCAACAAAAATCCGCTTATCTTCACTCGGATTAGCTTTATTTGTCTTAATTTCTGTTATAAATCCAACACATATTCCAATCATTATTAAAATAATAAAATAAAGTATTCCATAAACCAAATAACGCATTATATTTTATCCTTTACCAATAAACATCCTTCGTACAACGGCGTTCCGGATATCCGTATTTTATGCAAATTTCTATATATTCTGTGTTGTATTCAGCATAAATATAGTCCTTTCCGCTCAATACTCCCATTATATAAGCGAAGAAGAAAACAATGATAGAAAAAACAAAAATAAAACTATAAAGAAAAAGTTTTCCAATTATTTTTAAAATATTCATAGATACCTCTTTATTTTTATTATTAATTTTTTCTATCATATTTTGTTTTCTTTGTCTATATATATCTAATAAACATGATTTTGATTTGGATTTTAATTTCTTCCATTGTAAAGCCAACTATGAGGCTGCAAAACGAGGTAATTGGGGAGCCGGTGTAGGAAAAGCAATTAGTATCGGTAGAGAAATATACGGCTTGGTAACAGGAGCCCCACTATCTGACATACGAAAAGATTGTAAATGGGTTGGAATAGTGCTCAACAAGGTTTAAGTTTAAAAGATGCGTGTCCAACTGATCCAAAGGTTTATTTTAATCCGGAGTATTATAAATAATTTAATTAATCTTGACTTTTATCTTGTTTTTAATATAATTATTTTATTGGAAGATGATCTAAATGACATTTAAACAAATTTTAAAATATTGTCTTGGTTGTATTAAAAGAAGTTTAATTTTAATTATACCGATATTGTGTGTAACAATGTTATTAATTGATATAATAACAGCAGGAAATGACTATTATTCAAATAATTCAGTATTGGTATGGTTAAAAACAACAGGAACCTTGTTTTATATAATCTGTTTGTGGTATATTTTAAGACCTTTTAATAAATGGAATAATTTAGCATTGATTGTTTCTATTATTCTAGTTGTTGGATTAATATATTTTAATCCTGACTTAAAAAAGATGTATCAACACAGTAAATGTATTGAAGATTTAACATACCCTTGTCCTAGTGGCGTTATATTAAAAGGCGGATAATAAAATAAATTATATGAAAGGACAGCTATACAGTCCTTTTACTATAATGTTAAATAAGAATTTCATACATTTTTGTCCGAACGGATTTCAAAGATAATGATGATTTTTGCCCGATTAGTTAGATTTTGTAGGAGTTTATTACGTTAATAAATATAATAATCAAATTGACAAATATGCCAAAAAGTATCAGATAAATTCTGATTTAGTAAAAACAGTTATGTATACGGAAGCATCAACTGGTTATAAATTTGGATTAAATCAATCAGCTGATTTGTCACATTATTCAGGAAGCCAAATGCCAATGAATATCAAGGGAAATATTTGGGGAGATTTTAATGGAAAACAATATGACACATATAATTCTGATCAAAATATTGAATTAGGGACTCAAATATTAAAAAACATTCAAAACTCTTTAGACAATCCAACTCCTGATAGAATTGGCACCTTGTGGAATGATACAAGTGCAGATCAAATCAATGATGTTGGAGCTCGTATTAAAACAGCATATGAAACAAAACCATGGTTAGAATAAAAAAGGAATTAATATGAAATACAATAAAGAAATGATTTTTAAACAATGTATGCAACTATTATGGATGAGCTTCTGTTTATCAGTTGTTATTTTAAATCTTATGCCTATGACCGATACAAACAATCTGGGTGAAAGTTGCGTGTATGTACCGCATTATAACACAGTCTATCAATGGTTTTTAAATAACCAACCTTGTTTTTTTACGACACAAACATATGTGATGTCCTATATTGTACTTCTTGTTTTGTATGGATTATTTTATTTTATTTTTAAAGCATTTAAGTATTTTTATCAGAAAATTTTCAACAAACCTCTCACCGTTCAAATAGGAAACGACTCAACATTCAAATTATGGCTAATACAAACAATTCTTTTAACTTTGGGATATTGGGGCTATTTAGTCTATATGACAACTACACAGACAACTCTTTCGCTCTCTGTTTTATTCTTAACACTTCTCGGAACGATACTCTATATAATACCGCTTATGCTAGTTATTGGTTGTTTTAGGTTACTGAAAAAGTTATAGAATAAATTGAAATTTATACTAAACGGTTACAACATGTAGCCCTTTTTTAATACTTTTAACACAACCACTTCAAAACGCTTGCTCCTTTATTGGAATTTAAAACAGCATAATCAAATACCGTTAATGCGGATTTGCTCCGTTGTCAAATGAGTTCGCATTCTATATTTTACAAAATACGGGGTTTCAGAGAAATAATTAAACAGAATAATTATAAAAATACAAAGGAAGATTTACATACGAAACAAAAACTGCATTCTACGGAAGCAATCGGGATTTATGGGTAATATTTGTAAGATATCTTTATTTTTCAATGGTTTTAGTGTATATGAAAGATATGTTTTAAAATTGGACTATATATTAAACGAAAGGAGAAAAATATGACAGAGAATCAATTTTATAACGACTACCAATCCCCCTTGGGATACAGAACTTTAGAGAACGGATATGATACTTATGGTGTAGATCATTCTCAATTTACAACAAGAGAAGAAGTAGAATATCAAGACAAACGTGTTAAACGGGAAGAAGAACTCATGCAACAACAACGCAATATGGGTATAACGGGTAATTATAAACAATATGGCTCTGACTTTTGGAGTGCCTCTCCCGAAAATAACTATGGATTCGAGGGAAGTGAAATAAAGCCAAGATATTGGGAAACCGAACAAGAAGGGAAGCACATTTATGAAGATATTGTTGCACGAGAAGGTGGAGAAATAAAACCCGAATATCAATCCCCTTTGCCGTTTGTTAAATCAACACTTGCCGGAGGAATAAATATAGTAAATGGATATAAAAATCTAAAGAACAAAAACATTTCAGATAAATTTAAGCATGCATTGCTCAACTGCAAGAGTGCACAATATGGTTATGGTGGGCATAATTTAGCATCAATGTTCTCAGATGTAAAAGAATTAAGCGATATATATATAACTAAACAAAATACTGTAGATGAAAGTAATGCTGATAATTACGCTAATAAAATCGGGCGATTAATCGGAACAAAATATCCAAATGGAAATTGTGAAGACATGCTGGAACAGTATATTATAAAGTAAAATTATCTTATATTTTTAAAATTATCTAGACAAATATACAAAACTCTTATATACTAACATAAGTTTAATTTTATAAAAGGTTTTCAAATGACTGGATTCCAGACAATTCAAAAAATATTAAAATACACTTGTTACGGACTTATTGGTATTTTTTCGATTTGTATCATTGTGATTGTTGCTTCATTCAGTTATTTGGAAACCCGTGATTTTCTTTATCAAGAAGATTATTATCAATTTATGAAACAATGTATAGACTCAGGTCGTACATATCAAAATTGTCATTTTAAGGATACACAAATGGAGTAAATATGTTAAAAAAGGTTTTTAAGATCATATTACATTCCATTCTTTTATTTGTTTCATTAGGTGTTATTTTTATTATTTCATTTTTGGCTTTTCTTATGACAGATGAGTTTTTAACAAGAGATGATTTTCATCAATTTATGGAAGAATGTGTTAATGACGGAAATGATTATCATACCTGTTTAAATCGGTGGGCATAAAATATAAAGGAAACATACATGAAAAACATATTAAAAAA
This sequence comes from Alphaproteobacteria bacterium, assembly GCA_015062385.1. GTDB lineage: Bacteria > Pseudomonadota > Alphaproteobacteria > CAAHEQ01 > UBA3637 > RGIG4140. The sequence continues at coordinate 104,956 of SUUT01000003.1, read as the reverse complement.
AACGTTTAAATATTCACTATATATTCTTTTGTATTTATATGGATTATTTTGTGCGGGTATTTTGGTTGGTATTGTTGGAGCTATTGTGCTTGATAATCCCAATCCACAAAAACAATCAAATGAATGGTGTTTAAACGGCTTAACATCTCAGATTTGTATTATAAAAACTGATTTTTATCCAAAATAGAAAGAAAAACTCAAGAAATCCCAAAGAAACGATTTTAATTCATATGATAATATATTAAATTTATACTAAACGGTTACAACATGTAGCCCTTTTTTAATATTTTTAACACAATCCACTTCAAAACGTTTGCTTATTTGTTGGAATTTAAAACAGCATAATCAAATACCGTTAATGCGGATTTGATCCATTGTCAAATGAGTTCGCATTCTATATTTTACAAAATACGGGGTTTCAGAGAAATAATTAAACAGAATAATTATAAAAATACAAAGGAAGATTTGCATACGAAACAAAAACTGCATTCTACGGAAGCAATCGGGATTTATGGGTAATATTTGGTAAGATATCTTTATTTTTCAATGGTTTTAGTGCATATGAAAGATATGTTTTAAAATTGGACTATATATTAAACAAAAGGAGAAAAATATGACAGAGAATCAATTTTATAACGACTACCAATCCCCCTTGGGATACAGAACTTTAGAGAACGGATATGATACTTATGGTGTAGATCATTCTCAATTTACAACAAGAGAAGAAGTAGAATCTCAAGACAAACGAGTTAAACGGGAAGAAGAACTCATGCAACAACAACGCAATATGGGTATAACAGGTAATTATAAACAATATGGCTCTGACTTTTGGAGTGTTTCACCTGAAAAATAATTATGGATTCAGTGGAAGCGAATATAAAACAAAAAATCTAAATACAGAAAAATTTAATTCTACAATATTGCCAAATAATAGAAACTTAAAAACAAATGATTTATCTATTAATCCGGGATATTATTTAGGTTATGGATTAGGATATATTAATTCAGACATCCAAAACCCAAATGGATATATTAACAGTTTTAAAAATATTATTAATTATAACAACCAATATGAACCAATGAATGTAAATGACAAATACAAACATGCTATGATAAATTGTTTGATGGCACAACATGGTAGTAAATCAGAAAAAGTTTCGCAAATATTATCTGGACTTAAAGAAAGTTATGATGTATTATTTAATGAAAACACATCACAAGCAAGTGATGCTGATATGGAGGCTAATATTTATGGAAGAAACATCGGACGAACATATCCACAAGGAAATTGTCATGACCTCATCAGTCAAAAGTACAATCCATAAGAATATTCCATTGTTTTTTACTATTTTATTTAGTTTTGTTCTTATGTTTTTTGCACTCATTGGAACAATCACTTTTGCAATTGGATTATATTTTAAAAATTTAGATGATAATTGTATGAATACATGTATGAATGAATGGCATTATTCACAAGACGTATGTCGGCAAAAATATTGCAGTTAATTAAACAATTAACCATATAAAAACGGTTACATGTTGTAACCGTTTTTAATGTTTTTAACTCAATTCAAAACGCTTGCTCCTTTATTGGAATTTAAAACAGCATAATCAAATACCGTTAATGCGGATTTGCTTCGTTATCTAATAAGTATGACGTCAATATCTTCTATTATTTTTTACCATTTGTCGTTATTGTGTCAACACACAAACATCATCTACAACGGAACGTATGCGACAATTGATACAGGATTTTTTATCAGCCTCTAAAAAGACCGGTATATTTTCTCTCGTATCACACCGATAAGAATAATCTTCAACAATAAAACGATTGACAGTTACACAATTGTCACTATATGTACGATGTTTTTCATGCATACCAACATAAATTTTTTCAACAACAGTACAATCAATACATTCTGTACCACTGTTTGATATCAGTTGCGAACCCGTCTGACAAAAATCAGGTCCATAACAAACATTACCGGAAACATAATATCCATCTCCACAGGCTTCACAATATTCCATACTATATGCCGTTTCCCCGGTATACCAAGGCTTTTGACAACTAATGCAGGAATTCAAATTATCTGGAAGATTATAAGGATAACTACTTCCTTTAGCACAATTATTAATCCGACAATATCCAATCTGACCATTGTGAGCAATAACATATCCCCGTTTATTGCCACACTTATCACACTCTTCTTCGGTACTGATGAATCCTCTCTCTTCCGAACAAGAATAACAATCACCATTTGATAATCGTATATGTGTTTCCGATGGACAATCTTGTATTTGACAATATCCGTTTACAACCCTGCGTTGACAAGCAGATGATGTACACGCTTCTTCCTGTTGAGGCAAAACAGCAACAGACCGTTCATCTGAACAAGAATAACAAATACCATCAGCTCCCATAAATTCTCCATCGGAACACGTTTTTTTAACACAATAATCATTAATAACTTGTCTGTTTGATTGGTTATTTTCATCTACACAAGCATTACACGCTGCTATTGCCTTGGAATCTCCTTGTAATAACAGTTGTTTTATTGTATCACAAGACATACATTTAAAATAAGACCGCATGTTTGTAGATTGTTCATCTACACCAAAGAATTTTCGCTCAGATGATGGGCACCAATCGGATAAACGACATTCAGTTTTTCGAAATAATTCTCGTGAAGTACTTGAACAAGCTAAACATTCGGCTTTTGATATCTCATCATAACTGCCACCAAAATCGGAAAATGTACATAATTGACACTTTCTGCGATTCCCGTCCCAAAACATATCTTGTGGACACTTAACTGCACAATATAACAAACCACTTGCATATTTATAAACAACTCTCTTTGTTTCTGGCGAACATGCATTACAATATTGCTCTTGATTTTTGGATATCAGATAAGTTTCCGAACCGTTGCACGGTTGGCATCCGTCTTGTTGTGTTTCAAAATATCCTTCTTCACAGACAGAAACAATGCACTTTTGCTCACTTGAACTCCATATTTCTCCACCGGCACATTTACATGTATTACTCACAATATCCAAATAGGAATCCCCTTTACATCGACATTTTAAAGATATCGAATCAAATTCACTGCGATTATCACATGCCGTTTTTTTGTTGAATGTCTTATTATAAATAAAATTTAATTTAACAAAATCTTTGTTGCCACATAATGATAAATCATTTAAATATTGTTGTTCGTTAACGAATATAACATCCGGCACCTTATAAATTTGCATCAACTGTTGACACATTTCTGTTTCAACTTGTTGAAGTTCCAACTCAAAAAACGATTCGTTATTGGCTGAAACAAATGCACTTATCGGATAACCGGTTCGCATTGTTTCTCCAAGTGACATTTTAATTTCTGCTCCGACCGTTTGTGTCGGTAAATTTTCATTTTCCTGAACGGAAAAATATTGATAAATTTCATTTGTCCGTATATTGAGTTCATTGACGGTTTCATTGACACGATATTTAAGCATGGCAAATTTATAACCCATTATGCCCCCAACACTTAAAATACCGATAACAGCAAGTACTCCCAGCATTTCCACCATACTCCGACCGATTTCATTGATTTTAGATTGCATATTTTTCTCCTTTTATAAACTTCATTTATAAAGTGAGTGTAATAAAAGGGACCTTTTTTTCCCTATTCGAATCGGAAAAATCAAATTTTTTAAAAAATAAAAGATTGTTGTTTTAATTGAATAATTTATCTAAAATTAAAAAAAATCCCAAAATGTGAAAAAAAGTGTTGCATTTATACGTCCCTTTTTTTGCAGATAGAAAATTTAAGCAGATAAAAAAGACTTTTGGTACTTGCATATTATTTAAAAATTATCTTTTTAGAAATAACGGGAATATTTAAAATTTTTATCCAATCATCATCTGTTTTAACAGAAATATCCTGTAATTGATTTTTTAGAAACATTTTGCTGATAAAATGAAAATCCGGTGGAATAAATTGCTTGAAAAAATCAGATAATCCTGCACCTTGCCCGGTTAACTCTATCCGTTTGTCTTGAATGTTAATATACCCTGTTAATTGCCCTTTAAAAGACGAATTGATTTGGTTAAAATTTGCTTGTTGAACAGTCCAATTATTCAAATCTGTATCAATTTGTAAATTCAGATGAATGTTTTCAGGATGTTTTGATGCATCTGTTTGTGTTTGGATTTTATAATTTCCACCAAGACCCTTTTCAATCTGAACCCGCCCCAAGTATAAAGAAACAGGAGGCATTGTTTTAAGTCGAATCGAAACATTATCGGCACTTAGACAGGTTGAAAAAAAACAATTTTCTGTGTTTAAATCAGTATAATTAATTTGTGCATAGCGAGAAGAAAACCTTTGTATTTGTCGAGGAACTTGTTCTACAACAATCGAGCCGATAAAAGAATGAATACCCCATGAAATCAGCAAAAAAAGACTGCTGATACCACTCACAATAAGTATCCATTTTTTTAAACGAAACATCTGTTTTCTTCCCGTCAATAATTTTCATATAGATTGATTAAGATAAAAAGGCAAGGCCTTGTGTAATGCCATCTTTGTTGCCAACGGCAATAGAACGAGCTTCTCCGTTAATACGTTTAATTAGTCCACATAATACTTTACCGTTTCCGCATTCCACAAAATCCGTAATGCCTTGTGATGTCATATATTGAACAGATTCCGTCCAACGAACAGAGCCTGTCACTTGTGCAACCAATAATTCTTTAATGCGTTGTGGGTTTTGTTCAAATTCTGCTGTTATATTAGCAACAATGGGGACTTGCGGTTTTTGAATTGTTAATTCCTCTAAGACAGATTTCATTTTATCGGCAGCACGTCCCATTAACGGAGAATGGAACCCTCCGGATACCGGTAATTTAAGAGCCTTTTTGGCACCAGACTGTAATGCAATGTCAATTGCTCTGTCAATTGCATTTAAATAGCCACTGATAACAACCTGACCCGGACAATTATCATTTGCAATAACACAAATTTCTCTATTTTGAGAAGCTTCATTGACAATTTTAGATACCTGTTTCATATCTAACCCCAAAATGGCAGCCATTGCCCCAGGAGCATCCACGGAGGCTTCTTTCATAGCCAATCCACGTGTTCTTAATAGCTGAGCGGTATCAGCAACACTTAATGCTCCGGATGCACATAATGCACTATATTCTCCCAGAGAATGTCCGGCAACACAGGTTGCCAATTCATTTATTTTTCGTCCTGTTTCCTGTTCCAAAACCCGAACAACGGCCATGCTAACAGCCATAATTGCCGGTTGAGCATTTTCTGTTTGTGTTAATTCAGCTATGTCTCCGGAAAACATTAAATCAGATAATTTAAGATTCAATGCATCATCTACTTCCTCAAAGACCTGTTTTGCTATGCTAAATTGTTGATATAATTCTTGTCCCATACCAACCGTTTGAGAACCTTGTCCGGGAAAAACAAATGCTGTATTCATAATATATCCTTTCAATAATAAATGTAACAATGCGGTCATTATACATATTATTAAAAAAAAATAAAGCCATTTTTTATCTTGTAAATAAAATGTAATTAACTTATACTATTGGCATGTCATTAATAAAGTCTGTTATCACCATTGGCGGAGGAACCGCCGTAAGTCGAATTATTGGTTTTGTTCGGGATATTTTAATCGCGAAATTTTTAGGGGCCAGTATGATGGCTGATGCTTTTTTTGTAGCTTTACGGTTTCCAAATTTATTTAGAAGCCTGTTTGCCGAAGGCACATTAAATGTGGCTTTTGTACCCTTGTTATCCGGTGAAATTCATACAAAAGGAATAAAACATGCCCGTTGTTTTGCTCGGGCAGCATTTAGTTTTTTATTCTATATCTTATTGATTTTCACAATATTAATGGAAATATTAATGCCTAACTTAATGTTTATATTAGCTCCCGGTTTTGATTCTATTGCCGGTAAAATGACCTTAACCGTTGAGTTAAGTCGCATTACGTTTCCTTTTCTGCTATTTGTTTCTTTGGTATCGTTATTTTCCGGAATGTTAAATGCTGTCGGACGATTTTGGGCCGCTGCCTTTACACCGACAATTCTTAATATTGTTATGATTACATCTTTATTTGTAATTACGCCATTTATTACGAATCCATATGCACCGGCATATGCTCTTTCTTGGGGTGTATTAATTGCCGGCATTATTGAGTTTGTGTTTTTGGGGCGACAAATCAAGAAGGCTGGCTTAACCATCGGGTTGATTAATCCGATAAAAGCATTGTTTCATTTGTCAAACGGAGTTAAAACACTTTTACGTAAAATGGCTCCAGGGGTTCTCGGTTCAGGTGTTTATCAGATTAATTTGTTTTTTGATACGCTGTTTGTTTCCTTTGTCGGGGCCGGAGCTATTTCTTGGCTAAATTATGCACATCATCTATTTCAATTACCAATCGGTATTATCGGAACGGCAGTCGGAACAGCATTGTTACCGGTTTTATCAAAACATATCAAATTAAATAATCAGCAGGAAGCCGTTGCACAAATGAACAGAGCATTGGAAATTTCTTTAACTATGTCACTGGCTTCTTTTATCGGACTTATTTGTTTGGCAGAACCGATTATCCGCATTTTGTTTGAACGGGGGGCTTTTACTTCTCTCGATTCATTACATACGGCACGTGCTTTAATGGTTTTTTCAATCGGACTGCCTGCCTATATGCTTACCAAAACGGTTTCACCGTTTTTTTATGCAAAAGGAGATACGTCAACACCGGTTAAAATTGCAATTATGGGGGTTATTTTAAATGCAATTTTAGCATTGACCTTTATGCAGTTTTGGGGATATTTAGGTATTGCATTGGCAACCGGAATTACTGTTTGGATTAACGCAATTCAATATGTTGTTCGTTTATATAAACGAGGAGATATTTATTTAGATTCTTTGTGCCGATACAGATTGCCACGCATTTTAGTATCATGTATCTCAATGGGTGTTTTTCTGATCGGAACGACACATGTGTTAAATAGATTATTTCCGAATTGGACGCATCAAAGCAATTTAACATCAGCCTTATTGTTATTTATATTAATCGGCTTAACTTTGGCCTTTTTCTGTACTACACTTATTTTTACAAAAAGCATTTTACTTAAAGATATTAAAACACTTATCAAGCGATCAAATCTAAAGGAGAACAAATGAAATTATCAATTAAAAAGGGATTAATTACCATATCGGTATTAGCTTTAATCACTACAACTTTCTACTTTATCAGAAAACAGATTGTTCCCCAAAAGAAACCATCGCAATCAATCGTTGAACTTGTGCCACAATATCAACCTGAAACACAGTTAACAAAACAGGAAAAATCCATTCAGGGGTTTCAACAATTAACAGATACCGGAAAACCACAAATTATTCATCCGAAAAGTCAAGCAGAGGTAGAACATATTTATAAAAATATTACAATGCTTGAAATTCCGCATATCTTTATTGATTCGCTTCCGCCGGATTGGCAAATCAGAAGTACGGCTGATAAAACCTTATTTATGAAAATTATAACGGCTTTGATTTTACACACAAATGAAAAGATTCAAGCAGAAAAATTGGCCTTACAACAATTACAGGAAAAACATTTGCGTCAAATTGAGTGGACACAAGAAGAAACAGATTTGTTTAATCATCTTGTGAAAAAATACGATGTGTTTCTAACTAAAAAAAGAGATAATCAACTCAAAGATTTGTTTGAAAAAGTGGATATTATTCCACCATCTATTGCTGTTGCACAGGCTATATTGTTTACCGATTGGGGAAGGAAAAATCAAAAATCAATATATGGTGAATACGGATGGACTGATAAAACACATTACGAACCATTACCGTTTGATTCGTTAGTTGTTGCAACTGACAGTTTTGCCGCACAATTAAATTCCCGTACGCAATTGTTGGAATTTCGGGAATTACGCAATAAACTTATCCCTTACGCAAATGTTAAATATCTCGGACCGGAATTGGTTTATTATATTCATGAGTATATGGATTGGGATAAAAACTATCCGGAAAAAATACAAAACGTTTATCAACAGGGGCTTATTAAAGAATTGGATCATGCTCAATTTAAAACATTCCCCTCGGAATAAGAATTTTATCCGAATACGGAAATTAAACGAAAACCTATCATAATTAAAGCGACTATGATAAATAAAGTTGAAAACCTAAAAAGTTTTTTAACTGAAATTTTCATATTATTTCAATTCATTTAATGCAGTTAAAAGTTCTTTTTCCGAATCGGATAAATCCATCTCATTTAAATTTTGAGACAAATCGGACTCACGAGAAATAAGCGGTCTTCGTAGTTTTAAGTTTTCCATTGTATGTGTTTTTTGTTCTATCTGATTTAACAGATTAGCTAATTCATCTTTTAATAAAGAGGCTTTATCAATTTGGGTCATTAAATTTTGTCTCATTTCATTTTCAGATTGTTGAACCGTTGTTAACTCTTCCTGCATCCGTTGTGAAGCTTGATAAAATTGCTCGATTAAATGAGATAACATTCGATGGTTTTCTTTTGTTGCCGATAAATGATTATCCAAAATAACAGCATAAATAATTGCAACTACAAGCAATGTGATGAGAACAATATCCAAAATAAGAATAACCGACATAAAATTCTCCTTTGTTTTTTTATTGAGTATATTGTTTAATTATTAATAAGTCGTTATCAAACAAAATTTTCAATAAAAAAACCGTCTTAATCGTAACTATCTTTAAAAATACAGATGGTTTGATTTTAGACGGTTTTATTTAATAACGGTTAATTACTTAACGGGAGCAACCAACATACCCATTTGGCGACCTTCCAATTTAGCTTCTTGTTCCACTTTGGCAATGCCTTCTAAATCGGCTTTCGCTCTTTTTAAAACTTCTGAACCGGATTCAATATAAGACATTTCTCGCCCTCGAAAACGCAAAGTAAACTTTACTTTGTTTCCGTCTTCCAAAAACCGACGGGCTGCACGCATTTTAACAGCATAATCATTATCCCCGATATTCGGAGTGAATTTAATTTCTTTAATTTCCACCGTTTTTTGTTTTTTCTTTGCCTCGGCTTTGCGTTTTTGCATTTCATAACGATATTTTCCGGCATCTAAAATTTTACAAACCGGAAATTCCCCGTTCGGGGCAATTTCAATTAAATCCAATCCTTCTTCCTGTGCTTTAAATAAAGCCTCACGGGTAGAAATAATTCCGACATTTTCACCATTTGCCAAAATTAACCGCACCTGCGGATTTGTAATTTGCTCATTCATACGAAAAGCGGACTTGTCTGTCGCATGGTCGTTGCCATAAGCACCTGAAATATTCGGTTTAATAACGTCCTCCATTAAAATATTAATATAAACAGGTGTAATTTACACATTTTTTACAAGACAATCAAGTTTTTTTTTGCTATATTACCAATATGAAGTGCGTTTTTTATCTTTTTTTTCTGATTTTATCATTTTTACCGACAAATTTATTTGCCGAAAATGATGTGTTAACAGAAAACACACCACAAGTTCCGCTAACAAACACCGTAAATGTGACAACATCCGAACAGCAACCACAAGGCTGGATGGAGAAATTAGAGTTTTTAAAACACCTCAATAGCAAAAAAATCGAAATGGCTAAAAATCAAACGCCGGCAGATATATCTCTTGTCGATAAACCGGAAAATATGAATTTATATACTCTGTTTTTTTTAGGAACAAAGGATGCCGGTATTTTAACTGGAGAAAAGGGCTTGGGCAAAAAACACTCCTTTGATTTCGGTTCAGCGGGTCTTGTCTCTTGTATGGGTAATTTAAACAATCAAAATACGTTAATTACCGCCTTACATGTTCAATTAAATCCTGATTGGTCTTTAAAAAAACCAAATATTCCGTTGCAGACATCAACGGCAATAGAGCAAGAAACCATTTTGTACCCGCTACGTTTGAATCGTAAGCATTCACAAACGTACGAATCATCCGTTTTATTTCCGATTATTTATCAATTAATAAATCCGCTTAAACCGTTTCATATGGAAAAAGAAATTGCTTTAACAGCTTGTAAACAAAATAATTGTATTACACACACACAATTATATCAATTAACGGTTGATAACGGAAAAGGGTATCAAACGGATATTTGTCCGGCTATTTTAAGTGAAATAAATAAATCAACAACACCTTTACCTCAAAATGTACAAGTACTTGCTCATGGGATTAACAATCAATTACAGATAATTGTGACTTATCCACATAATATCAAGGATTTTGAACTTAAAATTGATAATGAGTTCTCTTTTCAAATTCAAAAAAAAGTTATTCACAAAAATAAAGCTATTGTACTTATCCAGTCCGATACAAACATTGAGTTTACGCAACCGCTAATGTTAAAACTGTTAACGCCTGATAATTGGTATGAAACAACAATTTTTCCGGATAAAAAACCTTTTGAAACAATTCCGCCGATGTTTAGCTGGTTCAATGCCTTGTTAAGCGGTTTTATATTGCTGTTCTTTTCTGTTTTTTATTTGTTATTTTGGTCAATTCGTCCTCAAAACCATCAAGAATTAAAGAAAATTATTAAAATTATTAAACAATTAGGTGTTTTAGTTGCGTTAGTTTTGGGGATTCTGTTGTATGCAAATGTACCTCTTGGTAATATAATGTTACATCCGATTTTGCTAATTGTTCAACTCGGAATTCTCTTGTATTTATTATGGCATCCGTTTGTTCAGATTAAAAAAGCATTTGTTTTTTTGCTTTTAATGCCGTATCCATACTTATATGAATATTTTTTAACATTTCCGAGATATTCGATTATGGCATTTGTTTTATCCGCTTGGTGGGGATTTTGTTGTATTCTTCCCTTTTTACTACTCCAAAAATGTCCACAATTTTTTCAAGCATTAGAACAAGCTCAAAAACCGTTAAATAAACTTATTCGTTTGCCTTTAATTATACTGCTGGGATGGACAAGTTTATTACTTTATTTAACACTTTTTCCACCTCAAAATAATTTTACCGAATCGGCATTGAAAACTGCACTTCAAGATAATAAAAGTGTTTTCGTTTCCGTTCAGAAAAATCCATGTATTACCTGTATGGCTAATCAGTTAAGTGCAAAATACCTCTATCCGACAGAATCATTTGTACAAAATGAAAATCTTTTATTGATGACGGCTGATCAGACAAATAGTATTGGTAAAAAATTATCCCACTACTATAATTCCACAAACGGAATTTCTTTTAATATCTTATATAGTCCAACATATCCAAACGGAATTTATATTCCTAATACCTATTTGGAAATAGCTGATTGGAAAAAATATCTTGTACAAATCGGTTTATTAAAATAAAAAAAACATTACTGTTTTGATTTGGGGGCAAATAAATCTCGTCCTTGACAAGCCAGCTTATCAACTCTTTCATTTTCGGGATGACCCGCATGTCCTTTAACCCAATGCCACTCTATTTGATGTTGTGATAATAATGAATCAAGTTCTTGCCAAAGTTCCTGATTTAAGACCGTTTTTTTATCTGCCTTTTTCCAACCTTTTTCTTTCCATCCGACAAGCCATTTTGTGGCTCCTTCCAAAACATATTTGCTATCGGTGTATAAATCAATATGACATGGCTCTTTTAATGCTTTTAGCCCTTCAATAACGGCTGTCAACTCCATTTGATTATTTGTTGTTTGAGGTAATCCCCCATAATTTTCTTTTTGAACATCCCGATACTTTAATAAATATCCCCAACCACCATTTCCGGGATTTCCGGAGCAAGCTCCATCGGTATAAAGTTCAATTTTTTTCATTTTATCCTCATCAAAAAGGCAAAAAAAAGAACCTCCGCTGAAAAGCCAGAGGTTCCTTTATCTTTCAATTTAGGCATCTTCTGCGGAATCATTTTCCGTAATAATCTGATATAACCCGTCAATTGTATTTGCCATTCGCAATTGATTGGCAATTGAATCATCCCTTAACAAACGAGACAAATGCCCCAAAGCCTTTAAATGGTCGGCTCCGGCTTCTTCGGGTACAAGCAACAAGAAAACCAAATCAACCAATTTGCCGTCAACGGATTCAAAATCAATCGGTGTCGTTTTCATAAAAGCACAAAAGATTTTGTTTAATCCGATTAACCGTGTATGTGGCAACGCAACACCACGACCAACCCCCGTTGTTCCCAAACGTTCCCGTTCAATCAACGCATCTAAAATAACGTTGGTTTCAACACCTGTTTGTTTGGTGGCAAATTCAGCCAATTGTTCTAAAACCTGCTTCTTGTTGTTCGGTTCTTTATTTACAACAATACAAGTCTTTGATAATATATCACAAATTTGCATTGTTTGACCTATTTTTGTTTCGGGTCAACCCAACCGATGTTGCCGTCTGAACGACGATAGACCATGTTTAATCCACCATGAGCCGTATTTTTAAACATCAAAGCAGACAAGCCTTCCAAATCCATTTTCATAACGGCTTCACTGACGGTACACACCGGTAATTGTGTTTGCATTTCGGCAATAATAATCGGGGCATCACCGACTTCTTCCGTTTCAATGGATGTTTCGATAACAGACATATCTACCATTTCAATAACGGGAGCCTTATGATCCACAATACGATTTTTATATTTACGTAATTGTCTGGAAATACGAGAAACAGCCCCATCTAATGATGCATAAGCATCAGCAGAAATTGCAGAAGAACGAATGATTGCCCCTGTTTTTGGGTGAACAGTCACTTCTGTTTTAATATCTGTTCCTTCTTTTGTTACTTTAATATCAGCACTAACGGCTTCGTCAAAATACTTGGAAACAGCCGTATCCAATGCCCCTTCGGCATAAACACGGAAATTATCCCCTAAATTGATTTGTTGTCCGGAAATTAATATTTGCATTGTTTTTTCTTTCCTGTTATAAAATTTAACCTAGAAATTCAGCTTAACCCGTTTTTTTTAAAATGTCAAGAGGCGTTATGTTACCTTTATCAAATCCTCTCTTCGGAATTTATATTCATTGGCCGTATTGTTTGTCAAAATGCCCGTATTGTGATTTTTTCAGCCATGTTTCAACTCAAACGGATTACACTGAATTGTTAAACACTTATAAACGTGATGTTTTGTTTTTTAAAAATCAAGATGTACTTCAAACGCCGGTCACAAGTATTTTTTTTGGTGGCGGAACACCATCTCTCATGCCGATTGAATTTTTTGCGGAATTGATGTCATTTTTAAAAGGTCAATTTGTTTTTTCCGATGCTGTTGAAATAACGTTAGAAGCCAATCCGGACGCCATTGATTATGAAAAAATGATACAGTTTCAAAAAGGAGGGGTAACCCGTTTATCCCTGGGGGTACAATCTTTAAATGAAGATGATTTGAAATTTTTGGGACGTCGGCATTCTGTTCAAACAGCATTGCAAAGAATTCGGGAAGCACAAGAAGTTTTTTCGGCAGTTAATATGGATTTAATTTATGCCCGTCCGAATCAAACACTGGAAAATTGGGAAAAAGAACTCAATCAAGCTCTTGATTTAGGATTGTCCCATTACTCGCTTTATCAGTTGACGATTGAAGAAGGAACTCCGTTTTTTCAACAATGTGTTCAAATTCCGGATGATTCACTTTGTGCTGATTTTTACTTAAAAACAAATGAAATTATGCGAAAAAATAATTGTCCGCCCTATGAAATTTCAAATTATGCCCACAAAAATAATCAATGCATACATAATTTAACTTATTGGAGAGGTGAAAATTATTTGGGAATTGGACCGGCGGCACATGGGCGTATCGGTAAATTAGCAACCCAAAATCCTCGCTCTGTTCAGCAATGGATAAAAAATCTTCCAAATTGTGTATTATTAACTGATCAAGAAAAACAGGAAGAACGCATTTTAATGGGACTTCGATTAATGGAGGAAGGGTTTCCTTGTCGATTATTAAATGAAATCGGCATTCAAAAAGCAATTCAATATAAATGGGGAACAATCAAAAACAATTTGTTTTATCCGACTGAAACAGGTTTTTTAATGCTCAATCAACTTATTTTACTGTTATTGCCGGATGTTGATTAATTTTTCTATACATTAATCGCATATAAAACTTGTTTTTCAAATAAAATATTGTTATAATAATATTTGCCGATATTAATCGGCTATGATGCTAAACGAAAAGCAGAATAGATGTCTGTGGACTCGGGGGCGGTACCCGACACCTCCACCAAATAAGCTAATGGGGGTGAAATAGGATCGACACGCATAATAAAGGCTTTCTCTTGTATCCGGTATTGTACCACCGTTATCGGGCTGAAAATATAAACGCAAATGATAATTTTGCTCCGGCCGCTTTAGCTGCTTAATTTGAGTAGCTTCTGGCCATTAATTCCGTCTCCATATTGAGCGGGGCGGTGGGGTTTGCAGGGTTCCCAGCAACAGGATACCCTGTCTTTTTTTATCTGAAACAGTGTTTTTGTTTAGATAAAAATAAAGTATTTTTTTTATTTTCATACATATATATGTTTAAAAAACAATAATTTTTCCTTGAAAAACAAATAAAAATGAGTATAATAAATTCGAAAAATATATGGAGATATTATTATGGATTATACACCCTATTTACAAAAAGCATTTCGCACAACGGTTCATGATATTTTAACAGACGTAGCCCAAAACGGATTACAACAAAACTGTGCATACTATCTGACTTTTGAAACCAATCGACCGGACGTTGTTTTACCCGAATTTGTGCGGGTAAAATATCCGGAAGAAATTACACTTGTTTTTGAGAATCAATTTGAAAATTTAATTGTAACGGATACGGATATCCAAGCAGATGTATCTTTTGGCGGTGTTCTGTCAACCGTTTGTGTTCCGTTTATTGCCTTAAAAGCATTTGCCGATCCCAATCATCAGTTCGGTTTGGCATTAATTCCCGAAAAGGCGGCAGAAAAACAAGCTGAATCATCTACCGTACACTGTGCCAAAATTATCAGCATTGATGAAGTTAGAAAATTAAGAAAGAAATAGGTCACATATGCAAAAAAAATCCATTCAACTTACCGGACATAGAACCAGCATTTCTTTAGAACCTGAATTTTGGCAAGCGTTACAACAAATTGCCCAACAAAAAAATACATCGGTTCGCAAATTAATTATTCAGATAGATAATACCCGAACAAGTAACTTATCCAGTTCTTTGCGGGTTTATATTTTAAACGAATTTCGCCAACGATATGAAAATGATGTTGGTTAAAACAGGATTCATATAAACAATTTTTTAGGTTTTAGCTGTTTTTAAAAAATAGAGAGGAGTCTCATTTTCTGCTTGAAAAGCTATAAAAAAAAGAATACGATAAAATTCATCTGATTATTTTAACAAAAGGAAAGGGCTTATAATGAAAAATACCGTTCTTCTGTCTCTTGCTTTATTTGCAAGTACTTGTTTCAGTTCAATTGCACTTGCAGTAGATTATTCGGCATCGGCTGTTGAAAAAAAAGGAGAAATTTTTTATTTAAAAGAAACACAACAACCCTTAACAGGAACATTGATTCGAACCTTTCCAAGTGGAGCAAAACGAGCAGCCAGTACCTTTGAAAACGGAGTTTTAAATGGCGAATCAGTCGGATTTTTCGAAAATGGAGCAACTGAACATACAATCGTATTCAAAAACAACATTAAAGATGGGGCATTTAAAAAGTATGATGAAAACGGACGTTTAATTGCTGAAGCAACCTATAAAAATAACAAATTAAACGGACAATTTACAGCATATTATCCAAACGGAAAACTGTATTTAACAGAAATTTATCAGGATGATTTGTTGAATGGTCCTCGGATTAACTATTATGATTCCGGAAAAACAAAATCCGAATCACTTTATAAAAATAATTTATTAAATGGCGAGGCAAGAGAATATTATGCAGACGGAACAATTCGTTCAGTTAGTCATTTTGTGAACAATGAACGTGAAGGTGTTTCAAAAACATTTTATCCGAACGGCAATCCTCAGTTTGAGATGCATTTTGTTAAAAATAGACTCGATGGCGAAAGTGTTAATTTCAATGAAGATGGAACATTGGCACAAAAAAGAATTTATAATGACGGACAAGTTATCAGTGGTATTCTTGTACAAGACGGCAAAGAAGTTCCTTTAACGGCAAAACAAATCATTGAATTAAACTCAAAAACGATGATTCATACGCCTCAAAATACGTATCAGCAAAATGGATTGGTTTATGATAAAGAAACAAAACAACCGATTTCCGGCACATATCGAGTTTTTAGTGCTAATAATGTTGTATCTGAGGAATATGAATTTTGGAACGGAAAACCACACGGATTATCACAAACATTTGATAAAAATGGCATTTTGTTAAGACGAACCGTTTTTGAAGATGGCAAAAAACAAATTTCTCAAACATTTGATAGTGCCGGAAAAGTTATTCAAACTTGTAAACTTGTTAATGACAAAGAAGTTTGTGAATAGATAAATAAAATAAGCTCCCTCCCCCCCCGTTAGATGAATAACGGGGGGGAAAGTTTTTGGTATTTTTATCCGTAAAAAAAGGGACGTATAAATGCAACATTTTTTTTCACATTTTAGCAATTTTTTTGATTTTGACTAACTAATTCAACTCAAACAATAATCTTTCATTTTCTCAAAAATCTGATTCTTCTGATTCGAAGCGGGAAAAAAAGGTCCCTTTTATTACACTCACTTTATAAATGCAACTTTTATACTGTGAGAGGGGAAAAAGATGAAAGTTAAATTCAATGAAATCGGTCGGAGTATGGTAGAAATGCTTGGTGTGCTTGCCGTTACCGGCGTATTAAGTGTCGGTGGTATAATGGGATATCGGTTCGCTATGGATAAATATCGGGCAAATGAAACACTGAATGAATTACAGATTCGAGTCGCTGATTTATCCCGTCAAATGTTGAATGGAATAATTGAATTATCCGTAGATGAAATGGGTGACCATACCCGTATGGGCTACCCGATTCGAGCTCGTATCAGCCCGCAGTACGCAGATTACTTTGAAGTGTTTTTAGATGAAGTTCCCAGTGGTGTTTGTCGGCAACTGTTAAAATCACAATGGACAATCCCTTATTCTATTTTTGTCGGCACAACCGAATATGAAATTGATGCAAGCATTTGTAATGAAGCGGAAACTGTCACACTAGCCTATGAATTTAAAGATGACTTAACGGAAAAGAAATATATAGAGGAAGAAGAACGACATGAAACATGGCGGTGTTATCGGGATAATGATTGCAAATGTGCCACGTGTGAACAAGGCTTATGTAAAACAATGTGTCCTGAAAATAGCGGATGTGCCAAAAGCTATGATAATCCCAATTCTTGGATGTGTTGCTTAAAAGAGAGTATCGTAAGTGGCTTGTGTTGTACACATGTCGGAGAAAATGGAGAGTGTTGCGATTCAAACAATAAATGTTGTCCGGCAGATAAGCCACTTAGAGATAAAGATGGAAATTGTTATGCGTGTGATGATGAAACACAAGTGAATGTGGAGGGAATGGTAGAAAATTGTGCGGTTTGTTCCAATCGGTTAGTATCCGGTTCTAAAAAATACTGTGTTTTAAAGTGCGGATTAAAAGGAACGAGTAATGAAAATAAACCTTTAATGGATACAAATGGTAAATGTTATACTTGTGATACAGCAACAGGTGTTAATGTAAAAGGCGTAGAAAATTCGGCTGAAAAAGCTTGTCCAAAACGATATATCGTTGGAACATGGGGTGGTAGTTCGTGGTCGGCTCTATGTGGTGTTGCCGGAACAACGGTTGCAGATAAACCATTAGCACGATACGACGGACAATGTTATGCATGTAATTATAGTGGTCAAGTATATCAAGAAGCGATTTATTCGCAATATAAATGCTTATCCGTATGTAAAAATGAACGTTCATGCGGAAGTGTTAATCATTGTTACCTAAAATGTCCTAAATTAGAAGCAGAAGAACCCAAACCAATTATAGATGCAAATGGCACTTGTCACGATTGTTATTATAACCAAGCTGTATCACCCGATGCAATTAATGGAGAATGCAGCACTGTTTGTCCGAATAGAAAAATGGAAAATGGTTATTGTGTCTTAAAAGATTGCCCAACCGGAAAACCATTAAAAGATAAAGACGGAAAATGTTATTCCTGTGAAGAAGAAGCCGGTGTTAATGTAAAAGGCGTAGAAGAAGAGGCTCAAAAAGCTTGTCCGAAACGGTATATCGTTGGAACATGGGGTAATAGTTCGTGGTCGGCTCTATGTGGCGTTGCCGGAACAACAGTTGCGGATAAACCATTGGCACGATATGACGGACAATGCTATGCTTGTAATTATAATGATGGCGTATATCAAGAAGCAATTTATTCGCAATATAAATGCTTATCCGTATGTAAAAATGAACGTTCAAACGGAAGTGTTAATCATTGTTATCCAAAATGTCCTAAATTAGAAGGAGAAGAACCAAAACCAATTATAGATGCAAATGGCACTTGTCACGATTGTTATTATAACCAAGCTGTATCACCCGATGCAATTAATGGAGAATGCAGCACTGTTTGTCCGAATAGAAAAATGGAAAATGGTTATTGTGTCTTAAAAGATTGCCCAACCGGAAAACCATTAAAAGATAAAGACGGAAAATGTTATTCCTGTGAAGAAGAAGCCGGTGTTAATGTAAAAGGCGTAGAAGAAGAGGCTCAAAAAGCTTGTCCGAAACGGTATATCGTTGGAACATGGGGTAATAGTTCGTGGTCGGCTCTATGTGGCGTTACCGGCACAACAGTTGCGGATAAACCATTAGCACGATACGACGGACAATGCTACGCCTGCAATTATAATGAAAGCGTATATCAAGAAGCAATTTATTCAACATATAGGTGTTCCAATATTTGTGGAAATAGAAGTTTAAATGTAAATTCTTGTATAAGAGATTATTGTTCGGAAATTGCACCACTAGAAGACAAAAATGGTATTTGTCATCCATGTAATGAACCACTACCGATTGATGTTGGAGGAGATGAAACAAAGTGTAGTTGCATTAATCGGACATTAGATGGACAATACTGTGTTTTGAATGGTAGTTCAATTTAAAAAAATAAAAACTTCGTTTGTAGAACCACGCCTGTTAATCAACTAAAAATAGTTGATTAACAGGTACTGTAATGATATCGTAAAATTATATCTATAAAAGAGCATAAAACAAAATTAAACCATTTTTTATTCATATGAGTTATTAGGTTTAAATAGAATTATAGCTGTGAAAACAAAAAAACAGCGTGTAAAAAACACGCTGTTTTGTATAAACAAGTTGCATTGTTCTTATTGAACAGTGACAACAACAGCACGACGGTTTTGTTGACGACCGGCAGCTGTTGCATTAGAAGCAACCGGATGAGATTCGCCGAAACCTCTTGTTTCAATACGATCGCAGGAAATACCATGTGCTTCAAAGTAAGCTGCAACGGCATTTGCACGACGTTCAGATAATTTCATATTGTATGCTTCCGAACCTGTACTGTCTGTATAACCGGCGATTCTGACTTTTTCTGTTGAATCAGCTTTTAATCTTTCAACAATAGGTGTTAAAGCAGCATCAGCAGATGCAGATAATGTAGCAGAATCAAAAGCAAATAATGTATCAGCTGCTAATTCTGTTTTTGTTGTGACAACATCACAGGAACCATCGGCACATTCATCGCACCAGTTGGCACAACCTGATAATAAAAGTGTTGATGATAACACGATTGTAGCAATTTGTTTTTTCATAACGAAACTCCTTCAATAAAATGAATTACAAGCAGTAGTATGGCGTTATTTTTAATAAAAATCAAGAGAAAAATATGCGAAAGTTTGTCTTTTTTTTAAACAATACTATATTGCTATAATAAAGAGGTAACCAAAACGACTGATGAAGACCTCAAATTTTGAATATTACAAAATAAACGCATTTAACAAAAACAACGAACCAACAGTTCCAAGCGTTGATGCAAACAAGAAAAATACATCACCAAAGAAGTTTAAAACACGACCTTTAATATTATAAAATGTTGCCTTATCAGTAAAAATCCATAAAACAAAGTGTAACACAAATACCATAAAGCATCCGATTATATATAAATCCACTGTTTTTAAAATATTAGATAACGGATTTGTTTCGGAATGTATATCATATATGATACATCCAATAAAAAAACCGATAATCGTAATAAATCTAAAACGAAAAATAGATTTAAATATGGCAGAAACAAAACCACCTGATGAACCCGATACCAACTTATCAACACTTGTTTTAGATTCTACGGTCTGTTTTGATTGTTTTTTTATATTATCTGTTTTTCTTAACATAGTTATCTCCTACGTCTACGTAAAACTCGTTTTTTAGTTGTTACTTTTTTACCTGCAACAGCACCGGCTGTTGCTCCTGCAGCAGTAAGTGCAGTACTTCCGGTAGCATTTTCCATTGCCTTGGTTGCAACCATATCCTGAAATGGCGGTTCGACTTTACCCATTTCATTTTGTTGAATTAAAACAACTTGTCTGCGAGCCATGTCCATATCTGATAAAGACATATTTTTTTCTAATTTTTCTTTTGCTTCTCCGGCAATAGTCAATCCTTGTTCTTCTGCCAATTGAAACCATGCAAATGCTTTATAAATATCTCTAGTCACACCTTCACCATTGGCATGGATAATACCTAACATATATTGTGCCGGACCATAATTTTGTGTTGCCGCATATTTGTAATAATTTATGGCTTTATTCATATCTTGCCCAACACCTAAACCCTTCTTATATATTTCGCCCAAATTATAATAAGAACTTAAATCATTTTGACGAGCAGACACTTCATAATAAAATAATGCTTTATTATAATCTCTTAATGTAGCATTATTTAAATAAATATCTCCTAAATATCTACTGACAATCGGTTGTTGATCCAATGGAACTTTTTGAAAATAATCTAATGCAGTTTTATAATCACGTGCAACCGAATCGCCCATATAATACATAACGCCTAAATTTAAATTGGCTGAAATATTATTCTGACGAGCTGCTTGTTGATATAATTCAATCGCTTTCTTTTTGTCTTTCGGAACAAGTTGCCCTTCTGAATATAAGTAAGCCATTAAAGCCTGAGCCATATCATAATTTTGATCAATGGACATTTGCAGATATCGCAATCCCTCTTTTTTATTTTGTGTTACACCGTATCCGTTAACATACAAATATCCGACATAGTATTGTGAACGAAAATCACCGGCATTTGCCAATGGTAAAAATTCTGAAAATGCTTGCGAATAATGCTGGTCTTTAAATGCTTGTTCTCCTTCAACAAAACCGGCAAAAGCAGGTAGAGAAAGAGCCGTTGTCAACAATAAAAGGCATAATTTTTTCATGATAAATCTCCTTATAAGAATATTATATCAAATAAAATTGAAAAAACAACATTTTTTTTAGAAAACAAACAAATCTATTTATTTGTCATTTTAATTAATATATATTTCAGCACTTTCAGATACTTCGCTTTCTTCCATCTCATCCTCAAACAAAATACAACTTCCGTTAACCGGATTTTCTTCATAACCGTTTTTACATTCGCACTTATTTGTTATCATATTAAACACTTTTAAACTATCCACACAAACGCTACACGTTAACCCGTCTTCATCGGTTGTTCTGTCTGCCGGACAAGCCAAACACCGGTTTTGTTGACTGCTCGGATAATATCCTTTATCACATTTAACACATTTTCCGTTTTGTGTAATTTTGTTCGGCTCACACATTGTACATCCTGTACGGGTAGAGTTTGGCACTTGACCTATCGGACAAGAAACACACCCCGTTGATGTCGGATATGTTGATGCCGAACAACAATATTGACCAACACTCCCACCGGTTGAACATTTGCAATCTTCCGTAATAATATTACCATATGTACATGTTGCTAAATTTTGACTTATTACATAACAGCCCTTACCGTAAAAACACGGTGAATTTGGATCCGTTGATTGAAAAGCACGACCGGAAATACCATCATCTTCATTAGGATGACAAGTAGCTTTATCTGTTTTTCTTAACCATTGTTGATAAGAAAATGCCGTTCCGAATGGTCCACTCATAATATCATTGCAACCACTATTACATTTAATACCATCTGTTGTCCAGTGTCCTGTTCGACAAGGTGTACATTTTCCATTCCATAACATTCCATTACTACATTTATTAACACATTCTTCGTTTTCCCAAACAGTAAAGTGAACACAACCACACCATCCATTTGAATTATAGCGATTGCCCTTTCCTGTTCCACCGGTTCCATATGCCGTACCACAAGCATTCGTGCATACAAATTTACCATTCTCATCTTTTACTAAAACTTCAAATTTTCCTTCACAATATTTTTTTGTGGAAGGATTATACATAAATGTACCTTCTGATGTTTTTTTATATATTCGACATCCCCAAACTTCTTCATTCATACTGTTGCAATCAACATCTAACCATGATTTATTCTGAATTTCACACCATTCTTTTGTTGTACGAAAACATTTTGTACATCCTCCACTTGTGTTTTCATAATATGACTGTGTGTCATCACACACGCACGTTTGTACCCCTCCGACCGTTTCCGATTCAGCCTTGTATCCTTTACTCGTATCACATAAACAATTCCCTGTCGTGCGATTTCTCAATCCCGTAAATCCCGTATCACTCGGACAAGATGTGACACATTCGTTCATCCCGTCTCCGTCCTCATCAACATTATCTTTTCCGTCCGGACATTCGCACGTTTTAGAATTTGCTTCTGTTGGCGTATTAACGGGACATTTACAACTCGGTTCAGAATCCCCCTCATCTTGTCGCCATTCTTTCCGTCCCGAACAAACACACCGTCCATCTGCCAATGTTAATCCTTTGGCTTTATCACAATCCGTTTCATCACATTGTCGACACACTTGTTCCGTATCATCACAACAAAAACCCGTGCCACTGTATTGACAGTCTGTATCGGCTATACATTTACAGACACCATATTCCCATATCGGTTTATCTGCCGGACATTGGCAACTCTGATTACCTTGATTCCAACTGCGAGGCGGTTCACATCGGGTACAATCTTCTCCATATTCATATGCATGCCGACAAACACAGCCATATGTCCCGTCTTCCTTTTGTCGCCAGACTTGTTTATCCGGACATCGTCCTATATCCGGATTGTTCGGGTCATCATATCCGCTTTCCGCTCCCCCGGAACTGCTTCCCCCGATGACAATACTGTCAAACATAAATTGCATACTCATTTCAGCTGTTGTACACGCTTCCGGTGTCATACCAATTCGCATAGAATTGAATATATCCCGTCTGTTTTGGAGTTTTTCACAAACCGAATCAGAGATGTTAAACAAATCGACAATATATTTCCCGTCACGGTGTGTAACCATTGGTGTCGTATCAGCCGGTTTATACTTAGATAACATATTTTCCACAAAACGCCGTACTTCTTTTACATGCGAAGAACGATTATTTTGTGTTGCCAATAATTTAGCCTTACTGACAACATCTTGAATCTGTCCCGCTTGATATGATGAATATGCATATTGATAGCCCGCCATTCCGCCGATTGATAAAATCCCGATAATTGCCAAAACCCCAAGGATTTCTACCATACTCCGTCCGTGTTCATTCGGTTTGATTCGCATAATCTTCTCCTCACATCATAAAGTTGCATTTATAAAGTGAGTGTAATAAAAGGGACCTTTTTTTCCCGCTTCGAATCGGTAAAATCGGTTTCTAAAAAAAATGAAAGATTATTGTTTTTATTGAATTGGTTAGTTAAAATCAAAAAAAATACCAAAATGTGAAAAAAAGTGTTGCATTTATACGTCCCTTTTTTTACAGATAAGGAAAAACCTCCTTTGTTAAAAACAAAAGAGGTTCAAAAAATTATTTATTAAAAATTATAAATTTTCCTGAATTTTTTGAAGGGCGTTCTGCATTTTAGAAACATCCGAACCGCCGGCCTGAGCCATATCCGGACGACCACCACCGCCCTTACCACCAACAATTCCTGCTGCTAAACGTACAAAATCAACAGCATTATATTTGTCCGTTAAATCTGACGTCACACCCACTACAACAGATACTTTTTCTTCAAATGAAGCAATTAAAGCAATTACACCACTACCGATTTTCTTTTTAAACTCATCAACCAGCGGTTTCAATTCCTTCGCCGGCGTATCAGGTAAAATCTTTCCAATAAATGAAGTGCCATTTACAGTCATTACATCTTGTCCCGTTTGACTTCCAGAAGCCCCGCCCATAGCAACCTTACGTCGCAAATCAACAACTTCTTTTTCCAAATGTTTTTTGTCCTCTTGCAAGGCTGTCACTTTGGCAAGCATATCATCTGTACCCGTTGATTTCAATAAAGACATAACCGTTTCAATAATATTATTTTGACGTTGCATTAATGCAAGAGCACTTTTTCCGACAACAGCTTCAATCCGTCGTACACCGGCAGAAATACCGGATTCTGAAATCAATCTAAATAAACCGATATCCCCTGTTGCACGAGCATGGGTCCCCCCGCATAATTCACAAGAATAACGATTATCTCCAATCCCCATCGAAACAACACGAACTGTTTCACCGTACTTTTCATCAAACAATGCCATTGCCCCTTGTTCAACTGCTGCTTCCGGAGTCATCAATTCCGTAATAACAGGCACATTGGATAAAATCATATCATTGACTAATTGTTCAACTGCTATAATTTGTTCATTTGTCATTGCCTTTGGATAAGTAAAGTCAAATCTAAATCCGTCTGCCATAACTAATGACCCCTTTTGGTGAACATGATTTCCAAGTACTTTTTGTAAAGCTGCCTGCAAAAGGTGCGTTGCCGAATGGTGTGCCCGAATACTAAACCGCCGTTTTGAATCAATAGCAAATAATCCTGTATCGCCAACACAAACCGTTCCTTCTTCAACTTTGCAGATATGAACAATTAAAGCAGAATCGGCTTTTCGTACCGTATCCGTCACTGTCAACAATGCCGTTGCAGTTTTAATTGTACCGGTATCCCCAATTTGTCCACCCATTTCCCCATAAAATGGTGTTTGATTGGCAATAACAGAAACTGTCATCCCTTTACCAACAGCATTTACTTCTTCTCCGTTTTGAAGCAAGGAAACAATTTGTGCTTCAACTTCATCCGAATCATATCCCAAAAATTCAGTAGAACCAGTTTTATCGGCAATTTGAAAATAGATTTTTTCATCAGCACTATCTCCGGAACCTGCCCATGATTTACGAGCTTCTGCCCGTTGTTTTTCCATTGCTTGATTAAATCCGTCCGTATCAACCATAATTCCTTTGGAACGCAGAGCATCTTGCGTTAAATCCAATGGAAATCCATACGTATCATATAATTTGAAGGCTACATCACCGGATAGAGAATCACCACTATTTAATGAAACAGTTTCGTCTGCCAATAATTTTAATCCTTTATCTAATGTCTGCTTAAATTTTTCTTCTTCCATTTTTAGTGCTTCAACAATCAACTGTTGATTTTTAATTAACTCCGGATAAGCCTCCCCCATTGTATTAATTAAATTCGGAACCAATTGATACATTAACGGTTCTTTACATCCGATTAAATGAGCATGACGCATAGCTCTACGCATAATCCGCCGTAAAACATAACCCCGTCCTTCATTGGAAGGCATAACTCCATCAGCCAACAAAAACGATGCTGACCGCAAATGATCGGCAATAACCCGTAAAGATGTTTTGCTTTCACCATACGGATCCACATGTGCCAATTCTGCTGCATTTTCAATTAAAGAAGTAAAAATATCAATACCATAATTATCATTTGTTCCATGCAAAATAGCACTGACACGTTCTAACCCTGAACCAGTATCAATACATTTTTTAGGAATACTAATTCTTTCTCCGGAAGGTAAGTCTTCATATTGATCAAAAACCAAATTCCAAATTTCAATAAATCTATCACCATCTTCTTCCGGTGTTCCCGGACGACCGCCCCAATACTGTTCCCCGTGATCATAAAAAATTTCAGAACACGGTCCGCATGGTCCGGTATCCCCCATTTGCCAAAAATTATCTTTTGTTGCAATCCGAATAATATCACGATCTGAAAAACCGGCAATTTTTTTCCATAAATCAAACGCTTCATCATCTGTGTGATAAACTGTCACCAAAAGTTTTGACTTATCCAAACCGATTTCTTTTGTTAATAATTCCCATGCATAATAAATGGCTTTTTCTTTAAAATAATCTCCAAAAGAAAAATTACCGAGCATTTCAAAAAAGGTATGATGTCGCTTTGTGTAACCGACATTATCCAAATCATTATGTTTACCCCCTGCCCGTACAGATTTTTGAACGGTTGCTGCTCGCAAAAACGGAGCTTTTTCTGCACCTGTAAAATAATTTTTAAACTGTACCATACCGGAATTGGTAAACATCAAAGTCGGATCATTTTTAGGAACCAATGAACTGGCCGGCACAATAACATGATCTTGTTTTTGAAAATAATCAATAAATTTTTTACGAACCTGAGCGGTAATGTTCTGACTCATTTTTTCCTCTTTTTCTTTAACCTAAAATTTAACGATACGTTTTTATACAATATTTTTTATTTTTTTTCAATATATTTCCGTTGTTTCAAACAAACATCTTATTTGTCTGTTCAAACACTGGGAAATCAATCATCAAAACCCCATAAACATTTTTATACACAAACGACTTATAAAACTCAGTTTCAATAAAAATATCCGATATTACCTATCGGATATTTTATAGCGTTTTCGTTTTATCAATCCCAACACGAAAAATCTTTACCTATTCAAAAAATATGTCTTTTTCACATAAAACAACTTTACGTTAATTTAATAAAATACAGTAATAATGATTTTAATTATTTCGAATATTAAATAGACGATGGTGTTTGAATCGTAGCAGAATGATGCTCAATCGTTATTGCAAATTCTTTAGATTCTCTTGGGGCTATCCTTTGGATACATGAACATCTTCAATTTCTTTAACAGAGCCTCTTTCTGTCACATCTCTGTATGTACCTGATATTGATTTTATTTTGTCTTCT
Organism: Alphaproteobacteria bacterium; assembly: GCA_015062385.1. Classification (GTDB taxonomy): domain Bacteria; phylum Pseudomonadota; class Alphaproteobacteria; order CAAHEQ01; family UBA3637; genus RGIG4140. Next base: position 77,775 of record SUUT01000003.1, on the reverse strand, counting down.
TCACGTATAATTTGATGTGGCAACCATTTTTGAATAACCGGCAACACATCTTTTATATACTCTGGATAATATTTATACAATGTTTCATAAGCATTTAACGGTTTATCTGGCTTCGTTAACGGTGCACATTCCCAATCAATAACAGCTTCTTCAATATTCTCCAATGTCTTAGGCTTATCAGCACTTAAATGATGCGAAGACTTTTTAACATGATGTTTATGGGCATCCTCTAAGTTAATCCATGGAATCATATAAAGAAAAACTTTATCTAAATCATGAAGTAATCCCCTAAATGTATTTCTTCCTCGTAATTGTTTTTCAACCTTCAAAAAAGCAACTTTATGCTTTAATGTATAAAGAATCCAATCCAATCTTTCCTTAAAATTAAACTCAAACATCATTTTACCTGCTCCATGTTACTTGATAACACGTATGACGTCCTTGAAATTAATACACCTTCGCCGGCTTTTTAGACCGGCGAAGATGTTTTTATCTAATCTATCGATGAATCATCCGCCCCATCGGCAACCATTAATTTTTGTGAAATATCTTTTGCCTGATCTCGCACTTGTTTTTCAATAGCTTCGGCAACTTCCGGATTTGCTTTTAAATAAGCCCTTGCGGATTCACGTCCCTGACCAATTCGTTCCCCTTTACAAGAAAACCATGAACCAGCCTTTTCAATAATACCGGCTTTAACACCCAAATCCAACAATTCTCCTGTTTTAGAAATCCCTTCCCCGTACAAAATATCAAAATCAACTGTTTTAAACGGTGGAGAAACTTTATTTTTAACAATTTTCACACGGGTTTGATTTCCAACTGTATTATCTTTATCTTTAACCGCTCCAATCCGACGAATATCTAACCGAACAGATGCATAAAATTTCAAAGCATTACCACCTGTTGTTGTTTCAGGATTTCCAAACATAACACCGATTTTCATACGAATCTGGTTAATAAAGATAACTAATGTATTTGCCCGTGCAACAGAAGCCGTAATTTTACGCAAGGCCTGACTCATCAAACGAGCTTGTAAACCCATATGAGAATCTCCCATTTCTCCCTCTAATTCCGCTTTCGGAACCAAAGCAGCAACCGAATCTACAACCAGCACATCAATTGTTCCGGAACGAACCAATGTATCAGCAATTTCCAATGCCTGCTCACCTGTATCCGGCTGAGAAATCAATAACTCATTAATATTAACACCTAATTTTCCGGCATAAATCGGATCCATCGCATGTTCTGCATCAATATAAGCACACGTACCACCCTGTTTTTGAGCTTCTGCCACAACATGAAGGGCCAACGTTGTTTTACCGGAACTTTCCGGACCATAAATTTCAATAATACGACCTTTGGGTAATCCACCGATTCCCAAAGCCAAATCCAAACCTAATGAACCGGTTGAAATTGCTGGAATTTCAACGGCATTATTTTTTTGTCCCAATCGCATAATGGAACCCTTTCCGAAGGCCCGTTCAATTTGACTTAATGCTGCTTCCAATGCTTTATCTTTTTCCATTTTTTGTTCCCTTTTCGTTCGTTAAACAATTCTCAAAAATGAGTGTAAAATATTTTTCTGAAAAACACAATCCTTTTTTTCAAAAAAATACATTCTAAAAACAAAAAAAACATAATCATACATAGATATTATATTTTTCTTGCCTTTTAAAAAAAAATGAATATGATTTTTCTCAATTTACTTTTTTTAACAGGATACAACCATGGAACAACAGTTAACGCTCCCTGAATCTATAATTATACCAGACATATTAGATGCTTTAATGCAGGAACCGGAAAAATATGCTTTAACATCACTAAGAGGATTAGACAATTTAAAAGAACTCGCTTTTTCATTAAGCCTTAATCGAGTTAAAAGCATTCGTGGAACTTTTTCACAAGCAGAAATTATCGGTACATATCTTGCATCCGGTTTATATAAAAAACGACAAAACAAATTATCCGAATCAGACATTATTGAATTATGTTGTTGTCCATCTATACCTAATCAACATTTTGAAGACCTTTCAAAAAACAAAAATTACACTGAACGGTTACAGTTATCCCTCATATATGGATTTGAAACAGGCATTCGCATGGGACAATACTTTTACAAACATAAAAACTGCTATAAAATTAATAATATTTTAGAATTAGTTCAGCATATCCGAACATTAAAAAACACCACTCCTTGTTGTAAAAAAATTTACACATCTAATAGATTACAATTGGCAAAAAAGAAAATCTCTCGACAGAATACAAATTAAAAAAAATCGTTATAAAACAAAAAATTATAAAATAAATAAGAAAAATATCATTTTTTTCTTGCAAATAAAAAAAATATATGGCATAAATACACCTACGTTAGATGCGGGCGTAGCTCAGGGGTAGAGCGCAACCTTGCCAAGGTTGATGTCGAGGGTTCGAATCCCTTCACCCGCTCCAAAAAACAAGCCGACCAGAAGGTCGGTTTTTTTGTGGGTAAGGGGAGAAGAACCCGAGAAGAGGGTTCGTTCACGAAGCGTGAGCGAAGTAGACGTCCGCTAGGACGGTCCGTTAGGACGAGGACAAAAGTCCGAGCAATCCCTTCACCCGCTCCAAAAAACAAGCCGACCAGAAGGTCGGTTTTTTTGTGGGTAAGGGGAGAAGAACCCGAGAAGAGGGTTCGTTCACGAAGCGTGAGCGAAGTAGACGTCCGCTAGGACGGT
>SUUT01000003.1:63793-75051 GCA_015062385.1 Alphaproteobacteria bacterium | reverse complement strand
AATCCCTTCACCCGCTCCAAAAAACAAGCCGACCAGAAGGTCGGTTTTTTTGTGGGTAAGGGGAGAAGAACCCGAGAAGAGGGTTCGTTCACGAAGCGTGAGCGAAGTAGACGTCCGCTAGGACGGTCCGTTAGGACGAGGACAAAAGTCCGAGCAATCCCTTCACCCGCTCCAATTATCAAGGTGTTTCCTGAACACCTTGTTTTGTTTTAATATTATGGGGTCATTTGTATAAAGTAAAAACGATTCTTTGCTTCAAATAGGATAAAACAGAAATCATAAACAGATAATCAAAGTATATTCATTTAACATACATAAAGTCAGTATCAGGATAATAAGCAAATCACGTAAACAGATAATTGATAGAATATGCGGAATAAAAAATATTGAATTGTTTTATTTTTTTGCTGTTGCAAATAAACGTACGATAAAATGCAACACTTTTTTTCACATTTTTGAATTTTTTTTAATTTTAGATAAATAATTCAATTAAAACAATAATCTTTTATTTTTTAAAAAATCTGATTTTTCCGATTCGAATAGGGAAAAAAAGGTACGTTTATGTACAATTAATAATTATTGATTTCATTTAGAAAAAAGGGAGGAAATAATACAACTCATGCAACGAATCAAAAAAAATGAAGTTGGTCGCTCTATGGTAGAAATATTGGGTGTCTTAGCTGTTATCGGTATATTATCAATCGGCGGGATTCAAGGATATAAATATGCGATGGATAAGTGGCGTGCAAATACCACACTCCAAGATGTAAATGTACGCATGATTGATGTAGTGAGACAGGTTCTTCAAGGTCAAATGAACATACATATTCCGTCTGACTGGGCTAACAGAGGGCGTGCCGGATATTTGATTGAATTGTTTCAAGATGTTGAATTAGAACCGTTTATTATGGTTAAACAAGTAGAGCCGAATGTTTGTAAAATAATGATTGAAACAGCGATGAATACATCAGATATTTTTGTAGGTTTGATAAATAGTGAAGATATTGACGGTGATTGGTATTTAGGAGACAATAAAAATATTTGTGATAATGGAAATAAAGATATGCTTTTTGCCTTAAATGAGGACTTGTTTGAGCAAATTGGAAATGATAATACGAATGATAATAAATGTGAATCCAAGGTAGATTGCTCGGCAAACAAACCATATTGTGAAAAAGGAACGTGTGTTCAATGTTTGCAAGATGAACATTGTCCTCAAAAATTACCATATTGTGATGATAAAACACATATGTGTCAAAAAGCGTGTAGTACGAATAAAGATTGTGATAAAAATCAGTTTTGTGCAGATTCGGGCGAATCCAATCAGGTTGCTTCTCCGTTTATGTGTAAAAATTTGAATTTTAGAGAAATTAAAATAGATAATATTTCTTATTATGTGTCTAATGAACCTATGAATTGGTGGGATGCCAAGTCAGCTTGTAATGCACTAGACAATAGAAATTTATTACCTATGAATGATTTAATGACTGAATCAGATGGTAGTGCTTGGAAGGGAGATACAGGAAGTCATACAAAAAAAGAACTTTTAAAATCGTTGCATAATAAAATATGGAATGGTCAAGGATGGCCATGGATGTGGACATCTAATACTAATGGATTCACAAAAGCATATGGTATTGGTATTAACGGTGGAAATATTTATAGTATTAACCGCAAAGACAACTCTTACTTTATTTATGGGTATGATTATTATCTTTATGTCATATGTCGTTAGTGTTTATTATAAAAACTGATTACAATATTAAATGTGGATAGATAGTTTTATTTATATTTTCTGAGTGTGTAGGAGGTTGATTAATATTGCCAATAAAAAATATTGACTAATTAAGTTCTTTTATATATACAAAAATTAACAAAAATAATTTTCTATAAAATGGAGGTTTTTATGGATTATGATGATGTACGAAAAAATTTATCAATTTATTTAAAAAAATTGAAAAATAACGGTGTAGATGTTACAAAAATCGGAAAATTAGATTATTCAGAAGATGAATTTGATTCAAATGAGGATATTAAAAGATTTGAACAAAGAAAACCTTTGTATGATTGGAGTGCTTTTACAAAAAGAGAACATCAGATAATTATAAATACATTAGATAATCTTGATGATAAAAATGGGGAAGAAGCTATCGTAAAAGATTTAATTTTACGAACAATGGATGCTCCTTTTTATCGTGATAAAGCATATGTACACCAAGTAAATAAATTTGATATATATCGAGCAGTTCGGGCCTTTGATCTTTATGGAGATAAACAACATTATCTTTTTGCGGAAGCTTATGATAATTTAAAAGAATATGTGTATTCTTCGGGTATTTATTATCAAAAAGAAATTATAGAAGAAAACGATATACCAAGTTCAATGATTACTTATTTGAGGGCATTAGAAACGGATACATCTCCTCAAAAAGACTTATATAACGAAAAAAGTGAAGAACATATGGTAGAACCGACAAAAAAAACATTATTGGGAAATTTAAAATCTTGTAATTGCATTAAAACCTCAACAGAAGAAACACCTAAAAGGACATTATTAGGAAATATGGATCATTTATCTGATAATGAAATTTTTGAAGCAGTTGAAACTTTTTGGCAACAAGAGGCAAAGTCTAATAAATCTCAAAAATAACTATTTTTAAGTGGTATTATTTAAATTCATTATAAGTTTTTTAATCGTTTGATTTTTTTCGTTAGTCGCTTTCGTCAATGTAAATCGGGCATGATTATGAAAGGCATCTTTTTGCACGTTTTCAATCCATATAGTTAAATTATCAATAGATTTGTGCTATGTTTTTTTCAGTTTTATGGGTACTGTATGGTATATTGGTTGCTTCAAGCCTTTAATTAAACAGGTAGTTGCTTTTAATGGATAAATGGCGGAAATTTATTGTTCAGATATACGATAAAGTTAAACTATCTCGTTCACCGTTGTAAAAAATATCTAACACGGTATTAAAAATATCGTTAGGAGAAATAAAGTCAAATAATGTCATGGACGATTTTAACTTTAACGCATCAACATATCCAAGAATATTTTCAATGGATTTGTCTTGATGTTTTATCAATTCAGATGTTATTTGTCGTAATCTCATACCCAATATCGGATGACATAAATAGGCGTTGGCTTCATTTAAATCATTAATGCCGTAAAATTTGGATATATCGCTATATCCTAAATTTTTATGTTGAGGAAAAATATACCACATCCAACATGATTGTTTGTAGCCGGCTTCTATTTCTTCCAGAGCTAAATTGTAATTCGTTTCTTGTGCTTCAATAAATCGTTCTAAATTGTTGTTTCTCATTTTTGCTTGTTTCCTCATGTTTGTTTCTTACCCAACCAATGCCTCTAATGCCTGTTTGATATTTTGAGGGTTGGACCGATAATAAATAGATAATGTGTTAATACTGGCATGACCAGATATTTCTTGTATCAATGCTAATGGAAAATTTTTATTCATTAAATTTGTTAAGCAAGTCGCACGTAATGAATGAACTCTATATTGTTTATCCAATCCAACCCCATCAAAAATTGTTCTGAATATATGGATAATTTGTTGTTTTGAGAGATAAGCCCCTTTGTTTGATTTAAATAAATAATCATCTGAACGGTAAGGAATGTGAGCTAATTTTTTAGCGTATTTTTTCAACTCATCTTTTAATTTGCTATTAATATATACTTGTAACTCTTTTTTATTCCCTTTATTTTGCTCCGGTTGAAGTAAAAAAGAATCAACAGGCGTATAATCTTTTTTATACACTTGTCCAATCGTCAATTTTTGAATACTGTGTATTCTTAATGCTGTCATAAGCATAAAATAAAACATCAATCTGTTTCGGGAAGCATTTGTTCCCATTTCGGCATCAATGTAATGAATGCAGTTTTTAACATCCGTATCTGAAAGTAATTTTGCTCTTCCTTTTTTCATTATAAGCTCCTTTTATAATATTCATTAAAGTATATAAAAATATTATAAATGAAAACAAAATCTAAAGCAAGGAAAAATCGATTTTGCAAACATATTGAATCATAATGCTTTTTACAAAAAATATTCATTTTTATATGTTTGTAAAGATTTTGTCTTTAAGGTTAAAAAAGATATGAATTTTAATGTTTTGTGGTTGTGGATGTAATATTATTTTATAGGGAAAAAATAAAAATTAAAACAACGTCAATAAAATTTCTTTTATAAAAGAAAAACAGCTTGATTTTAGTTTAAATTTCTCCTATAATGTATTTATAAAGAAAAAAGGAGTTAGTATGAAAAACAGACCGTTATATTTAAAAAAGCTAATAGAATTCAAAGATAAAGAACAAATTAAAGTCATCACGGGCATTCGGAGATGTGGAAAATCAAAATTATTAGATTTATTTATTGAATACTTAAAATCCGAAGGTGTTGCATCTAATCATATCATCAAGTATGATTTTGAATCATTAAAACATGCTGGTATGACATATCAAACTTTGTATGATGAGATTATTAAGAAAACAAAAAAAATAAAAGGCAAAGTATATCTTTTTTTTGATGAAGTACAGCGTGTTCCGCAATGGGAATTAGCAATCAATTCTTTTCGTGTTGATTTAGATGCTGATATATATATTACAGGTTCTAATGCTTATTTGCTTTCTTCACAATTATCTACTTATTTGTCGGGCAGATATGTTGAAATAAAAATGTTACCCCTATCCTTTAAAGAATTTTTGGATTTTCATGAATTTGTTGGGGATATGAGTATTAATCAAAAATTTGCTCTTTTTCTGAAATTTGGAGGAATGCCGGTATTAACAGGTTATAATTTTAACGAAGAACTGATTAATCAGGTACTAGACGGTATCTTGTCAACTGTTCTTGTTAAAGATGTTATCGGTCAGGCAGAAGTAAGAGATGTGGATTTACTTAACAAAATTTTACGCTATTTAGCAGATAATATCGGCAATATTACTTCCATCAATAATATTAAGAACTTTTTGATTAGTGAGCAACGGTTAGATAAAAAAACAACTGCCGGAACAGTAGATAATTATATCAATTTGCTGGAAAAAGCTTTTATATTCTATAATATTTTAAGATATGACATTAAAGGTAAAGACTATTTAAAAACAAATAATAAGTATTACATTGTTGATCTAGGGTTAAGGAATCACTTATTAGGATTTAAAGAGATGGATCGTGGGCATGTTTTGGAAAATGTGGTCTTTTTGGAACTTGTCAGAAGAGGATATCAAGTCTGTATCGGAACAAATGTCGGTAAAGAAGTTGATTTTATTGCTTCTAAGGTAAATGAAAAACTATATATCCAGGTAACCGAAACATTGATGGACAAACAGACACGTGAACGAGAATTATCTTCTTTGAAAACGATTAAAGATAATTATCCTAAATTTGTTCTTTCTATGGATGAAGTGTTTACAAACACAAATGATGAAGGAATACAAATTGTTAATATAATAGATTGGTTGTTAGCAAGTCAGGATTGAGTTTTTGAAAATATGTTTTAAACAAAATACAACCACAGAAAAACGAGAAATGTATTTCTAAAATCTTAAATACTTAAGAATAAAGGAAATTTCTTAAGTTAAAGTGACAAAGGATGCTGATAAGGAATAAAAATTTTTCAATAAAAAACAGTGTTTTTAAAAGTATTTTGTTTAAATTACAATGAGTTATTGAATATTTTTGGTTGCCAAGGTTGATGTCGAGGGTTCGTTCACGAAGCGTGAGCGAAGTAGATGTCCGTCAGGACAGTCCGTTAGGACGAGGACAAAAGTCCGAGCAATCCCTTCACCCGCTTCATATTTTTAAATAGGAACACATTATCAAAAAAATAAAATATCCATTATTTGTAATTGAAAAAAAAGACATTCTACTGTATAAATTAAATGTTTGTATCAACATCAATCGATATCTTATCTAAAAGAAGGAGTAATTATGAAACATCTCATCTCTTGCGATCAAATTAAAAAAGAAGATTTATTATCTTTACTAACATTAACAGATAAGATAAAAAACAATCCCGTATTTTATACGGAAACACTCAAAAACAAAGTTATTGCAACCCTTTTTTATGAACCAAGCACAAGAACCCGTTTATCCTTTTCTGCTGCCGCCGTTCGATTGGGAGCTTCTTTAATCAACACAGAAAATGCTAATGAAAACTCATCTGCAACCAAAGGAGAAACACTGGAAGATACCATTCGCATTGTTCAGGGGTATGCTGATGCCATCATTTTACGTCATCCGGATGATGAAGCTGCACAACGAGCCGTTCAGGTTGCAACAATCCCCATAATAAATGCAGGTAGTGGCGGAAAGGAACATCCGTCACAAGGCTTGCTGGATCTTTATACAATTAACACTTATAAAAAACGATTAGACAATCTCAAAATTGCTATTATCGGCGACCTTAAATACGGCAGAACAATTCATTCCTTATTGAAACTTTTAACTTTATTTGATGGAATTGAAATCCATGCTTTATCCGTCAAAGAATTAGAATTACCACCCTTGTTTGAAAATTTGCTTAAAAAAAGAAATGCAAAATACACAAAACATACGACCCTAAATACATTGCCAAAAGACGTTGATATTATTTATCAAACACGCATTCAAAAGGAACGCTTGCAAAATGAAGGTATTCAAGCATCTGCTGCTTCATTTATCATCGATAAAAAACAATTTGATACTTTTTCTGCCGATACATATTTAATGCATCCTTTACCTAGAATAGAAGAAATGAATTCGGATATTGATAATGACCCAAGAGCTATCTTTTTTTCGCAGGCCCATAATGGAATGTATGTTCGCATGGCTGTTTTATATCAATGTCTTTGTGAAAACAAATAACCCTCTTATTTGTAACCACAAGCAGTATTAACCCTTTCGAATTTTTTTACCTGTATTTCTTCTTTTTTATAAATAATTATCATTTTGACTATTCCGTTAATAATGTCTTTAATTTTTGAAGCTGTTTATCGGAAAATACACTATGATTTTCTTTTTCCCGATTCCGCTCTGTCGGAGCTCCTCCATTTATTGTCATCATTTTCAATGGATTATATTGTGGAGCATCTCCAATTGCATAGTGATACGCAGACATTCCTTGTGAATCCGTTAAAGTAATATCTGCTTTTTGAGAAACTAAATATTCGACGATATCATACTGCCCTTCTTGTGCAGCATACATCAGTGCCGAACGCCGACTATTATGTATACACAACCGTTGCCCGCTATCAACACAAAAAGCATCTAATTCTGTTTGCTTGTTAATATCTGCTCCATTAGACAATAACAATTTAACACTGTCCAAATATCCGTATTGTGCTGCCCACATTAACGGTGTTTTGCCAAATTCGTTGGGACTATCAATATCAAAATTCGATTCGTCTTTTCCAGACAAAATAATCTTTCGGAGATTTTCCGGATAGGCAACACTATATTGTAAATATTCATGATAATTTGTTAAAACCGGATAATGACTTTTAATTATTTTCCAATCCTTTCCCGTTAATAACATATATTTTAAATCTGTCGGCTGAATCATTTTACTTTCTTGCATTGACGGAATACGCAAGACATCCAGTGCCGCATGATATGCTTGTTGATTATTAACTTTAAAATACCGAACATAATGCTTTGTTAATAAATCTATCGCTTTTTTATAACCGATACCCGCATTTAAAACAGAATTATACTTTTTAAAATTATAATATGATTGAACGGACCATTCTGTATAAGGAAAAGACGTCCAATCATATTGCGTATCATTAAAATTCGGTTGATACATCTTACGCAAATAATCACCAACGGCAATCGCTTGAAATGCATATCTTGAACTCCCGTCCGAATCTCCGATACTTTCTTGAAATAACATATCCATATACTGTTCTAATGAATCATCATACTGGTATTTTGCATACAATGCACAATCCGATATTAAAAAAGTTTCTGCCCCATGCCCACCGGCAGCCATATCTGCATATATAACCTTATCATGATTTTGTGCAATATCACAAGGAATAACAACATTAATATTTGCTTCCCAATCCATCCAATAGGGAATAATTTCCAACAAACACGAAATATTGCTATAACACTGTTGATAATCTTCCCCCACATGTCCCAAATATTCCTCGGCACGCCACCCCGATTGCCAACGATCGCTATTTAAATACGACAAAATATCTTCATGGACTATTTGAGCCGTTTGTTGATATAAGTTCATTGATATTTTATCCGGTAAATAAATATTCCATAAAACCAATAATTGAAGATTTTGTGATAATGTACGATTTTCAATCTTTTCCAAATAGTTAATCGTTCCTTTTACATCATAACGAATTCCATACAAAACATTAAAACCCTCATGTACCCCTTCAAAATACGGGAATTTTCGTATTAAATCTTTTAAAAGAGCCTGTTTATATTGATTGTTAAACGCACTTGTCACAACAATTTCCATCGTTTTTTTAAATTCATCAATCTTATCGGAATATAGTACATCGCTCTGAAGTGTCATCATCTTTTGTTCATATAATTCCGATAAACCGTTTGTTTTTAAATAATCGCTCAATGTATCACAGTTTGCAGAAAAGACATAAAAAACACACAAAAAAATCAAATACAGCTTTTTCATTATCATTCCTTTTTCCATTGATAAAATACATACTTTTGAATATATCTGTAAAACAGAAATTTGTCAAAAAATATATATTGTATTTTTAAAATAAAAAAATATTTTCTAAAATTTTTTATTTAAAAATTAAAATCTGCTATTTTAAAAAGTTTTTATTGCATTTTATGTCAAAACAAGGTATGTTTTCAAAAAAAATCATATTATGATATGTTAACAAAGGAAGTATTGTTTTGCTAAAAAAATCTTTTCAAATAATCAGTTTTTTAACCGTTCTTCTTTTTTCAATAACCGGAACGGCTCAAAACATTAAAACGGATACACCGTCAAATGAGATTCCAATTAAACTCAGTATTTATGACAGACCGTATTCTATTGAAGAAAATATTGTTGATAAAGAAATGTTAAAACGAAATACAATTTCTTTATTTGGAGTCGGCATTGGAACAATGGCTTTTTTATATGCAATGCCTACCAGTTTTACAAATTGGGAAGATGACGGGAAAAGCCCTGCAAAAAAATGGTGGGACAATGTTTCACGAGCCCCGGTTTGGGATAAAGATGATCTGTTTTTAAATTACGTCACACATCCATATGCCGGAGCAATTTATTATATGGGGGCACGTTCTGCCGGTGCAAATGCTGCCTACTCTTGTCTGTACTCTTTTGCTTTATCAACATTTTTTTGGGAATACGGTATAGAAGCATTTGCCGAACGTCCATCTATTCAGGATTTAATTGTCACACCACTCGCCGGAGCAGTTGTCGGAGAATGGTTTTACAAAAGCAAACGACAAATCATAAAAAATAATTATACCTTATACGATTCGAAATTCTTAGGAAGAACAGCACTTATACTTATGGATCCGATGACTGAAATCAGCAATTATATTTGGAAAGATGAAAAACCGATGAATAATTCTTTCTCATTAACATCACAACCGTTTGTTACTCCTCATGGTCGATTGGGATATGGTATTTCTTTAAAATTTTCATTTTAAAACAATTCATGTTGTTTACTTGCTCCAACAATGACATCTGATTGAGGATACTCGTTAATTAGAGATGAACAATTTGATAAAACAGAAGATTTTTGCAGGTCTTTATCAGATACCCCTTCTGTCATATCAGAAATTGATGTTTGTAATGTTTTAATCTGTGATTTTAATCGTATCGTTTCTGATTTTACGGCTTTTGTTTTCTTCTTCGCCTTTCTAATCAAAAAATATGCCCCTAATGTAGTCGCAATAACTGTTGCGACACCAACAATCCACTTCCAATTCCTTTCCCAAAAACTCAATTTTTCAGGAGGAACATTTGCCATAGCCATTCGCTTTTTTTCATTTTTACGTTTATGGAGAACAACTTGCATTCCTTGCGAATGATTTGGAATAACTATTGGTTCAAAATGTGTTAAATTCTCTTTGTTTTCAAGCCGTTCAGGAATAATCGGAGGAACAAAACTTTCAACAGGCTTTTGTTTTTTCTTTTTGGGTTTTAAATTTTTAGAATGAACATCTTCTTCTTTATCGGACAAACCATCCATCGGCAAACCATCTTCTTCTCTATCGTCATCTCTTTCAGCAGAACCTGAACCATTCCCTTGACCGAATAAAGGACCCCCTGTTCCGCCATTATATCCCGTATTAGCCTCTCCGGAAAGACCAGTACCATTCCCACGACCCAATAAAGAATTTCCTGTTCCGCCATTATGTCCCGTATTAGCCTCTCCGGAAAGACCAGTACCATTCCCACGACCCAATAAAGAATTTCCTGTTCCGCCATTATATCCCTCATTAGCCTCTCCGGAAAAACCAGTACCATTCCCACGACCTAATAAAGAATTTCCTGTTCCGCCATCATATCCCGTACCAACTCCTTTGGAAAGATCAATACCATTCCCTTGACCGGATAAATGCTCGTCTGTATTCACTCCATTTTCAGAATTTTTCAGTTCATTTAGCGTATTACTTGTATCATTTGTTGGCGGGGACACAATTTCCTTAGCTGCTATTCCGGTCGGTGGTTTTCCGTTCCCTTCTCCATGTAGCATATTGGGTTGAGGGAGAGACACCCCCGAATCATCCGTTATTACATCTTTTCCGGTTAACAAATTATGCTTATTAGAATCAATGACCGCATCATTTTCAGATGAATTTCCTTCTCCTGAAACAGCCTCATTTAAAATAATATTTTCAATTGGTACTGGTTCAAGAATAGGAATATTTGTTGTTGAAACCGATACCGATGTATTTATCGAAACAGGCACAACCGATTCACGCACAAAAGAACTTAATTGTTCCGGCATTATTGTACCCACCGGAGCCGGTTGTGGCAAAGGTATTTCACTTTGCGACACTAGCGGAACAGCATCTACCGACAGCGGAATATCTTCGTGCTTTATTTCTTCCTTATCCGTTGGGGGCATCGGTGGCGTCGGGTTGAGCGGGGGCGGATCTGATATGGGTGAAATATTATTCTCTGAATATTGCATCGGTTCAATTTGAACTTGTGGTGGAGGAACCATTTCCACCGGAGCCGGTTGTGGCAAAGGTATTTCACTTTGCGACACTGGCGGAACAGCATCTACCGACAGCGGAATA
>SUUT01000003.1:0-63783 GCA_015062385.1 Alphaproteobacteria bacterium | reverse complement strand
ATTCTCTGAATATTGCATCGGTTCAATTTGAACTTGTGGTGGAGGAACCATTTCCACCGGAGCCGGTTGTGGCAAAGGTATTTCACTTTGCGACACTGGCGGAACAGCATCTACCGACAGCGGAATATCTTCGTGCTTTATTTCTTCCTTATCCGTTGGGGGCATCGGTGGCGTCGGGTTGAGCGGGGGCGGATCTGATATGGGTGAAATATTATTCTCTGAATATTGCATCGGTTCAATTTGAACTTGTGGTGGAGGAACCATTTCCACCGGAGCCGGTTGTGGCAAAGGTATTTCACTTTGTGACACTGGCGGAACAGCATCTACCGACAGCGGAATATCTTCGTGCTTTATTTCTTCCTTATCCGTTGGGGGCATCGGTGGCGTCGGATTGAGCGGGGGTGGATCTGATATGGGTGAAATATCATTCTCTGAATATTGCATCGGTTCAATTTGAACTTGTGGTGGAGGAACCATTTCCACCGGAGCCGGTTGTGGCAAAGGTATTTCACTTTGCGACACTGGCGGAACAGCATCTACCGACAGCGGAATATCTTCGTGCTTTATTTCTTCCTTATCCGTTGGGGGCATCGGTGGCGTCGGGTTGAGCGGGGGCGGATCTGATATGGGTGAAATATTATTCTCTGAATATTGCATCGGTTCAATTTGAACTTGTGGTGGAGGAACCATTTCCACCGGAGCCGGTTGTGGCAAAGGTATTTCACTTTGTGACACTGGCGGAACAGCATCTACCGACAGCGGAATATCTTCGTGCTTTATTTCTTCCTTATCCGTTGGGGGCATCGGTGGCGTCGGATTGAGCGGGGGTGGATCTGATATGGGTGAAATATTACTCCCAGAATATTGCATCGGTTCAACTTGTACTGGCAAAATTGGTATATTGCTTTCCTCTAAGGGTTGTGGTGGTAGAATGGGAATAGGAGGTCCATTTGAAACCATTGGAGCATCAAAATCAATCGGTGCCGGCATTGCAGATGAAGGTGTTTGTGGACGGGGAATTGAATATATACGAGGAATACTGGATTCATCAATTAATGGAAGTTGAAATTCTTCTCTGCCCATTGATTGAACACTTTGACCTGATTTATTTTCTGTTGTCGATAACCTTCTAATATCTATGTTTTGATCATTAAACAGAGCAATACACTCCCAAACAGACCTACTCAATTTAGGGTTAGTTCTATGAGCATGAACAAAATGGTATGGTGTATTTCCCCAAAAATTTTGAATATATGGATTTGCTCCATTTGCCAAAAATAATTGTATTGCTTCTAAATTCAAAAGTTTTCCGGCAAAATGTAAAGGTGTATTACCCTCATTATTTTGAACATTAATGTCTGCCCCATTTTCAAGCATTATTGGTAATAATGTTGATATTCCGCGTTGTTTTGTTACCAAAAAGTGAAATGGCGTATTTCCATCATAATTTTGCAAATTTAAATTCAATGATACATTATGAGTACGACATTCACTCATGAAGACATACGCAATCTGATGATTCTGTTCCATAGCCAGATGCATTGCCGTATTTCCGGCTTCATTTTGAGCATTCACATCAATCCCTGCCGCAATCAATGCTCTAATTTTAAATATATTACCATTTCGCACTGCTTTATGGAGTTCGGTATCTCCCTCCTCAGTCGTTTCTTGAAGCGAAGCATTACAAGCAACCAGCATCCGAAACATTTCTCTATCACCATTTGGAATATAGTCATACAGAGAAACCTTTTGTCCATTAACCGTTATGGTATTTACATCTACACCAGCATCAACCAATACACGAACCATCTCCGGATTCCCCGATTGAACAGCAGAAACAATCGGTGGTTCACCTGCTGCGTTCAAAGCCTTTATATCATACCCCTCTTGAATTAAATATCGTAAAAATTCAACCGAACAATTCTGAATAACCTTATGAACGACATCATCTTTTAATCGACCCGAAACCTGAACAAATATTTTAAAAAATTCAAGATCATCCTGAAACATTGCCCGCTGTATCAACGATATACCATTTTCATCCGGCTCCTGAACATTAATATTGTATTTTGTAATAAATGATTGAATCTCCGTTCTAAATAAAAACAATAAATTATATTTATCCATGGAATTTAATGCCGTAAAATCAGCTTGATTATTTAATAGCAACCGAACAACTTCCGGTTGTTCATACCTTACGGCAATAGCTAACGGCACATCAAAATCTAATTTTTTATTGATATCTATGCCCTTACTAATTAATTCTTGAATTTGCTGCGTATTTCCTGTTTTTATTGCTTCTAAAAAAACAGTTTCCGTCTCGGATAAAGTGGAGGAGCTGTATCCCAAATTGTTCCCGATAAAAACTTTCATTTACACCCCTCCGATTTATACATACATATAAATTATACCATAAAAAACAAACACAAACAAGAAAAAACCACATTTTAATAGCTGGAAACACTACTTTTTCAACAAATCTTTTCTTACTAATACCGGCACAAACTCTCTTAATACTAAAAAAAGCACCTGTTGGTGCTTTTTTCAACTAAACATTATCTTGCATTTGTGCAATCGGAATAGACATATCCTCGGAAGATTGCATTATTTTTTTTACAGTCTTTTTAACTACCTTAACCGGCTTTTTTTGTTTAACGGGCTTACCCCCTGACACGAGTTGCTTTGCTTTTTCCTCTTGAGAATCATTTTTTTCTTTTTTAGCAACAGGGGAAACCTCTGTTTTCTCCGAAGACACACTCCTTTCAACATCCTTATTTTCCGTTTCAGGAACATCAAAATCAGGAATAGAATCCAATGTTTCTTCACCTTTTTCCGAACCACTCAACTCCGCTTTTACTTGCTCATTTTCTAAATTCGATAACGATTGCTGTTGACGTTGCTGTTCCTGCATATTTTGTCGCATAGCCATTTCATTTGCAATTGCAATATTTTGCATACGCATATAATGATCAGCATATTGCATATATGTTTGAGACAAAACTAAATCATTTTGAATTAATGCATCTTTTGCTGCTGCTTGATACTTCTCAAATAATTGTAATGCCGTACCATGAACTTTACCCATAGGACCGGAACTTTCCAATGCCGTATTACGTGTAATGGTTGAACGTGAATTTCTGTTATTATATCGTCCATTATGACGATTCTTTTGATTCGGTTTCATAGACCCTCAAAAAAAATATATAGTTGATGTAAATTATATTTATTTTAAACAAACATAAAAATTAAAAAAATAAAACTGCTCAATTTCACGAGCAGTTTTATCTTATCAAATCATTTTACTTTTTGCAAGCAAAAAAATCCATTATTGGCAAAAACCATTTGTACACGGTGGTAAAACCTGACCGGCCGGAGCCTGAACAACCACCGGTTTACCTTGGACATAAGAAGCTTGTTGTTGCATAACAACAGGTTGTTGTTGAACATAAGCCGGAGCCCGTTCCACCATAACAGGTTGTTGAACCATAACCGGTTTTTGAATAACAACAGGCTGTTGAACAACAACCGGTTGACGAACTGTCACATCTCGGTTAACCGTAACCGGATGTTCCACTGTTACAGGATATTGACGAACAACCGGATATTGAACTTTTACCGGTGATTGTGTATAAGAAATACTTGTTACCGTTCCCGGACAGTTAGCCCCTGCCGCACAAATACCGGCTGCCGGAACTTCTTTTGTGGTCGTTACTGCTGCTGGAACGGAACCGGCCGGTTGATGAACAACCATTGGCTGTTGTTGAATATACATCGGAGCTTGTGTTGCAACTCCTTGTGTGGCAACCGGAGCTTGTTGAGTTGTTGCCGGAGCTGGAACTTTATATGTTCTTGTTGATGTTTTGACAGAATTATCAATTTCATCTAATGGTGTATAACCATCCATAATACGCTCATTTTGAGATGTATAAGTTGTTTCCGTGCGTGAAACAACTTGTTCATTGGCTACTGCCGACATTGAAACGGCAACTGTACCGCAAACTGCGACAAAAGCAATTAAAGAAAAGGATGTGTGTTTCATTGTGTTTCCTCCAAAACTAGGTTATCGTGTAAAGTTTATACTTTAAAATATGAAAAATCAAGTATTATTCTTCAATTCCCAATAATTTTTTATATCTGTCTCTTAAAAACTCCGTTTCGGCACGATCTGCCGGTGTCATTTTGCGTAATCTTAAAATTTGACGCATCACTTTGGTATCAAATCCGTTTCCTTTGGCTTCTGCAAAAATTTCCCGCACATCAGCTCCCAATTCTTTACGTTCCTCTTCTAACCGTTCAATACGTTCAATATAAGAAACTAACTTTCCACCGTCTGCGTCTTTTTCCATTTCAACAATATCGTCGCTCATTTATCCCCCTTATTGTGCAACTCGTTTTACCGAAACAGCAATTGCTTTATTTAAATCAGATTCGGAACACAAACCCAATGTAACCGGATTTTTCGGATGAATATTATGAATATTTTTATGTGTCCGTTCCCGAATAGCTGTAATTGTTGTTTTGGTTGTCCGTAATAATTTAACAATTTGCGTATCTGAAATTTCCGGATGATGTTTAACAATCCAAGCAATACCGGACGGACGGTCTCCCCGTTTGGCCTGAGATACATACCGAGAACCTTTATTTAATAAGCGTTCAATTTCCGGATGTTCTAATAATTGCAATGATGCTTTTTCATCTTGTTCACATCGTTTAATTTCTTCTGCTGTCAACTGACCATTTGTAATCGGATTAAATCCCATAATATGAGCAGCAACATCACCATCGGCAATTGCTTGAATTTCCAAAGAGTGCATACCGCAAAAATCGGCAATTTGTTCAAATGTCAATGTTGTATTTTCAACCAACCAAACTGCGGTTGCTTTTGGCATTAAGGGTAGTGTCATTTTTTTTCCTTTCTTATAAAAAATCAATATGAATAATCAGAGTATAACAAAATTATTTTTAAAAGGCAATAAAAATGATTCGCTCGTTGTAAATAAATTGTTAAACATTCAAGTGTATGCTATGTATTGAAAACAAAACAAGGAAAGGAAATAAGTATGAAAAAATTTTTAACAACCTGCCTTTTAACAACAGGAATCTGCTTCACTACACATGCCGGTTTATATGTGCAAGGCGGAATTGGGGCCGGATTAAACGATGGTTCCATCTCTCGTGAAGACATCTATTCAGATTATAAAAACTCTCCGGTTCTATCTGTTTCAGCCGGATACGAATTACCCGTTCCGTTTATAGAACCACGGGCAGAAATTGAATATTTGCGAATCCGTCCGGATGCTAAAAATAACCTAGACAGCACATTTGACGGAGTCTTTCTAAACGGATATACCAATATTCCGCTTATTCCGTTTATTGATCCATATATCGGTGCCGGTATAGGGATGAGCCGTTTTGACCATAAAAATTCAACGGCTTTACAAGGCATGGCCGGCCTTGAATACGGCATACCATTTTTACCGATTACGTTCAGTGGTGAGTATCGCTATATGAAAGTAACGGAAGCCGGTGGCAAATGGGATTCAAAATCAAAATTCCATTCAAATATTTTTATGCTAAAAGCCCGATATTCTTTTTAACAAGAAATTAGCTTGTTTTTACCCACCGATGTTTTTCGGTGGGTCAATTTTTATAAATCAATCATTCACTCCTACCAATTACAATTCTTAACCGGTGTAGGACTAATTGTGCCGTCATTATCAATCCCGCTTCCACAATAATAAATTTTTGTTTTAGCCTTAATAAATGACTTTTCTAGGAAATTGGATATTGAATGAGCATAGCTCGAAGTTGGAGCTTTAGCTTTTATAACGCCTGCTATTACTGTTCCCGAATTATGCAAACCAAAACTAGTCCCATCAGATAACCCAGTACTTATACCTATCAATTCTCCGGCAACATTTATATATCCAGTATTAGAAACAGCCATGTATGCCCCAGTTGAAACAAAATTAGATAAAGAAACCACCCTTCCTGTATCATTAATGCCTGCTGTTGCCCAACCAGATCCCGGATTTGTAATTTCAGAATTACCGGCAATCCATAAATTTCCATAAACATCTAAACCCTGAGCATAATCACCAATCGCCGTTAATGTTCCCTCAATAATCCAGTTTCCACTTACAGAAACCCCCATATATCCTTGTCCACGAACATTACCTTTAATCGTCACAAAAACACCCGAACCGGAAGATATGCCGTATCCGTTTTCTTCACCTAATGAGGTATTCGTACCGATTAAATCAGAATCAATAACTATTGTTGATCCGGTTTTAAAATATACGGCAGTCCGTTCTTTACTTTCTCCGGTTAATGTTCCTCCGACAGTCAAGTTACCGGTACCCACATAAACACCATACTCTTTTGCAACGGCAGAAACATCTCCTTTTGTAATTAAGGATGCTCCTTCTTGTATGCGAATACCATATTCTGCTTCGGATGATACCGTAACAGTATTTGCTTTTAATACTTTATCTTCTTTTACCGTTAATGTACCATTTACTTTTAAATGACAAGCCGATAAATCCAAATCATAAAAGACGCTCATATTACCGGCATAAATAATTTCATTTTTTAAAACGGCAAATTTATCCGTACCAAATCCAGCCTCTGTCATTGCAGTTGTACAAAAATCTTTTTCCGTTACACAAGTTGTTCCATTCCAAACCGGCATTTTTTCCGGACAGGCCTCACATTGTAATGTAACTGTATTCCAAACCGGCATATCTATCGGGCATCGCTCACAAACTTTTGTGTCCTCATTATAATATGGTGTATTACCTGTACAAGATTCACATAGACCGGTATCTGTATTATAGTATGGTGTTTCTGTTTCACACTGTGTGCATTTTCCTTGCTCTGCATCCCAAACCGGTGTTTCTATCGGACAGGCTTCACATTGCATAAGTGTTTCATTCCAAACCGGTGTTTCTGTCGGACAGGCTTCACATTCTCCGGTTTCCATGTTTAAGTATGGTGTTTTTCCAATACATATATTCTTTACTGAACAGTCACAATCTGGTGCACATTGAAGTGTACCGTTTATTTTAGTATTCTCACTCTCATTCATATATGAAGTACAATAATAAATGTTCGGAGCTGTCAGAACGACCGTACCATCAAAGGAAGCTGTAAATCCATCCACATTAATTCCATATAATCCCCCATAACCGGATATACCATTTATAGCAATTATATCCAAATTTTTTCCGGATCCGTATGAATCTGCATAAATACCTGTAACACTACCAACTCCTTTAATATCTGCTGCTTTAATAGTCGTATTACCCGTACTGATAATACCATACACACCATAACTGCTACCGGAAATACCCGATAATAAATTATTAACGTCTAATCTACCCTCATTTACATATACCCCATACGAACCGGTACTAACGCCAGTCACATTTCCATTTACCTGTAATTTTGCTGCCTCATACACCATTACACCATAAGATGAACCAGCACTTGCATAAATATTGCCATAAACATTTGAAACTGCCGAACTCCGAACATATAAACCCGAAGAACCGGTTGCCGTTACATTACCACGCACCGTCAATGTACCACGTGAAACAAACACCCCACTATTTGATATAGCTGAACCGATGAGGTTTTGTTGAGCCGTTATATTCCCTTGATATACATAAACACCATATCCACTTCCCTCTGATGTGCCTTGAATATTTTTTTGAGCAATCAAAGAACCATTTGTATAAACATAAATTGCCGAATCATTTCGGGCATACGCCGAAACAGAACCTAACGCATGTAATGCACCATTTTCAATATGAATAGCTTTTTCAAAGGTACTTTCTGTCACATCTACATCATTAACCGTTAATTTTGCCCCATTTTCAACTTTTAATGTTCCAACAACCTTTAAATTACAAGCGGGTATATATAAATCCTTGTTAACTGTCATTTGTCCTGTATAGGTAATTGTGTTATCATCAACGGTGTAGTTATCTGATGAAAAACCAACTTCTCGCATTTGTGTAGTACAGGCTTCTTCAACGGCAACACACGTCGTTCCATCCCATGCCAATCCATTTTGGGAAGAACATTGTTCACAAATACGAGATGTGATATTCCACATAGTTCCTATCGGACAAGTTTCACAATGCTTTGTCGTTTCATTCCAAACAGGGGTTTCCATTGGGCAAACCGTACATTCGGTCCCATTCCAATAAGGCCTATCTGATTGACAGGGTTCACAAGTACCATGACGACATAATGGTGTATCCCCGCTACACACAGACGTTTGGGATTCGCAGGCACAAGAACAGCCACTTGCACACTTTGGCATTACACTAATTGTCCCTGCATTACTATATGTTTTACAATAATAGACATTTTCAGACGTAATTGTACCAGTTGCGGCTTTAACAAATACCCCATATTCTGAACCTGTTCCGGTTACCGAACCCGTTGATTCAATCGTACCGGCAGCCGTTATATACAATCCGTGAGTACCGCCGTTTCCAATCACTTCATTGGCCGTAATTTTATTAGATGCATATACATGAATACCGTATGTATCACCTGTTCCTTCTACTTTCCCCTCGGAAACAATATTCCCCACAGCATAAATACCATTGATTAAACCCTTTCCGATAACTCCTATTGTTCCCGTTAGCGTATTTGTTGCGGTATTAACGTAAATACCGGATGTTGTTGCACTAGTTCCCGATACTGTTCCTTTTGCCGTTAATTGGGCTGTTGAATTACTTAAATAAATCCCGTGACTATTTATACTTGTACCGATTATATCACTTTCTGCCGTTAAAATAGCTCCATTATAGATATAAATACCATACAAAGATGTACTTGTTCCTGTCACATTACCTTTTGCTGTTAACTTACCGCTTGTACCCCCCATATAAACACCGGCATTTGTTCCGCCTGTTCCAATAATATTGATTCCATTAACAGCTCCGATACTGTAAATACCATAAACTGCTCCATTAGCAATCACATCTTGCGTAGCTGTTAAACTATTTGTTGCCGTATTAATATAAATACCGCTTGCCGTTTCACTGATTCCTGTAATAGTTGAACCTTGAATAGATGATGCTCCACCGGTTGTGTAAATACCATGATTTGATGTACTCTTACCGATTACATTTCCACCTGTTTCTATAATACCTCCATTATATGCATATACACCGTATGATGATGTACTTGTTCCAGTGATATTACCTGTTGCCGTTATTTTAGCACTTGCTCCATTAACATATATTCCGGCAGTACTTGTTCCTGTTGCCGTTATATTTTGTGCTGTAACAGCTCCAAGCGTAGAAATACCATACGTGCCACCTGTTACCGTTATATCCCCTCTTGCATTAACACTACCACCGGTTGCATCAATATTTAATCCTGCTGTTTTCACAGATGAGACTGTTAAATTAGTTGCATTAAGCAAACCGGTACCTTTCACATAAACACCCCAATAAGACGATGTTCCTGTGTATGTCGTACTACCACTAACATCTCCACTTGCATTTAATATACCGGAATTTAAATATATACCGTGATTATTTGTTGAAGTAGCCGTCACATTGTTAACCGTCAATGTTTTTCCCGAATTAACCGTTAAAACACCGGCAACATTTAAATTACATTCGGAAATGTCTAAATCTGTCGCAACCGTCATATTACCGGTATATGTAATCGTATCTCCTTTCACTACATACGCTGTTGAGGTATATCCGGCATCGGCTAACTTAGACCGACAGGTATCTACAATACAAGCATTGTAATCAAAATCAAACACTTGCCCATCCGGACATGATACACATTGACCTTCTTCTTCATTCCAAATTTGTGTATCATCAGAACATTCTAAACACACACCTTGCAAACAATATTGTGTATTACCTGTACATACGGTTTCATCTGTTGAGCAATCACAGTGACATCCGCTTGCACATTTTGGTGTTACATTGATTGTTCCTGCATTACTATATGTTTCACAGTAATAAACATTTGTAGAAGAAATTTTACCGGCACTTGTTTTTACAAACACACCATAGGTTGAACCTGTTCCCGTTACAGATCCGGTTACCGTTTCCACACTTCCACCGGCTGTCACATATAAACCATGTGTTCCGCCTGTTGCTTTAATGCTTCCAATGGCCGCAATTCTATTCGTACCAACAACATTAATGCCGTATGTATTCCCCGTACCGTTAATACTACCTTCGGAAACAATATCCCCTTTCGTATAAATACCATACGTTCCGCCTGTACCCTCAATTCTACTTGAAGCACCCATCACATTTGTTGCCGTATTAATATAAATACCACTTGCTGTTTCACTGCTTCCTGTAACAGTTGAACCTTGAATGGATGATGTACTATCTGACATATAAATACCATGATTTGATGTACTCTCACCGATTACATTTCCACCTGTTTCTATAATACCTCCATTATATGCATATACACCGTATGATGACGTACTTGTTCCACTGATATTACCTGTTGCCGTTATTTTAGCACTTGCTCCGTTAACATATATTCCGGCATAACTTGTTCCTGTTGCCGTTATATTTTGTGCTGTAACTGTCCCAACAGTTGTTAATCCATATGTTTTTCCGGTTGATGTTATATCCCCTCTTGCATTAACACTACCACCAGCAGCATCAATATTTAATCCTGTCTTTGTGACACAGGAAGCTGTTACATTTTCAGCACTGAGTGTTCCTGTTCCCTTAACATAAATACCGTAATAAGATGATGTACTCGTTGTTGTCGTACTACCACTAACATCTCCACTTGCATTTAATATACCGGAATTTAAATATATACCGTGATTATTTGTTGAAGTAGCCGTCACATTGTTAACCGTCAATGTTTTTCCCGAATTAACCGTTAAAACACCGGCAACATTTAAATTACATTCGGAAATGTCTAAATCTGTCGCAACCGTCATATTACCGGTATATGTAATCGTATCTCCTTTCACTACATACGCTGTTGAGGTATATCCGGCATCGGCTAACTTAGACCGACAGGTATCTACAATACAAGCATTGTAATCAAAATCAAACACTTGCCCATCCGGACATGATACACATTGACCTTCTTCTTCATTCCAAATTTGTGTATCATCAGAACATTCTAAACACACACCTTGCAAACAATATTGTGTATTACCTGTACATACGGTTTCATCTGTTGAGCAATCACAGTGACATCCGCTTGCACATTTTGGTGTTACATTGATTGTTCCTGCATTACTATATGTTTCACAGTAATAAACATTTGTAGAAGAAATTTTACCGGCACTTGTTTTTACAAACACACCATAGGTTGAACCTGTTCCCGTTACAGATCCGGTTACCGTTTCCACACTTCCACCGGCTGTCACATATAAACCATGTGTTCCGCCTGTTGCTTTAATGCTTCCAATGGCCGCAATTCTATTCGTACCAACAACATTAATGCCGTATGTATTCCCCGTACCGTTAATACTACCTTCGGAAACAATATCCCCTTTCGTATAAATACCATACGTTCCGCCTGTACCCTCAATTCTACTTGAAGCACCCATCACATTTGTTGCCGTATTAATATAAATACCACTTGCTGTTTCACTGCTTCCTGTAACAGTTGAACCTTGAATGGATGATGTACTATCTGACATATAAATACCATGATTTGATGTACTCTCACCGATTACATTTCCACCTGTTTCTATAATACCTCCATTATATGCATATACACCGTATGATGACGTACTTGTTCCACTGATATTACCTGTTGCCGTTATTTTAGCACTTGCTCCGTTAACATATATTCCGGCATAACTTGTTCCTGTTGCCGTTATATTTTGTGCTGTAACTGTCCCAACAGTTGTTAATCCATATGTTTTTCCGGTTGATGTTATATCCCCTCTTGCATTAACACTACCACCAGCAGCATCAATATTTAATCCTGTCTTTGTGACACAGGAAGCTGTTACATTTTCAGCACTGAGTGTTCCTGTTCCCTTAACATAAATACCGTAATAAGATGATGTACTCGTTGTTGTCGTACTACCACTAACATCTCCACTTGCATTTAATATACCGGAATTTAAATATATACCGTGATTATTTGTTGAAGTAGCCGTCACATTGTTAACCGTCAATGTTTTTCCCGAATTAATCGTTAAAACACCGGCAACATTTAAATTACATTCGGAAATGTCTAAATCTGTCGCAACCGTCATATTACCGGTATATGTAATCGTATCCCCTTCCACTACATATGCTGTTGTAGCATATCCGGCATTTACCATACTAGATAAACACGTCTCTACAACGCAGGTATCTCCATCTGTGTTCCATACCTGCCCCATCGGACAAATCTCACATTGGGCCGTTTCAGCATTTAAATACGGCGTTTCTGTCGGACACACCTTACAAGTTGTTCCATTCCAATAGGGTGTTTCAGCAGGACAAATTGTACAAACACTATCTACACATAACGGCATTTCTTCTGAACAAGTACTATCTGTTTCACAGGCACAAGCACACCCATTCATACAATGCATATTTCCGGTAATAGCCGTTCCTGCCGTCTTATAACTAGAAGAACCACTTTGATAAATATAACCTGCATCCAGCGAATATGCTTTACAATAATACATATCTGTTGCAGTAACAGAGGAGCTACCCACAACCAAAAGAGCATACTCATCTCCTTTTGCCTCAATTTCATCCGCTGTCAATGTTGTATAATTTGTTGCAACAATACCATACATTCCACCAATTCCAACAATTTTTGAAACATTCCAATCCCCGGAGCGATACTGTTTCCATATACCGGCCTCTCCCCCTGTACCGGTTACCAATTCCGCATTAATAGAACATTCATATGATTCTATTCCATGAGAAATAGAACCTGTTGCCATACCCGTCACTGTTGTTGCATTAACAACCGAATCTACATACAAATAAATACCGGATGATGTACCTTCCCCAACCACATCTTGTGCTGTTAATTCAGATGATCGGAAGATATGTACACCATAACCACCTTTTCCATAACCGGTAACTACCCCCAACACCGTTACATCAGAGTATCCTATATAAATACCCTTATCTGTATTTCCCGTTGCAACAATATTTTCTGAAACAGACAGTGTTGCCTCATACACACCTAATCCTAATCCACCAAGTGCATTAATATTAACGGCTTCTGCAGTACTGCCGGTATCAAAATATATACCATTCCCATCTGCATCGGAACTGATTGTACCGGAAGAAACAACTTTACCATAATAGCTATAAACACCTTGTCCGCCTGTTCCGTGAATATTCCGAGCATTTAAAGTACCTCCCATATCTACGTAAATACCGGTATCATTACCATAGGCCGATATATCACCATCAACAGTCATAATTGCCGAATCTAAAACATAAACACCGTATTTATCTGCAACGATATTAACATTTTCTAAAACATGAATAGAACCTCGTACTAAAATTCCATATTCTTCATCTGAACGAACGGTTAAATTTTTAACATTTATGGCACCATTTTCCGACATATCAACCATACCGGTCACATTCAAATTACAGGCATACATATCTAAATGCCTTAAAACAATCATATCTCCATCATAGGTAATGGTATCATCTTCTACCGTAAAATCATCTGAATTGTATCCAAGCATCTGCATCCTTTGTGCACAGAATGTTTCTTCAGATACACAAGATTCCCCATTCCAAACCGTATTATCCGGACAGGTTTCACACAAACCGATTGTTTCATTCCAAACCGGTGTTTCAAATGGGCAACGAGAACACACATCAACAGTACAATAGTGTGTTTCTCCCGTACAAAGAGTTTCATCAGCGGAACAATCACAATTACACCCTTCTGCACAATGAAGTGTACCGTTAATTTGCCCGTTATTTTCAATTTCTTTACAATAATATATATCCGTTGCTGTTAATTCTCCGATAACAAAGATAGCAACATTATCCGGACTGTTCACATGTAATATGTTTGTTGACAAAATAACACCTTCATTAACAGTCAACTCCCCATCTACTTTTAAATAACAGGCCGAAAGAGGTAAATCTTGTGCAATACGCATATTTCCCGTATATGTAATAACATCACCGGATACAGCATAATTTTCTTCATCAAATCCTGCCGCTTTCATGCCGTTAATACAGAAAGTTTCAACATCCGTACATGTTAGTGTTGTTGTATCCCAAACCAAATTACTCGGACAAGCACAAATCCCCATGCTATCCCGATATTGCCCTTTGGGACACATAGAACAAACACCACTATCTGCCCCTTCAGCTTGAGAAGTCCAATATCTGTTTGTACATTCTTCACAATCTGCTTTTGTTGTCGGAGAAATATCAATAGGATTGTCACAAGAAACACAATATCCCATTAATACTGACCAAAACCGATTTTCGCAAACTTCACATTCCGATTCAATCATATCATACAAAACATCTGCTGCCGAACAAACAAATTTTTCACAAACTTTGGCATTCATATCACAATAATAAGTGTCTAGACAGTCATCAGTCGTTTCACAAGGCTGTTTAATACATTCTTTTGTTGTTGAATCCCATAAAGGAGTTGTTTCCGGACAATTTTCACACTGATGCGTTTCACCATTCCAATATGGCAAAGTCGTATTGGCGGTTTCACAGGTTTGACAACCGCTTGTTTCATTATAATGTGGTGTCTCAATTGGACATTTTGAACAAATACCGCTTGTGCAATACGGCGTATCTCCCATACAAATTGTATTATCTGCCGAACAATCACATTCACATCCGCTTACACAATGTAAATTACCGTTAATTGTCCCCTGATTGCTAATTTCTTTACAATAATAAATATCCGGAACTATTAACGTTCCACCATCTTCTATAGAAATTGCCGGCGAATCATTATTCCCGTTATCTACGATAATATCATCAACACTTAATGTGCCTCCATCTTCAATTATTATCTGTCCGGATACTTCCAATGTGCATGGTGATAAATTAACTGTATCAGTAATCGTCATATTACCGGTATATGTAATAATCGTTCCTTCAACCATAAACCCACTTTCAAATCCGGCATTCTTCATTACATTTGTACAATACGTCACAACATCCATGCAGGTTAATGTTGTTGTATCCCATACAAAACCATCTACACATCCACAATATCCAGTGTTCAAACGAACTTGCCCTGTCGGACAAACCGTACAAATACCATCCGATGTCCATATCCGATTTGCACAAACTTCGCATTCTGCCTGTGTTGTATTTTCTATTGTTGTTTGATTATTACAATGCGTACAATATCCGCTTGCTTCTACATAAAATCTATCTTCACATTTATCACATTTTTCTTTTGTTATATCCAATATTGTATTCGTATCCGTACATGCCGGATCCTTAATACATGTGCTGCTTGCTATGTCACAATAATATGTCCCCGGACAATCTGCTGTTGTTGTGCAACTGTTTGGTACACACTCTGACCCATTCCAAATTTCTCCTGCATCGCAATAATTTTCTGTATAACCTCCGTCACTGTCGTAACATTTATTCGTACTCGCTATATATTCCATTCCACCGGGGC
Source organism: Alphaproteobacteria bacterium (assembly GCA_015062385.1). Classification (GTDB taxonomy): domain Bacteria; phylum Pseudomonadota; class Alphaproteobacteria; order CAAHEQ01; family UBA3637; genus RGIG4140. The sequence goes on along the minus strand of SUUT01000003.1, from coordinate 48,162 downwards.
ATTCACAACCCGTATTCCCTGCTGTCGTCTGTCTCGGTGTTTCGCATACCTCACACGTTTGTCCGTTTCCGGAATATCCGTTTCGACAGACACATCCGTCTTCGTTGCCGTTGACTTCCCCGTTCACATCACAAACCGTACAACTACTGCCATTCCAATACGAATTCTCTGTGTTACATTCACAATTTCCATTATTATATGTTGCTTCTTCTTCGTTACAATAAGTTGCACAACTACTCCCAAAGTAATTATCCTGACACACACATTCTTTTTCCGTATCACTCCATTGCATATTTCCTGTACAAATCACACATTCATTTCCATCCCAATGACCACTGGAACATCCACATTCCGATGTTAGCTCATTCCAAGAAGCATTCGTTCCGCTACAATACGTTGTACATCCACTTCCGTAATATCCTGTTTCACACTCACACCCCGTTTTTGAACTGTTTACCTGTTGATTCGTTCCGCAACTCACACAACTCGTTCCGTCCCAATACGAATCCGAATCATTACACACACACGTACCATTGCTCCATGTTTCTGTACAATATGACGTACAATCGTTGCCGTAATAATTAGAAATACACTTTGTACAATTACCTTCACTGTCAAACGCAAAATTGCCCGTACAACTTGTTTTACATTCATTATTATATTCTGTTGTTCCGCTTGGACACACACAGGTTCCCGTACTATCAAACTCTTTACCACCCGTGCAATTTGTTTTACAGACCCCACTAAATTCTGTTGTTCCGCTTGGACATACACAAATACCGTTTCCGTTATCTTCTTTGCCCCCACTACATACAACCGGTTCCGGATCATCATTTTGATCCGAATCTATTGGCGTTTCCGGTGTCGGTGTTCCGCCACCACCGGTTGTACCTCCGGTGCCGTCCCCTGTTCCCCCGCCGGTACTGCTTCCCCCGCCGGTACCGTCCGTATCATCCGATGTTATCCCATCTTCCCAACCGGTCTCGTAATCTCCATCCGTAAAATCCGTAAATGTTGAGACAAACCGGAACCGTATCGCTATGTTCTGTTCATCCTCCTCAAACTCATCACACAACCCGCTATCTGCATTGCTTGCTGTTCGCATTATCGGTCTGCTTGATGATACGCTCGCTATCGGGGCCGTTCCGTCTCCGCTTGTATCCCCTGCTATTCCTGTTGATACCAAGTACGCATCCGGCAATTCCCAACTGCTCTGCATAATCATCTGACATTGCCGTTTATTTAACCCCTTGACTTCTACGTCAAATGCTTGACACAAGTCTTCACTCGGACACTTGTCCGCATATTCAGACCAACTAAAATCTTCCGGATTCGGATAGACTCCTATCGGTTTACCTGTCCCCGTGTATTTTGCGTATCCCCCGATTTCTGCTATATCCGGCAGACGTCTTCCTTTAAAGTTTGCCGTTACGTCAAAGCCCCGTATGTTTGATTCGTGTAAGACGTCGTTTGCTATATATCGGTCCATCGCATAACGATATCCTGCTATCCCTGCAACGGATAATACCCCGATAATCGCTAATACGCCCAGCATTTCTACCATACTTCGGCCAAGGTCTTGCATTTTTACTTTAAACATACGACTTCTCCCTATAAAGATACTACTACTTTATATTATAAAAAAAGGTACCTTTTTTTCCCTATTCGAATTAGCAAAATCAGATTTTTGAGAAAGTGCTAGTTTCTTCTTTTAATTGAATATCTTATTCAAAATCAAAAAAAATCCAAAAATGTGAAAAAAATTGTTGCATTTATACGTACGTTTTTCACCCGCTTATATTTTAAAACACACATCAGCCAATATCACACAATTATACTAATACATAGAAAAACAATAAAAAAATAGTTCTACTATTTTTATTTCCATCAAAAATCTCACTATCAAAAGAAAAAAATGACTATAATAACAAGAAAAACAGCATTAACTGACCAAAAGGTCAATTTTAGATAAAAAACTTATTTTTACATTATTTAATTTAAATGCCGTCCAATAGCCGAAAAAAACGACCTAATTTCTATCGGTTTGGAAATATAATCATCACAACCGGAAGCTTTAATTCGTTCAATATCCTCATCCATCGCAAATGCTGAAACAGCAATAATTTTTGTATTTTTAATATTCTTATTTCGCCGAATCATTTGTGTTAATTCTAATCCGGAAATTTCCGGCATTTGTATATCCATTAAAATTATATCCGGATGTTTTTCCAAAATAATATCCATTGCTTTTGTTGATTGAAAACAAGGGATGACCTGATGCCCCCTGGATTGAAGTAAATCGGAAAATAAACGCATATTCATTTCATTATCTTCAACAATCAATATAACTGCCATTATGCCTCCTTACTTCAAATATAATTTTTTTCTTTTCTTTATCAAGTATTCTTTTTATATAACAATACCGCATAAAATCCATCCTGTCCCATCGTCGGCAAAACTTGAATAGCACCATTTGCATTTAAAAACGGTTGCCATTTTTTATTTAACACTACCCGTTCCAAATTTTTATTGTTAAGTAATGCCTGCTGAACAACACTTTCATTTTCATCACGCATTAAGGAACAAGTAGAATATACCAACTGCCCATTTGGTTTTAATAAATCGATAGCTTTTTGTAATAGTGCCGACTGTATTTGCGTTAACCGTTGAACATCTTCTTTCGTTCTATGATAAAGCAAGTCCGGATGCCGACGAATTGTTCCCGTTGCTGAACAGGGGGCATCTAATAACACCGCATCATATACTTGCTTTTCCGTTATTGTCAAAACATCCTGACATTTTACCTGTACATAATCTTCCAGCTTTAATCGCTTCATATTCTCCCGTAAACGCATTAATCGTTTTTCAGAAATATCGTATGCATCAACAAATGCCCTTCGACAAGCCAATTGTGCTGTTTTTCCACCGGGAGCTGCACATAAATCAGCTACACGCTTATTTTGTAACTCATCAAATAATTGTGCCGGTATAGAAGCTGACGCCTCTTGAACCCACCATAAACCATCTGCATATCCATCCATTAAGGCAACATCCCCTTGATATGGACACCGAACCGTTCCTGTATTTAAAACAACCCCATTCCACATTTCAGCCCACTCTTGCGGATTAGTCTTAACCGTTATATCCAAATATCCGCTATCCATTAATGATAAAAGCATCTTTTCGGCAACTTCTTCACCATAATTCTGCTTCCAATCATCCATCAACCACTCAGGATAATTCAACAAAACAGAGGGCTCTTTTAATGTTTTTCCTTTTCGGACAAAAGACCGCAAAACCGCATTAACTAATTTCGTAAAAGCAGACTGTTTTATAACGCGTGTCAGTTGAACGGCCGTATCAGTAGCAGCATGAGGCGGTGTATTTAAATAATAAAGTTGAGCAACACCCAAAGCCAACACAACTAAAATATCCCGCCGTTTTTCTGGTAATGGTTTATCCAAACATTGATTAACTAAAAATTTTAACTGCCCCCAACGACGTAAAACCGTTAAAACAAGCATCCGAACAAACTGCTTATCCGCATGAGATAATGAATGATAAAACGAATGTCTGTCAAAAATACCCTCCAAAGTTTTTTGAGCAAACAAGACACTCTTTAATATATTAAAGGCAACATATCTGCTTTTAACCGCATTATCCATCCGTTTAATATCCTTAACGGCGTCTTAAAAATGCCGGCAAATCCACATTTTCAAATGGATCATCAAACAATTCATTACGTGGCTCTGACTGTCTTTGCGTTTTTTCACCTGCATTTAATGAATCTGCATGCATCATACCATATGAACCCGATTGATTCATATATGGCGTCCCAACAATTCTACTTCCATTTGTATCCGTAACAACTTCGGTGGTACCGCCCAAAGAAGATGAAGATGCATCGTCTTTTACCCGACGTGTTCCCTTTCTAAATCCGGGCAACATAATATCAAACAACGTACTGCTACGTGGTGCTTTGACATTTGCATCCGCTTTTTTAGATTCCATACTAACAGGTTCTTTAATTTCAGGCACTTCTTCAACCGGAATAATCGGAGCAATCTCCGGCACTTCTTCAACAAACAATGCCGGTTGAGTTGTTGGTTCTTCCGTTATCTCAATAGCCATTTCATAGGGTGGTTTCTCAGTTTCTATCGGTTGTTGAACCATTAATTCGGCACTTTGAAAAGACGTCCCGTTTAAATCAGAATCTGCTCCCGTTATATCTGTCATAAGCGGAAAAGTTTCTTCCTGAAGGGGTTGTTCTGTTTCTTCAACAGAAGCAACATTCACTCTCAATATATCCGGTTCTTGCGTGTGTGGCACATCCACAATGGTTTCCTGTGCTTGCCGAATAGTCGGAACATATTTTTCAGTTGGAGAATCATCAATACCGGTTGCAACCAAAGAAACTCGAATTTTCCCATGCAATGCTTCATCGGCACATGTTCCGAATATGATATTTGCATCATCCTGATGTAATTCCTGACGAATTCGTTCAGCAGCCAAATCTACTTCTGCCAAAGTCAAATCCAAACCACCCGAAATATTGATTAAAATGCTTTTAGCACCTTGAATAGATGAATCATCCAATAACGGATTGGAAATTGCTTTTTCAACGGCAACTTCTGCTCGATTTTCCCCACTGGCTTCTCCTGTTCCCATCATTGCACGACCCATCGAAGATAAAACAGTTTTAACATCGGCAAAATCCAAGTTAATCATCCCAGGATTCATAACCAAGTCCGTAATAGAGCGTACACCCTGACACAAAACACCATCGGCAATTTTAAAAGCATCTGCAAATGTTGTATTACTTGCTACAATGCGGAATAAATTTTGATTCGGAATAACAATCAAGGTATCTACATATTTTTTTAATTCCTCAATACCGTCATTGGCCGTTCGCATACGTCGAGCACCTTCAAACTGAAATGGTTTAGAAACAACACCAACCGTTAAAATTCCCATATCCTTAGCTAATTTTGCGATAACAGGAGCAGCCCCTGTTCCGGTTCCGCCTCCCATACCTGCCGTAATGAACAATAAATGCAGCCCTTTTAAATATTCTTTGATTTTCTCGGCGGCTTCCGTCGCTGCCGCTTTACCGACTTCCGGATTGGCACCCGCCCCAAGTCCTTGTGTAATCGTAACCCCTAATTGAATCTTATCGGCAACCAATGATCGAGATAACGCCTGTGCATCTGTATTCGCTGCAAAAAAAGCAACATCCCCTAAATCTGCCGTTACCATATTATTAACGGCATTACCACCTGCTCCACCAACACCGATAACACCGATATTCGGCGTTAACAAAAATTCCGGGGCTGGTGTTGCCAACCCGATTGATAATCCGTTTTCCTGTACTTCTAAAAATTCTGAACTAGCCATTGCATTACCTTTCCGATAAAACCTTTTTTGGGTGTTGGTTGTGTTTTAAATTTTGCGTTTAATAAACTTTTCTCTCTTATCATTACATATTTTAACAGTCCAATGCAAGTAGAAAATGTATAACTTTCATATTGAGTGGGTAATCCTCGTATTATTTCCGGTTTTCCCATACGAACAGTTCCGCCTAAAAGTATCTCTGTTTTTTCTTTTATCCCCTGCAACATACTTCCGCCACCGGTTAAAACCAAATGTTGCGTTGAAACAACAAAATATGGATATCTGTCAAAAATACGACCGACATTTTCCAAAATTTCCTCTACACGAGGAATCACAATGGAAATCAATTCTGCTTGCGGAACCTGAATATTAACCCCTTCTTCACCCAAAACAGGAACAATTAACCGTTCAATACCATCTCGAGTTGATGAAAATGTTGCTCCATGTAATGTTTTTAAACGCTCTGCCGAAGAGAAATAGGTGTTCAACCCACGGGCAATATCTTTTGTTATAACATTTCCACCCTGTGGAATCAAATCTAAATGAACCAAACCACCATCTAAAAAAATGGCAATAGATGTCGTTCCTGCCCCAAAATCAACAACACTAACACCCACATCCTTTTCTTCTTCATTTACAACAGCCAGTGCCGAAGCATAAGGCGTTGCCACTTTTGTATCAATTGTAATATGACATCTATCCAATACGGCTACCAAATTACGGGTTTGACTTTCCGGCAACGTAATTACATGCATATGAACACCTAATCGAGTACCGTATAATCCCCGTGGATCTTGTATATTTTGTTCTTTATCCACAATGTAGCTAAGCGGAAATGCATGAACAACTTCATCGCCTTCCGCCAAACAACCGGCAATCACACCATCAACCAAACGCCTTACATCTCCTGCATTAATGGGTCTGCCGTCACTAATTTCAATTTCTTTATGGATATGATGAGCCCGCATTTGCGTAGATGAAACATTGACAACAACATTCGTTGTTCGCCAATCTGCTTGCGTATCTGCCTGCTTAATGGTTTTTTGAATACAATCGGTAGCTGCATCCATATCAATAATAGCCCCGGCTTGAATGCCGGATGCCCGTTCATAGCCGAAACCGATAACTTCCGGCACACCATCCTGTCCAAAACGAACGACCATACAACAAATTTTGGATGTCCCAATATCCAATAATGTTAAAACTGATTTTAATTTTTTCTTTTTACTCATCTTTATCCTGTTTTTATTTTTTCTTTTTCACATTTTTGTGTTGAGTTTCAACATGGGCTTCACTTCGAATAATTAACCTATCCGGCAATTTTAAATCAATTATTTGAATATCTCGCTCCAATATTTGTCCAGTCTCATGAAAATCTTTCAACCGCAATAAAGCATTATCAATCCCCGTTTCAGGCAAGCGAACCACAACACCTTTTTCAACATCATTCAAATACAAATCCCACCGACGTTTTCCCACACGAACAGCAGACAAAACCCGTTTTGCAATTGATGGATATTTTGCCAATTCTTCAATTAACAATGGTGTGTGTTTAGGAGCATCTTCACCAACAACTAATAAAACATTTGAAATAACAGTCTTGTCATCCGCAATCGGTTCCCCTTTTTCATCAATCGGCAAGTACTTTTTATGATTTTGCCAAATAGCTATCGGTTCTTTTTCCGTTATGCGAATTAAAATTTGATTCGGTAAATATCGTTCTATTAATACATCTCTAATCCAAGGCAACGTCAACAGGGCCTCTTTTTGTTTTTCCAAATCAATATCCATAATCGGCATACCCTGCCACACATCCAAAGCCTTATTAATATCTTCCGTTGACGTACGATTACGCCCTTCAACACTTACCTGATCTAATTTTAAATGGGCTTTTTCCTGCATAACAGCTAACAATTCAACACCTTTCTGTCTTGCTTTTTGGCCGGTTGGAGCCATTAAGAAAACCACAATACTGACACTCAAAACAAGTAAAATACAAAAACTTATCTTTCGTTTTAGTGTCCAAAATGATTTTTTTATTCTTTTTCTTGTCCGATAATTCTTTTTCATATTTATCCTTCATATGTTGCTTTGTGCAATAGGTATTCAACCAATGTACCGTATGACATACCTTTTATATTCAGAACAACTTCCGGAACCAACGAAAGCGGAGTCATTCCGGGATTGGCATTTAATTCCAAAAAAACAGCCCTTCCGTTCTGTTCATCTAAACGAAAATCCGAACGGGATACACCTCGACAACCCAATGCCTGGTGTATCGCATAAGCATCTGCTTTTAATTTTTCCGTCCAATCTATATCTATTTCAGCCGGAATTTGATGTGTCGCTGCTCCTATTGTATACTTTGTTTGATAATCATAAAATCCTTGATTGGGTTTAATTTCAACAACACCAACTGCTCCATCATCTAACACAACAACCGACACTTCCCGTCCGGCAATGTATTCTTCCAACAACATCGGTACATCACAAACCCACTCTTGCAATAATTTTTCTTCATCCGCTACCGAATGAATAATAGAAACACCTACCGATGAACCTTCATTATTTGGTTTTACCACATACGGCCGTTTAAATCCACCACCCTTTAAAATATCTTCTTTACAAATTAATTTACCATCCGGCACATCAATACCCAAAGAAGAAGCAATAATTTTTGTTTTCTGTTTATCCATAGAAACAGCCGATGCCAATACACCGGAATGCGTATAGGGAATCTTCATTAAATTCAACAGTCCCTGAACACAACCATCTTCTCCATACTTTCCATGCAAAGCATTAAAAACAACATCTGGCTTTTCTTCTTCCAAAAAAGAAACCAAACCGGAAATCGGAAATACAACATCAACGGCAAAAGCGTTGTATCCGCCATCAAGCAAAGCTTTTAACACACCCTTTCCGCTTTCTAATGACACATTACGTTCAGATGAATGTCCGCCCATAAGAACTGCAACTTTCATAGTTTATCAACTCCCATTTTTTTGACTTCCCATTCTAATTCAATACCTTCTTTTTCATAAACTTTTTGCCGAATTTCTTCTCCAAGCGTTTCAATGTCTTTTGCCGTTGCAGAACCCGAATTAATTAAAAAATTACAATGTTTCTTGGAAACTTCAGCCCCCCCTCGTTTAGCCCCTCGCATTCCGACTTTTTCTATTAATTGCCAAGCTGGTGTCCCTTCCGGATTTTTAAATGTTGAACCAGCCGTCCGAACACCAATTGGCTGACCTTTTTCCCGTTTTTGTTTATTGGCTTCCATTTTTTCCCGAATAACCGTTGCATCCTTTACCTTTTTACCCTGAAAAACGGCATTAACAAAAATCCACTCTTGTGGCAACAAACATTTTCTATACGAAAAGGAATCCTTTATTTCATCTGCTGATAAAACCCGAATCTCCCCTTCTCGTGTAACAATGGTCAACGTTTTTAACATATCAAATATTTGACATCCGTAAGCACCGGCATTCATTCGGACAGCCCCACCAACCGAACCGGGAATACCACATAAAAACTCAAATCCGGCAATTTTATTTTTTAACGCCTCCCGAGCAACTTCCATTACCCCGACAGAAGCCCCACAGACTAATATATCATCCTGAACGACAATTTGCGAAAACGGCTTTCCCAAATGTACGGTTATACCCGGAACACCTCCATCCCGAATTAAAACATTGCTACCTGCCCCCAATATACTCATCGGAATAGGTGGCAACGCCCTTAATTTATATAACAAACCTGCCAAATCTGCCGCATCGGCAGGTTCAAAATAAACTTGTGCCGAACCTCCAACGCCAAACCAATTTTTCTTATGCAATGGTTCATTTTCAACCAATCTACCTCGAACAGGCGGCAAACTTTTTATCCATTTTTCTGATTTTTTAAATGAAAAGGTAAAATATCTTAAAACTAAACTCATCCAATGCATATTCATTCGTTTTTATCCTTTCAATGATGAAATGAGTGTTGTTATTTGAGACGAAATACTCCCTGCACCCAAACAAACAAGCGTATCATACATTGTATATCCATGCGTTAAATTAACTAAATCATCAAAAACCGGTAAATATTTAACCTGCCCGTGTGTCTGTGACAAAACTTGTGCAAATGTTGGGGCTGTTACCCCCTCAATCGGTTCTTCTCCGGCACTATATACATCACAAACATATACAACGTCCGCATTTTCAAAACAAGCTAAAAAACCATCCCACAAATCTCTCAAACGGGTATATCTGTGTGGTTGAAAAACAGCAATAACTTTTCCTTGTGTACTTTCCCGTACCGCTTTTAATGTAGCTGCAATTTCTGTTGGATGATGACCATAATCATCATATACAGAAACAGCATTTATTTGTCCCCGATAAGTCAAACGCCGCTGAATACCACCAAATTCAGATAATGCCTGAATAATTTTACGTTCGGAAACACCCAAATACAGACCCACAGAAACAGCTGCCAAAGCATTTACAACATTATGCAACCCAAACATTGCCAAAGATATATTTGTCATAAAGTATGTTTTATCTTTTAAACGGGCAACAACATCAAATTTCATACCTTGTCTATCTGTACGAATATTTTCCGCCCGTACCATTGCGGATTTATCCAATCCATACGTAATACAATACCTGTTTTGAACCTGAGTAACCACTTCTTTTAACACCGGATTATCTATACAAGCAATACAAGCTCCATAAAAAGCCGTATTTCTCATAAACAATAAATATGCCGCCTTCATATTATCAAATGTTTTATAAAAATCCATATGCTCTGCATCAATATTTGTAATAACCGATATATTTGTCGGCAACTTCAAAAACGAACCATCCGATTCATCAGCTTCCACAACCACATAATTTCCTTTCCCTAATCGGGCATTGGAATGTTGTGCATTTAAAATACCGCCAATAACAAAACTCGGATCAAAATTTGCCGTCATTAAAACACTGGCAATTAAAGAAGATGTTGTTGTTTTACCATGTGTGCCGGAAACACAAATACTCTGTTTATACTGCAAAATCTCTGCCAACATTTCTGAACGATGCCCAATCGGAATTCCCATTTTTTGAGCCGCAACCAATTCCGGATTATCCGGCTGGATGGCACTAGAAACAACAATAGCATCGACTCCTTGCAAATTTTCAGCGGAATGCCCAATAAACACGGGGATACCATTTTCACGAACACGTTTTGTATTTGCACTTTCTTTTTCATCGGACCCCTGAACCTGAACACCTAAATCAGCCAACATTTCTGCAATGGCACTCATCCCGATACCACCAATCCCAACAAAATGTATTTTTTGAAGCGGACACGTTAATTTCATTATTTTTTTCCTTTAATTATATTACTGATAATCTCTGCCGTTTCTAATGCAGCATTGGGTTTGGAACGGTTATATGCCTGTGTTGCCGCCACCTGCAATGCCTCCGGTGTTTCCAATAGTTCTTTTAGCCTTAATGCCGTTTTATCTACATCAAACATCTTTTCATTAATTAGCCAACCTGCACCATCATCACAAAATTGACGGGCATTTTCCATTTGATGATTATCCGCTGCTGTCGGCAGCGGAACAATCATAGCCGGTCTTCCGATAACTTCCAATTCCGTAATTGTAGAGGCGCCTCCACGAGAAATAACCAAGTGAGCTTGTGTTAATAAATCAGGCATATTATCAAAAAAGGAAGAAATTGTCACTTTTTTAAACGGAATGTTTTGATAAAAGTCTTCCAAAAAGCCAATATCCTCGGGACGTGCTTGTTGTGTGATAACTATCTTTTCTTGCAATTCCCGAGGTAATTTTGCCAACACTTCCGGAAACTTGCGACTAAAAAACGTTGCTCCTTGACTACCACCGAAAACCAGCAACTTAATCGTTTCCTTGTCTGTCGAATATACAGTATTTTCTCGTTCTCTGATTTGTGGACGAGCCGGCATACCTACCCGTATATGCGGAATTTTTTCCGGAAGCAACAATGTTGGCGAAAAAGAAGTCACAATCATCTTTGCCCCCGATGCCAAAACTCGATTAGCACGCCCCAACACGGCATTTTGTTCGTGCAACACAACAGGAATCCGACATACTTGTGCAGCAATAACCGCCGGAAAAGAAGCATACCCACCCACACCAACAACAAGTGCCGGTTTTAATTTATACATTAAATGAATTCCCTGAATTCCACCAACAAATAACTTAAAAGTCGCAACCAACTTATGAAAAATTGAACGGCGGGCAACAGATTCTGCTGCTAATCTATATGTTTCAACCCCCGGAAGAGAGTGGAATGCTCCGCCTCGCTTATCTGTTATAAAAGCAACTCGAAACCCTTTTTCTAACAGAGCTTCCGAAATTGATTCAGCAGGAAAAATATGCCCACCACTACCACCTGTCGTAACAATAACCAATGGTTTAGTTTTATTTGTTTTGTTGTTCTTTTGAGATTGTTGCATTTACATTTCTCCCGATACCTATTCCAATCCACGGCTTAACGTGTGTCGCTTTGTCAATCCCAAGATAATGCCAAATGCAAAACCAATTGACACCAATGATGACCCCCCATACGAAATAAAAGGTAAAGTCATTCCTTTGGTTGGCAACATATTCAACGTTGAACCCATATTTACAATAGCCTGAATTGCAATTTGTGTCAATAATCCTCCAACAGCAATTTGACAAAAATAATTATTTTCCTGTCGCATTAAATAAAAACCACGTAAAACAACAAATGCAAATACGGCAATTAAGAAAAATGTTAAAATAAATCCAAACTCCTCAGCAGAAACAGCAACAATAAAATCCGTATGTGCATCCGGCAATTCATATTTTACAATCCCTTCTCCGGGACCTTTACCAAACCAACCGGCATTTTTAAGTGTTTCCAATGACTTTTCAACCTGATAAGCTTCTCCGTTTTCCGGATTTAAAAAACGATTAACCCGTTGATGAACATGATCAAAAACAAAATATGCCATAACCCCTGCCACGGCGAAAAAACCACCTAACACACCAACAAGAAGAACAGGAATTCCCGACAAAAACAATTCTACGGCAAAAATACCGGATACGGTAATAAACATTCCCACATCCGGTTGCAATAACAAAAGTACCGCAATTATTGCATATAGCACAATAGCACTAGTATATCCCGGAAATTGTTTAATTAAACGACCGGAAGCCAATAGCCACGCACACACAACAGCAAATGCAGGTTTTACGAACTCTGATGGTTGCAAACCAATACCGAAAAAATTTATCCACCGTTTTGCTCCTTGGATCTCTGTTCCAAACAAAACAACATAAACCATACAAACCAATGCACCAATTAATGCCAACCCACTAACACGACGAATCCTTTTAAAATCTAAAAAAGAGGTTACCAACAGTACAAAAACTGCAGGACCTAAAAAAATAAGTTGTCTGTAAATAAAATAAAATGTTTCTCTGTTTGTTCGTTCAGCAACTCCCGGACTGGCAGCAAAAATTAAAAAAATACCATAAAGAATTAAAACAAATGCACCATATAAAAGACCTCTGTCCAAACTCCGATATGTATCGGCAACAAAAGAACACAATTTTTGAATGTATCCACTCATTTTCTTGTCCTATCTGATTTTTAACGATGATAAAGCAATTAATGCCAATAAAATTGAAATAATCCAAAAACGAATAACAACAGTTGTTTCACTCCACCCTTTCTTTTCAAAATGATGATGAATCGGAGCCATTAAAAAAACACGTTTTTTCCTTAATTTGTAAGAACCGACTTGAATAATATCGGAAAGTGCTTCCATTACAAAAACACCTCCGGCAATAGCTAATAAAAGTTCTTGCTTTGTCGCAACCGACAACGTCCCCAATATACCCCCCAAGGCTAATGAACCGGTATCCCCCATAAATACCTGTGCCGGATGGGCATTAAACCAAAGAAATCCAAGCGTTGCTCCAATTACAGCGCTACAAAAAACAGCCATCTCACCTGCATTTGAAACATAATGCATATGTAAATATGTACTATAATCAATCCGACCAACCAAATAAGCAAAAACCGCAAATACTAAACAACACATAATAACTGGAATGCTAACCAACCCATCCAACCCGTCTGTTAAATTAACGGCATTGGAGCTACCAACCATTACAATCAAAACAAAAGGAACATAAAAATAACTTAAATCAATAAAAACATCTTTCAAAAAAGGAATCGTTAACGTTGTTCCCATTTTTTTATCTAAACAAATTAAGCACAAACATGCAATCAAACTGATAATGAATTGTAACGTTAATTTTTGCTTTCCGGAAATTCCCTGTGAACTTTGCATTGTTAATTTCTTATAATCATCCAACAATCCCGCACCACCAAAACCAAGCATTACAAAAATCAAAACCCACACATACGGATTTGTCCATTGGGCCCATAACAATGCAGAAATCAGTACAGCTGTCAATAAAAGAAGCCCGCCCATACACGGTGTTCCTCTTTTTGCAAAATGCGTTTGTGGTCCGTCCTGACGAATCGGCTGTCCCTCTCCTTGTTTACATTTTAACCAAGCAATAAATCTCGGTCCACATAGAAGCATAATCAAAAAAGACGTTGCCAATGCACCACCACTCCGAAAGGTAATGTAGCGAAATATGTTAAAAATATTAATATCTGCGGATAAAAATGACAACCAATATAGCATTATTTATCTCCTTTCAAGGCAATAATTATTTTTTTTAAATTCATTCCATTAGATGCTTTTATCAAAACAGTGTCATCTGTCTGTAATTGTGACACAATGTCAGATATAATACTTTCAACCGTCATGCTATATCCGCCTTTCATTTCAGATGGCAATATATCATACAGGTTTTTCATTAACGGACCGACACAAAAAACACAATCTATCTCATTTTCAATTAAAACAGATCCCAATTTCTGATGAAATAAAACACTCTCCTCACCCAATTCCAACATATCACCCAAAACAGCGATACGGCGTCCTTTTCGATAAGCCCCCAGTGTCTGAATCGATGCTTTCATAGATGCCGGATTGGCATTATAAGCATCATCAATCAATGTAATTTGAACACCATTTGACAAATACAACTGTTCGGAAGCCCCTCTTCCGGCAACCGGTTTTTGTCTTTCCAATGTTTGCATTGCCAGTTCTACACTTGCCCCAACAGCATCTACAAGTGCCAATACACCTAACGAATTTAAGGCAAAATGACGACCGGTAAATCCAATGGAATAATGATATTCTTCTCCGTTCCATTTCATTTTTATTGTTGTTTTACCGGCATTAACACGACAAGAGGTCATTTCAAAATTTGCACCGGCTTTTTGACCAAAAGAAACAACTTTCCGAATATTATTCAAATGAGCCTGTTCGGATAAATAATCAAAGAACGGACTTTCCTTGTTTAAAACAGCAACTCCTTTTTTATCCGCATAATCATATATTTCTGCCTTTGCCGAAGCAATTTCCAAATCATTTTTAAAATAAGCCCGATGTGCAGCCCCAACCATTGTAATCATTGTATGGTGCGGACGAACCAAATCCGATAAAAAGGACATTTCTCCAAAATGGTTCATGCCCATTTCAATAACAGCGTATTCCGTATCTAACGGCATTCGTGATAACATAAGCGGAACACCGATTTCATTATTAAAATTACCGGCAGTTGCATATGTTTTTCCTTGTTCGCTTAATGCAGCTTTCAACATTTCTTTTGTTGTTGTTTTTCCCGAACTACCCGTTATACCGATAAAAACAGCTTCACTCCGCATACGGGCAAAACGTGCCAAAGCCTCTAATGCAACCAACGTATCGGAAACAATTATTTGTTTTTCCGGTGGAATATCGGAAATCAATCTGTCAACAAGACAGGCACTTGCTCCTTTATGAATAGCTGTTATCGCAAATTGATGGCCATCCATCTTTTCTCCTTTTAAAGCAATAAACAAATCACCGGCTTCTAGCGTACGAGTATCTATGGATACCCCTGTTGCCTGTATATGTGTAGAAACCTCTGTATTTAAAGCCATACTTAACTCAGAACCCTGCCAGAGAACAGGCTTAAAAAATGAAGCTGTTTGCGATAAAACTTCCGTTTTATCATTAAACTGATATACAATATCTTGAACCGTTTGCCCTGTTTCATGCCCTTTTCCGCACAAAACTAATATATCTCCTACCGATAAATTTTGTATTGCCGTTGCTATTGCTTGAATCCGACTACCGATTTCAATTCCTTTCGGACACTCTTCTTTTATCATTTGACGAATATCTATCGGATTCTCAAAACGGGGATTATCATCCGTAATATAAACAACATCAGCCAACTTATCAGCAATTCGCCCCATTTGACTGCGTTTTCCCGTATCCCGATTACCACCACATCCAAACAAACAGATTAATCGTCCTGTTGTATGCGGACGTAATGATATTAGTACTCGTTCTAAGGCATCCGGTGTATGAGCGTAATCAACAAAAATCTGGGCCCCATTAACAACCACAATCGGTTCTAACCGTCCTGTCGGAGCTTTCAATTCCGGCAATATGCCAACAATATCTGAAACAGACAACCCCGTCCCTAAACATAATCCAATCGCACACAAAAGGTTCATAACCTGAAAATCTCCAAAAACAGGAATAGAAACCGTATAAGTTTGATTTAAAATTTCAACACATATCTCTTGTCCTGTTATTGTTGGTTTTTGAGAAACCAAGTTTAATTCTTTTCCGTTATATCCATAAGAATATATTTTTCGTCCGCTTAACTTGATTTGTTCATACATTTTTTGAAACTCAGGTATATCCGCATTCAAAATAACAGTTCCGTTTAAATCCGTCCGGTCCAAAAATAATTTCATCTTCGCAGACATATAATTTTCCATTGTTTGATGGTAATCCAAATGATCACGTGTTAAATTGGTAAATCCGGTTGCAACAAATTTTGTTCCGTCTAATCGATGTTGATCCAAACCATGACTAGATGCTTCCAATGCAACAAATTCCACCGATTTATCTGCTAACAGATTAAATGTTTCATGCAAGAAAACACTGTCCGGCGTTGTCATAGAACCACCCTTTTGATAAACAGGTGAATCAATACCGATTGTCCCGATACTAGCAGACAATCGATTGTTTTTATTCAAAATCTGATTAACAAAATATACCGTCGATGTTTTACCATTTGTTCCTGTAACGGCAATTTTTTTCAATTTCTCGGAGGGATACAAAATATTTGCCGCCCGAGCCATATAATGACGAACATTATCAACCAAAATAACAGGAACAGAAGTCTGAACGATTCTATCTGTCAAAACAGCAACAGCCCCATTCAAAACCGCATCTGAAACAAAATCCAAACCATCTGATTTAAACCCTTTAACAGCGGAAAAAACAAATCCTTTTTGTATAGACCGAGAATGGCTTGTTAATCCAATTATTTCTTGTTCCAAATATATCACCTTTTCCGTATCCGTTGGAAAAAAAACAGAATCAATTGAAATATTTAACAACTTTAAAAACATAGATAATTTCATTTAACTACCTCTTATTCGCCTTAACAGATGCCTCTATCGCTCGTTGCATATATGCCGGTTGAACCCATGGTTCTTCCGGAGCAATCCCAAGATAAGGAGCAATTTGTTCAATAATTTTCATACCGGTCGGCTTTGCATTCCAACCGGCTGTATTAAAATTAAATGTTTCTTTTATACGTTTTGGATTTTCAAGTGTTACCATCACAGCATACTTTGGATCCGACATTGGAAACGCACTGACAAATGTTGTACGGGATGACCCTTCTACATATTTACCGTTTTTGATTAAATTAGCTGTACCGGTTTTACCTCCAACCGCATAGCCATAAGCAACATCTGTCGGTTTTGCTTTCCAATTAACAACACCCCACATCATGTGTCGCATCATTTTAGATGTTTTTTCTGAAATAACCTGATACTCAGGCTGTCCTTTATTTCCATCCTTTAAAAAGGTCGGAACACGATAATATCCACCATTTACCAATGCTGAAACTGCACTAATTAAATGTAGCGGGGAAACCGAAATACCATATCCGAAAGAAACATTAGCTGATGTAATTTCTGCCCATTTTTCAGAGCGAGGATATTGTGTTCTTGTCCGTTCCGGCAACAGTATCGGCAAAGGCTTATAAAAACCAAAACGACCTAAAAATTCCCGTTGTCGTTTATAACCGGCCTTCATTGCAATTCGTACAGAACCCAAATTAGATGAATGGATTAATATTTCCGGCACAAGCAACGGACGATTTTGCCCCCGATAATCGGTTAAAGTTTTCCTGCCGATTTTAATAGAATGTGATGCATCATAGCTGTCTGTCGGTTTCACAACCCCCGTATCCAAGCCCATTGCCGTATTAAACAACTTAAAAACAGAACCAAATTCATACGCCCCTAGTGTCGTTTTGTTAAACAACTTATCTTTATCATTCTCCAATGGTAAATTCGGATTATAATCAGGTAATGATACACTGGCAATGACCTCCCCTGTATTAACATCCATAACAATACTTAATCCACCGTCAGCTTTAAATTTTGCAACTTGTTCCATTAATGTTTTCCGCACAATTTCCTGAACTGACATATCCAAAGAAAGCATTAAATCTTTTTCTTGTAAGAATGTATCATATGCTTTTTCAAGACCGGAAATTCCGTGGTTATCAATATCCACAACACCCAGCAAATGTGAAAACAGGTTTCCTTGCGGATAAACCCTTTTTTCTCCGCTTGTTTCTTCCAAAAAGTAATAACCCAACCAATTAACATCTTTTTGTTCAACGGGCGTAATATTTCGTTTAATATATTTAAATGATGAATTCGAATTTAATTTATTTAAAATATCTTCATAACTGACGTCCGGCAATACAGCAGATAAATTACGAGCAACTGTTGTTCTGTCTTTCTGTTTTACTTTTTTAGGATTAACGGATAAATCTTTTGTCGGCACACTGGTTGCCAAAATCATACCATTCCTATCCAAAATATTATAACGGGCAAAATCAATATTTGTTTTTAATACGGACGGAATAAACTGGCGAGACTGATAATTCATCACACTTAGCTGAAATAAACGACCGGCAATAGCAATAAAACACAAAGCAAAAACAATCATTACAAACGTAATCCGTCCGGTTGCTTTTTCTAAAACACCACGCGTAGCCGCATCCAAACACTTATACTTGTCCATTGTTGTTCGGGGAACTTCCTGTCCGGCAAAATAAAAAATTTCTTTCTTTTTACGCCACATTATTGTTTCCTCTTTTGTTTTTTTGACAATCCGGACAAGGCGGCCGTTCCTTTTTGCAAAGCCTGTTTATCCTTAGTTGAAATTTTTGATTGAACGGCTTCATTTTTACTTTTTGTACTTTTTTCAACTTTTACTTTTTTAACGGCAACTTGTACAATTTCCTTCCGAACGGCTTTCTTTTTTGTTTTTTCCGTTGTTTCTTCTTCTACCAACACTTCAATGGTATCCGATATTCTTTCCTTCATTGGAATATCTGTTAATGTAGCAATCTGTTTTGCTGAAATTGTCTTCCAATCTGTTTGTGCAACAACTAAATCCAACAAACGTTGCGGGTCATTTAAGTGTGCCCATTCCGCCTCCAACATATGAATTTCCCGCTTATTTTTTAATATTTCCCTATGAATGGTTTTCAGTATTTCTTCTTGTTCTTTGACTTGATATTTCAATACAAACAAAGAAATACCGGATAATAAAGCCAACAGCAAACAAATGGTATTAATCAGAATTTTTTTCATTTTGTCTCCAATCTGATACCACATCTTAATTTTGCCGAATGTGCTCGTGAATTACGTTCAAGTTCTTCCAAATCCGGCAATATCGGACGCCGAGTCACAACTTTAAACTCATGAACAACCGGCAATAAATTGGCTGAAATCATATGTCTGTTTTCATTTGGTCGCAGTTCAGAATGCCGGATTAAAAAATTCTTTACAATTCTATCTTCCAAAGAATGGAATGTCACAACAACCAATCGACCATCAACCTTCAACAAATCTAAAGAGGCAGATAATGCCCGTTCCAACTCGCCCAATTCATCATTTACAAAAATACGCAATGCTTGAAATGTCCGCATGGCACTATCTGAACCATCTTTGGGTTTAGGCATAACAGAATGAATTATTTGTGCTAACTGTAACGTTGTTTTAATAGGATCTTTTGTACGGGATTGAACGATTGTTCGGGCAATGCGGCGAGATGCTTTTTCCTCACCGTATTGATAAAAAATATCTGCTAATTTTGCTTCTGAAAAAGTATTGACAACCTCATATGCCGATATTCCTTCTTGCCCCATTCGCATATCTAGCGGACCATCCATCCGAAACGAAAACCCTCGTTCAGGTGTATCAAGTTGCATAGATGACACCCCTAAATCCAAAACAAATCCATCTACCCGCTCAGAAATATGCATCAAGACGGAACTGAAACAGTCCGGAATAAAAACAAACCGCTCACCAAATTCTTCTTGAAACAGTCTGGCTGTTTTAATTGCATTCGGATCTCGATCAAACGCAATGACTTTATTTTTTGAATTTGCATTCAAAATAGCTCGTGTATATCCACCGGCCCCAAAAGTTCCGTCAACATAGGTTCCTGCTTGCCGACAATCTAAATATGTTAAAACAGGAGATAAAAGAACTGGAATATGTGCTTCTGTCATTTTCAATCCATAACCATTTTTTATTAGTTTAACATATCTTCTGTTAAGAAATTATAAACAAATTTTATTTTTACATAAAAAACCGCGTTTTTCAACACGGTTTTTTATAAAATAAAAATTATTTTAAAATTTACCCGACGATTTCATTAACACTAAACCATTGAGCAATCTCACGAGCTGCTGATTCCGGAGAATCAGATCCATGTACGGAATTACGCCCCTTACTTTCTGCAAATTCAGCCCGAATTGTCCCTTTATCTGCTTCTGCCGGATCTGTTTTACCCATAACCGTCCGATAAGCAATAATTGCATCTTCACCTTCTAAAACCTGCACAACAATCGGAGCAGAAGACATAAATTCAACCAATTCTTCAAAAAATGGTTTGCCGGCATGTTCACCATAAAAACGTTCTGCTTGCTCCCTTGTCATTTTAACTCGTTTTTGACCAACAATACGCAAACCAGCAGCTTCAATTTTTGCATTTATAGCCCCCGTTAAATTACGAGCAGTTGCATCTGGTTTAATCATTGAAAAAGTCCGTTCAATAGCCATTTTAAATCTCCTTTTTTTTAGCATTTAAACTGAGCATACCTTATCACTAAACCTTTTTCTTTGTCAAGTACTCATTACGAGTTAATTTTAGAAAATTGTGATTCGGCACAAATCCGAATCATTTTTGGACCAATCGGAATACAGACATGCTTTCCAATATGACGAGCTTTAATCGGACCTGCCTGTTTCATATCCACCAACAGTTCAGGAGAAATAATCTTTTTCCCCGAACACTTAATCCGTTCTAATATAGCCGTTGCCTCAACCGAAGACACAGGAACTCCAATTTTCTCCATCATATACATAACCGCTCGAATTCCGGAATGTCTTGTAATTACAATATTTTCCTGTGCCCCCACAGATTTGGGATTAATGGCCCCATAAATTCCTTGAATACCTTGTGCCCATCCCTTTAATACACCATCTTGATGAACACCGGATGCGTGACTAAATGCATTTTGTCCAACAACCGCTTTACAGGGCGATATCTTGATGCCGGTTAATGCAGAAACAAGATGTGCTGTTTCCGTAATTTTTGTTGTATCCAACTGAAATTCAAAAGGATATACATTTGGTGAAGACTGAATAGCCATTGCAATTTCTTCCAATGCAGCATTTCCTGCCCGTTCACCCAACCCATTCATACAACACTCAACCTGTCGTGCCCCGGCCATTAATCCCATCAATGAATTTGATGTCGCCAAACCTTTATCATTATGACAATGCACAGAAAAAACAATATGTTGTGGAGCTTGTACACGATCAATTATATCTTTAATAAATTCATAATATTGAAAATGAGCAGCCTCTCCAACCGTATCCGGCAAATTAATGGTCGTAGCCCCATATTGAATAGCTGTTTTTATGCATTTTGCTAAAAAATCTCTATCAGAATTAAATGCGTCCTCTGCTGAAAACTCTATGTCCGCAACATATTTTTTCGCCAAACCAACTCCTTGACGTATCATATTCAACACTTCTTCTTTTGTTTTGCCTAACTTTGTTTTCATGTGTTTTTCACTTGTAGCAACAAAAACATGAATACGTGCTGCATTTTTTTGAATAGCCGGAGCCAATGCGGTTATTGAAGCCTGGATATCTTTTTCATGACAACGGGATAAAGAACAAATTTTTGTTTTTTCAGAAGCACATTGTTCTGAAATTAACCGAATTGCCATCCAATCTGTTGGAGAAGATCCTGCAAAACCGGCTTCAATAACATCCACACCCATTTTTGTTAGTTGCTGTGCTATTTTTATTTTTTCAGTCAAAGTCATAGCCGCTCCTGGAATCTGTTCTCCGTCACGTAATGTCGAATCAAAAAAGATAATTCTGTTGTTCGCTATATTTTCCGATTGATTAGATGTTGTACAAATATTTTCTGACATTTTCCTTTCTCCTGTTAATAAAAAAACACCCCGAAGGGTGTTTTGTAAAATCAAATTAAATATTAAATAAAATTACAACAAAGCCCTTCTGTTTGGTTTTTCAATTCCTAACAAAAGCAAGCATAACAATAACAAATTTTGTAAGTTTAATTGTTGCATCATAAGTTTAGTATTAATCTTCCAAAAAAAAATTGTCAACCTATTTTTTACTCTAAATATATTTTTTTGAATATACATACATTTGAATATTAACATCCCCTGCCAAAAATCAATCTGACAGGGGAAAAATAAAGATCTTCACTGCTTACATTGATTTCGTCTGTGAATCATATATAAGCTGTCTAGCACTTTTATCATCTGATAATGAATCGACATTAACAGCTGTTCCACTATTTGCCAAAGCAGAAGATGCCGAGTTTTCAGAATTTCCTTTTGAAAGCTCATCAACTTTTGTTTGTAAATCTGAAACCTGTCCAGTTAAAGTTTTAACTTCATCTTTTGCTTTATCTGTTTTCTTTTTCTGTTTACGAATTAAGAAAAATGCCCCGATAGCAACGGCAACAGCTGCAACCGCTCCAACAATCCACTCCCAATTACGAGCCAAAAAGCCCTTCTGTTCACCCTCAACAACAGCAGAAGCTAATTTATTTTTATCATCTTCTGATAAAGTGGTGGAATCAGTTGGTTTACCCGACACTGTTGTGCCACCACCGGATCCACCACCATGACTTCCACCTGAATAAGTGGGAATTCCTTTCGGAGTTGCAGGAGATTTTGGTAGCTGCTGTGCCGCATCTCTTTGTTGAAGCCAAGTTAACTCTTGCATCTCTTGCAAAGGCAATTCTCCTTCTTCGGCTAATCTTTTTTCTAATGCACGTCTTCTTTCATTATTCAACCGTTCTAATTCCTTTTCTTCCTGAGAAGTCCGATGTGGTTTTTTCATCAATTCCAACCGACGCCGTGCTGCACGTTGTTCCGGTGTTTCTACTTTATGATCTTCTTCATTGTTACCCTCATCATCTCCTTTTGCATCGTCACCTTTGTGCTCATCGTCAGAATGTTCATCATCTTGATTCTCTTTATCAGCATCATTTACCCGATGAATCTGCTCTGCTTTAATTTTTTCGGCAGTTTTATTATCTAATTCAAAACCCTGAGCATAATATGTCACATGATTACGCTGTAACGAGGCCAACTCTTCCGCCGTTAAAATACCCCCTGCAACTAATTCATCTAAAGATACATCCGTACCATCAGCTTTTTTTGCCGTAATACCATCTACTGTAAATGTCAAATCAATTTGTGCTTTTTTCTTAACAAGTGCCTGCGTATAAGACATTAGTTGATAAGATGTTTTTAACGTTTCAACAGATCTTTGAGCATCCTGTTGCGTTGCCGGAAGTTCTTGCTGTATCATATCTGCCGTTACCGGTGTTCCTGCCTCTTGAGCAATATGGACAACATCAGCATACAATGTTTTTAATTTTTGAACATTTGCTTCCGGCATTATTCCATTTAAATCTGCCTCTGTTTTTTCTCTTCCTTCCGCATCTTTAATTGCCCATCCGGTAATTTGTCCGTTTTCAACAACCGGCATAATAGACCAACCGGTTAATATTTGTAATCCATTATGAACAATCGTTGCTTTTTTGAAAGCATCTGCGAGTGCCGGATTATTTTCAGTCTGTTCACGCAAAACAGCATCATGAGCTAATCGGGCTTGCTCTTGGATAATATTTTGTACAGTGACAGAATCCAATTCAACCCCTAACTCTTGAAGATAAGTCGTATTTTCCGTTAAAGCAACCATCTGTTCTGCTGTAATCAGATTTTGACTTGCCATTTCTTCCAAAGAAACAAACATTTGTTGTTCACCTTCCGTGGTAGTTAAATACCCCCACTTTATTTCTCCGGTTGTTTCATCTCTTTGTGTAATAAGATCTATTTGATGCTTTTCTTTGATGTATGCTCTAACATACTCAATCTTTGACCGAGCCACTTTTGCATTCTGAACACTTTGTTTAGCAACCTGCAGTTGTACACCGATTACTTTATTTATCTGTTCCTGTGTTAAAGGTGTTCCTGCTTTTTTCTGCTCATTTGTAACTTCTGAATAAAGAACTACCATCGCATTCAAACTATCTGCTGGAACTTTTCTTTGTAAAACTTCATCTTGAAGAACTGCATTTGCATCAGCTAAAACACGTTCTGTGCCTTCCGCATCCTTCACTGACCAACCGGAAATATCACCATTTTCATTTACAATCGGAGAGATAGAATACCCTGTCAAAATGCTTATACAATTTTGAACAAATGCTGCTTGTTCTAAAGCCTTAATTCCAGCCTCTTCAGAAGGAATTGAGCGACCATTCCTTTCAGCATTAACATCTTGTTCGGCTTTACTGCGTTGAGTCAATGCAATTTGTTCTAATTCATCCTTCGATATCGCCAATCTGTCTCGCAACTGTTCACCATCATAATTAACCAAGTTCCTAGCATTTCTTGCTTCGTCTAATTTCTGTTGCAATTTAGGTTCCAAACTAATCTCAGCCCCGTTTTGTGTCACTTTTCCGGCATCTAAATCAACTTGATAACCAAGTGCCTCTAAATAGGCAACATTATACGCAGCAGTTTTATGTGCCGCCAAAACATCTTCTTTAAGTTTGCATTTTACATTCGATACTTGTTTTTCCTTATCCCCTTCATTAACCGATTGAAATAACTTATAATATTTACGAACAACATCTAACTTTTCCTGCATACCTTCCGGTAATTTTTTTCTGAATTCATCCAAACCCAGTTTTTCATCCGGATATTTGTTATTGACAGCTTCGTTCCTATCCCCAATTAATGCAAGCTTATAATCTGCCCACACTTCCAAATACACTATATTATATATTAATTCATCATACAATTTTGATTGAGAAACTTCATCCGCCTGTTTTTTATCCTGTTCAGAAATTACCGTCTCAATCCGTTTATATACATCATATCCCGCACACAAATCTTGGATAATTGGTGGTTCAATCGCCTCATGTTTGAAATCTTTTAACGGAATTTGCTTTTCGTCTTTAACAGCAAAAAACTGTCCGTCTTTTTCCTGAATTTCATAACCGGTTAATTTATGAATATAAAAACGATTCTGTAATACTTTATCATACGTTTCTTTATCCGTTTTTATTCTCTCAACCTGTTCCTTTGCAATCTGTTCTGTATTTGTAGGCATTACACCCAATTTAGCCAGTTCTGCCGATTTTTCTTGTAAACTATTAAGTGCCTCTTGCGAAATAAGATTTTCCGATACTAAATTTTCCACGGAAATTGTTTCACCATTTTTACCTTTTACTGTTAATACACCATTTGTTTCAACAGATGCTTCAAAACCTTCTTTTGTATTAATATAGGCGGCAATATACTGAATGTCTGCATACAACGCATTTGCTTTTCTTTGATTTTCATCGGCACGAGACTGAACAGATGCTTTAATTTCAGACTTAACCACATCATTCAAGAGATATCCGTTTAATGAATAAGCCTGTTGAGCAACACTTAATGCTTCTATTTTACCTTTCAACGGATCTGTCTCCGGCAACTGAGCTGTATCCACAACTTCACCATTCCTTTTTACGACAAATTCCCCATTACTCCAGTCAACTGTTATTCCAGATTCGGATGTTAAAGCAATTTCAGCCAAATTTACTTGGGTATATAACGCAACGGCATGCATAATTCCTATTTTAACATCATCTGCCAATTGAGCACCCGTTTGTGCATAGGTATCTTGTGCTGCATTTAATGCTTCTATTTTTTGTCTTAAAGCATTATCTGCTGCCAATGCATTAATATCAATAACAGCTCCGTTTTTCTTCACAACAAACTTCCCGTTTTCTTCTTCAACAGTCAGTCCTTCTTCTCCACTGTTTCTTAATTCCACAACTAATTGACAAACTTTTGTGTATTTTTCTTTGGCTGTTTCCTGTTTTTGAGCAGACTCATGTTCTTGCTGGACCGTATTCATAATTTCTGTTTTAACATTATTAGCCAATTGAATGCCTGTTTGTTCATATTCTGCTTGTGCTGCATTTAACGCTTCTATTTTTTGTCTTAAAGCACTATCTGCTGCCAATGCATTAATATCAATAACAGCTCCGTTTTTCTTTACAACAAATTTTCCGTTTTCTTCTTCAACAGTCAGTCCTTCTTCTCCACTGTTTCTTAATTCCACAACCAATTGACAAACTTTTGTGTATTTTTCTTTGGCTGTTTCTTCTTGCCGAGCTGAAGCGTGTTCTTGTTGAACCGTATTCATAATTTCTTCTTTAACATTATTAGCCAATTGAATGCCTGTTTGTTCATATTCTGCTTGTGCTACATTTAACGCTTCTATTTTTTGTCTTAAAGCATTATCTGCTGCCAATGCATTAATATCAATAACAGCTCCGTTTTTCTTTACAACAAATTTTCCGTTTTCTTCTTCAACAGTCAGTCCTTCTTCTCCACTGTTTCTTAATTCCACAACCAATTGACAAACTTTTGTGTATTTTTCTTTGGCTGTTTCCTGTTTTTGAGCAGACTCTTGTTCTTGCTGGACTGTATTCATAATTTCTCTTCGAACAGTTTCATCTAACCGTCCACCCTTTTGATATTCCGTTTGTGCATTCATTAATGATACGGCTAGCTCTTTTAATTGAGGATTTGTATCTAATTGTCCTTCCGGAAATCGCACAACAAAATCTCCGACCTCATTTTCAATCACTTCAACATTTGGAATACCGGAACTTCTTAAAGCAATTACAGCTTCACAAACTTTTTTATAAGAATTTCTTGCTGCTTCATTTGAATCCGTCATAATCTTTACTCCCCATCTCTTTTACACTCTACCGTTATTATTATCATAAACACTTAAATCTAAATTATTAACCGCAACACCACCACCTTGTCTCCGGAGCGTTTGATTTACCTGAGGAACTTGTGTTAATTTTTCCTCTTCTTCTATCATCTTTTCCATTGTTTCTTTTGGGGGTTGTTTATGTGCTTTTGCATCATCATACGCTTCCTTAATTTCCTTTTTCAGGTTATTAAGCTCAATTTCGCTCGAAATGGCTTTGTCAGGAAGTTTGTCTGGTTTAACAGAAGAGATTGGACCAAACTGCCACTCACATCCTGGTTTAGACCACAGTTCGTATTCCGATTCAGATTCATTCCATTTTAAAACATATCCTTTGTTCTTCCAATTAGCTAATGCTCGACACACCGGCCTCCACGCTTTTTCTGCTGCTTGTTCTTCTTGCAATCTTTTTTGTTCTTCTTGCAATCTTTTTTGTTCTTCTTGCAATTTTTCTTGTTGTGAAATAAATTTATTTACTTCTTCAAAACGACTATCCGAAAAACCGTTTCCATATTTACTGTAATCATCATCATCAAACAACAACACAATCTCTTGACTTGAATGTTTATTTCGGTCCGGACTACGTGCATCTTCAAAATCATACTCTTTTGGGAAACCCAATTCATCCCCAAAAAAATAAACACCCAACAAGTCTGCTGCCCTTCTAGACCTAAAATCTTTACTCTTATGGCGTTTCACAATCTCCTCATGTATTTTTTTTGCTGCATCGGGATTTTCTGCATATATCTCTTTAAATGAACGAAAACAATGCATCATCGCTTTTACGTCAGACACATATTTTCTTTGTTCATCGTTCCAATAACCTTCAACGCTTTTAGAAGAAGTCCACCAATAATAATCATATTCCGGTTTAACTTTACTTTCAAATTCCTCCTGTTTTCCGGATTGAATTACATCAATACTGTTATTTCTCCATTCTTCAACCAAATCCTTTATCAATCCAATTGCCGTAATACTGCTTGGGCATCTATCATCACTCATTTTAACCTCCTTAAATACAAAATACTTAAATAGATATTTAAGTTATTATATCAGAGTTCCCACAAAAGCACAATCTTTTTTTTCACATTTTAAAATTATTTTCACATCACATAAAAAAAATACACAAAACAGTATCAACTCCCCAACCAAAACTTATGTCATGTACCCCCCCCTCTATTCACGTAGGGAGAGATATCATTTTAAATCAATCTTTTCTTGTCCACAATAAAAAAGGCATCCACATAATGGATGCCTTTTATCACGTTCTCTTATAATTATTGTACACCATTTTCTTGTGTTTTAATATTTTCAGATACCCCCTCCGGAACAGAAACATCTTCAACCGCTGATTTTTCTGTCAATTCAGTAGAATCCGACACCGTTTCTTTCGCATCTGTTTCATCCAAAACAGCAGATTGAATCTCCTTGATTGCCTCTGCTGCATCTTTGGGTTGACGTAGTGTCGGAACAAGCACTTTTACGTTATGCTTTACTTCTTCCTGATGTAAAATATTTTGAATATTACGTTCAACGAATAACTGTCTTAATTGTTCTTGAACATCTTCAAATGCCGGCGGAGCAGCTAAACGTCTATCTTCTACCAAAACAATGTGCCATCCAAATGGTGTTTTAATCGGTTTAGATAACTGACCTTTCTTTAAAGCAAAAACAGCTTCTCCAAACTCCGGAATCATCATATTTTTTTGAAAATAGCCCAAGTCACCACCATTACCGTTTTCTGCATCCAATGACTTTGTATCAGCTAACATTTTAAAATCAGCCCCAGCTTCTAGTTGAACCAATATGTCACGGGCTTCCTTTTCCGTTCTGACCAAAATATGACGAGCATGTACTTCATCTTGCCGTTCCATATTTTTAACTTCTGCTTGATACAATTCCTGCAATTTTTCCGGAGTTGCCAGTTCAGAAATTCTTTTTTCCAAATAAGCTTTACTTAAAATCGTATCTCTTGCTTCTTTTAAGGCAATCTGCACATGTGGATCATTTTGAATATCCGAATCCTGTGCCGAACGATAAACAATTTCTTTTGTAATATATTTTTGTAACAACTGCGGATAAATCATATCAAACGGCAATTCTGCCAACTGCGGAATTTGTTCAGCAACATTTTTAATGTCCGCCAAATAAATATTATCCCCATCGATTGTAGCCACAACCTGACCTTTTTTTTCTCCTTGAAAATATTTACCCAAAATGGACTTTCCCGTATTTTGAGACATTGACTGATATCCGATTACACCCCAAACAGCAGCAGCCCCCAACAACAAGGCTCCGATAACAATCGTACTTTTCTTCAATCCGCCTTTTTCCGGCGTAACGGTTTTTTCTTCAACAAAATCAGCCTCTTGAACAACTACAACTTTTTCTTTTTTCTGTTTTGCCATCTGTATTCTCCTTTATTTTCCCTTTTTTATTTAAGTTGGCTACTTTGTATAATAGTTTTTTTTATTTTAAAAAGCAATCACTATTTTTAAATATACTTTATTATTATGTGTTTTTTATATATTTTTTCCACTACGCTGTCTTAGCCGCTTAGATAATTCACCGATAAAACCTTTTGCAATAGACGGATGAAGTGCCATAACCTGATATAACTTATTACCGCTAATACGAAGTATCGTTGTTTGTTCATTTGCAGTAATCTGATAAGGAATAACCGCAGGACACAGAACTGTTGTTTCACCAAAAAACTGACGAGGTCCTAATTCCGCAATTTCATTATCGGAATCAATCCGTTGAATACTGCCGGATAAAATAATAAACAAATAATGATTCTCTGTCGCATTATTAATAATCTCGTCACCGGATTTGTAGATTTTTTCCTCTGCCGCCATAATAAAATCAGATAATGCCGTTTCGGAAGCATTTTCAAACATACTGATATTTTTTAAAATCAAAACTTTTTCAAATGTACCCACCATTATTTATTTTCTCCTAATTTTTTAACAAAGATTCCAGTGGCAAATTAACTAAACGGCTTGTCGGAACAGACAACAATATCCGATGTGCTTCTTGCGTATTACTTTCCAATCTGGCTAATGTTTTAATAGCTGTTTCCAAAATTAATGCATCTGTACTTTTTAAACACTTGCACACAGCCGGCAACCCATTTTTATCATTTAATTTTCTCAGGCAATATAAAGCACTTGCAACAATCCATGATGACACAAAAAAAGGAGGATTTAAAATAAGCTCAGAAACATCTTTCACGGCTTCTTTCTCTAAAACAGCCGGCACAACAACTTCCTTTTTACGAACAAATGGCAAACGGGCAACCATGTCAATGGTTTCAAACAAATCTTTTGATAAAATATCTTGTAAAACAGCCAGTGCTACCGGATATTTTTCATAATCCTCATCCAATAAAACATGGATGGACTTTTGAAATATCGGCATATTTTTCAGCAATAACAATTGATAAAAAATAGATTCTCTGGTACGGGCTGCTTCTTCTCCCATTGCACGTGTTAAAAATGCGAAAGCATCCTGCACTTCCGGAACCGGTGGTTGTTTATATTTATCTATGAAAGCATTTAACCAAACAATCTTAAAAGCATCTTGCCGAATGCTTGCTTTCAGTTGCTTATATTTTCCTCTATGAATCCAAAAAATATGAGAATCGTACATTCCCCGAATAATTGTTTTACATAATTTTTGATTTCCGATTTTTAAAGCTCTCAATAAAATTTGACGACTCTCATTGTCCGTTTGTGTAATTAAAAACAAAACCAGTATTTTTTTTCTAAACTCAGATACATCGGAATTATGAATATTTCGTTCAATTGCCGGATATGCTTTTACACCAAACTGCTTTAATGCCGACAACGCATCTTCTTGTAAATCCACATCATCCAAACTGTTTAAAATAATCGGTAATGATTCCGGATGTTTCATTAATCCTGCGACATGTATTGCTTTGCGTACAATCATCATATCCGGACTTTTTAACAATGGCATTAGTAATCGTATCAATCCGATACTGGGGGCTTGTTCCATTACTTGTAAAGCTGCTAATTGATCGCTTTTACGATGACTTTTCCCTAAACTTTGCAATCCATCCATTGCCAAAAGAGCATAATTATTACCAATATTTAAAAAACCACTCATTGCCCCTGTTTTTAGCAATCGATCGTCCAAGTAAAAACTATATTCTTCCAGCAATAAAATATCTTCTTTCAAATGAGCAATCTGTATGAGTATAGATAAGGCCATTGCCCGTACAGATGCCGATTCATCCGTCTTAAAAACAAACAAAACAGTTGATTGATAACGTTCCAAATCTCGCATACGCAAAATACACTTCAATGCATACAACCGAACCGCTTCTGCCCCATGTTTTAAAGATTTCAATACACTTTTATAATAAAACGGATGACGGGCAGTTTCTAAAATTCTTAAAAAATAAATAAATTCATCCGTAGAAGCGTTTTGCATACTTTCTTTAATATAATTTAAAATTTTAGAAGATGGCAACATCAATTCCGTTCCGGGCCACTCCCTCAATTGCAAAGATTTTAAAATAACATTTCCATAAAAACGGGTTGCCAACAACAAAAGGCCCAACAATACACACCCCAAAACCAACAAATAGTAAAATTGATATATTGGTTGTGGCGTATGTGCAACCAAAACACCGCCTAGCATAAAACCGACTGGCTCAATCAACATCATTCGTTTTTGATTAATACTTTTATTTCCATATCTATTCGCCAACGTTTTTAATAATGTTGATACATATCCGTTAAAATACATATAAAAAGTCAAAGAAAAACATAAAAAACCATAAAATACGAAATGATACGGATTATTTTGCGTTAATCCGACAGCTGTTAAAATCAATGCAGCAGACAAGATAACCATTGTGGCTGATAATAAATAAAAATAACGTGTTCGTATAAAACAAATTACCAAAACAAGCTCAACGCTTCCAAATAATCCCCAAAACAATGCAATTTGTTTTAACATTCCTGTTCCACTAAAAGCATCTTTTATCGAAACATAAAAAATGTAATTCATTAAACAAAAAGCCGTCATTACAAAAAAACTAAACAATAGTAATGTACGAACCAGTTTTTGCTCTGTGAAATCTTGAGCTTCTCCCGAGGGCATTAAAAATTTCTCTTTTAAAATAGGCACCATCTGTGTTAACAAATAAATTCCTGTATAAACGACCATAAACAGTGCCATTGCATAGTACAACAACCCATAAGCTCCCACGGAAACAAAATATACACCCAAACCGCCGATTGCATATCCGACAGCCTCAGCTGCTAACACGAAAATATACTTCAACGAAGCTGTTTTTAAGGGAATAAACCGACTAACAATCGTCCAAAAAATCGCATTTATCAGTGCAAAATAAACATATTTGGACACAAATAACAAATCATATGCCGCCGGAACTTGATATTCTATCAACCCGATTAAAATCGTCATACCAATAATTAAAAGCGTTGCAACAAAAAAACCGCCATATCCTTGATGCCGATACAAAAACCGTGTTTTATATCCAACATATCCCATCAAAATAGAAACTAAAATAAAATCAATACCAATACTTAAACCGTTTGTTTGTGTTAAATATAATTGAACGGCTCCCATATCCATAAAAGCCAATCCAACAGACTTAATACAAGCCAAACACATCAACGCAAAAAGTAAACCGATATTAAACGCCGGAATGTGCGAAGCAGTTATAAATGTTTTCTTTAAAAATCCCATCAAATTATCCGTTTTTATACTGTTTCACCCAATAAAGCATCCACATATTCTTGTGCTGTAAATACATTTAAATCAGATGCTTGTTCTCCCACACCAATAGCATGTATCGGCAATCCGAAACGCTCGGTAAGTGCAATTAAAACACCACCTTTTGCCGTTCCGTCCAATTTAGTCATGACCAAACCTGTCACTTTTGTCATTTCCGAAAATGTTTGAACTTGTGACAACGCATTTTGACCAACCGTTGCATCTAACACCAATAACGAAGCATGTGGAGCCGTTTCATCTTTCTTTTGAATAACCCGAACAATTTTATTAAGTTCCGCCATTAAATCCGATCGATTTTGTAAACGACCTGCCGTATCAACAAATAAAATATCATCACCATTTTTTTGAGATTCGGTAATGGCATCAAAAATTAATCCGGCAGCATCACCATTTGGTTTCGTATAAACCGGACAACCGATTTTTTCACCCCATTTTTGCAATTGTTCTGTTGCCCCTGCTCGAAAAGTATCTCCGGCAACAAAAGCTATCTTGTATCCTTTCTCTTTATATTGCTGTCCCAATTTACCGATTGTTGTTGTTTTACCGGCCCCATTAACACCAATCATCAAAACAATAAAAGGTTTTTTATCCGTATTAACAGGCAACGGAACAGCAACCGGCATTAAAACATCCGTTAAATATGTTTGAATAATTTGTCGGGTTTCT
The DNA here is from genome assembly GCA_015062385.1 of Alphaproteobacteria bacterium. Classification (GTDB taxonomy): domain Bacteria; phylum Pseudomonadota; class Alphaproteobacteria; order CAAHEQ01; family UBA3637; genus RGIG4140. The sequence goes on along the minus strand of SUUT01000003.1, from coordinate 14,749 downwards.
TGTTCATCTTTCGGATGTCGTTCTTTCAATACCGCAATTAACTTTTCGGTTGTTGCAACACCAACATCTGCTTGAATTAAGGCTTCTTCAATAGCTTCCAATGAAGATAAATCCATTTTTATCCCGCTTAATATCCGAGCTGTTTTTTTCAACCCGAATTTAAGCTTCTCCAACCAACTCATTTTTGCTCCTTTTAGTTATTTTTACAGGAATAATGCTTCCGATTTGACCGGATGAAACCTGTACTTTAAGATAATTGTCCGTATATCCGTGTCCTTCCCGTTCAATTAATACGGGACGAATTGTCCCAATCATTTTATCTAACAACTGATGTTCTAATGTCAAACCTAATTGCCGTAATCGTGTCGCCCGTTCTTTTCTGATACCCATATCAACCATTGGCATTTTAGCTGCCGGTGTACCCAATCGAACGGAATACGGAAAAACATGTAACTGCGTTATTTGTGCTTCTTGAACCAACTGACAGGTATTTAAAAATTGTTCTTCTGTTTCTGTTGGAAAACCTGTAATAAAATCTCCACCCAAAACAAAATCCGGACACATTTTTTTTAAATGCGTACAAAATTGAATAATCTGTTCAGCCGTATGTCGCCGTCCCATTCGCTTCAAAACTAAATTATCCCCTGCCTGAACAGACAAATGCAAATGTGGCATTAATATCGGAGAAGAAAGCAATAATTCCATCAATTCATCATCCACACAAGCCGGATCTAACGACCCCAAACGCAATCGTTTTAAACCCTCCACTTCTGTTACCAAACGTCTGATTAAAGAATTAAAACCATACGGGTATGACGTTATATCCACTCCTGTCAAAACAATTTCGGAAAACCCTTGTTTAACAAAAACACGTGCCTGTTCCAACACCCGCTCAGGCGGAAGACCAATATTTTTTCCTCTTGCTGAACGAACAATACAAAACGTACAGGTATGGTTGCATCCTTGTTGAATTTGTAAAAAAGCCCGAGAACGCCCCTCAAAATCTGTCACAAGAGGAATATTTTCAATCGGTTGATTTATATCTCCGACACAAACCCGCTCATCTGAAAACAGCATCTCTCTTGTTAATTTCTCCCGATTTCCCAACACACGAAACACTTCCGGCATTTGTGCATATTTCTCAGGATGAAGCTGAGCAGCACAGCCGGTCACAATAATTTTCATATGCGGATATTCACGAAAAACCTTACGAATGGCTTGCCGGCATTGACGTTCGGCCTCAGCCGTCACAGCACAAGTATTTACAACAACAATGTCCTGTAAATCACTACCGATTTTTTCTATCAGTTTTGATTCAAACGTATTTAATCGACATCCAAACGTTACTATCTTCATGCTTTTTTCTTTTTTCCGGAGTTGAGTTTGATTTTAGATTTTAAACAAAATCTTTTCTTTTTAACCGGTGCCGGTTTTTTTTCCTTTAACTTTTTAAATTGTGTTATTTTAATTTGCTTAATATGTCTGGAATCAGCATCTAAAACCTGAAAAACCAATCCGGATGAATGCGTAATGACATCACCGATTTTTGGTAATTTTCCAGACAAATGGAAAACCAATCCGCCGATTGTTTCCAACTCCTCTTCCCGTTCAACCTTTGTTAAAAATTTACCAATTCTTTCTTCTAAATCAAGCAATCGAATACGTGCATCCGCCTGAATAACACTATTTCCGATTTTGTGTAAAACGGGAGGGGTATCCAATGCATCATGTTCATCTTCAATTTCCCCGACAATTTCCTCTAACAAATCTTCCAATGTAATTAATCCATCCGTTCCGCCATACTCATCCACCACAACAGCCATCTGAGTTTTTTTCGCTTGCATTTCACGCAACAAATCCAATGCGCGCATTGAGGACGGCACAAATAAAACATTATTTGTCATCACATCTTTAATCGTCACATCTGTTCGCTCCAATACAGCACACAATAAATCTTTCACATGGACAACACCTATAATATCATCCAAAGTCTTATCATAAACCGGCAATCGTGTAAATTTATCTTCAATGACAATCTTTGTTAATTCTTTTAGTGTGGCCGTAATGGATATTCCGACAATATCAATACTGGGAATACAAAGTTGACCGGCACGAATATCTTTCAACTTAAACAAATTTTTCAACAAATTTAATTCATCGGGATCAATAAGAACCTTATCTCCCCGCTCTTCCCGCTCATCCATAATTTCTTCAATGGTTTCAATAACCTGTTCTTCTTCCGGATGTTTAACAAAAAACGATTTAAATTTATATAACATACCCATTTAAATAACCCCTTCATACGGGTCTTCATATCCCAATTTTAACATTATTTGAGTTTCTAACGCTTCCATTTCTTCGGCATCTTGCGGATTTAGATGATCATATCCTTGTAGATGCAGTGTTCCATGAACCAATAAATGTGCAAAATGTGCCTCAAATTTCTTTTTTTGAGCCTTTGCTTCCCGTAAAATTGTATCATACGCCATAACAATATCGCCGGCTACCCATAACATTTTTTTTAAAGGAGGACGATTTCCCGCCTCAAACGATAAAACATTTGTCGGACAATCTTTATTTCGATATTGCTTATTCAATGCCTGTATCGTTTCATCATTTGTCAACAACAAAGAAATTTCCACCGGTTCATGATCGTGCCATGCCTTTCGAACAACCTTATGACAAAATTTACGAATCTTTTTAATTTTTCGATAATATCGCAAATCCGTTTGCCGAACATAAACAGCAACCATTTATTCTTCTGCCTTTTTTGATTGTTCATATGCTTTGACGATTTTAGAAACCAACCCGTGTCGAACAACATCTTTTTCACTAAATGTCACAAAAGCAATATCTTTAACATTTTTCAACACTTGAATGGCATCCAACAAACCGGATTTAACACCTCTGGGCAAATCGGTTTGTGTCAAGTCACCATTAATAATCATCCTTGACCCTTCCCCCAATCGAGTTAAAAACATTTTCATTTGCATTGCCGTTGTATTTTGTGCTTCATCCAAAATAACAACTGAATGGCTTAAAGTCCGTCCACGCATATAGGCCAACGGAGCGATTTCAATTTCCCCGCTTTCCAATTTTTTATCCACCATATCTGCCGGCAACATTTCGTATAAAGCATCATATAACGGACGCAAATACGGATCGATTTTATCTTTTAAATTACCAGGGAGAAAACCTAAATTTTCACCGGCTTCAACTGCCGGACGGGTCAAAATAATCCGATCGACTTTTCCTTCCAACATTGCGGCAACCGCTTTTGCTACGGCCAAAAATGTTTTACCGGTACCGGCAGGACCCAATCCAAAGACCATTTCATGCTTATTCATTGCATCAATAAAAACACCTTGTGTTTCCGTACGTGGATTAATATGGCGTTTTTTTGTTTTAAGTGTTAATTCCGATGCGGCATAAACTTCTTTTTGTTCTTCTACTTTCATAATATTCCCTTTCCTTCTAATCCTATTGCTTTTTTATATCACAACTTAATTCGCTTGACAAGGATGTTGCACTGGCTTTTGTAATCTTTAATGAAACAATTTTATTTAAATAGCTGTCATCCAATGAAACATGTGTTGACTGCAAATACGGTGTATAACCGATTAACTGTCCGTCTTTCTTTCCTTTTTCCGTTAACAAAACAGGCAACACTTTTCCAACAACAGCCTCATATGCTTCTTTTTGTTGCTCTAATAATAACGCCTGTAAACGCATTAATCGTTCGGTTTTTACATCCTCCGGAATTTGATTTTTCATCAAGCTGGCCGGTGTTCCGGGTCTTGGACTGTACTTAAAAGAAAAAGATGAAGTATATTTAACTTTTTTTACCACTTCTAACGTTTGTTCAAAATCTTTATCCGTTTCACCGGGGAACCCCACAATAAAATCCGATGAAATGGCTATGTCAGGTCGAGCCTCCCTAAATCGTCCGATAATATCAATATACTCCGATGCCGTATATAATCTGTTCATTGCTTTTAAAACAGAATCACTTCCCGATTGTATCGGCAAATGAATATATGGCATTAATTTTTCCACTTCTGCATGTGCTCGAACCAAGTTTTCCGTAATTTTTGAAGGATAGGAAGTTGTATATCTAATCCGTTCCAAACCGTCAATTTCCGCAATTCGATATATCAGCTCCCCCAAATCAGATGCACCATCTCCATGCCAACAATTCACATTTTGCCCCAACAACATAATTTCTTTAGCTCCGGTAGAAACCAAATCTTTTGCTTCTTGAATAATTTCATCTGCCGAACGGGAATACTCACACCCTCGTGTATAAGGAACGACACAATAAGTGCAAAAATTATCACATCCTTCCTGAACGGCTAAAAAACAAGAAGCTGATGTTGCTTTTGTCTTTGGCAAATAATCAAACTTTGAATCAGCCGGAAAATCTGCCTCTAACACACGACCTTTTTTTCGGTTATATCGGGCAACCAATTCCGGCAAACGATGATAGTTTTGCGGACCGACCGCAATATCAACGGCATGTGCCCGTTGCAAAATTTCTGCACCTTCGGCCTGCACAACACAACCACAAACAATAATTAACGTGTTCTTTTTTTCCTTCGCACGAATTGACTTGAATTCATTGAGCCGTCCGATTTCAGAAAATAACTTTTCAGATGCTTTTTCCCGAATATGACATGTATTTAACAATAAAATATCTGCTTCTGCCGGATTATCCGTTGTTTCATATCCTAACGTCCCCAATGCATCCCGCATACGGGCAGAATCATACATATTCATTTGACAACCAAACGTTTTAATATAAATTTTACTCAAAAAAACTCTCCTTACTGTTTCAAATAATTATCAATCTTTTCTTTTAAATTCGCAACGGCTTGTTGACGGGCAAAAGCATCTGCTCGTCCTTGTTCCGGATAAACCGTTTGAATAAAATCAGTATATTCTGCAAACGATAAAACTTCTTGAGCACTCTCTTTCATTTTGCGTTGCTTCCATTGACTGCCTTGTTTTAAAAGTTCTTGTTTCTTTTCATCATCCATTTCATAATTTTGCAATAAAACCTGAGCCTCTCCGTCTGTCTTGTTCGTTGTCGGATAATACCATTTTTGATTGGCATTTTCTGCAGCTAATACCAATAAAACATACGGATGCAAAATCTCGCCTTTAAACAACATATTTTGAGACTCCATTGCATAAGCCATTTGATTTAAATAGGACGACAAAACAGCTCTGGAAGAATCTGCTTCATCCATTTTTAACAACACTTTAGCCAATGCAACCTGAGCATGTGCATTTCCATTTTCAGCTGCAAGATGATAAAATAATAGCTTTTTCATCACATTCCCGATATCATCCTGTGATTGTTTTTGATAATATTGAGCCAACCATAATTGAGCATCTTCCTCATTCCGATCCAACGCACATCTAGTAAAATAAGAAACAGCCCGTTTTTCATTCTGTTGCTTCAAAGCCATTTCCCCTGCGGGACAAGCTGCTTGAGCAGACAAAACAAAACTCAACAAAGATAAAAATGCAATACAAATAAACGTACTGACACACAAACCCCAACACAAATATGCTCGCCTATAATGATATGAAATAACCGTTTCAGATGTATTTTTTTTAGATTTTTTTCTTAACAAACGGGGCATTTTACTCATCAAATATTACCTCCACACGAGCAACTTCCACCGGAGCCGGAACAACGCTTGAAAAAAAGGATTGCACGGTATTACCCTCCACTTCCGGTTGTGACAAAATAATTCGTTTACGGGCAACAACCATATCTTCATGATTATAAACAACCGCTTTTAATTCAGGAATAACCATCTTCTTTAATTCGGTATTGGCAATATTCCCCTTTATCATTAACCGCATAACACCGGCTTCATTAGGGGATAATTCATAAACAATATCCCGAATCGTCAAAATACGACTTGCCTCACTAACGGATGCTTCCGGAACAGCACCTAATCCCGCAAAAGCATCAGAAACAACGGCTTGTTCACGAATAACTACCGGAACAACATCATCCGATTTTACATCTAAACTTTCGTCTTTACTGTTTAAAGTCGGAAGTATTTCTTCCTCTTTAGTCGTTTCATCCACCGAATTAACCGGCAAAGCCACATTATTATTCAAAGGCACATCCGTCAACTGAATCTGTGCAGTCGCATTCTGCGAATCCGGATTATTTTTCAATACATTCTTCGTAGTATCCTTCGAATAAGAATCTACCGACTGGACCATATCTTCAGAAACATCAGCATTTTTAATATCCGGTTGCTTTACATCTCCGTCATTTTCCTTAATCATCTGATTTTGCGGCTTAACAATCGGCATTACACTCGACACAACATCCATTGATTGTACTTTTTCCGTTTTTTGAATTGCATCATCTGTTTTTTCAATCCGTTTAACCGAATCAACCCTTTCAACCTGCTTTTGTTTTATATCTTCCGGTTGAGCTTTCTGAATATTTTTAGCCGTTTCTTTCTTCAAGGTTTTTACAGATTGTTTTTGAGAATCTTTATCTAATGAACCCAATACAAATTCATCTACCTGAGCAATTAAAAAATCCTTTTGCAAATATGCCCCATAACAAATACCACCGGCAACACACAACCAAAACAAAACAGATAAAACAGATGTTTTTTTCTTTTCGGGAATAACCGGTTTAAATGCTTCCGGAATAGAATCCAATCGATCGGTTGTCTGTGGAACTTCTTGCGATAACAGAGATAACGGCTCCGTAAATTTTGGTTCTGCCGGTGATTGTATAAGTGAAATATCTGACGTTTGCATGTCAACCGTATTGTTTTGTGCAACAACCTGTTGTTTAGAGGATATAATTTCTTTTTCGACACCGGACGGCACAACAGAATTTGTAATAACATTTCCATTTTGTTGATTCATAACGGCAGAAACAGTTGGAATAATATCTGTTTCATCCTCGTTTCCACTTAAAAAAGCATTTTGCCGACCAGCATCCAGCAAAAAGTAATTTTGACAAGCAGAACAATGAAATTTCTGTCCTTCCGGCAGTTTAATTTCATCTGAAACAACATATTGCGTAAAACATTTTGGACATATAACTAACATTTATCTTTCCCTTTTAAAAAAAATAGTGTAAATAATATATATACGATTTTGCAAAAAGATACAACATTTTTTAAAGAGGTTAAGTTAAGTGTTTGAAAAAAATAAACTTTCATCCCCAATTGCCGAGTTTAACGGCGTTTCATTCCGTTATGGACATGGTTCGGAGATATTAAAAGACATTCAATTAACACTGGATCCGGGGTCATTTCACTTCATGACGGGCGAAAGCGGGGCCGGAAAAACATCATTACTCGGATTGTTTTATATGAACCATTTACCAACACGAGGTCGTGTTCGATTATTCGGAAAAGCTGTTGATACACTTTCCCGTGCTGAAAAAGCACAAATTAGACGCCAAATCGGTGTTGTTTTTCAAGATTATCGACTACTTAATCATTTAAATGCATTTGACAATGTTGCTTTACCTTTACGAATTGCCGGCGTAAAAGAAACCGAAATTAAACGTCATGTTAGCGAACTTTTGGCTTGGGTTGGTTTAGAAAAGCAATTAAAAGCGTTCCCACCAGAGCTATCTGGTGGAGAAAAACAACGTATTGCTATTGCTCGTGCCGTTATTAATCGTCCACAATTACTTGTTGCCGATGAACCAACCGGCAATGTAGATGATGCTATGGCAAAAAGATTGCTCTATTTATTTCTAGAATTAAATAAATTGGGAACAACAATTGTCATTGCAACACACAATCAAAATTTAATTAAACATTTCCGTTTTGACCAACTCCATTTATCACACGGTCGATTGGAACGAATAAATCCAAACATAAGAAACAACGGACAATAAGGAGAAAAAAATGGCCAAATCCGCAGATATTCCTTTTGCTCGCGACTCATCCAGTTTTTTTATCAGCTGGATTAGTATGCTTATGGTTTTTATTGCTACATTAATTTTAGCAACGGCATTAATAACACATGATTCTGTAAAAAATTGGCATAAAGATATTGCCGGTTCTTTAACCGTTCAAATTCCATCGTATGATTCGGATGGCAAAAAAAGAGGTGAACTGTTGCAATCAGACATTGAAACAGCTTTAACTATCATCCGTTCAGCTGATGGGGTTCTCGGAGCAACAGTGTTATCCGATACACAAATGGATTCTTTAATGGCTCCTTGGCTTGGCGAACACATCACAACAACCGAATTACCTCTGCCTAAATTAATTGACGTTACAATTGATACAAAAAATTTACCGGATCTAAATCAAATCAAAGCAGATTTATCCGAACAAGTTCCAATGGCAATTTTAGACAGTCATCGAATTGCATTATCCAAACTGATTACATTGGCACAAAACATTATTCGACTGGTTGGTGTTGTTTTAATATTAATTTTAATCAGTTTAGCATTTTCGATTATGTTTGTCACAAAATCGGGATTAAAAGTTCATCAAAAAGTTATATCACTTATTCACATGATGGGGGCCGGGGACTTTTATATAACTCGCCAATTCGCAAATCGCAGTTTTTATTTAACCCTTATCGGTGGTATTATCGGATTTTTAATAGCTTTACCCGTTATGATGTTTTTTGCTTATTATTTAAATAACTTAACAGGCAGTTTTATTTTAAACGCAACCCTGACACATGAACAATGGGGCATTTTAACTTGTATTCCGGTTTTAGCTGCTGTATTATCTTACCTAACAGCGTTTAAAACTGTTTGGAGTGATTTGAAGAGAAGTTTATAATGAAACATTTTTGGCACTTATTGCTTTACTGTCTTGCAGTTTCTTTTTGTTGTTGGCTTATCGGATTTGTCTGCTTTTGTATTTATGCTTTTTCATTACAAACCGATTTATCAACGAAACAAGAAGCGGTTGTTGTTCTAACCGGTGGTAGTAAACGAATTGATACAGCCATAAAATTATTAAAAGAGCAAGATGCCGACCATTTATTAATATCCGGTGTTAATAAGAAGGTATCTGCAAAAAAATTATTGAAAAACGTTCCCCCATCACTTAAAAACAAAATAACATTAGGGTATGAAGCTGAAAACACTGTCGGCAATGCAAAAGAAATCAATAACTGGATTAAAAACAAAAACATCCATTCTGTTTTATTGGTAACCAGTTTTTATCATATGCCTCGGAGTGTTTTTGAAATCAACCGAAAAAACAAAACACTCAAAATTGCACCTATGCCTGTCTTCCCGACAGAATTTAACAACTCTGTTAATTGGATTAAAACCCGTTATGCATGGTTGTTATTTATTGAATATCATAAATTTGTATTTGTTAACTTAAAACACTGGCTGAACTTCGGAGGGTAAAATGCGAGAAACAGTCTTATGGATTCGTTCTATTCTTTTTGTAATCTCATGGTATGTTATTACATTAATTTTGTTTATATTATTTTCACCGACATTATTGTTTTCCTGCAAAGCCGCTGGGTGTTTTCCCCGTTTTTGGTCTAAAATGACACCAAAATTATTATGTCTTATCTGTGGCATTCAATTAGACGTTCAAGGGCTTGAAAATTTACCTCAACAAAACGGCTATATTATTGCATCAAAACATCAATCCGCTTTTGAAACAGGATTATTCCACGGTCTCATTCCTCATGTGTTTTATGTTTTAAAAAAAGAATTACTTTATATCCCGATTGCAGGTATTTACTTTTTAAAAACAGGCTGTATTCCGATTGACCGTGGGGGTGGAGCTAAAACCATGCGTAAAATGTTAACCGGTGTTAAAAAACATTTGGATGATGGAATGAATCTGGTTATTTTTCCGGAAGGAACCCGCACAAAACCGGGTACAAAAAAACCGTACACCCCTGGTGTGGCTTTTTTATATGAACAATGTAAAGTCCCTGTTGTGCCTGTTGCATTGAATACCGGTTATTGTTGGCCAAAAAATCAAATTAAAAAATATGCCGGCAAAGTAACTCTTCGAATATTGCCCCCAATTGAAGCCGGACTTGATAAACGTGAATTTTTAAACCTATTATATAATCGGATTGAAACAGCACAAGATGAATTACCAAATCCGTTTAAATCGTAAGAACAGGCTAAAATGTACATTGAAGAAAAAACAGCTATCGGTATCTATTCGGATTCGAGTTTAAGCACCGTTGAAATTTGTCTCTTAAAAACAGACGGAGTTGATTTGTACGGCAAAATAAAACAATTAACCCGCCCGTATCCAATAGATCTAAAAGAACGCATTCTCTCTTTCATTTTGAAAGACGATTATACAAACACACAAGAAATGAAACAGTTAGATGAAGATTTAACAGCTTTTCACTTAACTGTTTTTCAAGAATTTTATGTGCAATATAAAAGAGAGTACCCTAAAATTAATCTGATTGGATATTCCGGACATTTAATGTATCGTAATGCGACTGAAAAAGTTGCCGTCATTTTAGGAAATCCACAAAAATTAGCAACAACTACCGGTATTCCCGTTATTGCCAAATTTATTCAATCGGACTTAAAAGCCGGCGGGCAAGGTGGACCTGTTTTTACAGCATTCTATAACGCCATGACACGACACATGGAAAAACCGATAGCTATTGTATCTTTAGGTGGCATTACAACCCTGACATATATTGGTCCTTTTGGTGAATTGCAAGCTTTTGATGTGGGTATTGGAACAGCTTTACTGGACTATTGGATCCATCGTCATACAGGAGCGGAAATGGATTATGACGGCATTCATGCAACTCGGGGAAAATTAGATAAACGGTTATTAACACGCCTGTTAAAAGATAAATTCTATTTAACCTCTCCGCCCAAAACAACCGATAAAAAAGCATTTCTAAAATTATATGAACAAATTGAAGGCTGTTCTTTGGATGACGGAGCAACAACCATCACAACTGCTATTGCACAAAGTATTCAGGATGCAGAAAAATTCTTACCGCAATCCCCTTATCAATGGATTTTAATCGGTGGCGGAATACATAATCCTGCTCTGTTAAGACTTATAAAGCAGAAACTATCCGGACAAATACACACCGGTTCGGAATGTCATTGGCTCAATGATACGCTCAATGCACAAGCTTATGCCTTTTTAGCCGTTCGTTCTTTAACCGGTTTACCGATTAGCTATCCACAAACAACCGGTGTTCCGGAACCGTTCAGCGGCGGAACAATGTATTTGCCGTCATAAAAAACATTAAAACCGTTTTTTTAAAAACAGGCGAATCTGATCCAAACAGGCTTTATCAATATTATGTTCCATTCTCTTTGAACAAAAGGTTTGCACAGGCTGTTTCATTTTTTCAAGCGTGTCCTTTGAAATATTCATTGCAATCGGCGGAACAACCGAATCCAAACCACCATGTGTTAATAATACCGGCATACTGAAACAACAGGGTACCGATTGAACAAGCGGAACAGCCGACAACCCCATAACACCAGCACATTTTTCCGACATAGAGTATGCCGTCAAAAACGCCATCAAGCCTCCTTGAGAAAATCCCCCGATAATTATTTTATCCAATGGGATATGACACGTTTCTACAACATTTAAAATATAATTTTTAACTAAATCTACTTGATACATTGCCCGCTTTTGCAAAACATTTAAATAATCAAGTGTCAACTGCTGCGGATTATAGTCATTTAATGAAAACCACTCGTACCCTTGCGAAAAAATTTCTGTCGATGCATTTGGAGCAAAAAACGCCGTTTGAGAAAACTCTGACGATAAGTCTTCTCCAATAGAAATCAAATCAGAACCGTTTGCCCCATATCCATGTAATAAAATAACGGCACTTGTCGACATAGTCGGTATAATAGACGGACCCGAAAGTTGCATAAAAATCTCCTTGAATTATTTCATTTGATTGTATATACTTTCATTATATAGTCATAGGAAGGAGAAAAAATCAATGAAAAAAATACTCTTTATACTTACAAGTCTCTCTCTTTTGTTAACAACCCCCACATTGGCACAAAGCCGAACAAGCAAAGGACTGACCGAAGCCGAAAAATTGGCAATTACCGCCGGTGCGGCACAAGCTTGCGGTGCAGATACAGATAAATTAAAAAATTACGAAGTCATTGCCAGCCGTATTTTGGTCAATCAAACAGCTACCGAAAAGGAAGAAACAGCAGCCTTAACCGCTTATGCCCGTAAAAAATTTGAGGTTTACTCAGAACAAAAAAAGGCTCCGGAAATGAATTGTTCGGAAGTATTAAACAGATTTGACAATTTACCGATTTTTCAATCAACCGTATACCAAGACGGAACTTTAAAATTACCCGATGGAAAAATTATCAAACCTATCCGACCACTCAATCAAACAAAACCCGTAAATGTCAAAAGAACGAAAAAAGAACTGTTTAAGCAACCTAAAAAATCAACCCGTTCAGGTGTTATCATTAACAAACAGGCTTCTTAAAAATGCGTCCCGAATCTTTAAATATTCTTTTTAAAGATTATACATCTCTTGCAGGTATAGGAGATAGAACAGCCGGATTTTTAAAAAAATTATGCGGACCTTGTTTGATTGATTTATTATTTCATATACCTATCGGCATTAATCATCGCCCTCAAATAACAAATCTATCTCAGGTAAAACGTGGGGAATATGGTACGATACAATTAACCATTTCCGAACACATCACACCCCTCCGCAAAAAAATGCCTTATCGTATTTTGGCAACCGGCAATTTATGTGCTTGCGATATTGAATTAGTATTTTTCAACTACCACGCCGATTACTTAAAAAAACAATTAACAATCGGACAAACATATACGGTCTCAGGAAAAATAGAACGGATTGGATGCACAATAAAAATTCTTCATCCGGATTATATAACCCCCTCTTCCACTGCCATTCCCGAATTTGAACCGATATACCCGCTAACCGCAGGATTAACAAATAAAGGTATAACAAAATCCATTCAAACAATACTGGCACATTTACCTTCCATACCCGAATGGCTGGATAATTCTTTTTTACAACAAAAAAAATGGCCTTCTTTCCATGAAGCATTGAAAAAAGTTCATACACCACATGAAGAAAATGATTTATTACCACAAAATATAAACCGAATGCGACTGGCTTACGATGAGCTCTTAGCTAATCAATTAGCACTGCTTTTAGTCCGTGCAAAACAAAAAAAACAACAAGGAACTATAATTCCCACCTCAAAAACTCTGCAATCACAGTTAAAGAAACAATTACCCTTTGAGCTGACAAATGCCCAAAATCGTGTTATTACCGAAATCGGTTCTGATTTAGCAGATACAGGTAAAATGATTCGCCTATTACAAGGAGATGTCGGTAGTGGCAAAACAATTGTTGCACTGATGAGTCTTTTACAAGCAGTAGAATCTTCCTTTCAAGGCGTTTTAATGGCTCCGACAGACATTTTGGCTCATCAACATTTTGAATCTATTCAAAAAATGCTACAAAATATACCTATTCGCATGGCAGTGTTAACAGGTCGAGAAAAAGGAAAAAAACGTCAAGAATTATTATCCGCACTCAAATCCGGAGAGATACAACTACTTATCGGTACACATGCCGTTTTCAGTGAAGACGTTTGCTATCATAAATTAGGATTAGTTATTATTGATGAACAACACAAATTCGGAGTTCATCAACGACTTGCTTTAACACAAAAAGAAAAAGGGGTTAATGTGTTGGTTATGACGGCTACCCCAATTCCACGAACACTTGCTTTAACAAATTACGGAGATATGGATATTTCCATTTTAGATGAAAAACCGGCAAACAGAAAAAAAATCGAAACACGTGTTATGCCTATGACAAAAGCAACGGAAATTGCAGAAAAACTTTTTTACAAAATACAAAACAGCACTGAACGACTACAAGTTTACTGGGTATGTCCATTAGTAGAAGAATCAGAAAAATCAGACTTAATTGCTGCTGAAAAACGCTTCGAAGAATTGAAAAAAATATTTAAGAATCGTATCGGTTTAGTTCATGGAAAAATGAAAGGATCAGATAAAGATGCCATTATGGAAAAATTTGTCTCAGGGGAATTTGATATATTGGTTGCAACAACAGTTATTGAAGTCGGCGTTGATGTCAAATCTGCCTCTATTATGGTTATTGAACAAGCAGAACGCTTTGGGTTAGCGGGATTGCATCAATTAAGAGGACGTGTCGGACGAGGAAATACCCAATCAACCTGCTTACTCCTCTATGGAAAGAAATTATCTCAAACGGCACAAGCTCGACTAAAAATTATGAGAGAAACCGATAACGGATTTTTAATTGCAGAAGAAGATTTACGATTAAGAGGCGCCGGAGAAATTTTAGGTTCCAAACAATCTGGATTACTAAACTTTAAATTTGCAGATTTATCCATGCACAGCGATTTATTATATACAGCAACACAAGATGCAAAACTGATTTTAAACACTGATAAAAATTTAACATCTTCTCGTGGAGAGGCATTAAAGCATTTGCTTTATTTATTTAAAAAAGACAAACAAGTCAACACTTTAAACGCTTAAAAAAATCATATCCGGACAATCAATCCCCACTTTACAAACACAAAAAAACATCACTTACATCTTTTCCTTATCTGCAAGAAAAGGGACGTATAAATGCAACACTTTTTTACACATTTTGGCATTTTTTTTGATTTTGTATAAGATATTCAACACAAACAATAATCTTTCATTTCTGCAAAAATTTGATTTTGCTG
>SUUT01000015.1 GCA_015062385.1 Alphaproteobacteria bacterium | reverse complement strand
AACATACGACTTCTCCCTATAAAGATACTACTACTTTATATTATAAAAAAAGGTACCTTTTTTTCCCTATGCGTTTCGGCAAAATCAGATTTTTACAAAAATGAATGATTATTGTTTTAATTGAATAAGTTATCCAAAATCAAAAAATTTGCTAAAATGTGTAAAAAATTGTTGCATTTATACGTACCTTTTTTTATAGCAAGGGATTTTAATTGTATTGCACAACTCTTTAAACCTGCTGTCATCCCAAATTGAAACCGGAATTTCGTATAAAACCGACACAAATATTCTGACATTGTCGTGATAAGATTTCGGACAAAATACTATCACACACATTTTTCCAAAATGACGATAAATTTTTATACAAATCATCATATTAAACTTGTTTCAACGTGTGATTGTGATTCGACATCCCCTGTTGCAACAGCCGTATTCAAGCAAAGTTAATCAAACTGATTTGATTTTATGTTAAAGGCAATAAAATAATACACTGTTTTGTTGCCTTTTATGCGTAAATCATTGCTCGACGTTCATTTACCATTTTATAACGCATATCCCATAATGTATCGGATGATAATTTTGATATCGGCGTATTTGAAGTAAAAGAAACACGAATAGCATACCCTTTAATAGGAGAAACGTTGTGCAAAGAAGATTTGAACTCTCCTTCTTCATCATGTAATAATCTTTTCGGTGAATCATTCAATTTTTTACAAACAGCTCCCACGGCATACATAAATTTTAAAAATTGAAAAGCATTTTGTTTGAATGAATACTCATCCTGTTGCGGTTCCCTTGGAACAACATAAAAATCCGTTCCGCTTTTATCCAGTTGCACAACCATTTTTTCAGTATCTTCCTCAATAATTTTGGCCTCAGGATGATACTCACAAATTGATTTTATCGTAAAATGCTCTTGGCTTTTCTTTTTCATCTTTTTCCTTTTGTTATTTAATAATGAGATTTATTATAATAATATAATTAACTTTTTTCATTTTGTCAAGCATTTTAAAATATTGATTTTTTATCAGAACAAAAAAAGAAAAGTTTACATTTTGATTTTTTGTTGATTTTTTCCAATAAATACTATATAATTTCAAAAATCAATAAAAAAACAGAAAGGCTTAAACAAAATGAATCCCGAACAACAAAACGAATTAAATAAAAAATTATTACATGCCTGTTCAAGAGGCAATTTAAATGCCGTAAAATCTCTTCTAAAAGAAGGGGCTTTCATCAACATACGTATTAAAACAGAAGCAATAGAAATTAACCCTCTTTATTTAGCCCTTAAAAACAAGCACTTTAAAGTTGCCGCTTATCTGATTAAAAACGGTGCAGATATGTATGCATACGGTGGTGAAAATATGATGATGAATCAATTCATTATTGATAAACAAGATGATATTATCCGTTTTTTAGTTGACAAAATGCGTTATAATTTAAATGTTGGAGATAAATTATCCCGTGTTCCGCTTCACATTGCCTGCCGTGAAAAACAATCTGAACTTGCTCGTTATTTTTTAAGAAACCGAGCAAATATCAATGCACAGGATTCAATCGGAAATACCGCTTTATCAAAAGCAACTTATGCCGAAAGTGAAGAAACCGTTAAAGTGTTATTGGAACATGGAGCAGATCCAAATATTCCGAATAAATATGGAAATACCCCTATTTTTTCGGCGGTATTTAAAAACAATAAAAAGTTGTTATTTTTATTATATCAGTACAAAGCCGATATCAACTTTTTAAACAATCAGGGAAGAAATTGTCTTTGGGATGCTTTAAAATACAAATATTTCAATCTGTTTTACGGTTTACTCTGCTTGGGAGCAAATGCCATGCAACCGGATAATCAGGGAAATCCGATTTTACATCACTGTATGTTTAAGGATGATTATCACATCTGTAAAATTGTTTTAGACTGTTTTGCAGCATATAATCGTTCATTGAAAAACGGAGAAAAACCAATTAACCTTGACCAACCGGATACCTATTACTATTCGGCATTGCAAAAAACCATTAAACATCAAGATTTTAAAAAAGCAAATTTGTTATTGGAATACGGAGCAGATATTGAGTGGCGTACACCGGATTATCAAAGAACTGCCTTATTAAATACCGCCTATTTGGGTAATTTAGAAGGACTGCAATATTGCATTCAACAAAAAGCAAACATTCATGCCAAAGACGATGAAGGATGTACTGCCTTAATGTTATCCATTAAAAAAGGACATAATCATATTGTTCAATATTTGATAAATCAAGGAGTTGATATCAATTCCGTTGACAACAAAGGTCAAACCGCCTTATTTTTCAGCATTTTAAAAAACAATCCGGAAGCAACGCAAATTTTATTAAATAATGGCATTAATCCCCATATTACCGATACTTGGGGACGGAATGTGTGTTGGCCGATTATTAAAATGAACAATGTAGATTTACTAAAACAATTTTTAGATTTAGGTATTGATAAAAATATTCAGGACAATCACGGAGAAACATTATTACATTTTGCCGTTTATCAGGAAAATTTACCCGTTATCCGAATTTTATTGGAAAACCAAGTAAATATTACATTACAAAATCACACGGGCGAAACAGCATTGGATTTGGCTTACAAACTTAATGACAGGTTAAAAACGGAAAAAACAAATATGGATTCTGAAGAATATGCTCGGCGGTCCGATACATTATGCAAAATTATTAAGCATTTGAAGGTTGCTGATTATCAACATCAACAAACCAATACCACACAATCGGTTGCAACAACAATTACCCGACATCAGACAAATCCGATACAGAAAAACAACCAAGAACCCCATATAAACGAATAATTCCTTTATTATCGAAAGCTACTATAAAGGGCAGAAAAAAATCTGCCCTTTAATTTGTTCCCCTCTTTTTTATTGATAAAACAGTCTGTTACTGCACCAAAATAGCTTGTGCGGTTGCAGATGATACAGTCGGTGTCGCATAGAATGGACTGGCATAATTAATATGACTATTAACATGCATTAGCACCTGTATAGTATATGCATTTGGCTTTCTCATTTCTACATCTAAATGTTGCCCATGTTTCATACCATCAGGAGCCACTCCGCATTCCAACTGTGATTTTTCAACCGGTTCAATACCTGATACGGTATTATTTGTTAAATCAAATGTATTACTTGTTAATGAAAAATGACTATCCCAAAGGGAACAACCAATAATCTGAACACCGCAAGACAGATTGGCTTTTTCATTTGTACCAACAAGTTGCCATTTTCCGGTTGTAATATTTTCGGGAAAAACCACATCAAGCCATCCCTCTTTTGACAGTGAATACCAAGCATAATCTGTAATATATTCTTTCGTTCCACTTTCAATCGAAACGGTTACGGCACACGCTTTATGTTCATCATTCCAAGTTGACCCCTCCGGACACGTAATACACGTTGTGCCATTATCATGTGAACCGGTCGGACAAGTACATCCTGTTTGTGTGGCATTTATGATATACGGTGCTGTACACGTTGCACAGGTTGTCCCTGTATCATATGTTCCTGTCGGACAGACACATTTATCGCCTTCACGAGTATAGGGGGCAAAACACATCGGACCCCAATCCCGACATAATGCGTAGTGTGTTCCACCATGATCATCAAAATTCTGACTTGTATTAATTCTGTTTCTGTCCATCCATATACAACCCCGTTCACATGTATAAGTAGTTTCATTACTCCAAGGATAATAAGAAACCCACGGTGCAGAAGTATATCCAAGTGCTGCTATTTTTGTCCGAATTTGTTTATAAACTGAATTTTCATCGCCACTGCAAGATGTTTCGAAATTATTATATGCAACCGTTTTTGAACAGCCTAAATCTTCCGTTATAGAAACCATCTTTTTTCCAAGAGCCAAACAAAAATTAACAGCAGCTTCCCAATCTTTGGAATTGTCCCCCAAAGCATCCTTGGTCCAGTAAAAATTAACTCCGTTAATTGTAAATGTATGATAGAGTGCTTTTTTACAACGTGCTCCTTTAAACGCTTCCGAACTACAAATATTTGCCCCTTTTGAGCAGAAATAATTTGTATCTTTATAAATTTTATGGCAATCTTCATTCGATTCGCATTCATTCGGCGAACATTCTTTACCGTTCCAATACGGGGCGGAACTCGGACAGGCAATGCATTCATTTGTATTAACGGCAAATACCGGTGTTGCATCCGGACATTTTTCACATTTGTCTGGATTTGTACTGTTCACATTATAAAATGGACGTTCATCCGGACACGATTTGCAGGTATTATTTGATGTATCACAGACAAGGTTCGGAATTTGACACGTACTGTCATCGATGCATTCAACACATTCTTCATTATGCCATACAGGTGTCATATCCGGACAACGACACGTTGTTTCATCTTCAAACCATTCTTTGGGCGGATAACACCGTTCGCAATTATCTCCAAATTCATATTCGTGACGACAAACACAACCATATGTACCATCTTCTTTTTGTCGCCATACCATTTTATCGGGGCAGGATTGCGGTTCAATATTTGGATTATCCGTTTCTGTTTCAGTGGTTCCGCCGAAATGACTGTCTGAATTAACAACCGGAATTGCATTAAAAGAAAACACCATATTTGTTTTGCTGTTTGGATTTCCGCACGTTCTTGTTAAAATTGAAATACCCATATCATTCAATATACCTTCCTTTTGAAGGAGTTTTTCACAAACCTTATAAACCACTTTAAATGTCGTTACCTGATAATTACTATTAACCAACTTGACCATGGACTTTTTGTCATCAGGGACATATTCGGAAAGTGCTGATTTAATAAACCGATTGACTTCCAATGCATGAGAAGCCCGAGAATCTGTTTGTGCCAATGTTTTGGCTTTTCCGAGAACATCCTGCACTTTGCCGGCTTGATAAGCCGTTAACGCATATTGGTAAGTAGCAACACCGGCAACAGATAATACACCGATAATTGCCAATACCCCTAGCATTTCCACCATACTTCGTCCGGTTTCATTCAGTTTGATTTTAAACATTTGGCTCCTCCCTACAAAAAACTACTACTTTATATTATAAAAAAAGGTACCTTTTTTTCCCGCTTCGAATCGAAAGAATCGGATTTTTAAGAAAATGAAAGATTATTGTTTGAGTTGAATTATTTATCTAAAATCAAAAAAAATCCCAAAATGTGAAAAAAAGTGTTGCATTTATACGTACCTTTTTGTACAGATAGCTAATATTCCATCAACTAACGTAAATGATATTACACCTTTAAATCCTCATTAAAGGCTTTATACGTTTTGCAACCAAACTGAATTTACGTAGCACATATTATGTTCGACACCATAAAAAAACCACACAACAATATTTTGTCGTGCGGTTAATTTTTATTAAAAAAAATATTATTTTAAGGTAAAGAAACCTCGTTTTCCCAATTTCAACTGAATTTCGGAACCATCATTTGATAAAGTCAAATTAATATCGCCAGTTTTCTCTCCATTTATGGAAACAGCCCCGCCTTCAATCAACCGACGAATATTTGATTTGCTTTGTTCCAATAATTTAGCCCCCAAATCAACCAATCCGATACTGCCTGTCGGGGCGACATCAGCCCATAAAACCTCTTTAAATTCTTTTGTATCAAACCCTTTTTGTTGAACTTGTTTATAGAAAAAGGCTTCTGCCGCAATAGCGTCGGCTTCACTGTGATATTGCTTAACAATATTGAAGGCAATTTTCTTTTTAATTTCCATTGGATTTGTCGTTCCGTTTTTAAAATCAGCAACGGCATCGGCTTTTTCTGCCGGCGTCCAATCGGTAGTCAGTTCAACCCATTCCGGAATTAAAAAGTCTGGAATAGACATTGTTTTGCCGTACATATCATTCGGATGCTCCGTTAAACCGATGTAATTTCCTTTGGATTTACTCATTTTAATATGTCCATCCATTCCGCAAAGCAACGGCATCGTTAAAACAATTTGTCCATCCATTCCTAGGCTTTCTTGTAATGATTTACCAAACAGACAGTTTAATAATTGATCCCGTCCGCCAAATTCAATATCTGATTTAATGGCCACGGAATCATATCCCTGAATTAACGGATAAATCAATTCATGCAATGCAACCGGCACGTTATTTTCATACCGATTTCTAAAATCTTCCCGTTGCATCATTTGTGAAAGCGTTGCTTTTGAAAGCAATTTTAACACATCGGCAAAACTCATTTGACCCAACCAATCATTGTTGTAATGAATATGAATTTTGCTTGTATCAAAAATTTTGGATAATTGAGAAACATACGTTTCGGCATTGCGTTGCACTTCTTCCGGTGTTAACGGCGGACGGGTTGAATTGCGACCGGATGGGTCACCGACCAATGCCGTAAAATTACCGACAATCAAGTGAATTTCATGTCCTGCATCCAAAAACTGACGAAT
Organism: Alphaproteobacteria bacterium; assembly: GCA_015062385.1. Taxonomy (GTDB): domain Bacteria; phylum Pseudomonadota; class Alphaproteobacteria; order CAAHEQ01; family UBA3637; genus RGIG4140. Next base: position 32,152 of record SUUT01000015.1, on the reverse strand, counting down.
TTTTTTCAAACCGACTGCATGTCCCAAGTGCAAATCCGGTGCTGTCGGATCCATACCGAACTTAATGATAAGCGGACGATTTTCTTTTTTTGCCAATTCCAATTTTTCTTTTAATCCGTTCGCCGGCGTAATACTTTCAATACCTTGTGCCAAATCTGTATATGTCATTTTTTATCCTTTCCTATTTTTGAAGCACTTCTTTTACTTTTTCTAATAATTGATTCAACTCAAATGGCTTTGCCAAAAACTCTAACTCGTTATTTTCCGAAGATCCGTGGCGTGCCATATCTTCGGAATATCCACTCATTAACAATGTTTTCAAACAAGGATATGATTTTTTTACCTGTTTAATCAATGTTTCTCCATCCATCCCCGGCATAATCATGTCTGTTAACAATAAATCAAAATCATTTCTGTTTGCCAACACTTCCAATGCCTGTTCTGCATTAGCACATTCCGTTACCAAAAAACCTTTTGCTTTTAACACACGAGATACCACCAATCGTACACCATCCTCATCATCAACCAACAAAATTTGAGGTGATTTCAACGGTGTAAAGACCGGTCTTACCTGCTTAATATCTTTAACCATTATCGGTCCTTGCTCTATGCGAGGCAAATATATCACAAAAGTTGTGCCGATTCCACGTTCACTATCAACAGAAACATAACCACCGGCTCCCCGAACAACCCCGTAAACGGTTGATAATCCTAACCCTGTTCCAGAAGCATTTGAACTTGATTTTGTTGTAAAAAATGGTTCAAATATGTGAGGAAGATGTTCGGCAGCTATACCGCAACCAGTATCGGCAACAACAACTTTAATATAATCACCGGCTTGAATCATATCATTTCCGCATGCCTTGGCTTTTTTTAATTTTTCTTTTGTTGCACTAATCCGCAACGTTCCGCCGTTCTTCATGGCATCCTTGGCGTTAACTGCCAAATTAAGAAAAATCTGCGTTAATTGATTAGGATCCATTTTAACCCAACCGAGATTGCGTTTTAAATCGGTTTTTAATGATACAAACGGAGCAATACTACGTTGCAACAATGCCGATAAATCCACAAAAGCATCATGAAAATTAATCACTTGAATTTTGCTGGGTTTTTTACGGGAAAATGTTAATAATTGTCCTACCAAACCGGAAGCCTTATTTGCATTACCTTTAATTTGCATAATATCCAAAAAGTCCGGATCTCTGACGGTGTGACGCTGCAACAATAAATCACAATAACCGATAATTGCCGTCAACAAATTGTTAAAATCATGTGCAACCCCGCCCGCTAACTGTCCGATAGCTTGCATTTTTTGAGCATGTGCAAATTGCATTTCCAAATTTTTCCGTTCACTGGCATCAATTAAATAAATAATAAAGGCTTCTTTTTTTTCGGTGGTAAATCCGACAAACACATTAAACGTTTTACTGCCAAAAATCGGGGCCGTTATCAATTCCAGTTTATCGTTTTTGGCTGTTCCTGTCAACAGCTTGGACAAACGGACATTTAACAATTCCTGTGTATTTTCGGAAAACAATGTATCTACATTTAACTGATTAAATGAATCGATTTCCGTTGTTTTAAAAGCGGATAAAAAAGCACTATTTGTATAAACAATTCGATGTTCCAACACATCGACAACAATGGTCGGCAATGGTGATTCCTGAAAAACATATTCATCAATGGCCGGTGCAACCGTATGAATTTGCTCTGCCATACCTGAAAAAAACACAATATCGTCAATTTCAAACGGTCTTTGCGTAATTGTGTACGGGACAATGCCCGTTTGCAGTTTCAAATAACTTGTTCCTTTCCAAAACCCATGAAAATCCGGACAGTTTTCATAAATATAATCTTTTAAGTAATGCCCTAACAAATCTTTAAATTCCAGATGGAACAACTGACAAAATGCTCGATTAACATAAACGATTTTTCCGCTTTGATCCGTTAAATAAATAGGATATTCAAGTGTGCTGAGCACATCGGACATAAATCCCAACTGACGCATTAAACTGGTATGAACGGCAAAATCAGCCGTTTTATCCTTGGCGATAATCAACAGCGAATCGGATAATTTTTTAATGGAAATCTGATAAACATTTTGCGGAGTTTTAATTTCGGTTTCAAGCGGAATTAAATTGCAAAACGAATCAACCAATTTTTGTAATTGAGGCGTATCCGTTGTATCTTTTAAAAACGAAAACGGATTTTCTTTTGTGCCAAACAGAACCGTTCCCTTTGCATTTGAAGCAATGAGTCTATTTTTAAATGACCGAATCTGACGGGCATCATCTTCGACATTTAATAAGGATTCGTAAATTTTTTGTTTCTTATTCATAAACATAACAGGCATCATAACAGGACTTTTTCAGAAAATCCACAAAAATTTACATCACACTGAATATTTTCGTCATAAAAGTTTCTTTTTTAATGCTTGCAATTTCAATTTAAATAGGGTAAAAGAACAAAAAGTATCAGATTTATAAGGAAAGGGAAAATCAATGGAAAAAGAACAAAAACAAGCCATTAAAGAGTTAGCCGAATTGTTACATGAAAACAATTTATCTGAAATTGACTATGAATCAAACGGTGTTCATATTCGCATTGTCGGTCCTAAAACAGCACATAGTGATGTTGCTCCGGTTGTTTCTGCCGGTGTCCCTACGGTAGCGGTTGCTAATCCGATGCCGGTTGTTTCAGAACCCAAACCAATTGTTAAAGTTGAAAACGATATCGTTTCTCCGATGGTTGGTATTGTTTACTTAACAAAAACACCAAACGACCCACCATTTGTAAAAGTCGGAGATATGGTTTCCGTTGGTGATACTGTTTGCTTAATTGAAGCGATGAAAACATTTAATCCGATTAAAGCAACAAAAGCCGGTCGGATATCTGCCGTTTTAGTAGAATCCGGAAATCCGGTAGAATTTAATCAACCATTGTTTACATTGGAATAAGGTATGTTTGAAAAAGTATTAATTGCCAATCGTGGCGAAATTGCATTACGTATTCACCGTGCTTGTCGGGAAATGGGCATTAAAACCGTTGCTGTTCATTCAACTGCCGATGCCAATGCAATGCATGTTAAATTAGCCGATGAAGCCATTTGTATCGGTCCGGCTTCTCCGAAAGATTCATATTTAAACAAAGCTGCCATTATTTCGGCCGCCATAATTACCGGTGCGGATGCCATTCATCCGGGGTACGGTTTCTTATCTGAAAATGCTGACTTTGCTGATATGGTAGAAGCTCATGGAATGGTTTTTATCGGTCCTAGACCGGAAATGATTCGCATGATGGGCGATAAAGTGACGGCAAAAAAAGCCGCCATTGAATCCGGTTTACCCGTTGTCCCCGGTTCGGACGGCGATGTTAAAACGGTTGAAGAAGCATTGATGTGGGGCGAAAAAATCGGTTACCCCGTTATTGTAAAAGCTGCTGCCGGTGGTGGAGGCAAAGGGATGAAAGTTGCCCACAATGCCGCTGAAATGACAGATGCATTTACATTGGCAAAAAATGAAGCCCGCAATTCTTTTGCAAATGATGTTGTCTATATTGAAAAATATCTGCAAACACCCCGTCATATCGAAGTACAAATTATCGGGGATAATTATGGTAATGTTGTCCACTTGGGCGAACGTGATTGTTCATTACAACGCAATCATCAAAAAGTATTGGAAGAAACACCATCACCGGCATTAAACGCCCAAGAACGAAAAGAAATCGGCGAAATTGCTGCCAAGGCAATGAAAAAATTAGGTTACTCCAATGTCGGAACAATTGAATTTTTATACGAAAATGGTCATTTTTATTTCTTGGAAATGAATACCCGTGTGCAAGTGGAACATCCGATTACGGAAATGGTAACGGGTGTTGATATCGTACGTGATCAATTACGGGTATCTGCCGGAGCTCAATTAGGATACACACAGGATGACATTCAATTTTCAGGTCATGCCATTGAATGCCGTATCAATGCCGAAAATCCAAAAACATTTATCCCCTGCCCCGGCAAAATCGGGTCTTGGCACACTCCGGGAGGATTGGAAGTTCGGGTTGATTCGGGAATGTATGCCGGTTATCGGGTTCCACCAACGTATGACAGCATGGTTGCCAAATTGATTGTACATGGCAGAACACGTAACGGAGCCTTAATGCGTTTACGAAGGGCATTGGAAGAATTTGTCATTGAAGGTATATCCACCACCATTCCACTTCATCAAAAAATTATTGGCAACCCGGAATTTTTGGACGGTCAATACAATATTCATTGGTTGGAAAAATTTATTGATGAACATAAAGATGAAATCATCGAAGAATAAATCACACAACAAGTAAATTACTTCCTGAAAAATTCACTTTTTTCGGGAAGTGTTATAATACTTCGTTCGCATCTGTTCTTTTCGTTTTTATACTTAGCTTATCATCATACTGATTATTATCCCGACCTTTATTCTGTTCTCTTTTGACCTCTACCGTCACTCTGAGCACTAATTCATGGTGTCGTCACAAAAGGACCGAGTATTCATGCTATATCTACCCGAAATGTTAAAACAAGTTCAATATGACAGCAGGTGTAAAGATTTATTGTCATATAGGAAAATCACTGAATTTATCTAAAAAATGCTTTGGTTTTCTCTTAAAAAGCTTATTGATTCTCCCCTTATTTAGATATTTTTTACTTCAAAAACCCCTTATATTTTACAAAAAAACAATCTTTTTCCGTACAAAAATAATATTTTTTTTATTCTTTTTCAAAAAAAAATGCTTGTGTTTAAAAAAATAATCTTTTATACTGAATAAGTGGAGAGGGGGAAAAGCTTTGGAAGAACCCTTTTCATCGGAACGAAATCTATTGTTGTTCGCACGCAACAAAAAATATGGTTTAACCTTTCAGGGAAAGGGAAAACAGCGTAAAGGGTTTGAAGCTTTGGTCAAACTGCGAAAATAAGACAAAAGATTCGTTTCTTGTTTTACATATGGAAAACTAGAAAGGAACTAACTATGAAAAAAACTCAAGAATCAGGTCGTTCAATGGTTGAAATGTTGGGCGTTTTAGCTATTATCGGTGTTTTGTCAGTCGGTGGTATTGCCGGTTACACAATGGCAATGAACCGTTATCGTGCGAACGAAGTTGTTGATATGGCTAACAAATATGCTGTTATCGCATATTCTGCTTGGATGACACACAAAATGATGAATAACGGAACAGCAAGTAATGATGTTATTCCGACATTCAAATCAACAGGTTTGTTTGGTTCAAATTCAAAAGTTAATGGAACAACAATTGGTAATGCGTCAGTCGATGAAGATAAAGTTACAATGACATTAAATTTTGACAATCAAAAAATCTGTCAAGCAACAGCTACTTCTTTAGGTATCAGCAACAGCACATGTACAACAGGTGGCGGTAGCTTAACTCCGGTCTTCAAACAAAGCTAATTTGTTGATAGTATATTTATCAGAAAAGCCTGCCTCCGTGGTGGGCTTTTTTTTGTGAGCAATCTTTTTTCGTACAAAAATAATATTTTTTTATTCTTTTTCAAAAAAAAATGCTTGTGTTTAAAAAAATAATCTTTTATACTAAAAAAGTGGAGAGGGGGAAAAGCTTTGGAAGAACCCTTTTCATCGGAACGAAATCTATTGTTGTTCGCACGCAACAAAAAATATGGTTTAACCTTTCAGGGAAAGGGAAAACAGCGTAAAGAGTTTGAAGCTTTGGTCAAACTGCGAAAATAAGGCAAAAGATTCGTTTCTCGTTTTACATATGGAAAACTAGAAAGGAACTAACTATGAAAAAAACTCAAGAATCAGGTCGTTCAATGGTTGAAATGTTGGGCGTTTTAGCTATTATCGGTGTTTTGTCAGTCGGTGGTATTGCCGGTTATACAATGGCTATGAACCGCTACCGTGCAAATGAAGTTGTCGATATGGCTAACAAATATGCCGTTATCGCATATTCTTCTTATATGACAAGTAAAATGATGAATAATGGGACCGTCCAAGCTAATGCTGTTCCAACATTTGCTTCAACAGGTTTGTTTGGTTCAAATTCAAAAGTTAATGGAACACAAATCGGCACTGCAACAGTCACTGAAGATAATGTCCAAATTACATTGACATTTGACAATGTAAAAATCTGTCAAGCAACAGCTACTTCTTTAGGTATCAGCAATTCTGGTTGTTCAGGAAATGGCGGTACCTTAACAGCAGACTTTAAACAAAGCTAATTTGTTGATGGTATATTTATCGGAAAAGCCTGCCTCTTTGGTAGGCTTTTTCTTTATGACAAACAGCAATATTTAACTAAAAAAAACACACTTTACATAAAAAAACAACCTAACTGAACCGATAAACTTATAAAAAAAAGACACCACTGATTTATTTAAAACAAAACGTTATTCATCCGTTTCACATGTCGGAGCATTAGGTGATAATGAATGTTAAAAGCATCTCAAAAATGACGATAATGTGTTTAGTATTCACCATCAATTTGAACTCGTTTCAGATTCTCAGAAAGAACAGGCACAAACACCCTACCCTTTCGTCACGAGACCCCGCATCAAGCTCGGGGTGACGATAAGTATAAAAAGGACTTATAAAATATATAAGTCTTTTTTCTTTAAAGTTAATTGATGGTAGTGGAAGTTAAAAGTGTCCAAAATGCCAGTAAACCTTTACCCCCACCGTCAATCTGAACTCGTTTCAGATTCTCGGAAAGAACAGGCACAAACACCCTATCCTTTCGTCACGAGACCCCGCATCAAGCTCGGGATGACGATAAGTATAAAAAGGATTTATAAAATAAATAAGTCTTTTTTCTTTAAAGTTGATTGATGATAGTGGAAGTTAAAGATGTCCAAAATGACAGTAAACCTTTACATCCACCATCAATCTGAACTCGTTTCAGACTCTCGGAAAGAACCGGTACAAAAACCCTACTCTTTCGTCACAAGACCCCGAATCAAGCTCGGGATGACGATAAGTATAAAAAGGATTTATAAAATAAATAAGTCTTTTTTCTTTAAAGTTGATTGATGATAGTGGAAGTTAAAGATGTCCAAAATGACAGTAAACCTTTACATCCACCATCAATCTGAATTCGTTTCAGACTCTCGGAAAGAACCGGTACAAAAACCCTACCCGTTTGTCACGAGACCCCACATCAAGCTCGGGATGACGATAAGTATAAAAAGGATTTATAAAATAAATAAGTCTTTTTTCTTTAAAGTTGATTAATGATAGCGGAAGTTAAAGATGTCCAAAATGACAGTAAACCCTTACACCTACCGTCAATCTGAACTCGTTTCAGATTCTCGGAAAGAACTGGTACAAAAACCCTACCCTTTCGTCACAAGGCCCCGAATCAAACTCGGGGTAGCGATAAGTATAAAAAAGACTTATAAAATATATAAGTCTTTTTTCTTTAAAGTTGATTGATGGTAGTGGAAGTTAAAAGTATCTCAAAAATGACAGTAACCCTTACCCCTACCGTCAATCTGAACTCGTTTCAGATTCTCGGAAAGAACTGGTACAAAAACCCTACCCTTTCGTCACAAGGCCCCGAATCAAACTCGGGGTAGCGATAAGTATAAAAAAGACTTATAAAATATATAAGTCTTTTTTCTTTAAAGTTGATTGATGGTAGTGGAAGTTAAAAGTATCTCAAAAATGACAGTAACCTTTACCCCCACCGTTAATCTGAACTCGTTTCAGATTCTCGTGGAAATAAATCTTTACGCTTATCTTCAATCCGATTTTAATCCCCACCTCCACCTACTTGCTTATGGGATGACGAGCATCAAAAAAACGACACAGTATCATTTACTATGCCGTTTTTATCTGTTTTTAAACTCTTACACCATTGTATGGGATTGTTTTTGAGGAGAAACTCCTTTTTCTGCTCCGTTTACAACACATACAGGTTCAGTTTTTCGGGTAATTTCTTCCACTTGTTTAGACAAACAATATGCTTTCATGTAGCGATATAATGCATCATACACCTCTGAAGCGTGTGTATTTTCTGCCGCCAACTGAATGGCTGTTTTACCCGTATTCTCCCGAATATCCATACGGGCACCGGCTTTGCATAAGGCATGAACACCATCAATATCATTCAACTGAGTACAATGGATTAATGCTGTTTTTCCTTCCTCATCCTGTGCATTCAAATCAATATCGGGATGCCGAACCAACATATTAAAAATCAGTTTATTTTCGATGTGGTCTTGACGTTTTTGGGATATGGCAATTAAGGGTGTTTTCCCGCCGGCAGAGCCATTGATGTCCGCTCCGTTTTTAATAAGTAAATCAACAATATCAACCACATCAGACATACGCATTCCTTCACAATCATCAATGATATGCATTAATGGCGTATATCCTTGCAAATCCCGGGCATTCACATTTGCTCCCTTTTGAATTAAATATTCAGCTATTTGTGAAGTATGTGCATTCATTAAAGGGGTTTCACAATAATTTCCTTTATTTTGTTCATTATCATTTGATAATACGAACCCTAACCGTGTCACATCTCCGTAATTGACATCTGCATTACCCTTTTCAACCAATAGTTTAACAACCTCAAAATGTGATCCATGAACAGCCTGCATTAAGGCTTCATTAACTTGTTTTGAATCCGGATTTTTATTTAACAACTGTTCCACACAAGCCTTGGAATCCCAACGAGCCGCCGAAACCAACGGAACACATCCTTCTGAATTTTGAATATTTGGATTAGCACCTTGTTCCAATGCCATTTTTAAGAATCCGCTTTCATTTTGTGCTGCTAAGAAATGTAACAACGTGTTTCCATATTTATCTTGTGTATTTAAATCAATTTTCGGATGTTTCAAAAGCTTTCTAACTGTTTTATTTCGAAGTGATTCATCGTACGAATCAAATTCCGGTTGCAACAAACCCATGATTAAAGGCATACCGGAAGAATCTTTTATATTCACATCCAAACCTCGTTGAGCCATCTCATCAATTAAATAGCTCATATGATTTTTTAAAACAAAATCCACAAAATAACGGTTTATTTGTTCCGTTTTTATATCCGTATTCTGAAAGGATATATCTTGAATCATCCATTTAAAGGCTTTCTGAACATTTTGATCGGCATATAAAACCGCTTGATTACCACCACGCAAAATTCGTTCCGTACAATATTGCATCATTCTTAAAACAACTTTGGGAGATTGACGTTTAAAAAATCCGAAATCCGATAACACTTGGACCCATTCAACAAATCTACCTAAATTGTTCTGATTTAATCCGACACCTAACCATGATGTTTCCAACATTTCATCATTAACATCCGGTAATTTTCCACCATACTTCATCAATAAACGCAAAAGGTATGCATCCCCTTTTGTTAATGCAACTAACATCGCTGTCTCCCCATCGGCATTAACAGCACTGTTTGGATTGGCTCCGGCTTCCAACAATAATTCAATCGCTTTCAAATTACCTTCGGCAATATACTCCGTTAAATATTTTGTACGATTAGGTTGTGCAATTAATTTCAATCCCAAAACACTGATTCCGTCCAATAATTTCATTGATATCTCCTTATAATGAACAACTCTAAAATAATATTTGATATTATCTGTCAATCTTTTTCAAAAGTCAAGAAAAAAATTATTTTTCATCCAACAAGCACAAAAAAAGCAGGTAATAACCCACTTTTTTGTTGAATAGAATATTCAGTTAATTTTATATATTTTTTATTTTAAAAGATTTTCGCATTTAACTCAACACACGTCAAATTGATTTAAGCTTTTGTATGTTGTCCTTCCCGATAGGCTTTTAATCTTAAAACTTCACCTGTGCGGGATGTAAAGGAAACAGCAACCACCGGCGGAAGGAAACCATAATCTTTTCCGGCACAGAAATCTGCCCATTTTTGATTATTTTTATGAAAATCGGATTTTTGATGATAAAAAGCGTTGTTAACCAATTCTTCTAAAGCTGTTTGTTCGGCAATAATCGGCTCACTTTTAGGCATTTCTTCATCAAGCCAATTACCACACACTTCGTTTTCAATATCGTTTTCAGCCTCCATATCATCAAGATACTGCGGAGCAAATACCTTTGTGACACCCAATTGAAAAGACATTGGTTCAGCATCCGGATACACTAATCGACTCAATGCATCCATTTTACCCAAAAGTATTTTAATTTCCGTTATGCCAATCGGTTCACGCATACCGTCACACAATTGTACTTCTCTTAACGGCTGAACCTGATAATCTGTTTTTTCTGCCAAATCTAATAATGTATCCATTTCTGTTTTAGGTTCTTCCGCTATACCCATTTCATCTTCAATTTTAATATGTTCTATCATTTTAATCCTTTCTTCATAAAGTGCACAAAAATACCGTCTTTGCAAAACAAGACAGCTTTTCAATTTCTTTAATCACAAAAACCTGTTTTCTGATTATAATGCACATTATATAGCAAAATATTGCCAATTTGTCAAGCAAAAAGTAAAAAGCGTGCTTATGTGTTTTTCTGATAATCGGCACGTAATTTTGAAAAAACATTCATATCCCGATATCGCTGATGTGCTATGGAAAAAATTTCCTGACGTAATATACCTTCATGCGTATATCCTTTTCTACGGGCAACATTTGCCGATTTTTCATTCATTACATCCGTATGAATTACCAATCTGTTAAACCCTTTTCCAAACAACTCTTTTTCGATTAAAGAAATCGCCTGACTGATAAAACCCTGTCCGGTATAATCGGTATCTAACCAATAACCGATTTCGGCACGATCATGTTTCCATGCTACATTTAACACACTAATAAGCCCGATAAACTTTTCTTGATGATAAATAGCGTAAACAAAGCCTTCTTTATCCGTCCACTTTTTATCGGATTTTTCCAAAAACGCCCACGTATCATCAACCGAAACCGTAGAGGCGACCCACCCGAGCCAAGGTAAAAAAACGTCCCGACATTTATCGACAACCCGAAAAATATCTTCTGCCGTATCCTTATTTAATTTTGCCCGTTTCAAAACAACATCTTTACCGATTAAGGTTTCATTCAGCGATTGAATTTCCGACATTGTATTCTCCTATATCCGATTTTCTAATGCTTCCAGATTATCACATTCTAAACGACATATCAATATATTTTACATAGATTGAACAAATACAATAAAGTACATTTATTTTAAGCACAAAAAAAGACAGTGATGAAAAACGGAAACTCAAGAATATAAACCGTTTAACATCACTGCCTGAATCGACTTAAAGTGCTTTGGATTCTTTAAGCCGTTAACTTCAACAAATTAGCTTTGTTTGAAGACAGGTGATAATGTTTTGTTTGCACAACCGCTTCCGGAGATACCCAAAGAAGTTGCAGCAGCCTGACAGATTTTTTCTGTTGGAAATGTTAATTCAATTGTCACAGCACTCTCATTATCACTAATTGTTGCAGTACCAAAACTTGTTCCGTTTACTTTTGAACTTTGTCCAAACAAACCTGTGTCTTTAAATGCTGGAATAGCACCTGTTTGGGGAGTCCCATTATTCATCATTTTACTTGTCATATAAGAAGAATATGCAATAACAGCGTATTTGTTTGCCATATCAACAACTTCATTTGCACGATAACGGTTCATTGCCATTGTATAACCGGCAATACCGCCAACTGATAAAACACCGATAATAGCTAAAACGCCAAGCATTTCAACCATTGAACGTCCTGATTCATTTTTTTTCATTTTGAGTTCCTTTCTTAAAAACTATTAGCTTTGTTTAAATTCAAAACTTAATGTACCACCACCAGTACAACTTGAACCTGAAATACCTAATGAAGTTGCTGTTGCCTGACAGATTTTTTTACCGTCACTTGGGAATGTTAATTGAATAGTAACACCATCTTCATCAATACTTGTTACAGAAAAACTTGTTCCGTTTACTTTTGAACTTTGTCCAAACAAACCTGTATCTTTAAATGCTGGAACAACAGATGTATCTTCTTCTCCATTATTCATCATTTTATTTGTCATAAATGCAGAATATGCGATAACAGCATATTTATTAGCCATATCAACAACTTCATTTGCACGATAACGGTTCATTGCCATTGTGTAACCTGCAATACCGCCGACTGATAAAACACCGATAATAGCTAAAACGCCAAGCATTTCAACCATTGAACGTCCTGATTCATTCTTTTTCATTTTGAGTTCCTTTCTTTTGAGTTCCTTTGCCCCATTCCCTGAATGGTTTAAAGTATGTTTTGGCGGTTTTCCGCCGTTAGTCTCTTGGAAAACAATTATTTGTTCCCGTCTATAAGTGTAATAAAAGGGACCTTTTTTTGCAACTCTTTTTTTTATTTTTTTGAAACTTTTTGAGAAATGTTTGATTTTTAATATTTCTTTTTGATTTTAAAAGATAATTTTTGCTTGTTTTATCTTTTTTTTCCTTTATTGACTTGGGAAAAACGAATAGGGAAAAAAAGGTCCCTTTTTTTGCCGATACGCATATAACCAAAAGCAATAGTATTTTTTATTAATAATTGAAAAATATAATTATTTTATCCGAATAATCGAGCAAAAAAAATTCCTAAATATCAATAAAACATTAGATTTTCTACAATAAAAGACCTTTTTTACCGTAAAAAAATATTAAAACAACATTCACACACAACCATCATCATCCTTTTTCCAAGAACAAAGAATTAAAAAGCGTATTAAAATGTTGTTAATTTATTATCAATCCTAATTTGCAAAATAAACAGCTATTTTGTAAAAAAACAATTTAAACGATTAAAAATATTATCGGGAAAATAATGTTTTAATACCTTTGTTTTCTAAAATAACAGATAAATTTTGAATCAATTCTTTGCTGGGTTCCGGTGTGTCAGTTAAAGCATATGGAATACCCAATTCTTTCCACTTAAAAACACCACTTTGATGATATGGCAAAATTTCAACCAATTCCACATTGGGATATTGCTTGATTTTGTCAGCAAATTCATCAGCATACGCCTGTGTATCGTTAATGTTTGGCACAACCACCCAACGAACCCATGTCCGAATGTTTTTTTGACGTAATACATCTAAAAAATCAAAGGTGTGTTTATTGGATAATCCCGTTAATTTTTGATGTTCTGTCGGATACAAATGTTTTACATCCAACAAAACCATATCCGTTTCATCTAATAAGGCCAGTGTAGCATCATCAATATTTGTTGTGCCGGCTGTATCTAATGCGATATGGACATTTTCTTTCTTTAAGGCTTTAAACACCGGCAACAAGGCTTTTTTTTGTAAAAGAGGTTCGCCTCCGGAAAAAGTGACTCCACCCTTTGAAAATTGCATAAAGGATTTATATTTTAAAATTTCAGAAACAACATCTTTTCCACTCACTTCACGCCCCCCTTTGGGATTCCAAGTATCCGGATTGTGGCAATATTGACAACGAAGCGGACATCCTTGCGTAAAAACAACAAACCGGATCCCCGGACCATCCACCGTTCCGCCCGTTTCAAAAGAATGAATCCGCACTGTTGTTTGAATTAAGTTTTCCATATCATACTCCATTTATCAATAAATTTAAATCTGCCTTTATGTATCAGACGTTGTCTGTTTTTTTTAAGAAATACGACCCCGATATGATTTGATATCGGGATCGCATATTCTTCACTTCACTTACTAAATTTTTTCGTGGAACGTTCTGGAAATAACATCCATTTGTTGTTCACGTGTTAATTTAATAAAGTTAACAGCATATCCTGAAACACGAATGGTTAATTGCGGATATTGTTCCGGATGTTCCATTGCGTCTTTGAGTGTTTCACGGTTCAAAACGTTCACATTGATGTGTTGACCGTCATTACCGCAATAACCGTCTAACAAACTGACCAAGTTGTCAACTTGAATATCACGGGTTTTACCCAAAGAATTCGGGATAATTGTAAATGTGTTTGAAATACCGTCTTGTGCATGTTGGAACGGTAATTTAGCAACTGAACACAAAGAAGCCAAAGCCCCGTTTGTATCCCGTCCGTGCAACGGGTTAGCCCCCGGAGCAAACGGAACACCTGCCGGACGACCATCCGGAGTTGCCCCTGTCTTTTTACCGTAAACAACGTTGGATGTAATTGTCAACACAGATTGTGTCGGAATGGCATTCCGATAAATCGGTAAGCGACGGATTTTATCCATAAATTGTTTAACAACACGACGCGCAATTGAATCAACACGTTCATCATTGTTACCATATTTCGGATAATCACCTTCAATTTCAAAGTTTGTAGCCAAACCACGTTCATCACGAATGATTTTAACTTTGCTGTGTTTAACGGCTGATAAAGAGTCAACAACAATGGATAAACCGGCAATACCGCAACCCAATGTTCTGATAACGTCTTTGTCATGCAAAGCCAACATTGATTTTTCATAAGAATATTTATCGTGCATATAGTGAATGATGTTCAAGGCATTAACATATGTTTCTGCTAACCAATCCATCATCTTATCAAATTTGCGTTCTAATTCTTCAATTTCCAAATATTCGGATGTAATCGGGGCAAATTCCGGACCGACTTGAACTCCTGATTTTTCATCTTTACCGCCATTGATAGCGTATAACAATGTTTTCGCCAAGTTGGCACGAGCACCAAAGAATTGCATTTGTTTACCGATACGCATCGGAGAAACACAGCAAGCAATACCGTAATCATCCCCAAAGAAACCACGCATTAAATCGTCATTTTCATATTGGATAGAAGATGTGTCAATGGAAACTTTTGCACAGAATTTTTTGAATGCTTCCGGCAAATGATTTGACCATAAAACAGTCAAGTTTGGTTCCGGAGCCGGTCCCAAGTTGTATAATGTGTGTAAAATACGGAAAGAGTTTTTCGTTACCAATGTACGGCCGTCAATTCCCATACCACCAATGGATTCTGTTACCCAAACCGGATCGCCGGAGAATAATTCATTGTATTCCGGTGTCCGTAAGAAACGAACCATACGCAATTTGATGACTAAATCATCCATCATTTCTTGAGCTTGTTCTTCTGTGATAACACCGTTTTCAATATCCCGTTGAATATAAATATCCAAGAATGTTGAAATACGACCGATGGACATAGCAGCCCCATTTTGATCTTTAACGGCAGCTAAATAACCAAAGTATGTCCATTGAATGGCTTCTTTTGCGTTAACGGCCGGTTTGGAAATATCCAATCCGTAAGAAGCAGCCATTTTTTTCATATCATTTAAAGCACGGATTTGTTCGGCAATTTCTTCCCGTTCACGAATCACGTCAGCTGTCATACTGCTTAAATTTGTTAAATCTTTTTGTTGATTTTTGTCTTCAATCAAGCGATCAATACCGTATAAAGCAATTCGGCGATAATCCCCGATAATACGACCACGACCGTAAGCATCCGGTAACCCTGTAATAATACCGCTTTTACGGCAGGCACGAATATCCGGTGTATAAGCATCAAACACACCGTCATTATGTGTTTTGCGATACGTTGTAAAAATTTCCGTAATTTTCGGATCTAACGGTAAATCATAGGCTTGACAAGAACCTTCAACCATCCGATAACCGCCATATGGCATTAAAGCCCGTTTTAACGGTTTATCTGTTTGTAAACCGACAATAATTTCTTCATCTTGATCAATATAACCGGCACCATGTGATGTAATGGATGAAACAACGCTTGTATCGGCATCTAACAACCCATTATTTGCCCGTTCTTGTTTCATTAAATCGGCAACTTTTTCCCACATTTTTTTCGTACGATTTGTTGCCGGAGCCAAGAAAGAATCATCTCCTTCATACGGAGTATAGTTGTGATTAATAAAGTCACGCACATTGATTTCATCTTGCCATTTGTTTGGTTTAAAGCCATCCCAGGCTTTGACAGAATTATCCATGTTATTTCCTTTTCATTGTTAATATAGTTATTCCCGTGCATAAAACGGTGTTTCCCCAGATGAACACTGATTAGGCTGACGGTTATTTCGCTGTGCAGTTTATCACGATACAAAAATTTTAGCAACAAAAAAATGCACTTTTTTGATTAAATTTTACCTTTTTACAGACAAATATCGGGAAAATTTTGCCTCCCGAGTTCTCATAAAAAAACAACCAACTTCAAAATGTCCGATAAAGGATTCCCCCCCCCCACCCCAAACAAGAATAAAACGCACAGTTCAGAGCAACGGTTGCATAGTGCCACATTCCCCGAAAAGAATAAAACGCTCTGTTCGGAGCAACGGGTGCATAGTGCCACATTCTCACATCAGAAATATTACAATCCTTTTCAATATTTTTTAAAAAACACTTGATTTTTTAGCAAAACGGATATATGAAACACATACAATTTTATTATTTTTTTCAACAAGGAGTTTATTATGTCTTACTCTTCTCCGGCAGAAATTGCCGTTTTATTTGCTGATGCATCAAAAGCCAAAGCAAACACTTCGTTTTTTAAATTTATGTTATTAGCCGTTATGGGCGGTATTTTTATCGCTTTGGGCGGATTATTAACCGTTATTGTTGCCGGTGGTATGCCTGCCGATGCCATTTCCTCCCCTGGGTTGGTTAAATTTATTGCCGGGGCCTTATTCCCTGTCGGATTGATTATGGTTTCGGTTGCCGGTGCCGATTTATTTACCAGTGATTGTGCCGGAATGACACTCTCCTGTATGCAAAAGAAAACAACACTCATTCAGCTATTAAAAGTTTGGTGTTTAGCTTATTTATTTAACTTTGTCGGCGCTCAATTTGTTGCGTATATTTTAGCCCACAAAACAGGCATTATTGCCGGTCAACCATACAGTGATTATTTAAATACACTGACCCTTGGAAAATTAACCAAGCCATGGGATGTTGTCTTTTATAAAGCAATCGGGGCCAATATGCTTGTTTGTTTAGGCACATGGATGGGATATGCGGGAAAAGACATTGTCAGCAAATCTTTGGGCATTTGGGTACCGGTGATGATATTTGTCACATTAGGATACGAACACTCCATTGCCAATATGTTCTTTATTCCTGCTGCTATTTATAACGGAGCAAACATTACATGGAGTGCGTTTATCACATCCAACTTAATTCCGGCAACAATCGGAAACATCATCGGCGGAGCAGTTTTTATCGGTTTAATTTACGGTTATTTATATAATCCAACAAAAAAACAAGACTAAAAAAACAAATACACTTTAACTGTTTTAACAAACTACACCATCCCAATTCCACAATCGGGATGGTGTTTTAGTATCAAACACAACACTATCCGTATAAGCAGTCTGGTTATAGATACCCCTCCCCAACCGATAAACACTTAAAATTATCAATAACAGTCAGAATCCACACCACAAACACACAGACAAATTTAGATAATTACTTACAACGTTATCATCTAAACAAACTTGTAAAAACACCACCGGCACAAGCCGGTGGAAATTTACAAAAAAAACAACATATCAGTCAAATTAAACCGAAACATATCACTCGGATAAACGACTACAAAAATTTATCCGTTTGTTTTTAAACGTTCCCGTTTCTGAGCATGTATAACCTGCTCTACTCCTTTTTCATTTTTAGCGATCGGTTCTATCTGCGTAATTGACCCGTTTTGATTTAAAATATACATATCATTATCATGATTATCTATGTTTTTTTGTGTGTTTTGTGTTTCGCTCATAAGTCAACTCCTTTAAATTAACGTCATAACCCAACGGGCCGGATGAGAGGTTTTGCATTTTAATAATAAAAACAAGGTCAACCGATGATGCGGTTTTAATCCGTCATACGAAATAATTCCTTTTTCAAATAACGGCTTAACCTGTTTTTGAATTTCATTAAACAACGTTATGCGTTCGGTTTTATTCTTTTGTTTGCGAATGGCCTGATTAACCATCATTTTAAACCGTCTGTTTAGCACTTTTTTACGAACCAATTCGGATAATTCCGGTCTGATTTGTGCCGTTTTTTCGGAAATATGTTGAATCAGACGGATATAACTCATCACTTTTTTAACGTTAAAAGATGTTCGCATAATGGAATTGGGATTTGTGTAATAATAATACAACGGATAATTGGTACTTACCACTTTTTTAACTTGCATCATCAACAAGGTTGTAAACGGAATATCTTCAAAATAAATACCGTCAACAAATTGCAAATCGCCCAAAGCCTCACGCCGATATAACTTAATGTGTACACCGGTCGGAATACAGGATGTGTTTAAAAAATCCATAATCGGATTATCACAAATCCGAACAGTTGGCACAAAAGAACTTAAATCATCATATTTGCCCGTATTTTTTTCTTTTGTGTGAATTAACGAACAGGTCACAACATCAGCATTTTCCTGCTGTATAAGCGAAACCATTTTTTCCAAAAACAACGGGTGATAATAATCATCCGAATCGCAAAATGTGACGTATTCACCCTTCGCAACGGCAAGACCACTGTTTCTGGCACCGGAAAGCCCCTTATTTTGCTGATGAATAACGGTAATCCGCTTATCTTTTTGAGCATACGAATCGGCAATTTGTCCACTGTTATCGGTTGCTCCGTCATCCACGCAGATAATTTCAAAATTTTGATACGTTTGATTAAGAATACTATCTAAACAGCCCTCTAACAAATCGGCAACATTATAAATTGGAACAATAACGGAAACAAGTGGTTGTGTCATCAATTTTCTCCTTTAATAATTCTGTATTTATCATATGGGAAGTTATTTTAAAAATCAACAAAAAAGTCATTGACAGATTTTAACAGATTATTGTATGCTTTTAAATATACAATAAGGAGGATAAAAATGCTTAAAATTATGGAACCGACAGCTGAAATTTTGCCGGAATTATTAAATGGAATTATGGAATTAAAAGCCAATCCGACACCGTTTGATATTCATGCATCACAAAAACTGATTGAATATTCCGAAAAAAACTTTGACGGATATTTAGATTATTTAAATACTTGCAAAAACGGACCTATTCCGCAAGACAGAGTTCCGGCAACCGTTTTATTATTATTTGACGGCAAATGTTTTGTCGGATTATATCACGTTCGCCATTATTTAAATGAGGGATTAAAAAAATCCGGCGGTCATATTGCGTATCAGATTTTGCCATCTTGCCGAAAAAGAGGCTATGCAAAGCAAGGGTTAAAACTGGTATTAGATTATTGCAAAAATAATCTACATCTTGAAAACGTTATGCTTTCTTGTGATGAAAACAATCCAACCTCTCATTCGGTTATGTTATCCGTTATGCGGGAAATGGGTGGTTATACCCGACCGGACACAGTTGTTGACGGACATATAGAACATCATGTTTGGATTAAAACAGATAAACGAGAAAAAGGCGAAATCAGGCCTTTGGCCATTGCCGTTATCCGCAAAGGGAACACCGTTCTTGCTGTTAAAGGATATGATTCTGTTAAAAATCAATATTTTTATCGCTTGCCGGGGGGCGGTATTCACTTTGGCGAAACAGCCGAAAACGCCGTTAAACGAGAATTAAAAGAAGAAACAGGGTTAGATATTCAAATTACAAAAGCCTTACCGATTGCCGAAAATATTTTCACATTTGAGGGTGGAAAAGGACACGAAATTGTTTTCCCGTTTGAATGCACTTTATCAGAAACGGATAAAGCAAAAGATGCCATTCAAATGATTGAGCCGGAAATGGAGGGATTTGAAATGAAATACGTTGATATTGATAATCCGATACCCATTTATCCGGAATATGTACTTAAATAAAAACAGGAACAAACAAATAACAATCCCCCTGCCTTGATAGGGGGATTTAAATATTTTAACATCGCAAGTTGTTATCCTCTTTTTATCAAGAGCAAAAAATTGTATCCATTACAAAAAAAACAAACGGCAGTAAAAAGCGGGGAACTCAAGAAAACCGTTTAATACTGCCATTCTGCCTTACTTAAAGAGCTTTGGAATCTTCAAGTAATTTTTAATCAACGGCAGTGAAAAACGGGGAACTCAAAAAAAAACCATTTAACACTGCCGTCTAACCACATAAAAATTGGTATTTTTATGTGGCTAACTCGCTCACAAATTAACTTTGTTTAAAGACATAAGTTAATTTTTGGTCTGAATTACAACCGGCGGAAACTTCTTGGTCTATTTCCTTTGTAGGATCATCCGGATCTGGAACTTTAATTGTTGATGTAGAATCCGGTTTAATACCTAACGAAGTTGCTGTTGCTTGACAAATCTTCTTTCCATCTGAAGGGAATGTTAATTCCATTGTAACACCGCCTTCTGTAATTGATTTTACATCAAAACTTGTTCCATTAACTTTTGAACTTTGCCCAAACAAACCTGTCTCTGCAAATGTCGGAACAGCAGCATCTGCCGCTGTTGTACTACCATTATTCATCATTTTTGCTGTCATATATGCAGAATAAGCAATAACGGCATATTTATTTGCCATATCAACAACTTCATTTGCCCGATAACGATTCATTGCCATTGTGTAGCCAGCAATACCGCCAACTGATAAAACACCGATAATAGCTAAAACGCCAAGCATTTCAACCATTGAACGTCCTGATTCATTTTTTTTCATTTGTCTTTTCCTTTCATCTTTGAGTACTTTTTCTTCATTCCCTGAACGAATAAAAGTTTTTCTTTGGCGGTTTTCCGCCGTTAGTCTCTTTGGAAAACAATTATTTGTTTCCAACTATAAGTGTAATAAAAGGTACCTTTTTTTCCCTATTCATTTTGCCGGAACCAATAACGATAAAAAAGAAACAAAACATTTAAAAATTATTGTTAAAAATCAAAAAGAAACATTAAAAATCAATTACTTCTCAAAAAGTTTTAAAAATGTAAAAAAAAAGATTGCAATTATACGTACCTTTATTTGCAACGATACTTATAGTTAAAGTTTAATATTTTTATACTTTTCAATAGTATAATTTTATAAACCATCAGCATTTTTACTTGTTTTTGCTATTATTTTCTTCCTATTTTGATTTAAATTCGGAAATTTGTCATGGACAGAAAAAGGGCATGGTATGCTACATTTTCCTGAGAATCTGAAATAAATTTAGGATTGTTTAATTCGGATAAAACAAAAAAACCATTCAAATGGTTGAGCCGGAAATGGAGGGATTTGAAATGAAATACGTTGATATTGATGATCCGATACCCATTTATCCGGAATATGTACTTAAATAAAAACAGGAATAAACAAACAACAATCCCCCCTGCCTTGATAGGGGGATTTAAATATTTTAACATCGCAAGTTGTTATCCTCTTTTTATCAAGAGCAAAAAATTGTATCCATTACAAAAAAACAAACGGCAGTAAAAAGCGGGGAACTCAAGAAAACCGTTTAATACTGCCGTTCTGCCTTACTTAAAGAGCTTTGGAATCTTTAAGTAATTTTTAATCAACGGCAGTGAAAAACGGGGAACTCAAAAAAAAACCATTTAACACTGCCGTCTAACCACATAATTTTTTATGTGGCTAACTCGCT
The DNA here is from genome assembly GCA_015062385.1 of Alphaproteobacteria bacterium. Classification (GTDB taxonomy): domain Bacteria; phylum Pseudomonadota; class Alphaproteobacteria; order CAAHEQ01; family UBA3637; genus RGIG4140. The sequence goes on along the minus strand of SUUT01000015.1, from coordinate 10,644 downwards.
CACAAATTAGCTTTGTTTGAAGAAATAATTAATAGTTGGATTTGTATCATCACATTTACCTTGTGACCATTCATCAGCCCCAGCAGTATCCGAATTTGGTGCAATCCCCAAGGATGTAGCAGTAGCCTGACATGTTTTTTTCGCATCTGTACCAAATGTCAAAACAACTTTAACCCCTCCTTCCCCAATCGGGTCAGTGGATTCCAAAGCAATAGTTGTCCCATTTACCGTTGTTTTTGAACCAAACAAACCTGTTTGAGCAAAAGTCGGATTTGTATAATCATCTGGCACTGTTCCATTATTCATCATTTTTGCTGTCATCCAACCAGAATAAACAATAACAGCATATTTATTCGCATAATCAACAACTTCATTTGCACGATAACGGTTCATTGCCATTGTATAACCGGCAATACCACCAACTGATAAAACACCGATAATAGCTAAAACGCCAAGCATTTCAACCATTGAACGTCCTGATTCATTTTTCTTCATGTTTAACTCCTTTTTATCGTATTATATTTATCTGATATAAAGATTAGCTTTGTTTAAAGACGGCTTCAATTGTTTTAGATCCACAATTAGCTTGTGAAACTGTTGGTTTTGGAGCTGGTTCTGGGTCAGCCATAGGTACTGGAATTGATGATGTTGATGGAGCCGGCGAATTTGATGGAGCCGGCGAATTTGATGGAGCCGGCGAACTAATTACCGCACCTAATGATGTAGCTGTTGCCTGACAGATTTTTTCATTGTTAAATGTTAACGTAATACGTACATAATCTTCATCAACCTTAGCATTACCAATTTTTGTTCCGTTGACAGAAGAATGCGAACCAAACAAACCTGTTGAAGCAAATGACGGAATGGCATTAGCAGCTGGTGTTCCGTTGTTCATCATTTTGCTTGTCATATATGCAGAGTATGCAATAACGGCGTATTTGTTTGCCATATCAACAACTTCATTTGCCCGATAACGATTCATTGCCATTGTGTAGCCGGCAATACCGCCAACTGATAAAACACCGATAATAGCTAAAACGCCAAGCATTTCAACCATTGAACGACCTGATTCATTTTTTTTCATTTGTCTTTTCCTTTCATCTTTGAGTACTTTTTCTTCATTCCCTGAACGAATAAAAGTTTTTCTTTGGCGGTTTTTCGCCGTTAGTCTCTTTGGAAAACAATCAGTTGCTTCCAACTATAAGTGTAATAAAAGGTACCTTTTTTTCCCTATTCATTTTGCTGGAAACGATAACGATAAAAAAGAAACAAAACATTTAAAAATTATTGTTAAAAATCAAAAAGAAATATTAAAAATCAAACACTTCTCAAAAAGTTTTAAAAATGTAAAAAAAAAGATTGCAATTATACGTACCTTTTTTTGCAACGATACTTATAGTTAAAGTTTAATATTTTTATATTTTTCAATAGTGTAATTTTAAAAAATAAAGAAAAATATTTATAATTTTAAGTCAATTTCTATCTACTTTTCAGGACTTCGGGTCTTTTTTTTAACTGTTATATGGGAATTTGACCGTAGAATCTAAAACAAATCCGGATTAATAAGGGAACGGGAACAAAGCGAATAGACAACACCCCCACCCGTGCCGATTCATTTTTTTACAGCGGGATGATTGGTAATCTATAAAATACACCCAAACCAAATTCAGATTAACAGAATAAACGCTTTATTTTCTTTATTCATCAATAATCTATTTAAACAGTTATCATTTTTACTCTGCTCGTCCGTTTGAGTGGGACATCATCTTGTTTGGAATAGAATATTTTATCACAACAGTGGGGTGATTATTTGATTCGATTGTTTCTCTGCTCATATGTATAGATAATAAATCTTTTAATTCCCTATTCTCTTGAATCATATCAATCGGTTGCATCCCGTTGTTATTTTTGATTCGGATATCTGCCCCCGATTCAATCAGCATTTGAACCCCTTGAATAGATGTTCCTAATTGACAAGCATAATGCAAAGCCGTATTCCCTGATTTATCTTGTAAATTCAATATTTCGGAATGCTCGCATAATTCTTTAATATAATTCATATATATTTCAGAAGTTAAAAAACCCGCTTGAACAAGATACATCAGCATGCTTGTCCCGTTTTCATTTTGAGCTGTATAATCTATGGATTTGTAAAATTCCGGATAACGTAAGATATCTTCAAAAACAAACGGATTATTTTTATTCCCAATTAACGAACCTAAAACAGAAATACCCTGCTTATTTTTTTTACTTAAATCAATTTTTTGATCTGTTGCTCGGCAAAAATCTTTTAACAAACCTTGATTATACACTCTATCCGGACATACTTCAAAATTATAATGCCAAAAAGTATTACCATTTTCATCTTGGGCATTAATATCAAACAAACAATGGGAAATACCGCTGATATATCGAAGCGGATACCATCCGCCCTGCATTTCCTGTACAAATTTTTTAACTTTTTCTATATCTGTATTTTGTTGTGCCATCCTAAAACCTTTCTATTCACTTTTGATATAAGCCGGTAAAAACGAATGTGCATATTATATCATATTTTTAAATAGTTATCAATGTTTTTAATGTGAATGGTATAAAATATATTTTAATTTGATAAAACAACATCTTAAAATATTTTCTTTTAAAATAAAAAAACACACAAACACAACCGATGGATTTTCCATTAATAGATAGGGAAAATTGTGTTTTTTCAACATAACCGGCAGATTTTAGATACAAAATCCATTAATAGACAGGGATAATTATGTCTTTTCAATAAACCAATGGTATAACATTAATAGAGATATACCGTTTTAATTTCAGGCACAAAAAATCCCGCCTTAAAGGCGGGTTTTAATGGCTCCAGCGGTAGGGCTCGAACCTACGACCGATCGGTTAACAGCCGATTGCTCTACCACTGAGCTACGCTGGAACACGATAATTCTTTTTGGAGGCCGGTGCCGGAATCGAACCGACATACAAGGATTTGCAGTCCTCTGCATAAGCCATTCTGCCAACCGGCCACAAAAGGAATAACTTATTCTTATATAATTTTTCAGAACAAGTCAAGAAAAAAAATAAAAAATCTTGAATTTTTTTGAAAATTGTTTTATTCTAAATCATCAAAAACAGTGAAAGAGGAGTAAAATGTTAAAAAAAATCACAGGGTTAGCACTTGTTTTATCAACTGTTTCCACTTTGGCAATGGCTGAAAATTTATCCAATGTTTTATCATACACCTATGAAAACAGTTTAACAATTAATGCCGAACGGGCCGGATTAAAGGCAACGGATGAATCAGTTGCTCGGGCAAAATCAGGATATCGGCCATCCATTATCGGACAAGGCAGTATCGGCCGTTCTCATACTCAAAGTATTTACGATAATGATTTCGGTGGCGGAAAAATGAAATTAAATCAAGACCCGAACGCCGTTTCAATCAATTTAGTACAACCCGTATTTTCCGGATTAAGTACATATAACAGTGTGGAAGCAGCAAAACAACAAGTTCGTTCTGCCCGTTCTGCCTTATTTAATACGGAACAAGCTACGTTATTAGACGCTGTTTCCGTTTATATGGATGTGATTCGGGATAAAGCCGTTTTAGATTTACAAATCAGCAATGAAAAAGTGTTAGCTAGACATTTAGAATCCTATAAAAAACGCTTTAACGCCGGTGAATTAACCCGTACAGATGTTGCCCAATCAGAAGCCCGTTTATCCGGTGCAACAGCGAATCGTATTGCTGCCGAAGGTTTTTTGGAAGTTTCAAACGCCAATTATTTTAGCGTTATCGGATTAACACCGGCAAAACAAATGGATGATGTTACCGATTCAGAAATGCGTTTACCGAAATCATTAGAAGACGCCTTACGAATTGCTATGGAACGCAATCCGCAAATTAAAGCCGCCGAATATGCCGTTCAAGCTGCCGGTTATACGGTTAGTGCCAAAAAGGGAGCTTTATCACCACAAATTGATATCACTGCTGGTGCCGGTAAACAACATGAAGTTTCTACATTTCAACGAAACGACACTTGGGAAGTTATGGCAAATATGAAAGTGCCTTTATATCAATCCGGTGCAGAATATGCCGACATTCGGGCGGCAAAACAAACCGAAAATCAATATCGGATATTGCTTGCCAAAATTAAACAGGATGTTCGGGCTCAAACAATCAGTGCTTGGGAAAATTATGCCTCCAACAAAGCACAAATTAAATCGTTAAAAGACCAAATAAAAGCCTCAAAAATTGCATTAGACGGCGTAATTCGTGAAGCACAGGTCGGTTCTCGGACGGTTTTGGATGTGTTAGATGCCGAACAGGAACATTTAGATAATCAGGTTTCTTTGGTTAAAGTTCATCGGGATGAAATTGTATCAGCATATGCTCTTTTATCGGCAGTCGGACAATTAAATCCGGAAGATTTAAAATTAGATGTTCCGACATACGATGACAAAAAATATTATAATAAAGTTAAAAACAAATGGTTTGGTTATAACGTAGAATAAGGAGCGTGTCATGCAGGAAGAACCACAATCCGTTGCCGATATTTTATCATCTATCAGAACAGTCCTTTCCCGTGAAGCGGAAACATTAAAAACAGATGTATCAACCGTTCAAAAACCAACAATTCAACCAATTCAGGAAGAAGCTATTTTTGAACTGACACCACAAATGCAGGTTTCAAAAGGAACGCTTATCACGCCTCAAACGGTTATGAAAACACAGGCTTCTTTAGAAAAGCTGAATCAAATTAAACCACAAGCAAACAACGGATTAACAAATTCTGTTGAAGAACAGCTCAAACCGATGTTGCAAGACTGGTTAAACACACACTTGCCGGACATTGTGGAACGCATTGTCACGCAAGAAGTTAAACGAATTATCAATAATCGTTAAATTTAAAGACAAAAAAATATCTCCTGTTTACAAAACAAAAAAACAGGAGATGTTTTTATACTAACAAATTGCATTTGTAATTATAAAAATCAATTTTTCTATATAATAACAGAAAGAATTTTAAGGCATACAGAAAGCGGAGTTGGAATTGGTGTGCCTGCCTTCCTTTACATCTCCACTATGGAGACTAACGTCATAGGCAAGGATGCTACCTGAGATTGTGCTCTGCCATGCCCATACACTTCCCGTATTATATAAATTCGGACACTGCTTTGTCATATCACACTTGGATTCATCACGACACTCACATTCACTCAATGGAGCCAGTTTCATCCCAATTGCATCGCACCACGCATGTGCACTCCACCAGTTCATACCAACTTTTGATACACAATACGTCCCATGATCATTTCCTTTAATTTCTGTCCCTGCCCCATTCGCACAATCTGCTGCCTGAACATTTATCGGTTGAAGTATGATCAATCCGATAAGTCCCATAATCAACGTTTTTCTTTTCATTTCTTTTCTCCTTTCTTGCTTAATTTTTCTCATTCTTCTGCCGGTTTCGGGCACGTTGTGTTCGTTTTATTCCATAACGCACACGCTCCATAGACTTTTCCCGTTATTCCCGCTCCTGCTGCTGTACAATTTATGTCTTTCCACTGTAAATGGCAGTACATTTTCGGCGGACACTTCTTTTCTAACTTAAATATTCTATTATTATCTACTACTTGCTCAAAATATGGATGCGTATAAAAAACCGGTAATCTTTGACATTTACCATACAGTGTCCCTGTCGCTCCGGCACTGGCTGTCGGTATTGGTTCTCCCTTTTTCCACGACGATTTCGTCCAATTTAACGCACAATATTTTTCCGGACTGCTACACTTTTTTTGGGGTGTTACCGTGACTATATTTGCACTTACTTCTTCACGATACGCTATATTCGGATCCCCAGGCATTATCAATCGTTGACATTTTCCGTATAATGTGCCCGTTGTTCCCGCACTTGCCGTTGGTACCGTTTCTCCTTTTTTCCATGACGATTTCGTCCAATTTAAAAAACAATATTGATTTGGGACTGTACATTGTGTAGCATGCTTTACCTCTCCTGTAGAACTAACTGTATAGGAACAATCTGTTTCGTATGTTTTTTCTCCGATACTTTTTACCTCTTGAACAGAATAACTACAATCCGTAGTGTACCCAAAATCTGTATCCGCCTCAAAAAATGTATAGATACATGATCCATCACTCGGAATACATTCACCGGCTTTTGTTTCACTGCAAAACTCATCATACCGACAACACCATCCGATTTCTTCTGCCTCTATCTTGCACGATGTTATCTTTTCATCCGCTCTATCAGCACATAAATCGATACACCCGTCTTCGTCATCGTTCAGCCGTTCGTCAAACCCACATGCCTGACAAATTTCTTCATCTGCATCACAATATATCCCCTCTTGATTCGGACATTCATTATTATCGGCACACGGTATCAGCTGTTCTTCTCCGTTAAAGGAAACAACAACTTCCTGCGTGTCTGCTGAACAGTCCATCGGCGTATTGTCCATTGTATAAAGCGTGAGTTCGCCGGCATCTTGGGCTAATCGGTTTAAATGAACGCAGATTTTTTGTTCGACTGCTTCTATCAACACAAAATCATTTTGAGCTTTATCCCGCCGAATAAAATATGTATAGAGACTTGGTAAATCTTCTTCAAATTCTTCCCACTCATACGGAACACCATCCGTTTGTGACACAAGGTTGATTTGTATCAGCTTGATATCTTTGTAAACCTGATTCGCTTGATATTTATTAAATGCATAGCGGTATCCTCCGACTGCGACTATCGTTAATACCCCGATAACCGCTAATACGCCGAGCATTTCTATCATACTGTGGCCTTGTTCATTCAGCTTGATTCGCATATTCCCCTCTCTCGTCATACATTGCTTTATAAGAGAGAGTATAAAAAAAGGGACCTTTTTTTCCCTATGCGAATCACAAAAATCGGATTTTTAAGAAAATGAAAGATTATTGTTTGAGTTGAATTATTTAGTCAAAATTAAAAAAAATGCCAAAATGTGAAAAAAAGTGTTGCATTTATACCTCCCTTTTTTTACGGATAAAAACCACATAAATTATATTATTTTTCAAACAAAATTAAATTTATAAAAAAATCTTATCAATCATAAAAATAAATATATTTCATCTAAATTAAGCAATTAGAATGACCATTAACAAAATAAAACAACAATAAATACAGCCACTCTAATGAAACAAAGACCGTTGCCCAAAATAAATGCTTTTTGTGTAAATGTAATCCGTACAAAACAGACAAAACAAAAAACAAAATATACGGCGTAAATGGCATCTGTGGTATTATCCAATAAATGGAAAACGGCGTATCGGATAGAATTTTAAAAAATAAATCACTCGCCCAAACCATTATTAAAACAAATACACATACACATTTTAACAAAATAAAAAAGTAAAAAGGAATTTGTTGCAACGTCCTAATAACAGCTGAAATTATTTTAATCATTATAAACTCCCTTTAACGGAAATAACACCCAACGATTCCAAGCCATCAACAATATAAACAATCCACTCTAATGAAACAAAGACCGTTGCCCAAAATAAATGCTTTTTGTGTAAATGTAATCCGTACAAAACAGACAAAATTAAATAACCAAGCCAAACAACCAAAGAAAAAGACGGCAACAAAATCAAGGTTGACGTATCACAAGAAAAAACATCTCTGATATATGTTATCTATAATGCCAAAAACAAAAATACCTTTAATCCGATAAATCCCCAAAAGGGCATTTGTTTTATTACCGTTCTAATCATAGTCAGTTTCCTCTATTTACCACCTTTACTCAAAAGAATACACCAATCCCCAAACCAGTCCCATCAAGATCCACTCCCAACTGACAAAAACCGTTGCCAATAACAAATGTTTTCTCTTTAACCGGAATCCATATAATGCCGAAAGAATAAAATATCCCGTCCACGGCACAAGTGGTACATCGGGCATAAAAATATCCCAATTAAATCGCCCGATTGTATAAGAATGTATCATCGATTCTCCCGTATTTACAATACCCGTAAAAATACGCTGACAAGCAGCAATGATTTTTAAGGCAATAAACAAAAAAAACGGCGTTTGTTTTAAATATGATAAGAATTTATACACACAATTCTCCTTTAATAACTAAACAATGAGGCTAAACCAAAATGAAATAAAATCCAAACAAGTCCGGCATAAACCCATTCCAACGAAACAAAGACCGTTGCCCACAACAAGTGTTTTTCTTTCAACCGAAAACCATAATATGCCGACAAGGCAAAATAACCAATCCAAATAAATACCGGAATGTTTAATTCCAAAAATCCCAAATCAAACGGCTTGCCGGATATCATATCCCGACATAAATAAAAAATCAAAAACAGATAAAATCCCAAAACACCTAAACAACCCAATGCTTTTAACGTTATAAACATAAAAAATGGTATTTGCTTTACGTCTATCTGCCGAAAATAAGCCTTTTTAAATTGCATTTATACTCCTTTTGTTCCGTTTTGTATCCATCAGTATATATTATCTTTTAAGGAAATAAAATACTTTTTTATTCAAAAATACTCTTTTTGATATAAAAAAATGCATTTTTTAAAACCAGCTCAACTTGAAGTTGTTATTTGTGCAAAAGACTGATTTTTATTGTGGTCATTAACGAAAAAAATAAAATTTGTCGGTTACGCCCATAAAAAAAGCAATAACCGACAAACAAGTCATTATCGGGGTTCCCAACAATTATTCGGATATTGAACGTTTAAACGCAAATTACCTTTATCTTGAATTGTTTTGAAAAAATTGGCATCCTGACCGGCTAAATCAATACAACCGGCCGAATTATAATCGCTACCGCCATGAATAGTAAATCCGTTCCGTCCATAAGTGTTGGTTCCTTGTTCCGGCGTTAACCAAACCCGATGATGTCCCCATGCCATCGTATCTCCGGGCCATTTACCAACGTGAGGAATAACTGAACCAACAATATTTTTTCCTCGTTCATACAAATTTAAATCATCAATATGTTGTACCTGTGATTGATCGACAATCCAATTTCCTTGCGGAATAGGACCTTTATTAACAGTCTGAACATTATCGGCACATTGATAATCGGCATGACCTGATTGTGCCGGCCACTGTTGAACAGGTTGCCCATTTTCATTTAAAGTTAAATACCGTCCGTCAAAAGATAAATTAGTTGTTGGATTAACTGCTACTTGTGCCGGTCTTGTCATATTGGCAACCGGTGAATGATGCGGACTGACAGAAACATTATTTCCATATGTTATACCAGCTGTTGCATATGCAGGGGAAGATGGGGTATAATTTTCAGGAGTTGATACTTGTCGCAACGGATTTGGAGAATCCGGACCGACAACATCGATTTGAGGAACATCCGTTAATAGCGTAAAATTATCCGGTCTGTTTCGGGTATCCAAGTAATAATAAGCACTTTGTCCGGCTTGGGGATTTGTGCGTTTAATCGGTTTTTCACCACGTATCATTTGTCTGATATCTGACATTTTAATTCCTTTCGTTTATCTGTTGCACAATTACAACCACTGATAATCGTATATGAAACAATCTATTTTTAACATACTGTTTTTTATGAAAAAATATTATTTCAACTGCAAAAAAAAGCATAAAACGGCAAAAACGGTTTATTTTTTGCATACTTTTTGATAAATAAATTTCATTTTTATGATTTTTCACATTTATTTTCCGATAAAAATTCTTGCACAATAAAAAATATTATGCTACCCATAAGATTAAGTATAAAAAACATAAGGAGAACCTCATGAAAAAACTATCGGCAATACTGTTATCAGGCATTAGTTTCAGCATATTGGCTTTCGCTGACTGTCCGACCGAAAAACCTATTTTTTGGAATGATGCATGCTATACCTGTCAAGAATTAGAACCACACTTAGCACAAATTGACACGGAAAAATCGAGCTTAGATGCCGTCGTTTTAAAAGTTATTATGGAAAAATGTCAAGCAACGGAAACGCTGTCATCAAACGAAAATGTGATTATATCCAATACAGATACCGAAGCAAAAAACAACGAAGTAACACAAGCATTGGATTTCGATACGACCTTGGTACCCTTACCTGTTTTAGAAATAAAAGATTCGATTGCTTTACCGACCGATGATTCAGAAACTGCCGGAGTGGAACAAACAGCAGAGCCAATGACGGCACCTGTTGCCGAGGTTGCTCCAATAGCTGAGCCTGCTCCGGCCCCTGTTGCCGAGGTTGCTCCGATAGCTGAGCCTGCTCCGGCCCCTGTTGCCGAGGTTGCTCCAACAGCTGAGCCTGCTCCGGCCCCTGTTACCGAGGTTGCTCCAACAGCTGAGCCTGCTCCGGCTCCTGTTGCCGAGGTTGCTCCGATAGCTGAGCCAACACCGGTTCCTGTTGCCGAGATTGCACCAATAGCTGAGCCTGCTCCGGCCCCTGTTGCCGAGGTTGCTCCGATAGCTGAGCCTGCTCCGGCCCCTGTTGCCGAGGTTGCTCCAACAGCTGAGCCTGCTCCGGCCCCTGTTGCCGAGGTTGCACCAATAGCCGAGCCTGCTCCGGCCCCTGTTGCTGAGGTTGCTCCAACAGCTGAGCCTGCTCCGGCCCCTGTTGCCAAGGTTGCTCCAACAGCTGAGCCTGCTCCG
>SUUT01000014.1 GCA_015062385.1 Alphaproteobacteria bacterium | reverse complement strand
TCAATATACTACTTGGTTAGATAAAACACCAATATCTTGTCATCCAAATGCGACAGATGGTAAATCCGGACGGGCATATCAAACATCAAACGGTGTTTGTTCTTATAAATATGGTTGTGTTCCTTTTAATCTTGCTTTGCCTGCATGTACGATAGGAGTCACCATAACAAGTGATTGTGAATGTGCTAGTGGAGATAAAACAGGTATTTGTTGTTCCGCCACTACTTATCCGACATCAACGGGCTGTGCTTCTTGTCCTGCGGGTCAAGTGCCTAATTCAACTCGTACTGATTGCGAAGCCTGTCCGAAAAATACAATTACAAAAGATGGTAAATGTATTAAATGTGATGCCGGATATTATCCGAGCAGTCAGCAAAATCGGTGTTTGGCTTGTCCGGCAGATAGAACAACAGATGAAGATGGTTTAACGTGTAGTGTTTGTATTGATTCAAATAAAATATTTAATATGATTACAAACACATGCGAATGTCCGCCGGAAATATCTTTTGAAGATCCGGTAAACGGAAATTGTATTTTGTTGGAGGATAAAATTCCGGAAAATATTGATGAATCGAATAATTAAAAACAAAGTTATTTGTCAACTGCGTGATATTTCTATAAAAAAATGCTTGATTTTAAGCCTTTTTTCCTGATAAAATTAGAAAATAAACTATTATTAGGGAAAAGAAAATGGTTAAAATTGCCCCAAGCATATTATCTGCTGATTTTGCCCGTTTAGGGTGTGATGTCAAAGCACTTGATTCTGCCGGTGCTGACTGGATACATATTGATGTTATGGATGGACATTTTGTACCCAATTTAACATTTGGTCCCATTGTTGTAAAAAGTATCCGCTCCTATACAAAAAAAACGTTTGATGTACATTTAATGATGACTAATCCGGAAAAGTTTATTACTCCGTTTGCAACTGCCGGTGCTGATTATATTACCGTACATATAGAAGCACAATCAAATATAGAATATCTTATTTCGCTTATCAAAAAAGAGGGGAAAAAAGTCGGATTATCTATTTGTCCAAACACACCAGTTGCTAAATTAGAACCATTTATTCCGTTAATTGATTTGGTTTTAATCATGTCTGTTGAACCGGGTTTTGGCGGACAAACATTTCAGGAAAAAGCACTGGAAAAAATCGTTGCTGTTAAAGAATTAATCGGCAAAAAACACGTTTTGGTTTCAGTTGACGGAGGCATTAATCAGATTACGGCACCGGCCTGCAAACTCGCCGGAGCAGATATCTTGGTTGCCGGCAGTTATATTTTTAAAAAGAAACCATATGCAATACAGATTCAACAATTAAAAGAGGGATAAATGACAAAAATAATGATTGTAGAAGATGAAGTCGGATTAGTTACCTTGTTAAAATACAATTTGGAAAAACAAGGATATGAAACGGTTGTATCAATGGATGGTAAAGATGTTATGCCCACGGCGTTATCCGAAAAACCGGATTTAATTTTGTTAGATTGGATGTTACCCAACATTCCGGGAATTGATTTGTGTCGGGAAATTCGCAAAACTTATGAATTAAGAAACACTCCAATCATTATGTTAACGGCACGTAGCGAAGAAGCAGATAAAGTAAAAGGGTTATCATTTGGTGCTGATGATTACGTAACAAAACCGTTTTCCGTTCCCGAGTTAATGGCACGTATCATTGCCTTATTACGACGGGCAATACCTGTTCAGGCACAAGAAAATCTATCATACGGAGATATTTTTATTGATTTCTCCAAAAGAAGAGTTATGCGTGGAGAACGCCACGTACATTTAGGTCCAACAGAATTTAGACTATTGCAATTTTTAATGGAAAAACCCGGACACGTTTTATCCAGAGAATCCTTATTAAAATCTGTATGGGGTGGTTCTATTCATGTGGAATTAAGAACAGTTGATGTCCATATTCGCCGATTAAGACGTGCATTAAATGATGCCGGAGAAAAAGATGTTATCCGAACAGTTCGTTCTGCCGGTTACGCTATTGATTTCAGCGATTCGGAAACAGATGAGATAATTGAAGACACAGAATAAAAACAACTCTCACTTATTTGTAATTTTTATCTGTTTTTTCCAACGGCTGTAAAGTTAAACTACCGGTTAACGGATTGCATTCTTTTAAAACAACCATTAATTTATCGCCTACCCGATAAATTTTTCCACGGGAACGACCGATTAAAATTTGTTTTTCATCATCATATTCATAATAATCACCGAACAATGTTTTAAAAGGAACAAAACCATCAATACCAAAAGACATCAACCGAACAAAAAGTCCAAAAGAAGTAATAGAAGAAATACGACCGATAAATTTTTCATTCACTTTATTTTTCAAATATCCGGCAATATATCGATCGATCGAATCTTGTTCGGCAGAAGCCGCTTGTCGTTCTGTATAAGATATATGTTGAGCCGTTTGGGAAAAAGTTGCCTCTTCTTCTTTGGTTAATCCACCCTCTCCTAATTTTAACGCACTAATAATGGCCCGATGAACCATAATATCGGCATAACGACGAATAGGAGACGTAAAATGAGCATATCGCATTAATGCCAATCCAAAATGTCCAATATTTTCCGGTGAATATTGTGCTTGTGATTGAGAACGCAACATAAATTCATTAATGGCAAAATCTTTCTCTGACCCTTGCGTTTTCTTAAGAATATTATTGTATTCAACAGCTTCCGAGTGTTCCGTAATCGGGTGTTTTCCTTGCAGACCCATTGATTTTAAAAAGTTATTTAATGTATGTATTTTTTCCAAACTGGGACGATCATGAATACGGTACATTGTCGGTTTTCCTTTTTCCTCCAATGTTTCCGCTGCGGAAACATTTGCCATAATCATCAATTCTTCAATTAACTGCATACTTTCTGTTTGTTGACGTGCCTGAATGGATGTAACAACCCCGTTTTTGTTTAATTTAACTTCTTGTTCCGGCACATCAATTTCAATAACCCCTCGCTTTTCTCGCTGTTTTTTTAGCAATAAGTAAACGTTCTTTAATGTTTCAATTTCTGTTTCTAATCCGATAATAGGTTGTTTTTTATCCAATGCATTTTGTACTTCTTCATAAGTCAATCGTTGAACGGATTGAATAAGAGCCCGCTTAAAAGTATGTTTCTTTTTGTTTCCGTTTTTATCTATCCAAACTTCACAAACCAATGCGGCACGTGGTTCATTCGGTTTTAACGAACAAACACCATTTGATAACTCAAACGGTAACATAGGAATAACACGATCCGGAAAATAAACAGAATTACCCCGTGTCCAGGCATCTCTATCTAACGCAGAACCGGACTGAACATACCATGCAACATCAGCAATTCCCACCATTATATGAAATCCACCCATATTGCTTTTATCCGTATCCGGTTCAGCCCAAACTGCATCATCAAAATCTCGGGCATCAGCTCCATCTATTGTAACAAACGGAATATACCTTAAATCCACCCTACTTTTATCAGCTTCCGGAATTTTTAATTGTTGTGCCTGTTTTTCTGACTGTTCCGAAAAAGCAACAGGCAATCGATGCATAAATATAGCTGTAAGTGTTGCGGCAAATGGCTCATCTGCCGAACCGATTTTTTTTACAAACTTAGCAACCGGTTCTCGAGAACGAATCATCGGAATATCAATAACAACCAAATCTTTATTATGTATATTACGAGGAACATCCAATAATAAAAACGGACGAGATAATCTTCTATCAACAGCATATACTTTTCCATCAAAATACATACCGACAATATTATTATCTCCGGCACTAATACGTCTCAAAACAGTCCCTTCATATAACAAATTACCGATAAATCTAACCTTTGCCTGTACAATATCCCCCACACCAGCCGGCGGATTGATTTTATTTTTGGTAATTAAAATTTGCGGTGTCGGTAAATCCGATTGCCATTCCAGCGGACGAGCCAATAATTCACCCATCGAATCTTGTCCGGTAATTTCCAACTGACAATGTTCCGGAAGACGACCGGAAAGTTGTAATTTATACGAACGGGCATTTTTATCCCGTTCTAATGTTCCGGAATCTCTTAATTCTTTCAACATTTGTTTAAGCTTAATTCTGTCATCCCCTTTTATATTAAATTGACGAGCGATATCTCTTTTTGAAAAACTTCCGGATTGTGTTTTTAAAAATGCGGTCAAATCCTTCATAGACGGTAAGTTTTTTTTCTCTTTTTTTGTCATAGTCTCTCTCCTATTACAAACCGGCCCTTTTTTTCATTTTAACATGCTTTTGTAAAAGGTGCAATTTTTTTATATAAATGGACATCATAAGTTGCAATAAAAGGGACGTATAAATGCAACATTTTTTTTCATATTTTAGCATTTTTTTTAATTTTAGATAACTCATTCAACTCAAACAATAATCTTTCATTTTTTTTAGAAACCGATTTTGCCGATTTGAAGCGGGAAAAAAAGGTCCCTTTTATTACACTCACTTTATAAATGCAACTTTATAATCGTGAGGAGAATGTTATGCGAATCAAACTGAATGAACACGGACGGAGTATGGTAGAAATCCTAGGAGTTTTGGCAATTATCGGGATTTTATCAATCGGCGGAATGGCAGGCTATCAATATGCGTATTCATCGTATCAAGCGGGACAGATTCAGGATGTTATCAGCAAGGCTAAATTATTGGCAACACAAAATAATCGTTCTTCGCATGTAAAAGAAGTACGGCGTTTTGTGGAAAATATGTTATCAAGATATAAGCCGGCTGATACGATACCAATGGTCACACATCGTGACGGGAAATATATTGTCGATTTGTTTAACGTATCGGATTCGGTTTGTGAAAAACTCCAAAACAGACGGGACATATTCAACTCTATGCGAATTGGTATGACACCGGAAGCGTGTACAACAGCTGAAATGAATATGCAATTTACGTTTGACAGTATTGTCATCGGGGGAAGCAGTTCCGGGGGAGCGGAAAGCGGATATGATGACCCGAACAATCCGGATATAGAACGATGTCCGGATAAACAAGTCTGGCGACAAAAGGAAGACGGAACATATGGCTGTGTTTGTCGGCATTCGTTTGAATACGGGGAAGATTGCACCCGATGTGAACCGCCCCGAGAATGGAGTGCATCAGGTTGTTATTGTCCACCGGACAAACCAATATTTGAAAATGAAAACTGTATTTGTAAAATTCATTCGGATTGTACCTATAATACAGGTGGTTTTTGCTGTGATTCGCAAACACAATCCTGTCGAAATTGTGTTGTAGAAGATTGTGATACAACCAAAGGTCAAGTTCTTTCAAATGGAAAATGTATTTGTTCCGGTCTTAAAACATGGGATATTGAAAAAAATGAATGTGTTTGTCGATATATTCCCAAAGGAGGAAATACACAAACTTGTATGTGCCCTGAAGGACAAGATGATATTGACGGTGTATGTCAAGAATCTTGTCCGTATGCCCCTAAAACCGGATTGACCGGATATATGAATAGTGAAAATCAATGTTTATGTGATACATCCAAAGGATACAAATCTGTTGCCGATAAAATAGATGGGGGCTGGGTTTGTCAGTGTGACAATACAAAAGATTATTATCCGTCTTCAAGTGGTGGTTGTAAAAGATGTGAACAAACAACCGTAGAGTGGTGTAATAAACGTAATGCAGCGGGAGAAATTGATTGTGCCCATATTGATACAAGTAATTGGTATTGTGGTGATATTCAAAAAAATGGCAGAGCAGATGGATATATCGCCTTTTACGTTTGGAACCCTTCAACAAAATCATATTGTGGAGCTCATTCAACACTTAGAAAGAATGCCGATGGTTCTTTTTATTGTTATCGGTGTGATTCTGATTTACCGTTACACATGAGGACAAATCGTTATGGAGAGGGTCGTGCAAATGAAAACGGATTCTGTGCTTGTACAGGATATTGGGCATGGTATAATGGTGTATATGGTTGGCGTTGCTATCCTCGGTGCGAAGTAGGAAAATACTATTACCCGGGGATTAATGTCGGAGATGGAACTTCGTGTAGTGGATGTTCGAATGTACAAGTTGCTCTAAATGGACAATGTAATAGTGAAGCATTAACCAATCAATATTGTGCCGATTCAACAACAAAGCATGGTAATAAATTTTGGTGGGGACTATGGAAAGCAAATACGCCGGAAAGTTGCCGTAATGGTGTTAATATTGCTCAGGATCCTACATCGGGTTCGGTTTGTGATGTTCGGAAAGGATGTGTTTATGAACAAACGACATTAGTAGGATGTGAGTTTGGTACTAAGATAACAACAACTTGTGCTTGTTCAACAGGTGGAAGTGTTGGTCAATATTGTTGTTCATATGGATATTACAGTACAGATAGTGGCTGTGTTGCCTGTACAGCCGGAACCGTTCCCTCAGAAGATAAAAAAAGTTGTGTGGCTTGCAAACCCAATGAAATTGCACAAGACGGAATCTGTAAAGTTTGTCCAACAGGATACATTCCATCAGCAACACAAATCAGATGTTATGCTTGTCCAAACGGAAAAACATCCGATGAAACGGGGACAACATGCATATGTCCGGCCGGCACAATTGAAGATTTTGATTTTGGCGAATGTATTTTAACGGAACCTGAAACGGATACATCAAATGATAATAATTAAATTTTAAGTTAATTCATACACATACATTTTTGGATTTTTTATGCTTTTTCTATGGAAAAATCCGTTTAAATATGATAAGGTAATCATATTTAACAGGAGATGATATATGCAAATTGTAAATCTAAAAACGATTGATTCGGTTGCAACATATGTTGCCGATATTCTTATTCAACGTATTCAAGACTTTCAACCAACAGAACAAAAACCTTTTTTGGTTTTAGGATTACCAACCGGCTCTACACCAATTCCGGTATATCAACGGTTAGTTCAGGCTTATCAACAAGGCATAATATCTTTTAAACACGTTGTCACGTTTAACATGGATGAATATGTCGGATTAGCCCCGGAACACAAACAAAGTTATCATTATTTTATGCAGGAACAATTATTTCAGCATATCGATATACCACAAAATCAAATTTACATTTTAAATGGAATGGCATCAGATTTAGAAGCCGAATGTGTTGAATATGAACAAAAAATTGCATCTTTCGGCGGAATTGATATTCAATTAGGCGGTATCGGGGAAAACGGACACTTGGCATTTAATGAGCCACAAACACCCTTTACTTCTTTAACACATGTTCAACAATTAACACAAAATACCATAGAAGTAAATGCTCGTTTTTTTGATTCACCAACCGACGTACCGACACAAGCTTTAACAATCGGGTTACAAACAATATTCAATGCAAAGCAAATTATTATTATGGCAACCGGCAATAAAAAATATAATGCCGTTAAAACTGTTTCTTCCGGTCAAGTATCTGTTAATTGTCCGGCAACACTCTTAAATAATCACAACAATGCCGTTATCATTTGTGATGAAGCGGCCTATCCTCAAAATTAGAGATTTCTTATGCCTGAAAAAAAACATTATCCGACCTATCCATCAAAACAAGACGTATTAAATGCTTTGGCACAATATCCTGCGGGAGATGTGCATAGAAAAGAAATCTTATCAAATGATTTAAATCGTCATAAAGTTCTTTCCTCCGGATGTAGTTTGGTTTTATATGCCGGATGTCCACAAACAACCCAAACACCGGAATGCATGTTATCAAATGTCTTTTTAGGTCTTATTGAACGCTTAGCAGCAAAAACAGGAAAACGAGATGGAATTGGTAATTTAGGTGGTCTTGCAGAACGAACAGATAAAACTCTTTTTGCTCAAATGACTTTATCAGAACAAACGGAATTGATATCACAAAAAGATGATATCATTCAATTACCTTCCGGCAAAATCTGCTTAACCACCGATATCAATATCATCAGTTGTCACAATGTTCAACGGGAAGCAAAAGAAGAATTGCAAAATATCGGAATCACTTCAAATATACTGAATTTTGCACAAATGAAACCCGTTCCGTTGTACAATGTTAAAGATGATAATTATATTTTAAACAAATGGAACGGACAAGGGATAGCTTATGCTATTTCTCCGGCGGCTTATTTTCTACCTGTTTCCGAAACGGTGTTAGATATGATTGTTCAGGCTTCACACACAAATATTCATGAAAACCAATCCGAAGTCGCACATTTTTGCAAAATAAAATTAACTGATGCACTAACACGGTTTGGAAAACCGACCACAAAAGCTCCCAGCTTAGAAAGCAGAGATATGTTATCTGATTATCGATATCCGCATGAATGGCTCTCTGCTTGGTATATTGCTTCATATTTACTGGATTTTAATGCTAAAAAACTAAAAGAGTTGGCAATTTCCCTGCAAAAGAAAACACCTTATTTAATTGATTTTAAATCAGCTATGCAACAAATGGGGCAATCGACACAAGACATGGCAAAAACACTCGGCATCAACTCGGATGATTTAAATGATTTAATTGCCAAAACTCAAATGCAGTACACCCTAAATAAACAACAAAATTTGAACAATATTTCATCTAAAAAACATTATAAAAACTTTGAGAGGAATTAATATGTTGCACCTTATTATTGATACATCTTCAAAAAAATTAACGGTTGCTCTTTGCGAAGAAACAACAATTTGTGCCGAATTCACAGATGATTTTATTATCGGAACAGCTGAAAAACTTCTTCCGATTATCGATTCGTTATTTAAAGCAGCCAAAAAAGAACGAACTGATTTAAATACTGTTATTGTAACAGTAGGTCCAGGCTCATTTACCGGCGTTCGTATTGGATTATCTACGGCAAAAGGTATTGGAGATGCCTTAGACATTACAGTTCTTGGCGTATCTGCTTTAGAAAGCGTTGCAATGGATATGCCCCGACCATGTATTGTTGCATTAGATACAAAAAGAAATGATTTTTATACACAACAATTTTTTGATAACGGCACAACAAAACCAACCACATCTTCATTAGAAGAAATTATCAACATGGGCTTTCCCGTTATTACGGATACACCGGAAGCATTTAAAGATACTTCTGTTAAATTATTACCATATCCTGAAAATTTTACCCTGAATTTATTAAAAACAGCACTTCAACAAGCACGTGTATCAACCTCGGATACAGATCCGATTTATATACGTAATGCCGAAGTGACAATTAAACAAAAATAAATAAAACAATGCTTCTTTCAGAATTTCAGAAAAACTTATGCTTATTGAACAAACAACTTTGTTCCATTGCAGCACAAATTCATCAATCGGGGTTTGACTTCCCTTGGGATTCAAATTCCTTCGAATCATTATTGCTTTTACCAACAACCATCGGATGGGTTCATCCATCCGGACTATTGGTTTGTTCCCGTGTTTGTGATGAAATGGAAATTTTAACAATTTGCATTGAACCCCAATATCGCCAAAAAGGAATGGCAACCGCCTTTTTAAACCATTTATTCCAATACGCTGAACAACATCAAATTAAACGCATATTTTTAGAAGTTTCCGTTGAAAATAAAAATGCATATCATTTATATCTTAAACAAGGTTTTGTTCAAACAGGATACAGAAAAAATTATTATAAAACTAAAACAGGCTACTGTGATGCCATTTGTATGGAAAAGATAATTACTTCAAAATAATTTAACGAGGTTTACAACCACAATAGGTTTGACGATATAAATTTTTTTCTTTTCCCAATTTTTCAGCAAATTCCAATCCGCCATTTTTACGCCAATTAGTCATATCATACGGAATATTTTCTGATTCACTTACTTCTTGTGCAACAGCACATACCTGATCAAAATTTTTAAATCGGGAAATTCCTAAAACAGAAGAAAACACATCAAAACCATTTTGTTTGGCATATTGAGCCGCACGTTGTAATCGCAATTTAAAACACAACCGACATCGATTTCCTCTTTCCGGTTCATTTTCTAACCCTGTCGTTGTTTTTTTCCAAACATCCGGTTCATAAGGCAATTCAATAAACGGAACTCCTTGTTCGAAACAAATACGTTTATTTTCTTCACACCGTTTCCGATATTCCAATTCCGGTTGAATATTCGGATTATAAAATAAAACAGAAAAATCAACACCCTGCTCTTTTAATCGATAAATCACACCGATTGAACAGGGGGCACAACAAGAAACCAATAACATTCTTTTTTTTGCCATATCAACTCTCTTTTTTTATAATTTACATCATTTTTTTCAAAAAGTAAAGAATTGATTTTTAAAAAATTTATTGGAACCAAAACAAAAAATATACATTAAAGTTGACAAAAATAAAAATTTTTGATATACTAACTGTTAATACATCAAAAAGGAGGGCGATATGACAAACAACAATCAACAGAATAATGAAATCGGGTTAATTGAAACCCTCCGTCAACACTCCTCAGAACAATTATCCATTTTATGGTCCTGTTTATCCGAACAAGTACAAAAACAAGAAAACGTTCAAAGAAACAAATTGCCGTTGCAAATTTTACAACAGGAATTAAGCGGAAGATCCGATAGAGATTAATCTTTTAAGCAAATAGAACTATATTGCCGAGCCGGATTCTTAGGGTCTCGGCGATAACTGTTATACTTATTGTTTGTAAATGTATCGATCAAAACAGAATCTATTTGTGTTATGCCGGTTCTTTTTAATCTATGAAGTACATATTGATGAAAATCAAATAAAAATTTTCCATTGGTTTGTTCTGTAAAAAAATGCTGTTCCGTTATAGGAAATAATGAGTACATTTGTGTATCGGCTTCAAAACTTTCTTTCTGTAAATGCGGGCCAACGGCAGCAACCATGTGCAAAACATCCCCACCAAGTTGACACATTTGAAGAATGGTATTTTCGATAACTCCCTGAAAAGCTCCTTTCCAACCGGCATGGATAGCAGCAATTAATTTTGCTTTTGTATCAACAACTAAAATCGGAGCACAATCTGCTGTTTTAACAGTTAAATTTAAACCGGATACATTTGTAATTAAAGCATCTACTTGGGGAGAAGATTGAAGTTGCTTATCAATAAACAATGCATCAGCTGAATGAACTTGATTCATTAATATCGGATTTTGACTTAATTGAGAATCTTGTGCCTCATAAAAACCATATTCAATAAAATCAATTTGATTTAAAAGAGAAACCTGTTTCATTTTTGAGCCTTTCTTTCTTTTTGATGAAGTCGCATACGTTCATACCGAACAGTCAATTTATATCCGAATATGTAGCCACCGACTATAAATGGAATACACCCTAAAAACATTGAAATACCCCAATCAACAACAAACAAATGAAAAAACTCTTTTGTTCTTTCCCAATATGGCTCATCACCCAAAAAAACACGTTCAATCAATCGACTGAGCGAATCATATCCGGTTATATTATCCCATTTTCCCCGTAAAAATTGCCCAACCACATAAAAAATATAATATGCAGGAACCATTGTCACAACATTTGTTATCCATGTCCAAGCTAATGCCAATGGCAATGAAAAAGACCATTTCAATTTTTTTGCAATACCCCAAATAAGAGTTACAATCCCCATTTGAATTCCGACAAGCGGTGTCATAGCACAAGCTAATCCGACAGCCACTCCTCGTGCTTTATATTCAATACTTGCTTTTGAATGAATAAGCGGATGAATTAACTTTTGATGAATTAACCACATTATTTTATTCTGAGATTTTAATTTTTTCAAAAGATATTCTCCTATTCTTTCTCTGTTATTTTGTTTAACTTACGAATGGGAGATGAATGACTTAAAATCCATACACCGATTAAAATCATCGGAATACACAACACCTGCCCCATTGATAAAGAAGATATAATCAACCCTAGATGCAAATCAGGCTCCCGTGTATATTCAACACCAAAGCGGAAGATACCATATAAAATTAAAAACAAACCAAAAAGAAAACCATTCCTGTTTCTGATTTTCGGGAAAAACCACCACAATGTATTTAAAATGCAAAACAACACAACGCCTTCTAATCCAGCCTCATATAACTGAGAAGGATGCCGAGGTTCTTTTCCCGCCCCCGGAAAAATCATTGCCCAAGGAACAGAATGTGTAATTCTTCCATATAATTCCGCATTTGCAAAATTTGACAGACGGCCTAAAAACAAACCAATCGGGGCAACACAAGCTAATATGTCACCCATAGTTAGTGCCGGAATTTTCTTTTGACGGGCAAACAGAACTGTTGCAATAATAACACCTAGCAATCCACCGTGAAACGACATTCCACCTCTCCAAACAGCAAATATTTGAGGCGGATTTTCATAAAAATAATGAGCATTATAAAACAAAACATAGCCTAATCGACCACCTAAAACAATTCCAAGTGTGACCCAAATTAAAAAATCATCTATTTTTAAGACTGTAAAAACGCTGTTTGTCCGTTCGGACATTTTACGTGCCAACAACCAGGCTCCGATGATACCGAAGATGTAAGCCAAAGAATACCAACGAATAACAACAATCCCTAAATGTAAAGCAATCGGATCTATGTTCGGAAAGGGGATACCAGAATACATCAAAACTCCTTTAAATATATTATACCTGACGAATTTCACTTAAACCGGAAATATGTTGCAAAGCATCCAGTGTTTTAGGAGTTAGAGCATATCCACCACCTAAATCTACTTCAATTTCATAACCTTTTGCTACTGTAATTAAGAAAATTTTACTCTTTCCTTTCTCTTCAGTTAAAAGAACACGTTGCAAATCTGAAATAGCCTTTTCATTGTCTACACGAATAATTAGCGTAGAAACAGTTTTTGCCATCACTTCTGACAAATAGTCAACGGCTTGAATATTCATTCGTAATTGTTCATCATCTGGGCGCTTATCGGCACTGATTGTCAATAAGAGCGGCTGTCCGGATTTTAATTTTTCTTTTTGTGTTGCCAATACATCAGAAAAACACATAATTTCAAAAGAGCCTGATTTATCACTGGCTGAAACAAAAGCAAATTTATTACCTTTTTGACTGATTCGTTCTCTCACACCAGACACAATAGCAGCAACCTGAACCCGAACGGCACCGGAAATATCAACCATTCCTTTAATGTCAGCACTACCCACTACCCGTAAACGTTCAAAAACCGAATCAAATGCATCAAGAGGATGTGCAGATAAGTAGAACCCAATTGCTTCGGCTTCTTTTTCTAATTTTTCCATATGTGGCCAATCCGGTACATCCTTCAATTTTAAACTGTTAGCAGCTTTATCAGCGGATCCAAATAAACTAATTTGAGCACTTTTTCTTCCTTGTGTTTCATTTGTTGCATAAGCTAATAAATTTTCAATATTTTCAAAAATTTTAGCCCGGTTTTTCTCAATACTGTCAAATGCTCCGGATTTTGCCAAATTTTCTACATATCGCCGGTTTAAAGCCGATACATCCACCCGAGAGAAAAAATCCTGCAAAGATTTATATGGCCCATTTGCCTGACGCTCTGCCACAATTTGCATCATTCCGGCTTCTCCGACATTTTTAACTGCCGACAAGGCATATCTGACAGCTCCATTTTCCACACTGAAATTAACTTCGGATTTATTAATGTCCGGTGGTAAAATTTCATATCCCATTTGCTTTAAATCACTTTTGAAAAAAGCCAATTTATCTGTGTTGGTTTTATCCAGAGTCATAGTTGCCGCCATAAATTCAACTGGATAATGTGCTTTTAAATAAGCAGTCTGATAGGCGATATATGCATAAGCTGCTGCATGGGATTTATTAAATCCGTATGAAGCAAATTTATACATCTTATCAAAAACCTTTTCTGCGACAGCTTTTTCTACATTATTTTTAATGGCTCCCTCAATAAAGATAGACCGCTGTCTATCCATTTCTTCAACAATTTTTTTACCCATAGCACGACGAAGTAAATCAGCTCCACCCAAAGAGTATCCGGCCATTGCTTGTGAAATTTGCATAACTTGTTCTTGATAAATCATAATACCATAGGTTTCTTTTAAAATATCCTCTATCAGCGGATGCATATAATCCGGTTCTTTTTCTCCTCGCTTACAAGCAATATAATCCGGAATACTATCCATCGGACCTGGTCTGTATAAAGAAACAAGCGCAACAATATCTTCGATTTTGTCCGGTTGTAAATCATGCAAAATCTTCTTCATACCAGTACTTTCCAACTGGAACACGCCTGTTGTATTTCCCGATTTTAACAACTCATATGTTTTTTCGTCTTCTAATGGCAAATCATTAACATCAAATGCTTGTCCGCCTTGGAATTTTATTAATTCCATCGTTTTTTCAATCGTTGTTAATGTTTTTAATCCCAAAAAGTCAAACTTAATTAAGCTGGCATCTTCCACAAAATGCTTATCATATTGTGTAATCGGCATTTCAGATGATGGATCTTTATAAATAGGAACAATTTGTTCCAATGGTTTGTTTCCGATAACCACCCCAGCGGCATGCATGGAGATATTGCGATACAATCCCTCCAGTTTTAAAGCAATTTCCAATAAACGAGCAATTGTTTCATCATTATCAGCTTCTTTTTGGAGTTCGGGTTCTTTATCTATGGCTTCCTGTAAAGTAATACCCAATTCATTTGGTACTAATTTAGATAATCTATCTACAACAGGATACGGTAATTGTAAAACACGTCCAACATCCCGAATAACGGCTTTAGCCTGTAATTGTCCCAAAGCTAAAATTTGAGCAACATGATCCGCACCGTAATTGCGTTTAACGTATTCTATAGTTTTATATCTGTTCTCTTGGCAGAAATCAACGTCAAAATCCGGCATAGACACACGTTCCGGATTAAGAAAACGTTCAAACAGCAAATTAAATCTTAACGGATCAATATTAGTAATTGTCAAACACCACGCCACAACAGAACCAGCACCGGAACCACGTCCCGGACCAACAGCAACCCCATTTGCTTTTGACCATTGAATAAAATCAGCAACAATTAAAAAATACCCTGGGAAACCCATTTTTTTAATGACACTTAACTCATATTCCAAACGTTCATGGTAGCGTTTACGGTCTTCCTCACTACGCCCTTGCATACGCATCTCAAACCCTTTTTCCGCCATTTCCCTCAAAGCTTCATCTTCTGTTTTTCCCTGACAATCATAATTAGGAAATGCTGGTTTTTTCTTTCCCGCCAAAAAGAAAGATCGTTTTGCAATTTGAACGGTATTTTGAATCGCTTCCGGCAAGTCTGAAAAAAGGGCTTTCATTTCCTCCGGTGTTTTTAAATAATGCTCCGGTGTCACACGCCGACGATTTGTTTCATCTATGTATGTTTTATTTGCAATACATAAAAGTGCATCATGAGCTTCATACATATCCGGTGTTAAAAAATAAGCATCATTTGTTGCAACAAGCGGAATATTATACTTATATGCCCAATCCAAAAAATACGGCTCTGTTTTTTGTTCTTCTTCCAATCCATGACGCTGTAATTCCATATATAAACGATTTGGAAATGCCTGTTGCATTTTTAACAATAATTCTTCGGCAAATTCAGGATGTCCTGCAAGAATCGGTCGACCTAACAACCCCTCTGCCCCACCGGTTAATAAAATCAAACCTTCTGTGTGAGATAACAATTCTTCAAACGTTAAATGAGGTGTTGTCTCCCGCCCTTCTCCCATGTAAAAAGAACGAAAATGCAATAATAAATTTTGATAGCCCTGTTCATTTTGAACCAACAGAACCATTTTGTCGTATTCCACCTTTTCTTCCCGAAACATATTTTTTTCACGTTCAGGCGCCCGAACGGATACTTGACAGCCCAAAATGGGTTGCACGCCGACTTTGGCACATTCGGCACCAAAATCCATCGCTCCGAAAATATTATTCGTATCCGTCACTGCCACCGCCGGAATTTTTGCAGCAGCGGTTGCTTTTGCCAATGCTTTAATTTTAATTGCTCCTTCCAAAATGGAATAGGCACTATGTACACGCAAATGAATAAATTCCGGTTCAATAGCCATCAGACACCCTCTTTTTTATCATTTAATTCAACCAATATACCGTTTTGAACTGTTACCCGTCGGTCCATTTGTCGTGCCAAATCGGGATTGTGCGTTGCAATAAGTGCACTTAATCCTGTTTGCCGCACAATATTTAACAACCCCGCAAAAACCGTTTCAGATGTTTTGGGATCCAAATTTCCCGTTGGTTCATCTGCCAATAAAAGCAAAGGCCGATTCGCCAACGCCCGTGCAATTGCCACACGCTGTTGTTCTCCGCCGGATAATTCTCCGGAACGATGAAGTAAACGCTCTTTCAAACCAACCTGCTCCAACAATAACATCGCATGATCTTTGGCTTCTTTTACAGAAGCACCGGCAATTAGCTGTGGCAACATCACATTTTCCAAAGCATTAAAATCCGGCAATAATAAATGTGACTGATACACGAAACCAATTGCTTTTCGCCGAATAAGCGTACGTTGCTTATCAGTCGCACGAGAAACATCCGTTCCATTCACAATAATATGACCGGCAGACGGCGTATCCAACAATCCGGCAATATGCAACAATGTAGATTTTCCCGAACCGGATGGTCCAACCAAAGCAACAATTTCTCCGGCATGTAATGTCAGATTAACATCTGTCAAAACATCTAAAACATTTTCTTTTTTACCATAACTTCGGCGGATATTTTTTAATTCCATACATATTTTTTTATTCATATCTCAACGCCTCCACCGGATCTGTTTTACTTGCCTTATATGAGGGATATATAGTGGATAACAATGCCAACACCAAACTCATACAAACAACAACACCGACTTCCGTCATATCAACTTTTGCCGGTAATTTTGATAAAAAATAAATTTCGGCAGAAAATAATTCTTTTCCCGATAAGTTTTCCAAAGCATTCTTAATCGAATCGATATTATAACAGAAAGCCAATCCCAAAACAAAACCGGCAAGTGTCCCGACAACACCAACCGTCAATCCGGACATTAAAAAAATACGTTGAACCGCTCCCCGGCTCATTCCCATTGTTCGTAAAACCGCAATATCTTTTGCCTTATCTTTAACCAACATAATCAATCCGGAAATCATATTAAATGCCGCAACAACAATAATTAATGTTAAAATTAAAAACATAACGTTTCGTTCAACTTCAATCGCATTAAAAAATGCTTTGTTTGTATATCTCCAATCATGGATTTGTGCCGTATCCCCCATAGCAACAAAAGCCTCATCAACAATCTTTTTCATATCAGCATCTTTTTGCGTAAAGACTTCCAAATGAGACACTTTATCTTTCATCATAAAAAACTTTTGTGCTTCCGTTAACGGCATAAAGATAAAATTACTATCATACTCACTCATTCCACTATTGAATGTTCCAATTACCGTATAAGCCTTCATTTTAGGTAACGTACCAAAAGCAGTCACATTTCCCTTTGGCGAAACAAGCGTAATATCATCACCGGAACGCACAGCTAATTTACGAGCCAATCTATACCCTAAAATAACCTGTCCATCCGTAAACTCCGATAACTCCCAACCTTTATACTGCCCCCCCAGCAAAGGACGTTTGGCAAAATCTTCTGCTGTCATGCCTCGCACCATGACACCGGCAGATGTTTCCTTTGAAGAGACCATTACCTGTCCGTCAACAACCGGGATCGCTTGAACAACCCCATCAATTTTTTGCATTTTATCTACTTTATCCTGAACAGCATCCAATGTTGAACCCCACGCCGGATAAACACCTAATTGTCCGTTAATGCCCAAGACACGGTTCATCAGTTCTTCCCTAAAACCATTCATAACACTCATCACAATAATCAGTGTTGCAACACCTAGCATAATGCCTAAAAAGGAAAAACCGGCAATAACGGAAACAAATCCGGTTCTTTTTCGTGATTTTAAATATCGGAATGCCAGCATTCGTTCGGTTTTTGAAAACATAATATATTCCTTTATTTTGATAAAAATATCTTGCGGATAGTGTACAAGATATCACTTAAAACCGCAAGATTTTTCTTCTTTTTTAACTGCTTTTTATTTAAATGGATTAAATTTACCACCAAACAATCCATTACCGGTTAAATTTTCAGGCATTCCCATTTGGGGCATACCATTACCCCCCATAAGACCATTCATTTTTTTCATCAGTCCCATCATTCCCAACGGCCCCATTTTTTTCAATTGTTTCATAACGGTTGCCATTTGTTCATACTGTTTTAACAAACGATTCACATCACTGACTTGTACCCCTGCACCGGCTGCAATTCGTTGTTTCCGAGCTGCTTTTAAAATATCGGGATGCTTTCTTTCATACGGAGTCATTGATAAAATAATGGCTTCTTGGCGTTTAATTACTTTATTGTCAATATTGGCACTCTCGATTTGTTTTTGCATTTTAGATAAACCGGGAATCATTTTCATAATACCTTTAATATCTCCCATATTATTAATCTGTCTCATTTGTGCCAACATATCATTTAAATCAAACTGACCACTCATCATGCGTTCGGCTGTTTTGCGAGCTTCATCCTGATTGATTTTTTCCATAGCCGTTTCAACCAATCCGACAACATCACCCATTCCCAAAATGCGATCTGCTATCCTTTTGGCATCAAAAACTTCCAAAGCATCGGCTTTTTCACCAACACCTAAAAATTGAATAGGCATGCCGGTTACGGAACGCATGGATAATGCGGCACCACCTCTGGAATCCCCATCAATTCGTGTTAAAATTGTTCCGGTAATTCCGATTTTTTGATTAAATTGCTTTGCCACATTAACAGCATCTTGACCGATTAATGCATCCACAACTAACAATGTTTCTACCGGTTGTGTTTTATTGCGAATGGCAATAACTTCATCCATCATCTCGGTATCAATATGTAATCGACCAGCAGTATCTAAAATTAAAACATCAACCATTTCCTGACGAGCGGTTTCTAGTGCCCGTTTTGCGATATCCAGTGGTTGTTGGCCGGCAACAATCGGCAAGACAGACAATTGATGTTGCAGACCCAATTCAGCCAGCTGCTCTTGTGCCGCCGGACGATATGTATCCAAAGAAGCCAATAAAACCTTCTTTCCGTCTTTTTGTAATCGTTTCGCCAATTTCGCGGAAGACGTTGTTTTTCCGGAACCTTGCAAACCCACCATCAAAATAACATTTTGCTTTTGAGGAATCAATTTTAATGGTTGAGATGTTCCCAACAAAGAAACTAACTCGTCATGGACAATTTTTACAACCATTTGCGCCGGCGAAACAGATTTTATAACTTGTTCTCCAATGGCTTTTTCTTTCACATTGGCAATAAATTTTTTAACAACCGGTAAAGCAACGTCTGCTTCCAGCAAAGCAATTTTAATTTCACGCATTGTTTCATCAACGGCACTTTCCGTTAAAATACCACGACGAGTTAATTTATCAAAAACACCGTTTAATCTATCTGACAATCCTGTAAACATTTTTTCTTCCTTTTCTTGAATTTTAATAATTTATTTATACAAATATTTCCGGAAAAGTCAAATATTTTCATCAACAAACGGATTATAACTCCATTGCAAAAGTGCCTGCCTTTGTTTAGGACGGCAATTTAATTTCGATAACGGGCAATTTTTATATAATTGAATTTTGTGTCGCTTAAAAGCTTTCCATCGACCGATTTGTACTTTATCTATCTCCGGTATTCTTCTACCCATATAATAACGACAATACCATTGAAACCAACCCCGTGGATCCGGTCCAATTATCCACCCCCTTTTTCGCCATTCAACTAAGCTCAAACGAGATTTAATTTTAAAACAATTTTGTTGAACATCAGGATGTTTAGGAGATAATTTTCCATAAGTAAACCATTCTGTTGGAAATTCATTCTGACAATCATTAAGATAATGTCCTTCAAAAATACCGAGTGCTAACATTTCAGGAGGTGTAAATGCCGGTTTAAAAGAAATATCAAATTGCTTTCCAATCGGAGCAACCAATTCATAACTATAATTTTGTTGCATTTTATCATTGACATAAACGGTTTTCATTTTGTTTTTCTACTTTGTATGATCGGTTTGTGTGAATTTAAGTACTTTAAAACATTTTACACAAAATAAAAATAGTGCTTGTGTTTTCTACTATGTGTACAAGAAAACTTTTTTAACATAGGAACAAATCTTGGAAAATGCAACAAATACCTTATTTAAAAAAAGCAAGTAAAAAATTAACGTTCTACCGTGCGAAAAATTTGTCTTTGATGCCATCCATAACTAAAACCAGCTTTTATCATTGGGATTATTCTGTGTTGAAAAGATAATAATTGTGTTTCATCTACAATATTATATCCGTTTTCAATGATTTTATTTTTATATTCATCATTTATCTTGTTAATAAACCAATAAGTAAATTGCATACGGTAATTTTTCTGTTTTTTTAAGCGTTTCATTGAAAGTTGATTATATCTGTCTGCAATATGAACCATTGTTTGAATGACGGGACGCAGATCATATTGGAGTATATTTTGGGGGGTGATATTTTTTAACCCATGTTTTTCTAAAACTTCTTTTGGAATGTAAATACGTCCTTGTTTAGCATCATCCTTTATGTTTGTTATAATATTATAGTATTGAGCACTTCGATATAAGTCAATAATAAAAGCGGTTGCGGCAGGGTCTTTTTTGCCTTGAAAAAAACAATCTAAAATAAGTCCGGATACGATAGAGACATTATAAATATAAGCATTTAGTTCACAAAAAGAAGGTGCTTTTTTAAACCCTTCCACATCTTGAGATATCCCTTGTACCAAATTAAGCATATCTTTTTTTTCTATTTGATATTTTTGGATAACATTTTTTAAATCAAGAGCCATTTTATATGGTTTTAAATCCGATGTTTCATCATATACAAAATTTAAAATCCGTTTAGCCTGATAGAGAGCATTATATTTAACAAGAAGGCAATCGGAATCATCAACAAGATTATCCAATGTACGTGCAAAAGCATATATAACCGTAATATCTTTCAGCACATTTTTTATTTTTTTACTCAAAAATTTTGAATTTAAAAATGGGCGAAAACGCTTGGTAAAAATATTTTCATAATATTGATTACCAATCCACGGAGGAAAATCAAAACTTAAATACACTTGAACAGGAATATCTTTTTGTGAACGATCCCCATAGATAATTCTATTATTTTTTTTCATTTTTAATCTTAAAATAAGTTTTCGACATTGGTTTTAATACACGAGCAAACATGTATTGTATATAAAAAAAATAAAAATGTCAAGTTTTTCATATAATTCTTGTTGTTTCAAAAATATATAAAACCTTTAATTTTGATAATACAATAAAACACACCCGATACAATAAAGTATCAGGTGGTTAAAGATTAAAAAAAGTTTAAAATAAAAACTTTTGAGCTTCTGCCAATTCTTCCGGTGTATTAATATCTGCTGGAGCATCTTCAATTAACTTTACAGAAGGAACCACCAAAGCATAAATACTCATACCATTTTCCAATGCCCGCAATTGTTCCAATTTTTCAATATTTTCCAAAACACCGACAGGATAAGAAATAATTTCTTGTAAAGCTTTTGCTCGATATACATAAATACCAATATGCCAATATGCAAAATTATAAGCATCCACATTATCTCTGTTAAACGGAACAGCTGAACGAGAAAAATAAAGAGCTCTGCCAAAATTTTCGCCCTCTTTTAAACCCATTGCAATTTTAACATGTGATGGATCCTGAATATCAGCCTCATCCGTAATTTTCATTCCGACAGTAACAATATCTGCCCCTGTTTTTTCCATAATATCAACCAATTCCAAATTTAATTTTGGATCAACGTTAATACCATCTCCTTGAAAACTGATTGCAATATCATATTTTGTACCGGTTGGATCAATTTCTTTCAAAGCTGCGGCAATTCTATCCGTACCGGAAGGTAAAGACGGATCCGTTAAAATACATTTTGCTCCAAACGATTGAGCAATATCTACAATTTCCTGATCGCCGGCAGCAATATAAACATCTTCTGCCGGATGCACTTTTAAAGCATGCTCATAAACATGTTGAATAAGCGGTTTACCATTAATTATTGCCAATGGCTTATTGGGCAATCGAGTTGATTTTAATCTTGTCGGAATAAGGACTGCTACTTTTGACATGCTTCAAACTCCTTTCTGATTTTATTAATCACTTCCTGTTTAGCCGCTTCCGGATATTTTTTTGCCGGCTGATTCCAAACTGTACCCGGCCAATACGGATCTGTTTCATATCGACAAATCACATGTACATGTAATTGTGGTGTTAAATTACCAATCATTGCTACATTTGTTTGAGTCGGATGAAATAACTTCGTCATAAGCTGTTCTGCTATTTCCATTTCTTTCATCAAAGCTATCCGTTCATCCGTTGTTAAATCTAACATATTACGAACATTTTCTTTACGTGGAACCAAAAAAATCCATGGACACAAAGCATTATCCTCAAATAATACCCGACAAAAAGGCAAATCACATATAAAATCTTTTTTTTCCAAAGAGGGATGTAAACTAAATGCCATATTGATTAACTCCTTTCATTAAAAAGAATCTTTCTAATAAAATATTTTCCCCAAATTTATTTTTAACATAATCAGGTACAACATGTTGACGTTGATAAATATCGGTTAATGTTTGCCCCTGTTGTAATAAATACCCCGTAATACCTGTTTGCGTAATTAAAACCGTTTTTAATCCGGCAGAATGCCCCCCTAAAATATCCGTTTCCAACATATCTCCAACCATAACGGTTCGTGCGGGGTCAGATTGCGTTTGTTGTAAAGCAAACTCAAAAGCAACCGAATTTGGCTTGCCAAAATAAACAACGTGTCCGCCATGTTCTTCATACCATTTTCCAACTGCCCCTTGTGCCGGCAACATCTTGCCTCCCCGCATAAAAAAACGATCCGGATTTGCACAAACTGCCGGTAAATTCCGTTCTAATGCCCGATTTAAAACAGGTAAAAAATGGTCAAAATTATCTTCCTGTGCTTCTGTTTGAACACTGCTTAAATATAAAATATCCGCATTTTCAATATTTTTTGTTTCATGTGCAGATACATCTTCAAACAATGCCGGATTTGCCCCACCTAAAACATAATAAGAATATGCCTCTTTTTGTGCCAATTGCTCAAAAAGACCTTGTCTTAACGCAGCGGCACAAACATCTCCGGAGGTAATCACATCATCATAATGTACCCCTTGAATTAACCCTTTTTTTTCTTTCGAAGAAACAAAAGAAGGTTTTAAGGCCGTCATATTTGTCAATATGTAAATTTTTTTCTTATTGTCTTTTAAATATTTCAGCATATTCAATACGTTGGGATAAAAGTTTGAACCATCCCACAATACGCCGTACATATCCAGAAAAAAAGTATCAAAATCGTTTGTTAATTCAGATAAATCCGTAATAAATCTCGGTGTGTTATTTTGCTTCATATCCTGTTAGTTCCGTTTTTTTTCGTTCATAAAAATCACGAGCTTCACAAATGAGTGCCCTTGCATTATCAGGACCTAAAAATGTTTCAATACGCACTTCTTTTTGCTCCAAAACCTTATAATCCTCAAAAAAACGTTGCAACGTTTTTAAGGTATGAGGCGGTAATTGGTCAATATTAGAATAGCAATTATATAAGGGATCATCTTCATGAATGGCAATAATTTTATCATCCGACTCTCCGCCATCAATCATTTTCATAACACCGATTGGACGAGCACGCATAATACACAATGGAGAAACCGGAAATTGACTTAATACCAAAATATCCAACGGGTCATTGTCATCTCCATACGTTTGCGGAATAAATCCATAATTTGCAGGATAATGAACAGCACTGTATAAAATTCTATCCACCTTCAATAATCCGCTTTTTTTATCTAATTCGTATTTTATTTGCGAACCTTTAGGAACCTCAATAATTGCCGGAATAATATTCGGAAATTCTGAATAATGTTCCACCTGATGCCAAGGGTGCATTGTGTATCCTTTCATTTGATTAGCATAGTATTTTACTTTATCACGGGAATTTGATTTGTCAAGTGTAAATACATAACACATCCGAATAAATGCACTTTTTCTGAAAATATACTTGCATTCTGATTTATTTTTGATACACTGAATTTTATAATATTAATAACACCAAAACAGAAAGGGGTAAAAAATGGTATTTTTAGTTATTTTAGGCATCATCGTTGTTGTAGCATTATATGTGATTGGTGTCTATAACGGGTTAGTAACCGGTCAAGTTCAAACAAAAGAAGCATGGAGTACAGTCGATACACAATTAAAACGGCGATACGATTTAATTCCAAACTTAGTAGAAACAGTACGTGGTTATGCAAAACATGAATCAAAAACATTGGAAAACGTAATCAATGCCCGTAATATGGCTATGAGCATTAATGGTTCATCCGTTCAAAAAGAACAACATGAAAACATGTTAACAGGGGCATTAAAATCCATTTTTGCATTAGCTGAAAGTTATCCGGATTTAAAAGCCAATCAAAACTTTTTACATTTACAACAAGAATTATCGGATACAGAAAACAAAATCCAAGCTGCTCGACAATATTATAATACTGCCGTTATGGCCTTAAACAGAAAAGTTCGTATTTTTCCAAACAATGTTATTGCAGGGATGTTTGGAATAGAACAAGAACACTTCTTTGAACTGGAAGAATCAGAAAAAGAAGCTGTTAAAGTTGCACCGAAAATTCAATTTTAAAATTTCGGAGTTTTTATGATGGGAAAATCCATTACGGCATTTGAACACATCCAGTCAAACAATTTTAAAACAATATTGTTGATATTATTGTTCCCCTGTTCATTAGTTGCATTATTTTATATTGTTTGTTTTTTCATCTATGTGGGACAATATCAAAATGCATTACCAATGATTAATCAAACAGTTTTACACGGAATGCCGATTATCATCGGTATTGCGTTAGTTTGGATGTTTATTTCTGGTTTATGGGGTGATAAAATGATGTTGGGTTTTGCTGGGGCAAAACAACTCAAAAAAACAGATGAATACAAACACATATACTTGTTGGTAGAAAACACAGCAATAATGGCCGGTTTACCTACACCAAAAATTTATGTTATTAATGATGATTCACTTAATGCTTTTGCAACCGGATATTCCCCTAAAAATGCCTCTATTGCCTTAACAACAGGGATTATGAAAAAATTATCCCCACTTGAATTACAAGGGGTTATTGCTCATGAATTAGCTCATATCGGAAACAGAGACATTCGGTTAAATATGATGTTAATTGCCGGCGTGGGTATTTTTGGTTTGTTAGCCGATGGATTTTCCCCCATACGTACCCCCCAAAAAAACGGGGTTTCCATTAAAACAGGCAGTTCATCATCAAAAAATAAAGACAGCGGATTTTTATTACTTTTAGCCGTTTTTATCACATTAATGATTTTTCATCATATCATTGAACCACTTTTGTTATTAGCGGTTTCCCGTACACGGGAATTTGCAGCAGACGCTACCGGTGCAATGATTACACACCACCCACAAGCGTTGGCTGATGCTTTAAAAAAAATATCAAAAGATTCAACCGTAGAAATTCTGGAAAATCACAAAAACATGGCACAAGCCTGTATTTATGCTCCTTTTAATGCCAAACCGCTTTTTTCCCTTTTTTCAACCCATCCGAGTGTTGAAGAACGGATTAAACGATTAGAACAAATGGCCGGAAATGCAATCATTTAAAAACAGGAGAACACGTAATGAGCACAGAAACATATATCCGCCCCAGTTGGGATGATTACTTTTTAGAAGTTATGCGGGCATTGGCAAAACGAGCAACCTGTGCCCGTGGACGAACGGCTTGTGTTATTGTGAAAAACAATCAAATCGTTGTTTCCGGATATGTCGGATCTCCTCCTAATTTACCACATTGCGATGATGTCGGACACCTTATGAAAAAAATGGTCAATGAAGACGGAACAATATCAGATCATTGTGTTCGAACTATTCATGCCGAACAAAACGCCATATGTCAAGCGGCAAAACGTGGTGTATCCATTGACGGAGGAACAATTTATTGCAAATTAGCCCCTTGTCGAACATGTGCAATGCTGTTAATTGCCTGTGGAATAAAACGTGTTGTTGCCGAATATAAATATCATTCCGGCAGTGAAGCCGAACAAATGATGCGAGATGCCGGTATTCAGATAGATTATATTAACGATGAAGTCTTATCATATAAAAAATAGTTTAAATATACACGTAATTGCCAGAAAATTAATCCCTGATTATTTTTCTGTGTTATATAAAAAAACACAACAGCCACGCATTTCAAAATAGACACAAGCAAAAAAACATTAACAAAACCAATCAGGTATGGTATAATAAATGCCACTCAATAAAAGGATGCTATTATGTCAGAAAAATCTTTTGATAAAATTTCAGAACAAAAAAAGACCAATCTTTTTACTCGTATTTCAAATACAATTACAGACTTTATCGTTTTTGTATTCAAAGAAAAAACTTGCAAAACAAGTCAATCTTATACTATGCAAACAAACGATACAACCGAAAACAATAAACCAATTTCTGATATAAACATCCAACACATGACCGGAGAAGATAAAAATATTGAAACATACGAGCAAGTTGTTTCCAATATTTTTTCATATCAATCCAAGTCAACAAATGAAGTCAAAGAAATTGGCGGTAATACAATTACCAATACGCCAACAATTCAACCAATATCTATTACACACCAAAAGCCTATCATCCAAAAAGAGGCTATTGGTCATGCTCCTCGAACAGAATAATTATTCAAAATAAATAACAACAATTTCCGGAAAACAATTAAACCGAATCGGCAAAATACTGGTACCAACACCCCGACTGATAATTATTTTCTTTCCGTTTTCTTCAACTATTCCCTCTGCATATTTTCTCCCATATATTGAGGGAATTAAAATAGCTCCATAAAAAGGAAGTTTAACTTGTCCGCCATGTGTATGTCCGGATAATGTCAAAAAAACATGCTGTGGCACTTGCGGAAATATATCCGGTTCATGTGAAAGCAATATAATCGGGTAATCTGATTGAGGAACGGCTTTTTGAACATCAGAATGTTCCGTTAACATATCTTCTGTTCCGGCAATAAAAAAAGGCGTACTCCGGTATTTTACTAATTTATACTCATTTGATAAAACAATAATATCATTCTGCTTTAAAGCATGCTTCATCTCTGTTGAATCGATATATCCATCATGATTTCCCAATACAGCATACACACCGATAGGAGCATTTAATTTTTTTAACGCCAAAGCAATATCATTCATATCAGCCAAAGACTTCTTTCGATGACCTTTAACAAAATCACCGCCCAGTAAAATGATATCCGGATTTAAAGCATTAACTTGATCAACTATTCGTTTCAAAAACCAATGTTGATATGGTGCCGTATGAATATCCGAGATATAAACAATTTTTAATCCTTTTAGTTGATTATTTTTCAACGTATATGTTGTTTGTGTTAATATATAAGGTTCAATAAAAACACTCCATATTAACAAAACTCCACCAATAATAAGCAAATAACGTATTATTTTTTCACATCAAATCCAAAACAATAAAACTTTATTTATTTTGTAACAATATAATACAACTTTTCAAAAGTAAAGTATAAAATACCCATCTCAAACAATTTCAATATTTTCAAAAAATGAAATCAGAAAAAACGGAACGCAATAATAAAAAAATATTGACAAATAATTTTTGTCGTTATAAACTATGTCATGTGAAGCAATTATAATCGAAGGAGAATAACATGACAGAATTAGAAAATAAATGCTTATATCATGCCACACGTTTACACGAGGGTGTTGTCTATGGGGGCGGAATGGTTATGTTAGATCAAGTTAAAGGAACAACCAATCTTGTCAAAAAACATTCAGCATTAACCGGAAAAGAAAAAGAAATTGCCGTTTGTGCCGCACTTTTACATAAATGCTTCGAAAAAAAACGCATTGCCGATGGCGTTTCTCCGCTGAGTATGGACCAAGTTTCTCAAATCGCCGGACCAGAAGTTTTAGCTATTATTCAAGAATTGGCAACAGAACCCGAAGATGAAAACAAAACCAAAGCAGAACAATGGAAAGAAAAAGCTCAATGGGCTAAAACATTATCTCCGCAAGCTCAAGAAATTTTGTTAGCAGAAAAAATTATGAACTTTGAAACATCCAGAGATAAGCCTAATCCGAAAAAACCACTTGCATGGCATCAGGAATACTTTCAAACACGTATGATTATGGTTGATGCCTTAAAAGATGTTAATCCGGAACTTTACAATATTGCCGCAAAAACAAAAGATGAAGGATTAACAAAAATCATGGCCATGCAACAGTCTTTATCTCATGGTGGCAGAGAATAACATTATTTCTATTTATAAAAAACAACCTGTTTCTTTAAAAAAACGGTTGTTTTTTTTTATATTTTCATTATGGATAATCCTTAAATAAATTTAAAAGATGCATCTTAGAATTAAAAAAAATGACAAATCAATTTCAACATGTTAAACTTGATCTATATTTATGAAACGGATAAATCATGAAAAGAATATACCGCATTGCGATTGTAGGAACTCATTCAACCGGCAAAACAACTTTGGCAAAAGCCTTATCCAAAGTTTTGAATATTCCTTATACACAAAGAGATTTTGCTATTGATATTGCAAATAAAATTTCTCCCAATAAAAATATGGACCAACTTTTACCAGCAGAACATTGGGAAATTCAAAAAGAAATTCTAGATGGGTATAAAAAAATGCTAACCAATTCTCAATCTTTTGTATCTGACGGGACAATTTTTACTTGGAAAGCATATACCGAAGAATTTGTCGGGCAAGAACTGTTATCAAAAATTCCATTGTATCCAGATTATGAAAAAACCTTATCAGAGTTAAAAAAACAATACTCTCACATTTTTTATTTACCACCGGAAATACCGTTAAAAGCCGATGGGTTTCGTCCCGTATCAAATACTGTGCGTTTAGCTTTGGACAATGCAATTTTAAAGGAGTTATCATCTGTTCAATACATTAAATTGACCGGTTCTTTGCCAAACAGATTAAAGGAAGCACAACATATTATACAAAACAACACTGATGCCATTTAAATTAATCATTATTTCCGGCACATTATGCTATCTGCTTATATCTACATACAAGCAAATAACTCCTGTTTTTAATAATAATATTGCATTCAATTTTTATTTGGTTATATTCTTTTTGCATTTACAAAAAAAATCATTTTTTACAAAACTTTCCGGATTATTTATTCAGTCATTCAGATGACTATTATCTCTCAATCCTGTTTTAGGTATTCTCGAATATTTAAGCATTGTCGAATTTTTATAATATTTCGAAAAAATTGACTTTTAACAAAAAATCGTATAATAAACTTTATAAGGAGAAAATAAAATGTCAGACACCTCTAAAAAAGTGCTTTTTCTTGATAGAGATGGACCAATAAACTTAACGGGTCCCAAATGTTTTGTGTCTGATCCGAAGTTTTTTTATTTTACAGAGGGGATTAAGGATATCTGCAAAGAGGCACAAGAAAAAGGCTATCGTATTGCCGTTATCACAAACCAAACCGGCATTGGAGAAAATCTCTACACACTAGCAGATATGATGCGTGTTCATGCATATATGCTAGATGAATTCAGTCGTGACAATATTAAAATAGACGATATTCTTTATGTAACAAAAAAAAATGATCCATATCGCAAGCCCAATCCCGGTATGTTTCATCAAATAAAAGAACGCTGGGATCTTTCGGATGAAGATATGCACAACAGTATTGCCATTGGAGATAGAGCAAAAGATGCACAAGCTGCACTGCTTGCAGGTGTTGGAAATGTCCTATGGTACTTACCATCACAGTGCCTTAATAACAATTACAAACCCATAACACAAACATTATCCAATCCGGCAAAAGACTTGGAACAAATAAAAAAAAACATTCAAAAACTTTTTATACTGAGTCATTTATCTGATTTACAGACAATATCGGTACAAGCTCGTGTCACCAAGTCCTCTTTTCCTGTTCAACATCTAACCTTTTTTACTCACATGAAACAACTTGAAGGTTACCTGTAAATTTTTAAGTAACAAATGTATTCACACAACGTATCCCTGTCTAAAAAAATCAGCATTTTGAAAAAAAGCTACACAAAAACAACTAAAATTAATAAAAAAAGGCTATTTCAGCTGTTTACTCTCCCCCAAATTTTAAAAATTAGCAGGAAAAATTAAAATCATATTCTCCAAACAATATAAGAATCAAATGTATTTTATAATCCTACCATTAAAACATCAAAAAATATACTTTTGCATATCCATTTTATAGGATTAAAAAAACAAACAATAAAAGTTTTGCAATAAAACCAACAAAAGACATACTTCCGTAATGCATCTCTTCAAACAAAAAAAATTCTCCACACAAAAGTGAGGAGAATTATGGCGCACCCGGCAGGATTCGAACTTACAACCTTTTGATCCGTAGTCAAATGCTCTATCCAATTGAGCTACGGGTGCATTTGATTTACAAAACATTTATACTCTTTTTTTTAAACTTTTGCAAGCATTTTTTTTATTTTTTTATTTTTATTTGTTTTTATTGACTTTTTTTAAACAAAACATCCTTTTTATTTAGCAATACTATCTATCCATTTCCCCGTTGATTTAAACCACGAATAGCATTTTCTATCATTTTTTGCGATTCATCCACCGGTTGAGTAGGTTCCGCCCCATCTTGTGTTCCGGAAAGAAGTTTTTCAATACTGCCTTCAATTCCACCCGCATATCCGGAACCCTTTTCTCCGGAAAAAATACCGGAAACCATACCACTTATATCCATATGCGTTCCATACAACATTTTCATTATACCACCAGCAACACCTAAATTATCGGCAAACAAGCTTAATGCATCCATTGACGATGATATCATCGCTCTTGTTCCATAGCCACCAAGAAGACCTTTCCCTCTTAGCAGAAGCCGACCAAACGTATTTTTTTCTTTTTCTAGCTCTTCTTCTTTTTGAAATGACACATAGTTCTTCTCAGCAGCCTGTGGATTATTCTTTTCTTCTTCCCGTTTTTGAGCTGCCGTTTGAATTGCCCCTTTCATTTCAGTCATAAAAGTTCCTCTTTTATTTTCATCCATTAAAAAAGAAGGATCAACACGAGCAGATTCCAAAATATATTGTCTAAAAACAGGATTGTTATCAAATTCGCTCTTTAAAGTTGGATCAGCTAAAATTGCGGTTAATCCAGCCGTAGCTTGCGGATTGATTTTAGATAACTCCACAACCATTTCTTCCGGCTTAACCAAGCGCGCCATTAAATCCTTTGCAAGAGACATTCCCCTTGCTCTGGCAATAAGTGATTTATCTAACTGACTCATTTGATTAACAGACATATTACACCTCCATAAAAAACAATCTTACTAACTGGTAATATATCACAAAAAGAACCTTTTTGTCAACATTATTCTAATTTTAGATGTTATTAATTTAATAATCATTTTTATTTTTTGCTTTTTTATTGACACTATTCTTTATTTCTGATATAATGTAAAAAAGCAATTTACTTTAAATCACAAGGAGGAAATCATGGGTTGGGATAGTTTAGTTAGCGGGGTTAAAGAAGCAACAACAGTTGCCAATCAAGTAACAAATACCTCTCAGAAAGTCGGGAGAGTTGCAAATCGTGCCGGAAATTTAGTTGGTGTCAGAACCAGCGGACAACCTAACAGACAAAATAACAATATCCTAAGCGAAACAACAGAAATAATTGCCCCGGAAGGGACGTGTGTCATCATTCCAAAAGAAGTAACAGCAAACAAACAATTCCGTTATTTAGGACGAAACGCTTATGAAAGTTTAGTCAATATGGCCAATTTGCGTGAAGGCTGTGATAACGTTGTCGTATTAGATGCCGCCGGACAACCTTCTGCTGCCGTATATGACCGAACAGCAACAGGATATGTACTAAAAGGAACACAAATTCCCGTAAAGATTGAAGTTGAAAATGGCAGATACAAAGGCGTCGCTTTATCCGAAACGGAATTTGCCGTCTGCGTAAAAGCAATTCAAACACAAGATCCAAATCAAGAAAAATTTAAAACAACTTCGGAAATGGGAAAAGCGGAGGATGCCAATGCTGCGGGTTGGTTCAAACGCAACTGGGAATGGCTAACAGGAGCTATTGTAACTGCTGCGGTTGCGATTGGTGCATGTTTTCTGTTAAAAAAACAACGCAAAAAAACAAAAGATGCTCAAAAAAAGGTATCGGAATTAAAAACACAGGTTACCAAACTGGAAACTGATATTGCCGAATTAAGTACCGAAAAATCCGGAGAAAGTACATTAGCTCAAAACGGAACTCTTGTTAAAGACACCGCCGTTTTATCATCTGATAGTGCAATAAATACGGGAAACAGTGGACGCGTCTAATCAGTTTGGATAAAAAAAATGAATACCTTGGTTGCTTTTTTAAACACTATTTCGGAATCTCATTTGATTAAAACCGTTAATCAAATGGTGAGCAGTATAGATTTTCTGCAAAAAGCAATCGAATCACAAACAGGTTCTGCAACAGTAATTGCTTTAACAAAACAACGAAAAGCATTAGAAAAGCTTAGTCGATTAGCACAAATTTCCTGCATAGCCGGAGTAGGATATATTAAGGCATTGTGCATTACGGGAGGAAATATTGATCATCTTTTTGATTATTATTCGCCGTATCCGGATATGCGTGGAGAATCCCATTTAAAGGCATTTTTTACACCATCCAATTTAATTCCGTTTTTAATGCAACATAACATTTTGGAAAAAGCATCATCCATTACGTCTTTTGCAAAAAATCTTCCGGATTTATCAACAGAAGATATTCAGATTAGAGATATTTTAAATGCTCGTTTTGGATTACAAAACATATCATTTTCAGAACAATTAAGTAATTTGCTAGAACAAGAATACGAAGCATTTAATACATCAAATCCGATAGATAAACGACAACAAGAAAATACTTATCAAACAGTTTTGTTATTGGCTAAACGAAAATATCCCTCCGCTCAAATTCTCGGTAGTCGATTAGCGGCAGAAAAAGGAGATATTAAACTATCAAAAAGTTTGTTATCCGATATATTAAGAAATAAATTTCAAAGTGATTTGGATGCTTCTTTTGCACAAGAAGCACTCAAATTAAGTGAAAAACAAGATACAACTTTACTGATTCAACTGCATTTTAAGAAAAAAGAAATGCTTTCATTATAAAAATTTAGATATATTTTCATTTTTTTATTGCTTATTTAATAAAAATAAATCATATATTTTAAATATAGTAAAAATAAATGAGGTTAAGTGTGAAAATTAAAAATGAATCCGGAAGATCATTAACTGAAATGCTTGCAACGTTAGCCGTTATCGGTATTTTATCTGTTGCCGGAATTGCCGGTTATAAGATGGCAATGGAAATGTATTATGCAAATGTATTATTATTTGAAGCGAATCAATATGCAGCACATATTTATGTTAACAAAAAAGCACATCCGGACACATTTGGAAAACCCCATTTTCCGACTGCAGAAGACTTTGGGTTAGATACACTCCATTTAGGTGCTTATCCGACTGCAAACTACATGAAAGAAAACGGCGTAGAATTAGATTTACATTTTTATGATGTTTGGCATTGTCGCTATGCGGCCCGGTTATCCGGAGCAAAATGCAATATTGTTGCAGACGGGGCTACATGTTCTGCCCAAACAGGCGACACAAAACCTGTTCAAGGATGTTTTACATATCTGTTTCAACACAATTAAATATTTACTGAATTACGGAGGAAAAAATGAAAAAAAACGAATTGGGTCGATCTATGGTTGAGATGTTAGGTGTATTAGCTATTATCGGCATTTTAAGTGTTGCAGGTGTTGGCGGATATTCTTTAGCAATGAATCGTTATCGGGCAAATCAAATATTTGATATTGCATCTCGAATAAAATCAAGCACAACAGGCGGAGGGGTTTCCAGTGCAACCGATAAATATGGTCAAACGATTTTAAAGGCTGATATGCATGGAGTTGTCTGTATTACTTGGGGGGCAGATTTATCTCAAGATGTTAAAGACTTATTCAGAGAACAAGTCGCTCGTTATAAAAAGGTACGAGAAAGTGCTTCGGAATTATGTATCAATATGAATAA
This sequence comes from Alphaproteobacteria bacterium, assembly GCA_015062385.1. Classification (GTDB taxonomy): domain Bacteria; phylum Pseudomonadota; class Alphaproteobacteria; order CAAHEQ01; family UBA3637; genus RGIG4140. Next base: position 4,407 of record SUUT01000014.1, on the reverse strand, counting down.
ACGGGTTGGCTAGTATTGTCATTACTTGTAAAAAAGTATGATTTTTTATATAACTTTCAATAAAACCGAATAATTTTCCGGAAGAGTCTGTTCTTTGTATTATTGTAAATAAAATACACTTTTTCCTTCTCCACAAATCGGACAAGTCCAATCTTCCGACAAGTTTTCAAAAGGAATATTATCCTCATAAATATATCCGCATACAGAACACACCCATTGTTGTCTTAGTGTCATATTGTCTCCTCCAAATAATAATAAAAACTATAAGTTGTCCTCTTATTTATTGCAAGATATCGTATAAGAAAGTGTATAAAGAATTTTCCCGTTTTAACAAACAAAAAGATTGAATTTTCAATCAGAGTTGAATATACTGAATATATGTTTATTTCAAAGAAAAAAATTTGAGGGTAGAATGAAAAAATATCAAGCAATTACCGTATGGGCAGGAGCCTCGCCATCTATTTCTTCTGTTTATCACGAACCAATGCGACGTGTTGGTGAACTATTAGCGGAGAATAACATTACCATGGTATATGGCATTGGAGATGAAGGCATGATGGGATGTGCTTTTCAAGGGGTTCGGAACAAAAATGGACGGGTAATCGGCATTACAACAGAAAAATTATTGGATTTACAATGTAAAGATCGCACTGTTTTTCAGCCGGATGAAATTACGGTTGTACCGGATTTGACTGTTCGAAAACGAAAAATGATGGCGTTAAGTGATGCCTTACTGATTGGTCCGGGCGGATGGGGAACATTAGATGAAGTTTCTGATTTTGCTGTTTCCATACAAACAAAAGAAATTTCAAAAAAACCATTGATTTTTTTAAATTTTAATCATTTTTGGGATCCAATGATTAATTTAATCTTTAATATGTTACAAGAAGGAACTTTAAATCAGGATAAAGTTGATTATATTGATTTTGTAGAAACACCGGAAGAAATTTTTGAAGCTATTGAAAAAGTAGAAAATCGTTTAGAGGCAGCAAAAATTGTCGGACGAACTATGTAAAAATAACAAGGAGTTGTTTTATGATAAAAGCGTTTTATCAACAAATCACAAAATTAATTTTTGTCGGAATTATAGGAAGCATATGCATATGTTCTTCTGTTCAGGCAGCAAAGAAAAAAGAAATTAATCATGCAGAAAATGCCTATCAGGCTGGAATGACTGCCTATAAGAAAAATGATTATCAAAATGCAATTTATGCTTTTCAAAATTCATTGGAATATGATTCTCAATTATACAAATCACATTATATGCTCGGATTATCTTTGTTCATGAACAATGAACCTCAACCGGCTGTACAAATACTAAAAAAAGCGATGAGTGAATTTCCAAAAGAATGGAAAGCACAGGCACTATTAGGAGAATACTATGCCGGAGCAAAAGACTACGATTTGGCAATAATGTATTATCAAAATGCTTTATCTTCCTCAAAAATGAGAGGAGCAGATAAAAAAACATACCAGTCCAAATTAAACGAAATACAACAATTACAAGAAAGTTTATGGCGTGTATCAGAAGAAGAAAAAAGTAAAATTTTAAAATCTGTCAACATAGAATTAAACCCGCAAAATTGGTGGCCTATTGTTGTTGAAAAACGAAACGAAAATTTACATTTAATTTATTCGCTTAAAGAGGAAGATTATCAATTAGATCGTTGGAAAACAATCGTTGATATTATGTGTTATACATCTGAAAAAGATAAAGGATTTAATTTTATTAATGAAAAAATAGCAACCTATTATCGTTCTTTTGGCGGAGAACTCATTTCTCTACAAGATGGTATTGATTCGCGCTTATTTGAAACACGGACAACCGAAAAACCTCGTTTAACTGTTTTAGGTCGAATTTTTAATTCATCCTTAGGTTATTGTGTAGCACAAATGCAATCACGAACAAAATTAAAAGAAAAAGACAAAAAAGAATGGATACGAATTTTAAATAAAATTCAATTAAAACCAATACATTAAATTTTTTCTAACATTTTCTCCGGTTTGCATAATGTGTAAACCGGTTTTTGTAAATCGAAAACCACCGGCCAAGCCGGTGGTTCCAAAGAGCTTACAACTTTACATCATAAAAATTCTTTCGTAAAAAAGAATTGACGGTTTGGCAGCTGTCAAAATATAAGAAAAGATTTTTAAAATGGATAATAAAACATTATCACACACGACATGGAATTGCAAGTATCACATCGTTTTCGCTCCAAAATATCGCAGAAAAGCATTTTATAGCAGTAGATGTTTAGAAATAGGGAAAATATTAAGAGAACTTAATATTCCTGCTGATTTTTTATATATGTTGGATACAGTTCTATTTAAGAATGAAAAAGGAGTTTTTTAAATGAATACAACTATGCTAGATCAAGTTAAGAAAGTATATGAACAAACAAAAGAGTCTTATCAAAAATTAGAAAACATTGTTCACACTGTATATGACGAATTTAATGAAAGATACACCATTGAAAAATTAAAATCATTATCAGGTTTAGCATTACTGAACACTATCTTTTTAAATAATGACTATAATATTTATTTAATCTGATTAAAAAATAGAATGATTGCAAAAAAATAATCGCAACATTTTTGTTGCGATTTAATCTAATATTATTCTTTAATTCGCTTGGGCAGGATTGAACTCTTTCCAACCTTTTGGAGGGGTCATAGACACCTTACCATCATATTCATAAACAATAATTCCATTGATTGAATATACATTAGGAATGCCTAATTGCCGATTCTTCTCCTGTGCTTTCCTAACAGCAGAGTTGGCAATCTTTGTGAATTTAAATAAAAGATTCATAGAATTATTGGTCATTTTTGTATCCCTTCATAAATTCATTATACAATATCTCGTCCAAAATGTCAATTATGTTGTTTTCACCAGTTGCAATAGGAACATTTTTTTCATTACCATTGTAATATAAACCCCAACTATCAACAATATTTTTATATGAATCCCAAAAATTATGAATACTTCTATAATATCTTCTACGAACATCATCATCAGGTATAAAATGGCCACCCTGTTTTACACGAACTTTAATACGTTCAATACATAAATCTGGATTATCTAAAAACACATAAATCAATTGAACTTGATATCCTTTGTCTTTTAATCTTTGGATAACTTTTGTATACAAACCACCAGACAAAGTGGTTTCTAATGCAAAAGACTTCTCTTGCTGTACATAATCTTCAAGTTGAGACAACAGCTTTTTACCAGCAGTGATTTTAACACTTTCAAGATTATTCGGAGAAAGTTCTTTTGCAATTTCATCTGCATTTAGAAAAGGGATATTTTCATTTGCTAACAATTCTTTTGCTAAAGTGGTTTTTCCACTACCATTCGCACCTGCAATTAAATAAAAAGTTTTTACCATTCTAAAACCCCTTTAATACATTTTAAATCTTAATCCTACCAAAATCAAGCAAAAAAAACGAATCCGATTCGCATACATTTTGGGTGATTTTATAAATTTATTTAGAAAATTATTCAAAATTGAAGAACAAGCAAACAATGAAATGCAAAAAAAATTGTAGTCAAATGTCGTCATTTATTGTCATATAGACAAAAAACAGCCTTTTGTCCAAACAAGCTCCTTATCAAGAAATAAAATCTTTGTAGTTTTAAAAACATCATCAAACAAGATGGTCTTATTTGGTATTTAACATAAAAAAGAAAGGATAAAATTATGTTAGAAACAGCAACTATTAACACTTTAAACATTGAAGATTTTATGTCTTCGTTTGGTATTACCCGATTGGAAACGCAAAAAGATGAAGGGTTACTATCCAAAGGCAATTGTAAGCAACGAATTTTGGATTTGATTACCTTAAACATCAAAAATTTCAGATTGACGGAAAGTATAAAGTGTTATTGTTATTTTAAAGACTTTTTATCCCCACCGTCACCCTAGGCTCCGACCTGTGGTCTCGTCATGATAATGGCTCATTGTTCGTGCCGGTTCTACACCAGATGCCGGACTGAATCCGGCATGACGGCAAATGTAAAGACTTATCGTTACTCCGGCACTTTTTATCTGCACCGGCACCCCGTGCCCCGACACGGGGTCTCGTTACGAAATAGCACATTGTTTGTGCCGTCTTTCCACCAAGAATCTGAAACAAGTTCAGATTAATGAATATATAAAGCTACTTGATAACAAAACAAAACCTTAATCCAATCTAACACAAATTTTAAAATATCGTGCTTTCATTTTTCCCCACACAGACACCGTGTGGGGAAAAGTGGCTTTCTTTGCTTGTCCCTTTTTTTAAACAAAAGGGACAAAGTTCATCCGCCTGATACAGGCGGATTTATTCAACTTAAAGTAGTATTTAAAAGCGGGGTTATAAACATAAGGCGTAGTAGTTGTAGGTACGTGCGCCTGTGGC
>SUUT01000002.1 GCA_015062385.1 Alphaproteobacteria bacterium | reverse complement strand
TTACACAATTCCCTTAATATCCTCCCTATTTCCAGCCTTCTACTTCCATAAAATGCTTTTCTACGATACTTCGGAGCGAATACAACGTGGTACTTGCAATTCCAACTTGTATGTGATAATTTATAATTGTCCATTTTAAAAAATCCTTTCTTTTTTATGACTGTTTGCAGACCGTCATTTCTTCTTATACGAAAGGATTTTTTGGATGTAAAGCTATAAGCTCTACGGAACCACCGGCCTAGCCGGTGGTTTTCTCTTTACAAAAAAACCATCGGATTTTTAACCGATGGTTTTTAATTGAACTTGAAGAAATAATTTATTTTTGCTTTTCTTTTTTTGTTGTTTTTTCTTCCCGAATTGGTTTTAACGGTGTTGTAAGTGCATATTTTAAAACTTCTTCTGCTCGTGTGACCGGTATAATTTCCATGCCGTCTTTAACGTTGTTGGGAATTTCTTCTAAATCTTTAAGATTTTCCTGCGGAATTAAAACAGTTTTAATTCCTGCTCTTAGGGCGGCTAATAATTTTTCTTTTAATCCTCCAATTGGCAAAACATGACCCCTCAAGGTAATTTCTCCCGTCATAGCAATATCTTTCCGAACGGGAATTCCCGTAAATGTTGAAACAAGGGATGTCAACATAGCAATGCCGGCAGATGGTCCATCTTTTGGTGTTGCCCCCTCGGGAACATGGACATGAACATCATTTTTTTCAAACATTTCATTTGAAATACCAAATTCATTTGCATGTGCCCTGATAAATGAATAGGCCGCCCCAACAGATTCTTTCATTACATCACCTAACTGTCCGGTTAATTGAACTGTTCCTTTGCCCGACATTGTGACAGCTTCAATGGATAAAATTTCACCACCAACTTCTGTCCAAGCTAAACCGGTTGTTGTACCGATTTGATCTTCTTTTTCGGCTAAACCAAATGAATATTTTTCAATGCCGGCATATTTCTTTAAATTTTCCGGTGTAACAGTAACTGATTGGATGCCTTCTACCTGAATTTCTTTTAAAACTTTTCGGGCAATGTTAGCAATTTCTCTTTCTAAATTACGAACGCCGGCTTCCCGTGTATAATTGCGAATTAATTTGACGATTGTTTCATCCGTAATTGTCAATTCATCTGATTTTAAACCCGTTAATTTAAATTGCTTATCAATTAAGTGTTGTTTTGCGATTTGTACTTTTTCATCTTCCGTATAACCGGAAAGTTGAATAATTTCCATTCTGTCCAACAACGGACGAGGCATTTTTAACGTATTTGCCGTTGTAATGAACATAACGTGAGATAAATCATAATCTACTTCTAAATAATTGTCATTAAAGGATGTATTTTGTTCCGGATCTAACACTTCCAACAAAGCAGAGGAAGGGTCACCCCGATAGTCATTACCAAGTTTATCAATTTCATCTAACAAAAACAACGGATTAATTGTTTTTGCTTTTTTCATACTTTGAATAATTTTTCCCGGCATAGAACCGATATAGGTTCGTCTATGACCTCTGATTTCCGATTCGTCATGCATACCGCCAAGCGAAGCACGTACAAAATTACGTCCTGTTGCACGGGCAATGGATTGCCCCAAAGATGTTTTACCAACCCCTGGAGGGCCGACTAAACATAAAATTGACCCTTTTAAACAATTTGTTCTTTTTTGAACAGCTAAAAATTCCAAAATGCGTTCTTTGACTTTTTCCAAACCATAGTGGTCTTCATCTAAAATACGTTTTGCTTCGGTTAAATCTTGTTGTAAAACGGATTTTTTACGCCAAGGAATTGCCGTTAACCAATCTAAATAATTCCGTACTACCCCGGATTCAGCAGACATCGGACCCATCATTTGCAATTTACGTAATTCTGAAAGTGCTTTTTCTCGGGCATCCTTGGGCATACCGGCTTTTTTGATTTTCTTTTCAATGTTTTTAATTTCTCCGCCGTCTTCGGAATCTCCTAATTCTTTTTGAATGGCTTTCATTTGTTCATTCAAATAATATTCTCGTTGACTCTTTTCCATCTGTCGTTTTACACGTTTGCGAATTTTACGTTCAACTTGTAAAACACCGATTTCTTTTTCGATTTCAGCATAAATTTTTTCTAAACGTTCATGAACGGAGGAGCATTCCAAAATCTTTTGTTTTGTTTCAACTTTTAATAAAACATGTGTTGCAACAATATCTGCAAATTTTGCCGGATCATGGATTTGATGAATGGCAACCAAAACTTCCGGTCCGATTCGTTTATTTAATCGAACGTAATTTTCAAATTGATCCCGAACGGAACGCATTAATGCTTCTGTTTCGGAATCATCTCCTTTTTCATCATGTAAAAGAGAAATATGTGCTTCAAAAAATGAATTATTTTGAGACCATTCTTCCACCTGTGCCCGTTTAACACCTTCAACCAAGATTTTGATTGTTCCATCCGGCAATTTTAACAGTTGTAAAATATTAGCCAATGTACCAACTTTGTATAAATCGCCGGAGTAGGGTGTATCAACCAATGCATCCGTTTGTGCCGTTAAAAATACTTTTTTATTACCGCTCATAGCATTTTCAACAGCGGCAATGGATTTGTCACGACCGACAAATAACGGTGCGACAACGTGCGGAAAAACAATAATATCCCGCAACGGCAATACAGGATAAAGTCCGTCTGTAATTGTTTCTGTGCTCATTTGTCATCCCCTTGATAAAAATTAGAATGATATATATGTATGTATTTTTACGGCAAATGTAAAGAGGAAAAAACAACTTTTTTTTATTTTTCAAAAATAAAAGTAGGTTTTTCTTTCTTTTCAATTGTTTCTTTACTGATAACAACTTCTTTTAAACCGGTCATTGTCGGTAAATCATACATAATGTCCATCAATGTGTTTTCCATAATGGAACGAAGTCCCCGTGCACCTGTTTTTCTTTCTATGGCATTGTGTGCAACAGCTTTTAAAGCCTCATCTGTAAATGTTAATTTGACATTTTCCATTTTGCATAAAGCTTGATATTGTTTTACAAGTGCATTCTTTGGTTCTTTTAATATGCGAATCAACGCATCTTCGTTTAACTCTTCTAAACTGACAATAACGGGAAGCCGTCCAATAAATTCCGGAATTAAACCGTACTTTAATAAATCGGTCGGTTCTAGTTTTTCCAGTAATTCGCCGATATTTTTCTTTTCACCGGATTTTGCATCTGTACCGAATCCGATTGTGTATTTTGATTCTCGTCTTTCAATTACTTTTTCTAAACCGGCAAATGCTCCGCCGCAGATAAATAAAATGTTTTGTGTATTAACCTTTATGTACTCCTGATTTGGGTGTTTTCGTCCCCCTTGAGGTGGCAAAGAAGCTACCGTTCCTTCAATCATTTTTAATAAGGCTTGTTGCACTCCTTCACCGGAAACATCTCTTGTGATAGACGGACCATCTGATTTACGAGAGATTTTATCAATTTCATCAATGTATATAATACCCCGTTCGGCTTTTGCGACGTCATAATTGGCATTTTGTAATAATTTTAAAACAACATTTTCAACATCTTCCCCAACATAGCCCGCTTCGGTTAACGTTGTTGCATCGGCAATGGCAAAGGGAACATCCAATGTTTTGGCCAATGTTTTGGCAAGTAAAGTTTTTCCACAACCAGTTGGACCTAATAACAAAACGTTTGATTTTTCAATTTCCACATCATTGTTTTGCGTGTTGGATAATAATCGTTTATAGTGGTTATAAACCGATACGGATAATATTTTTTTTGCCCGTTCTTGTCCGATAACGTATTCGTCTAAAATTTTATGTAATTCCTGTGGTGATTTTAATTGGATGTTCGTCAAAGATTCTTTATCATCTTGTGCATTGATATGTGCCAATGATAAATTAGATGCTTTTGCTTTTTTACGATGTGTTTTACCATTTTCCTGGGCTTGTTCTTCGATAATTCCCAAACATAAATCGACACATTCGTCACAAATGAAAACCATTTGTTCTTTGTTGTCTGCCGTTTTAATGGGTTTGCCGGCAATTAAACTGATAACTTCATCCTGACTTTTATTACAAAATGAACATTTTATATTTGGATTAAGTATATTGTTGTTATCTTTAATCATCTGGCATCCCTTAATATTATTTATCTTTTATATGATGGCTTATTGTGCATCTGAAATGCGGGTTTTAATTACTTCGTCAATTAAACCGAATTTTTGGGCTTCTTCCGCCGTCATAAAATTATCCCGTTCCATTGCCCGTTCAATCGTGTCTAAGTCTTGCCCTGTTTGTTCGACATAAATTTGATTTAACCGTGCTTTGATGGATAAAATTTCTTTAGCATGAATTTCAATATCTGTTGCCTGACCTTGGAAACCTCCGGACGGTTGATGTATCATAACCCGTGCATTCGGCAAGGCAAAACGGCGACCTTTTGCCCCGCAACACAATAATAAACTCCCCATTGAAGCGGCTTGTCCCATTACAACGGTGGATACCGGACACTTAATGTAATTCATTGTGTCCAAAATAGCCAATCCGGATGTGACAACACCGCCCGGAGAGTTGATATAAAAAGAAATTTCTTTCTTTGAATCTTCTGCTTCTAAAAACAAAAGTTGTGCACAGATTAAACTTGCCACATCGTCATTGACTTGACCCGTTAAAAAGATAATCCGTTCTTTTAATAAACGGGAATATATGTCAAAAGCTCTTTCGCCCCGTCCGGTTTGTTCAATAACCGTTGGTACCAAAGTATTTGTTAACGGGCTTATCCAATCTGTACGCATTTTTTAATCCTTTATTTTGTTTTTTTAGCTTTTTTTGTTGTTTTCGGAGCTTCCGGATTGTAAGCATACAATTCTTCGGCAGTTAATTTCTTTTCGGAAGTTTGAACTTGTTCCAAAACAAAATCAACAACTTTTTCTTCAAACAACGGGGCTTTTAAAGCATCCAATGCTTTTGGATTTTTTTGATAGTATTCAAAGATGAATTTTTCTTGACCCGGATATCTGCGGGCTTCTGCCATAACAGCCTGTGTCAAATCTTCGTTAGTTAATGTAATTTTGTTTTCATTTGCAATTTCTGCCAATAACAAACCTAAACGAACACGGCGTTCTGCAATGTCTTTATAATCAGCTTTTAATTCATCTTCGGATTTTGATTTTTCTTCTTCATCCAAGCGATTATTCTTTTTGGCTTCTTCAAATTGTTTCCAGATAGCGTCAAATTCTAAATCAACCATCCCTTGTGGAACATCAAATGTGTGCGTTTCAGCCAAAACATCCAATAAAGCACGTTTTGTATGCATACGAGCAACGTTTGCGTATTCTTTGTTTAATTCTTCTTCAATTGTTTTTTTGAAGGTTTCCAAAGATTCTGCTCCGAAAGATTTTGCAAAATCATCATTGATTTCAGCTTCTTTGTATTTACGCAATTCTTTGATGTCAACTTTGAACAAAGCCTTTTTGCCTGCCAAATGTTTTGCATGATAATTTTCAGGGAATGAAACGTTTACATCAACGGTTTCGCCAATGTTTTTTCCTGTTAATTGATCTTCAAATCCCGGAATAAAGGTGTTTGAACCTAAATCTAAGTAATAATCTTTACCGTTTCCGCCTTTGAATTCTTCGCCGTCAATTGTACCGACAAAGTCAATAACAATAACGTCACCGGTTTTGGTTGCTCGTTTTTCATCAACAACTTCCGTTGTTTTACGAGCAGTTGCTAATTTTGCCAAAGCTTCATTAACTTCTTTTTCGCCGGCAACAGCCGTAATTTTTTCAACGGTTAATGATTTTAAATCAGCCGGTTTGATTTCCGGTAACGCTTCAACGTCAATTTTGTATTCAATATCTTGTCCGTCTTCAAATTTTGTAATTTCAACTTGTGGTCGCAATGCCGGTTTAATGTTATTATCGGCAAATGTTTTTTCTGTGTAAGATTGAATTAAATCATCCAAAGCTTCCCCTTTAACGGCATTTTCATATTTTGCTTTAATGATATTCATCGGGGCTTGACCCGGACGGAAACCTTGAATTTTTGCTTCTTTGCGAATTTGTTCTAATTTTTCATTTTGTTTGTCTGTAAATTCTTTTGCAGGAATAACAACTGTAAAAGAATGAGCTAACTTTGTCTTTGTCATATCTAATAAATCCTTTTATATCAAACATTTTTGGTGCGGACGAAGAGACTCGAACTCCCACGCCTTTCGGCAACGGCTTCTAAGACCGTCGTGTCTACCATTCCACCACGTCCGCTCGTTAAGCGTTAATCATATAACATATCTTTTTAAAAAAAGAAAGACTTTTTATGTGCTTTTTTTGAAAAAAAATAGACGAAGGGTGTTTTTTTGTTGAAAATCTGTTTCTTTTTGTTGCTCAAATCGGTTTAAGCGTGAAAATATTTAAAGAGAAAATTGTTTCTGTCTATTGACTTTTTTTTTAAATAATATATAGTGGGGTAAGATAGAACGGAACAGGAATAAAATGGCAGAACATCGTTTAATTACACCTCAAAAAGTTGCCGGTGATGAAGAATTATACACCGGATTGCGTCCGCAAAGTTTATCTGACTTTGTAGGACAAAAAAATATCTGTGAAAATTTACAGGTTTTTATTGAGGCAGCACGTAAACGTTCCGATGCATTAGATCATACATTGTTGTTTGGTCCGCCGGGGCTTGGAAAAACAACACTTGCACAAATTATATCCAAAGAGTTAGGGGTTGGGTTTCGTCCCACATCCGGACCGATGATTTCCAAAGCCGGTGATTTGGCTTCCATTTTAACCAATCTAGAACCACGGGATGTTTTGTTTATTGATGAAATTCATCGCTTGAATCCAACGGTGGAAGAAGTTTTATATTCGGCAATGGAAGATTTTCAGTTGGATATTATTATCGGCGAAGGACCGGCAGCTCGTTCAGTCAGAATTGATTTACCACCGTTTACATTGGTTGGGGCAACAACACGTTCCGGTTTATTATCTAATCCGTTAAGAGACCGATTCGGTATTCCGTTACGTTTGGAATTTTATACGACCGAAGATTTAATGAAAATTGTCACACGAGGGGCTCGTTTACTCAATTTAAAAATGAGTGATGACGGGGCACATGAAATTGCTTGTCGTTCTCGGGGAACGCCTCGTATAGCCGGACGATTGTTGCGACGAGTGCGAGATTTCGCCGGAGATAAGATAGTTGATAAATCTTTGGCTGATATGGCTTTAACCCGTTTGGATGTTGATAAATTCGGATTAGATTTAATGGATAGGCGATATTTACGCTGTATTGCCGAAAAATATGCCGGTGGACCGGTTGGGGCTGATACGCTTTGTGCCGCTTTATCAGAAGAACGGGATACGTTGGAAGAAATTATTGAGCCGTATTTAATGCAGTTGGGATTGGTTATGCGAACACCAAGAGGACGAATTATTTCACAGGCCGGATGGAAACATCTGGGTATGACAGTGCCGAATAATTCTTTGCAAGGTAATTTGTTGGAAAATTTATAAAGGAATACAAAATGATTCATCAAATGAATTTACATATTTATTATCAGGATACAGATGCCGGCGGTATCGTATATCATTCCAAGTATTTGGATTTTGCCGAACGGGCTCGTTCCGAATTGCTTTTTGATATGGGATTGTCAAATACAAAATTAATTGAGCAGGGTGTTGCCTTTGTTTTAAGACAGGTTCATATTGATTATCGTAAACCGGCTCGATTAGATGAATTAATTACTATTCAAACCGTTGTGACAGATATTAAAAATGCCAGTATGGAAATGGAACAAACATTCATACGAGGAGATGAAACGTTGGTTGTCATTCGGTTGCAGTTAGCCTTTGTTAATCCTGAAAATTTACGTCCCGTTCGGATACCGAATGATTTAAAAGAACAATTTACACACTATAACAAGGAGAATTAAGTATGCAGGAAGAAGCCGTCAGATCATCATTATCCATGTACGGAATGTTTATGGATTCCGATGTGTTTATGAAATTATTAATTTTAGGATTGCTTTTTGCTTCGGTTTGCTGTTGGGCAATTATTTTTGATAAAGCCTTTTTATTCAAACGGATACGTTTTGGAATGAAAGCTTTTGAAGAACAGTTTTGGTCTGGTGGTTCATTAGAGGCTATTTATAATAGTCATGCTCAAAATCCATCAAATCCATTGGCATTGATTTTTGTAACGGCTATTCAGGAGTTTCGCCGCTCTTTAACCGAAAAGAAAAAAGCCGGTTCCAATATTAAAATTCAGGAACGAATTGACAAAGTAATGCAAATTGCCATTGATAAACAAGTGGATAAAATGGAAACAAAGATGATTTTTTTGGCTTCTACCGGTTCTGTTGCTCCGTTATTGGGTTTGTTTGGTACCGTTTGGGGAATTATGGACAGTTTTAATGCCATCGGTTTAACGCAAAGTACCAATATTGCAGCCGTTGCCCCCGGTGTTGCCGAAGCGTTATTTACAACGGCGGTCGGTTTGATTGCTGCTATTCCGGCAGTGATTGCTTATAATAAATTATCAAATGATATTGATCGAATTGCACACCGAATGGAAACATTTTCCGATGAATTAAGTGCTATTTTATCTCGTCAGATTGAACATGTGGAGGCATAGGAATGCCACGTTCTATTCGTAAAACAAAAATTCGGGCAGAAGTTAATTTAACACCATTGATTGACGTTATGACCTCCTTATTGGCAATTTTTATGATAACCGCCCCCTTGTTGACATCAGGGATTCCTCTTAATTTGCCGAAAGGAGATGGAAAACAGATTGAAGGACAGGATAAAACGTTAGATATCAGCATAGATGCCAAAGGTCAAATTTATATTGGAACGGATAAAGTTGAAAAAGTCGGATTAATTAAAAAGATACAAGCTATTGTCGCTGAAAATCCGGCAATCGGTATGGTTATCAGCGGTGATAAAGATTCGGCATACGGAACGGTTATTGAAGTAATGGCGTTGCTTCGGTCTGCCGGATTTACACAGGTTGGATTGAAAACAGATGCAAAAGTTGTTATGCCGTAAACAAAAAAGGTAAATAGAATGAGTGATTTATATAATGATATTGAAGCAGCACAAAGACAATCTTATTCCTTGGGGTTGTCTGTTGGTTTACATGTCATTATTCTATTCTTAATGCTGTTTAATTTTTCATGGCAGACAAATGAATTTGAAAAAACACCTCCGGCTATTTTAATGGTTGATTTGACAAAGGTTCAATTATCTGATAAAACAAATTTACCACCGGAAGTTAAGGTTAAAAAGAAAGAACCGAAAAAAGCAACGGCACCGAAACCACAGTCTAAACCTAAAGAAAAGAAACCGGCTACAAAAACACCAACGGTAAAGAAAGAACCGGTTGTTAAAAAGCCGGAACCGGTTAAACCGCAAGCAAAACCGACCCAAAAAGATGCTGTTAAAGTCAATGAATCCAAAAAAGTAAAAAAGACCGAAACAAAGAAAAAAACTGTTCAAAAACCAAAACCGACCCCAAAACAAACGCCGAAACCGGTGGCTAAACCACAACCCCAAAAAACAGCACAATCAGACGGACTGAAAAGTTTATTAGCCTCAGTTGAAAAAGTGAAAAAACCGGCTAATCCGGCCCCCGAAACCGATATGGATACAACGCCTGAGAGCGGTTTAGAGGTAAATAACGGAATTAAAGGCGGAACAGGCGGTAGTCGATTGGAAGCATTGACAATTTCGGAAAAAGACTTAATTGCAAATAAGATACGAGGTTGTTGGAATGTGAATGCAGGTGTTGAAAATGCTGATAAAATGATTGTTGAATTAAAAGCATACGTGAATAAAGACGGAAGAATCAGCAGTGTGCGTATATTGAATATGAAAAATGATCCGGTGTTTCGGTCAATGGCCGATAGTGCCAAGCGGGCCATTTATATATGTGACGGATTGGGGGCAGAATCACCTTTTAAAATTTTGTCAACCAAGCATCCGGAAAATTATAGTTCATGGAAAGAGATTTATTTTCGGATGAATCCAATTGACGGAGGAGTTTTTTAGATGAGTAAATTATTTAAAATGTTTTTAGTGTTCTGTTTGTTATGTTTTGGGCAAAATGTTCAGGCAGAATTGAGAATTGATGTCAGCGGAGCTCAATCGGAACCGTTACCATTTGCCATGCAGGATTTAATCAGTGATGATTGGGCAACATCTGATTTAGGTAAAGAAATTACGGCTGTTGTTGTGGCAGATTTGGAACGTTCCGGTTTGTTTAGATATATCAGTCCGGATGCGTATATTCAAAAATTTACCAATACAAATACCCGCCCCAATTTTGCTGATTGGCAAGCCATTCAGGCACAGGCTCTTATTTATGGAACCATTAAAGAGCAGGGGACAAAATTAAATGTTTCATTTAGAATTTGGGATGTGTTTGCTCAAACACAAATGGAAGCGAAATCATTTACGGCTCCGGCAGAGTCGTGGCGAAAAGTAGCACATATGATTGCTGATTATATTTATGAACGAATGACAGGGGAAAAAGGATATTTTGATACACGGATTGCGTTTATTTCCGAAACGGGTAATCAATTAAATCGTGTTAAAAAGTTAGCGGTTATGGATCAGGATGGCGAAAACGTTGTTTATTTAACAAATGGTAAAGATTTGGTTTTAACGCCTCGTTTTTCACCCAATATGCGTGAAGTGACTTATTTTTCATATCAAGATGGAAAACCAAAAGTTTATATTATGAATTTGGCAACCCGCAAATCTTCATTAGTCGGTAATTTTCCGGGGATGACGTTTGCTCCCCGTTTTGCTCCGGACGGTGATAATTTGATTATGAGTTTAGCTAATCGGGGAAATGCCGATATTTATACGTATAACTTACGAACCAGAGAAAAGAAACGATTAACAAATCATCCGTCCATCAATACCTCACCCAGTTATTCACCGGATGGAAAACAAATTGTGTTTAACTCTGATAGAGGGGGTAATCAGCAATTATATATTATGAATGCAGACGGAAGTAATGTTCATCGGATTAGTTTTGGAGAAGGGACATATGCAACACCGGTTTGGTCTCCACGGGGTGATTATATTGCGTTTACCAAAATCAGACACGGACAGTTCCATATCGGTGTTATTAAACCGGATGGTTCGGGAGAACGACTTATTACAAACGGATTTTTGGTTGAATCACCCACATGGGCTCCGAACGGACGTGTTTTAATGTTTTATCGTCAAGGGCGATCGGATAAATACGGACGGGGTGGCATGCCTAAATTATATTCCATAGATATTACCGGATATAATGAACGGGAGATACTAACCCCACATGATGCATCCGATCCGGCTTGGTCCCCGTTATTACATTAAAATTTAAGGAGCTTTTACGGCTCCTTTTTGTATAAAAAAATCATTTGGAAAATTGATAGTTAGATGATTGTTTTCGTTTGACAAGATATTGATTTGTGATATAATAAACAGATAGTAAGGATATTATATGAATAAACAAACATGTGATTTTTACGATATTATTTCATCCGTATCAGATGAAGAATTAATGATGCCGGTTAAAAACGGCGTCACATTTAAAGAATTTGTTGAGCGTATTCCCCGACCGGAATTGGAAAGTAAAATATTAAGTGTTGATGAGCAACGAAAAAATTTAGCGACTTATGCAAAATTAATGCATGAGCATGTTGGATTTGAAGGATTTGGATTGGAAAACAATACAAAATTTAAACAACAGATTGTTGAACTGTATCAACAAATTCAGGTGCCAATGTCGGCCTTAGATTTTATATACCAAATAATGCAAACGGCACATCAATATATTTTAGACAGACATTGTATAGTGGGAACAGGGGCTAATTGGATCGGTTCTAAAAGGGCAGAAAGAGCACAAGCAGATTGCGGTCAAAATTTAATGAAATCGCCTAAACGACTGGATGGATATCAGGTTGTTAAACAAGAATTTGATGAAAACAATCTACCAAAGTGGGAGATTGGTACACTCAACTGGAATAATAAAAATATTTTGTTAATTTCTATTGCATCATTAGGGTGTGATTATTCTTATGAAAGATGGAAAGAATTTATTACAACCTTTGATTCAATTTACGAAGGCGGTCAAAATTGGGATAAAATCATTTTAGATGTACGGGGTAATGTTGGCGGAGAAGACAGAGCCATTTATCATATTGCCCGTCGAACATATGGTAATTATTTAAATCCGTATAAATGGTGTGAAATTAAAGATTCGCCTTTGTCAGATTACATATATCATACACATGGTATTTTTTCTCGTTTTAATGATGGCGTAAAACACTGTCCTCGTTATCATTTTTCGGGGAAGAATATCATATTGTTTGATGAAACACAATCTTATTATGCATTTAATGAAAGGGACGGGTTTCAGGGCGAGATTGATGTTTTAATGGATCGCCATAACGGATCAGCTGCGGAATCAGCCTATACGCTTTTTTATCATCATCCCAAAGTGCGTTATATCGGAGAAAATACATATGGCCAACAACAATTTCAACAAGGGCAAATTCATTTGCCATGTGGGTTTTTAATGCGAGTTGGCGTGACAAAATTAACATATTGGGACAAAGAAGGAGGAAATATAGAGTGTATTGGGCATAAACCGGATATCGTTTGTAATGGTCAAAATGCTTTAACTGTTGCTTTAACAGATAATACACCGGCAATAAAACATGTTTTAAATGAAACAGTTAAAAATAAAATCATGCCCCCTGAACAAACAGTTTATAATCCCAAAGAAAGTGTAACAAGAAAAGCGTGTAGTATTCATTATGTAGAATCGGCACTTCGTAGAATTGAAAAAAATAATATTTTACGGGAAAAACAGCAGAAAAAAGCGAAAAAATCAGCTAAACAAGCCATTAATATAATTGATAAAGGCATAATACGCTGATAATGGAATTTTGATTTTTCTCTTTAACAAATAATATTTTAAAGAGTGTTTATTTGTCGATATATTTATTGCATTTATTTGAATATTTTTGTATACTTTCCCATAATATTTAAGGAGATTATATGATTCACAGAAATATCATTTTATTTAAATTAACACAGTTTTTAGGCGGATTATGGTTTTTATCTTCTTTGGCTGTTGTTTATTTTGAAACAATTACGCAATCGTATGCTTTAGCAATGGCTGTTTTTGCCATTTCATCACTTTCTACAACAGTTATGGAAATTCCGGCCGGTTTGTTTTCAGATAAAATCGGTCGCAGAAAAACGCTGTTATGCTCCCCCATTCTTGTTTGTTTGGCTTTTTTATTGTGGGCGTTGGCAGGGTCTTTTCAGTATTCGTTTTTACTTTTTCTCGGGGCTTTTTTATGGGGAACGGCAGAAGCTGTTAAATCCGGCACGGATGAAGCCTTAATTTACGAAACAATGGATGAATTGGGTGAACGGGAAAATTTTAAAATTCAATATGCTAAAAGCCGTGGATGGGGACAAATCGGATTGTCTGTCAGTGCCGTTATGGCCGCGGTGATTACATATTTTTGTTCATTACAGGTATTAGCGTGGGTATCTGTTATCCCCTTTATTGCTCAATTTGTTGTTGTATGGTTTTTTGTTGAACCTAAATGCACACAAAAACGGAAAACATCAAATTCATGGACACATTTTCAGCTTGCTTTTAAAAAATTATGGCAAAATAAAAAATTACGTTTTTATGCCGGAATTGAAATGATTGATACGGCTTTCGGAATGGCTACGTTTCGTTTTGAAGGGGCATATTATCAGGCATTTGTGAAAGAATGGGGGGTCAATATTGTTCGGGGTATCAAACACATTTTGGGAATAATCGGCTTTTTTATTGTTCCTTATTTTCGCAAAATTAGTGTGGTTAAATTGTTTTTTGGAGCCATGTTTGGAAATGCATTTGTTCGATTGGTCGGGGTTACTTTAAATAATGTCTTTTCACCGTTTATTATGGCGACTGTTAGTTTGTTTTATGGTTCTGAAAAAACAAGTTGTGCTGATATTATGCAACAGGAATTTTCATCCGAACAACGAGCTACTATGAAATCCATTATTTCGTGCTTATCCGGTATTTTTATGGTATTTGCTCTTGTTTTAATGGGATTGATTGCAGATAAATATGGAGCTCGAACAGCAATTTTAACGGCAATTCTGGTTAAAATAGGTGTTTTTATTTGTTCATTGATTATTTTAAAGAAAAAGGCAATTTAATATGCAACAAATTTTGCAACAAACAAGAGCATTTGTAAAAAATTATCATCAAAAAGACACATCCGGACATGATTTTTCTCATTTGGAACGGGTTTATAAAAATGTAGATTTTATTTTAAAAACAGAACCGTCTGCGGATGTATTTGTCGTTAAAATGAGTGCATTATTGCATGATGTGGATGATCATAAATTCGGTGGGGACGGAAAACGGGCGGAAACATTTTTAAAAACATTGCCGTTATCAGCGAAAACAGTTTGTCGAATATTGGAAACGATACAAGAATCATCTTTTGCAAACAGTGGGGCTAATCCGTCATTTAAAACAATTGAACAGGCTATTTTATCGGATGCGGATAAATTGGATGCGATGGGGGCAATCGGTATTTCTCGAACAATTTTATTTGGCGGGGCTTTTGGCATTACGTTATTTGATGAAAATTCTTTTCCCAAAGATGATTTAACGCAAGCAGAATATAAAAATTTATTTCGGGAAGGTAATTCATCCATCAATCATTTTTTTGACAAATTATTAAAATTAAAAAAAGCTATGCGAACAAAATCTGGTAGAGCAGAGGCTGAAAAACGAGAAAAAATTATGATTGATTTTCTGCGGTGTTTTTTTGCCGAACAGAATTTAGCAGATTGGTTGGAATATTTGGAAAAATACTTACAAAAGGAAACGGTTGATGCCTAATTATTATACGGATGTATTAGATGTATTTCGAGCTGCTGATATTTACTATAAACGTTATACGGCATTAAATAAAGATTGGTTAATGTTGAAATATTTTCATACGCTTCAAGTTGTAAAAGTTGGTGAAGAACTAATGCAGTCTGAACCGATATTTCATCAATTATCAGATAAGGATAAACAACGAGTTTCATTGGCTTTGTTGATGCATGATATCGGACGGGCCTTTGAGTTGAGGGAAGATGGTAGCAAAATTGAAGGATTTCAGCATGGTGCAGCAGGTATGCAATGGTTAATTGATACCTATCAACTGAATGATATTGCCATATTAAGTGCTGTATTGGTTCATGATCAAACGGATATGGATTTTTTGGATTTGTCCGAAAAGGATTTGTGTTTACATCCCCGTTTTCAAAAATTATCGGATACTCTTCAAAATAGTGTGTTAACTGTTAATCAACAATATCATTCTTTAAGCAATAAGGATAAGCAATTTGTTAAAAATGTGTGTTATTTAGTTAAGGATGCCGATACATTATCAAACATATTGGATTATACGTTTATTATTCCATATCGGAATAAACCAAAAATACCGGTTATATCGGATAAAGTATTTAACAGAGCTATCCAGCGGGAATATGTTTTATTTTCCGATATTCAAACATTTGCTGATACAGCTGTTTCTTACATGGCTTGGTTTTGGAAATTCACATATAATGCGACCATTCAATGGGCATTAAAAGAGAATGTGCCAGAAAAAATAAAAGAATATGTTTTATCCGAAATAAAAAATGATGTAGCAAATATAACCCCTCAAATACAGGAACAAATTCAAAAAACAGCCGGTTGTTTTGATGAGTTGATTAACCAAATTCGAAATTATTATACTGTTTAATTTTCTATTTAGATTAAAAGAATAAAGTTTGAAGAATTTTCTGTTTCTTCACTTTTCGTAATATTTGAATGGTTGCAATAAAAGGGACGTATAAATGCAACAATTTTTTTCACTTTTTAGCATTTTTTTTGATTTTAATTAACTTATTAAATTAAAACAATAATCTTTCATTTCTGTAAAAATCAGATTTTTCTATTTTGAATAGGGAAAAAAAGGTCCCTTTTTTTATAATCATTTCATAAATGCAACTTTATGATGTGAGGAAAATATGCAAACTAAAATAAATGAACTTGGTCGTTCAATGGTGGAAATGCTGGGGGTTCTGGCAATTATCGGGGTATTATCCGTTGGGGGTGTTGCAACCTATCAATATGCGTTAACGGCTTATCAAGCCGGCAAAGTGCAGGATGTTCTCGGAAAAGCCAAAACATTGGCACAAACAGATTCTCGGGCTTCACATGCCTTAGAAGTCAATCGATTTATTAAGTCAGCACTTTCCGAATATACGCCGGATGATAAAAAGTCTATGGTTAAATTGGTTGACGGCAATTATCAGGTAACGGCATTTAAGATGACACATAAAATTTGTGAAAAGCTCTTTCAAAAGGAAGGTATATTGAATGATATGGGTATTTCAATTTTAACAAAAACGTGTGGAAACCCAAACAATAAAACAAGCATGGTATTTTCCTTTGATGCAACACCGACATTTGAATCCGGTTCTCACTTTGGCGGAGGAAATGGGGGCGGAAATAGCGGAAGCGGGAGTTCGAATCTGCCGGATATAGATAATCCAAATATTGAACCGGAAACCTGCCCCGATAAAATGGTATGGCGACAAAAAGAAGACGGTACATACGGATGTATTTGTCGGCATGAATATGAGTTCGGGGATAATTGTGAACGATGTTATCCTCCCAAAGAATGGTTTGAAGATGAAGTAATGTGTCGCTGTCCGGATTTCTCTCCGATTTGGAAAGATGAAAAGTGTGTGGAATGCTTAACGAATGATGATTGTGCTAATCCGACTCCGGTATGCGGAACAAACAATATGTGTGAATCTTGTCCGACAGATAAAATACATTGGGATGCAATAACAAAAATGTGTACGCCGTGTGCAACATCTTGTCCAACGGGACAGATTCAGGATGGGGAAACATGTGTGTGTTATTGTGATACATCAAAATATGAATTAGAACCCAATCAAAATGGCGAATGTGTTTGTAAAACAGAAGATGTGGTTGAAATGGATATTGCTTCAACCGGAATTAATAGTTCTGTTTGGGAGTGCCGTATTACAACAAATAACTTAGGTAAACTAAAAGGGACATATTATTTTGAATGGGTTGATGGATACCATTATTATAATTGTAAGACGAAGCGGGTCGGTTTTGCAACATATGTATTTGAGGGTACAAAAAATTTAGGATATATTATTAATAAAGATTCTGATTTTGTGGGAAATGGTGAGGGATATAATGTTGGAACAACTAAACAAGTAACAAATGCATTAAGAAATCAACCGATTAAATATTTTACATTTAATGGCTTGGCAGATATAACCATTCAATTTTGGGATAATGAATGTGATAATAACTGCGGCAGTATGAATTTTAAACTTCATAAGGTTGTGGATTATTGCTTAACAGAGTAGGGTATTTGTTTTCAATAAAAAACGGTGATTGACTCTTTGTCTCTCACCGTTTTATTATAATTAAAATCTGATTAGGCTTTTACTTTTTTTTCATCTTCTCCGAAAATGCAGGTTGTTAGTGCTAATTCATTGCCAACAGCATAAGAAATGTTGTTGTCTTTAATATTTCCGGCATTGATAATATCTGATTGAGATTGTTTTAATAACGGAATATCTTTTTCAGAAGCTGAAACAACCAGTTCTAAAATCGGTGTTTTAACTGACCGTTTTTCTTCTGCTTTTTGTTTCCGAATTAAATTAATCAATAAAACGGATTTTGCATAAACGGCTTCATCTCCTGATACATCCTTTAATTCGGCAACAGTCGGAAAAGATTCTTTGTGAACGGAAACATCACTTGTTCCCCACGGACGAGATTGCCAAACTTCTTCTGTTGTAAAGCTCAAAAATGGTGCAAATAAGCGCATTAAAACATCAATCGTCAACATAAGTGAAGAAACGGCAGAAATCGGATTTTCACTGTAAGCACGTCCTTTGACCAATTCCAAATAGTTGTCACAGAAATCCCAGAAACATTTTTCAGTTACTTCAAGAGCAAAAGCATAGTCATTGATTTCAAAAGATTTATTTGCAGTAGCAATCACATCTGACAAATGAGCAATCCAGGCCTTATCTTCTGCTTCTGTAATATTTTTATGATAATCAACAGACAAATCAATACCCGATTTTTCAACCATCATAAATACAAATTTTGCAGCATTGAAGATTTTCATGCTTAATTTACGACCTTGCTCCATAATTTGTTCTTCAAAAGCTGTATCCATTCCCAATTTAGCCCGACTTGCCCAATAACGAACAGCGTCTGCTGAATGCTTAACCAACAAATCCATAGGGGTAATAACGTTTCCTTTGGATTTACTCATTTTCTTTCTGTCCGGATCCAAAATAAATCCACTGATTAATGCTTCATTCCATGGTTCTTTGCCCTCATGTGCATAAGATTTCATAATCGTATAAAATGCCCATGTGCGAATAATATCATGTGCTTGTGGACGAATATCAAACGGCATAGACAAATGATGTCCTGCCGGTGCATGAGCCATGGCAATTTGAGGGGTTAATGAACTGGTTGCCCAAGTATCCATAATATCTTTATCTCCGACAAAACCGTTTGGCTGATTGCGTTGTTCTTCCGTATATCCGGCAGGAACGGCAATCATCGGATCAATCGGTAATTCATCAACAGACGGATATATCGGAGAATCATAATCAATAACACCTTTTTCATTAATTTTATACCAAACAGGGAAGGGAACTCCGAAAAAGCGTTGACGGGAAATACACCAATCTTGATTTAACCCTTCAACCCAAGCTTCATAACGAGATTGCATGTGTGCTGGAGTCCATTTAATTTTGCGACCCATATCCAATAATTCATTTTTTAAATTTAAAATAGAAACAAACCATTGACGAGAAGAAACAAATTCCAAAGGAACAGATCCTTTTTCATAGAATTTAACCGGATGCATTAACGGTTTCGGTTCGCCGACCAAATCACCACTTTCCCGCAAGAATTCAACAATTTTAGCCCGAGCATCTTTAACTTTTAATCCTTTGATTTGTTCATAATAAGAGACAGCTTTTTCGGCATTTAAAGACACAAAATTACCTTTGCCGTATTCAATATCCATTAAACGACCGTCCAAACCGATAATTTGTTTAATCGGCAAACCGGATTTTTTCCACCAAGCGACGTCAGCAGCATCCCCGAATGTACAAACCATCATAATACCGGTTCCTTTGTCCATTTCAGCATGTTCAGACGGCACAATCGGAACAGGAATGTCAAACAACGGCACAATGGCTTTTTTACCAAAGAAAGGTTTATAGCGTTCATCATCCGGATGAGCAACAACCGCAATACAAGCCGGCAAAAATTCCGGACGAGTTGTTGCAATGGTAAATTTTGTATCGGAACCTTCTACACCGAAATGAATATCGTGGAAGAAACCGGCTGTTTCTCTGTCTTCAATTTCAGCTTGTGCAACAGCTGATTGGAACGTTACATCCCACATAGTCGGAGCTTCAACGGATTTGGCTAATCCCCGATGAACTAAATCTAAAAATGATTTTTGAGCTTCCCGACGTGACTTTTTATCAATAGTTGCGTATTTTAAACTCCAATCATAGGAATGACCGATGTGTCGGAAAATATCTTCGAAAATTTTTTCATCATTTACAACTAATTCATCACATGCTTCAATAAAATTTTGACGAGAAACATCTTTGCGTGGTTCTTTTGATTTAGGGTCATGAATTGGTTTAAAATCAGGATCATACGGCACATTAGGATTACATGCAATATTAAAATAATTTTGAACACGACGTTCTGTCGGCAAGCCGTTATCATCCCATCCAATTGGGTAAAAAATGGATTTGCCAAGCATACGATTATACCGAACCATTACATCTGTTTGTGTGTATGAAAAAATATGCCCGATATGCAAAGACCCCGACACAGTTGGAGGAGGGGTATCCACAACAAATGTATTTTCACGAGAAGCTGTTTTATCATATTGATAAACGTTGTTTTCTTCCCAAAAACGAATACTGCGTTCCTCCATAGCTTCCGAATTGAATTTATCGTCTAGTTTTCTGGTTTCCTTGTATTTTGACATTTTTTTCCTCATATTAAATAACAAAACATAAAACTGGCATTATCATAACTGATACATCATTAAAAATCAAGCATTATAAAACAGATTTTTAATTTATTTTTCAAATGTTGATTTTTCAGGAAATAAACATTCTAAAATTTTTAATGTTATTAATATTTCCCTGTCTGTTTTTCCCTCAAAATCATTCAAACAAAATAAGCATGGCATTTCTTCGTCTAATGTTAAAAAATCTCGAGAAATCAATGAAAAAGCCTTATTGCAAGTTGGTGGAAAA
This sequence comes from Alphaproteobacteria bacterium, assembly GCA_015062385.1. Taxonomy (GTDB): domain Bacteria; phylum Pseudomonadota; class Alphaproteobacteria; order CAAHEQ01; family UBA3637; genus RGIG4140. The sequence goes on along the minus strand of SUUT01000002.1, from coordinate 126,652 downwards.
TGACGATAATCTGATTTATCAAAAATATTTGTTCTGTTTTTCATGTTATCAGTTAAAGAAACAATAATTCGTTGAACATCTGTCGGTTGCCGAAATTTAGAATGTGTTGTTTTATAAAATTCTTCTTTAAATTCATTAATTGTATCCAAAAAATAAGATTTTCTATAAGCATCAATATTGTGTGATGGCGTAACTGCATAATCAAGCGGATATTTTGATGCAACCAATTCATGTGCTTTTTTAATTTGAGATAACCACATGTTTTTATCTGACGTTTTCTTTTTAAATTTTACAAAAACATTTGGATTTCCGTTTTTATCAAAGAAAAAACTTTTATTTAATGGTACACGCACATAATTATCATCGTTAGCAAATAAAAAATGTTCTGCTAACTCATCAATATAGGGTAAGCGGGTTTCAATGGCGACAGAATTAAAGGTTGGCAAAGCACTTTCAGGAAAAATATCCATATGATTAACCATTTTTATTTTGGGATGATTTGTATTCAGCCATTCCGGTGTTTGATTATCTGTCACAATAAAAATATAACGTAACCAGGGTAAATTTTTTTCGATTGAACGTAGGCTGTATTTTAACTCATCAAACTGACGAAAGCGAGCTTTATTAATAGCATTATCCGATAATTTTCCATACTGAGCTTGCCAAAACTCTTTCTTTTTTTGCCATTCTTCATCGTGTCCATTAACCCATAAATAAACCATATCAACAGGATAATCTACTTCATTTACTTTGTTAAAATAAAACCATATATAGCCGATTGTTAAAACCAACAAACAACCGAGGGTTGCTAAAATTTTTTTTGATTTATCCGGTAACTTCATTTTTATTTCCTTGTTTTGATACTTTACGCAAGGAAATAACTGATGTCAAACAAAAATCAACGTATTTTTAATTTTTTATTGACAACTGAGATTGTTTTTGATATAAGTTCTATTGTTTTGATGGGTGTGTAGCTCAGCGGGAGAGCATTACCTTCACACGGTAGGGGTCACAGGTTCAATCCCTGTCACACCCACCATACAAAATCCTCTTTTGTTTTAAAGAGGTTTTTTTTATGTGTAGAAAGCCGTAGCCAACTTGGAGAGGCTTTTTTAATTTCTACATTAAAAGTGATAAATAATTATTTGATAATAAAAAATATTCTTTTTTCTTGTTGATTTTAAATAAATATTTTCTACATAAATAGAATATAGGGGGAAAGAATGCAAATTTTAATCAAATACACCATGTCGTTTTTGTTATTTTTCTTTATCGGATTGCTTTTTTTAGAAACAATTATTTTGATTTATCCGAAAGCAATTTATACATTAACGGATACCTTGATTTTACAATATATTATCTTTCCGTTAATCAGTGGTTTATTATTGTCCGGTGGATATGTTCTGTTATTGCGAATTCTGCCCAAACGGATAAGTAAGTCATTCACGATTATTTCTGAACCGGTCAATTTATATGCTGTTGCCTGTATTGCCGGTATATATGCTCCGTTTACACATTTAGAATCCGTTCGTTTCATAACAGGTATTTTTTTATTACCGTTTACTGTTTATCAAATTACCATATTTATCAAACAAATGAAATCTTTTTTATCTCCCCGACAGTATGTAACTCATAAAGAAGTTTTTATTTTCTTTCGTTTCTTTGTTCAATTAATTGTTTTGTTTACTTTAATCAATTTTTTATTCCGAATACCAGATAACCCCGTTATTTCTGCCAGCGAGGATATGTTAAATAAACGTATTTCTTTTTATGATTCTCATGATATTTATAACGCCCTTTATTTTACGGTTATTACAATGACAACAGTCGGTTTTGGTGATTTTATTCCGATTTCGTATTTTTCAAAAATGATTTTAGTTGCCGAATGTTTAACATGTTATGTGATGTTGGGAATTATGATTGGTTTAATTGTGCGAGGGATTCGTCCCCAAAAAACAAAAAGGCGATTAAATCGGTCTAAAAATCATTTTTCTAAACCTCAAAAACAAAAATAACAACCTATGCGTGTGGTCTCTAAAAAAAACACAAAAAAAAGAACAAAAAATGAATCTTTGTACTTGTTTGTTTCTAAATAAGGAGGGATAATTAAATAAGAGAAGAATACATTTACAAACCATCAGGAGGATATTCCATGAAAAAACACCTCGTTATTTTTATTGTAATTATATGTCTTTTTTCCGGTACGGCAACAGCCCGTTATTTAGGACAATTTACCGTTAATCCATATCACATTAACTCGATCAGCAATCCGTACGGACAATATGGCAGTATATATTCTCCGAATAGCATTAAAAATCCTTATGGTGAATTTGGCAATCAATTTGATGATACATCCATTTTGGATCCATACGGGGATAGTTCAAATTCACCAAAACTTTATGATTCTGCCGGGAATTTTCGGGGAAACTTAAACAGTAATCCGTATGATCCGGATTCTATTGCTAATCCCTATGGTCGATATGGTAGTGAATATTCCATAGATAGTATCAATAATCCATATGGGGCAGGGAATCCTTATCTTGATGACAGTCCTTTTAATCCATATGGTGATGGCTGGGAAATTCGATATGGGGAATAGTACATAATGCTATATAAATTAAAAAAAATATTCTTAACGAAAAATTAAGGATATTTTTTTATAATTGAATAAAATATATACTAAAAGGAATATCAGATGTATAAAAAACTTTATTTTTTACGTCATGGGGAAACCGATTGGAATATTGCCGGAAAATTACAAGGCTGGACTGATATTCCTTTAAATTCAACCGGTCGGGAACAGGCTTTTTTAACCGCCGAAAAATTAGAGAAGTACCCAATTAATCGTATTTTAAGCAGTTCACTTAAACGAGCAATACAAACGGCTGATATTATCAATTCTTTTCTGAATGTACCGATAATGATTAATCCTGCATTAAAAGAGCTTTCATACGGAATTTGTGAAGGTAAAAACAAACAATTTATCTCTTTGCAATATGCTCGGCTTTTACACGATATGTATGATAAAAACAATCCAAACCGATTTAATCTTTCTATGCCAAATGGAGAAACGTGGAATCAGGCAGAAAAACGGGTTTTAACATACTTAAATCAAACATTGGAAAATTGCACAGAAGAACATATTTTAATTGTTTCTCACGGGCGAATTATTACCAATTTGTTTTTGACACAATTGCAAACATCCATTCAAATCGGTAATTGTGGTTGTGTTTCTTGTTTGTATGATACAAACAAAAAAACATTTAGCACTCCGGAATTAATATTAAAAGGTTTTTATAAAGAACCACCCATCTCAATGACTTCGAAAGGAGAAATTTATAATGACATATAAACCGTATTTTCCTAATTTGGCTCGTTGTGCTGAAAACAGTCCGCATTTTAATGAAATTATCAGTTTAGTTAATGATCAGGATGAAGTTGTATGTTCCCATTGGCGGGCGTATCCTAAACCAAAAGGTTGTTATACGCAAATTGGGGCTACATTTGTTTTAAATAACGAAAATCAATTGGTATTACAGCGTTCTTCAAAGAGAAAATTCAAACATCCGGACAAATGGACGTTTTCTTCCGGCGGACACATTTCTGCAGGTGAAACATACGAAGTTGGAGCTTTGCGTGAGTTAAAAGAAGAACTCGGAATTAACGGCATGATTCATTCGGAAATCGGCGTTGTACGGGCGGATAAAGATAACGGTCAAAAGGGGGCTTTTTATCATGTATTTTTAGTTTATCATAACGGTCCATATCAAATTGATACAAAAGAAACACAAGGGCTTTGTTCATTTGATGTTTCAACCTTAAAAGAGATGATACAAAAAAACGCCGAAGAATTTAATCCGACGTTTTTAAAAGCATTTCATTTGTTTTGTGAAAAAATGAATTTTTAACCGGTGATGCCAATGAGTCTGTTGTTTAGCTCAAAAGTGTTTTTAAAACAGATAAAACATCTGATAAGTTTTCACAATAATGATGATGCGGTAATGTGTTATCCGGTTGATGAACTAATATAGCTTCGGCATTTAAATTTTGCGCCATTAACATATCTGAAACACCATCACCGATAAGAATAATTCGTTCAGGTTTAAATAAATTTAAATGGGGAGCAACAAAAGCAACATCCGGTTTACCCAATGGACCATTTGTTCCCTGAATAACTTCAAAATATTCATCCAACTGATGACGTTTTACTTCTTCAACCAATGACTCATGGTTCTTATTACTTAAAATTATTTGAGGTAAATTTAAAGAACGAATAAAATTTAAAACAGATTCTGTTTGATCAAATGGTTTGACCATATCCATATGTGAACGATAATATTCTACATAACGAGCAACAGCCTGTGGAACATTTTCTCCAAAATTACGTTGCCAAAAATCTCCTCGATGATTTGTCATAACATTCAAAACATCAGCAGGGGTAATATCCGGCAACTGATAAAAACGGCAAACATCTTGCAATCCTTCTGTTACAGCAGGACGTGTATTCATTAAAGTATTATCCCAATCCCAAATAATAAGTGTTGACATTAATATCCTTTCATATTTAAAACAGACTTCTGTTTTGTTAAAAGAAGTTTTCCAATAATTAAAAACAGTATGTTGATGTTAATATTTTAAATTAATTTTTTCCCACCCGTCATGTCCCATATTAGGAGCTACTTTAACAACGGCTGAAAGCGGGTCTTTTAATTTGGAAACAAATCGTTCGGCCATTCCACGGGTTGTGATTTCATCTTTACCTCCGACAAAATGAATTTGCGGAATTTGCGTAACTCTGTTTGTCATTTTTATCGGATTTTGTGCATTTTGAAATGCAGGCAAGTTGTTTTTATTCACATAAGCATCTAAATCCAATATACCGGCAATTGTTACAATTTTTTGTACCCGTCCGATTTGACTTGCCAAACTGAATGCAATCGGAGCTCCTCCGTCATAAGCCACAAATTCAATGTTGGGCGATTTATATTTTTGAATATAATACACAACAATTTCTTCTAATTCTTTTATAATTTCGGGACTGTATTGTCCAACCCCATAAATGGCAGAATTAGAGCATAATTTACTATCAGCATATTGACATGGACGAGATAAAACAACAATATTTCTAAAACTATCTTTTTCTGCCAAATTTAAAGCAACCGGTTCTTTTGGAGTTGGATTGCCATTTCCACTGATGTAAAAGCGAATTGTTTTGTTTGATTGTAAAGGGGCCTTTTCCCAAACAGGAATAGTAAAATGTTCTGTTTGTGCCTCTCGCATTTCAAATCCATCAGGCGTAGAAGGCATACTTGAACAACCTGCTATTAATAACAATGTGAGTAATAAAGTTAATTTTTTCATTTTTTATCCTTTACAAATTCTGGTGTAAACGTTGTCAATGTCTCTGTCATTTCCATTAAAGTTAAATTTTCGCACCATAATAAAAATGTTCTGATTATCTTATCAGGAAAAATATCTTTAATCAAGTTATTATATGCATATAATTGTGCTTTATACGTTTTATGCACTTCATTGGGGGATTTAGGTACATATCTGTTAGATTTATAATCCACAATCCAAACTTCATTATCCAAAACAATCAATCTATCTATCTGTCCGGAAAATACTTTACCGCTAACAATACCGGTAATGGGGGCTTCTGCAACCGAATTTTGTCCAAATAACACGTTGAATGTTGGATCTTCAAAAACATCAAATAATTTCTCTGAAATATCAATTTCATCCGGTTTTAACCGAAAAGCAATTTCTTTTCTTTTACTCGGTTCAATTTCGGGTAAATATTGCAATAATTTATGAATAAAAATACCTCTTTTTAAGGCTGAATCTTGATTACCCGTTCCCAGTGATTCTGTTTGTGGTTCATTTTCCACCAAACGAGAGGGCATTAACGGTTTGGAAAGCGGTGTTTCCATTGGGGCTGAATGATTTAAGCATGTCGGAAACGGTAATTGTAAATAAATCGGACCGTCTTTTTGTTTTTTATCCGGAATTTTTTCTTGTTCCGATTCAATATGTATATATCCAGATGCATCTGTTTTTACTTTTTCGGGTAACGCCTGTTGAATTAAATCATACCAATTCAACAATGCAGTTTCATTGTTTGGCTTTGTTTGAGTTTCACTTTTTTTCTCATCAGATTTCTTTTTCGGTTTTGCCCAACCACAAATATAAAGGCGGTCACGTGCACGGGTTAAAGCGACATACAACAATCGATGATATTCTTCTTCCGTTAGATTTCTATACTGTTCATATAACGGATTTAAAAAGCTGTTTTTGAATTCACTTCGAGCAATCCATAACGGTAGATTTTCCTCTGTCCAAAAGAAATTTTCCGATAAAGACGGAATCCGTTGGGCATCCGGCATAAATACAATATTTCCTTGTAATCCTTTTGAACCATGTATTGTCATGATTTTAACAGCGTTTAGTTGGCTTTGGTCCATATCACGTTTAATAATGTTATTTCGATTTTGAAACCAAATAATAAAATTTTGCAAAGATGGTGTTTCTGATTGCTCATATTGTAACGTTAAAGACAAAAATTCATCAATAGCCTCATTGGCTTCTAATCCTAATCGGCGAATAAATGCTTTACGTCCATGCATAGGACTTAAAATATAAGAGAAAAATTCATATACCGGCATTTTATCGGCTAAATTTTGAATTTTTTGGAGTTTTTCAGCAATATCAGGCAGCTTCTTTTGAACGATGCTCCATAAGGACTGTTTTTCCCGATGGATGCAACAATTCATTAATTCTGTTTCGGAAATACCGCATAAAGGACTTTTCAAAAGTGTTGCTAAATTTAAATCATCTTCCGGCAATAACGCAAAACGGGCCGCTGAAAGTAAATCCTGAACAGCAATATGACTTCCTAAATCCAATCGGTCTATACCGGCAACGGGAACGTTTTTTTCTTTCAATGCTCGTACTAATTCAGTTACGATTCCGCTACGTTTGCTCACTAAGATTAAAATGTCTTTTGGTTCAATTGGTCTGTTTTCAGACTTTAAAATTTCTTTGTTATCTAAAAAATCTTTAATTTTTTTGGCGATTTTGACAGATAAAACAGATATTGGATTTTCATTTTTTTGTCGTTTGGGTAATGGCCAAATTAAGTCATTTTCCTCTTTTTCAACTTCTACCAGTGGCCAAATTTCAATTAATCCAGCTTCTTTTTTACGTACAGCTGTATGGTCGGCATTTTCTCCAACATTTAAAACTCCTTTTGCCGCAACCGGAAAATGTAATACATCATTAACCAAATCCAAAACCGTTTGCGTTGAACGAAAAGAAGCATTGAGCGGGACGGTTTGAAATTGGTGTTTTGAATCCAAAACTTTCTTTTTAAAATAGAAATGCATCCGTTCAAATTCCGAAGGATCAGCCCCCTGAAAACTATATATGGATTGCTTTTTATCTCCAACGGCAAAAATTGTTCTGACAACAGATGTTTCTCGTCCAAAACCGGCAAAAAATTCTTCTGAAATCAAGCGAATGATTTCCCATTGTTCCGGATTGGTATCTTGTGCTTCATCAACTAAAATATGGTCAATACCTTCATCCATTTTAAACATAACCCATTGCGACATACCACTTTGGGTAAGTAATTTTTTTGTATGGTAAATTAAGTCTCCGTAATCCATTAAGGATTCTTCTTGTTTTAATAAACGGTAGCGGTGAACAATTTGCTCAATTAGATGCAAAATACTGCCGGTTAATTCAATAATCCGAAACATATTGAGTTGTTCCAAAATTAAAAATGTTTCTTCGGCTTCTTCAACAGTTCCGATTAATTTTTTTGTTTTAACTTTACTCAGATTTTTGGTTAAATGATTTGCTTTTCGTTCTTCAAAAATTTGTTGTGCTTCCCGAACATCTTCTTGGGTATAATTTAAAAATTTTAACGGATTCAAAAAGTCAATAAGTATATCATTTTCAGATTGATATTTTGATAAATTATACTTTTTCTTTAATTGTTTTTTTATTGTTTCATATGAACCAATTTGTTGAAATAAATCAGCAAAACGAGCTTCGTTCTTTAAAATATTATTAAAAATTATCTGAATGTCTCGTTCTTGAAAATAACCGTTTAATGCATCTATTTCACATTCAAAAGCAGGATTCAAAAATGTTTCATCAACCACTTGTTTCATTAAAAGAGAAGATTTTGCTTCATCAATAACATCAAATTGTGGTGGGATTTTTGCTTCAATGGGAAAACGACCTAAAACCGATTGACAAAAAGAATGGATAGTCATAATTTTCATACCACCCGGAGCTTCTAATACTTCTACAAACAGTTTGCGTGCTTTTAAAATGGTTTCGTTTGAAGGGGGGACTCCCAGTAATTCCGTTAATTCTTTGCATAAATCATCAAACGGAGCAATCGTCCATTTTTTTAATTTATCCGTAATTCGGTTTGACATTTCGGCTGCTGCCGCTTTTGTAAAGGTCAAGCAAAGTATTTTTTCCGGTCGGGTATCAGATAATAATAAATTTAAAACCCTGTCCGTTAAAACTTTTGTTTTTCCGGAGCCGGCCGAAGCAGATACCCATACCGAATTAAGCGGATGAGCTGCCTGACGTTGTGCCTCGATAATCCGAGAGTCAATTTCCATTTTAACCTCTTTTACTTTGATTGGATATTATCATTATTCTTCACTTTCGTCATCTTCACTTAACCATTCCTTGACCCGAGCCAAATGGGCATAATCATCATATTTTACCAATTTGGGTTTAGGATATGCTTCATATGGCATTGTATCATTATTATACGCATTTAACAGATTTTTTATTCCCTCAAAAGAGTTTTGGATAATTTCTGATACCGGTATTTTATCTCGTCCGTTGCCGATTTGTTGAATTGTTCCTCCATTTTTTTTGCCATCTAACTTCCAGAACGTTAATTTAATATCCTTTTTTTGACCAATTTCTTTAAATCCTCCTTGTTGGACAATTAATCCTTCCAAAGGCAACTGCGGACTATATCCTTTTTTGATATCTGTTTGTGAAGGAAGGGTTCCGGTTTTATAATCAATAATTTCAACACTTCCGTCATTTATAACATCAATCCTATCAGCTTTTGCTGTTAAAGTAAAGAGCGTTCCGTCATCCAATTTAAAATCAAATGATCCACTTGTTTCAACAAAAGTTGTATCTAACAATGGGGCTTTTTCTTTTTGGCGTTCAATAATAAAACGGGCAACATTTTCCATTTTGGGACGTAACAACGCAACCATTGATGCCGAAGCATTTAAGTTACACAAAGTTGTTTGCATTGTGTTTACAAGATATGTCTGATTAAAATTTTGTTCGGAAACACTTTTTTCGACAGCGGTATGAATAGCTGTACCATATGTTTTGGTTTCACTGAAATTCTCTAAATCTTCCAATGGATATAATTTTAAAATATGACGGGCATATAATCCATATGGATTACGCATCAATGTTTCAATTCCGGTTACAGATAATTGAGTAGGGCGTAATTCTTTGGGTGGAACGGGAGCAGGTCGTTCAATTTTTTCAAATGCTTCCGGTATGGTTAATTGTGCCACCCAACTTGGGTTATAAAGAGGCCAATCAATACCTGCACCTTGTAAAACAGCTTCCAAACGAGATAAAAAGCGAGATGGAATCGTTTGTGAACCATCTGCTTTTAATGAACGTGTTAAATATACTTCTTTTGCACAAAAACAATGAGCAAAATCCATACTTTGAACAGCAATTAATTTTTCAGGGGAGGGCAAACCGATTTTTTTTCGCATCTGCCTACTAAGCCATGGTCCCGATTCCGGCAGTTGCGGAAAAGATCCTTCGTTTAATCCGCCAATAATACATACATCCGGATGTGACAAACGGGCTTCAATCGGTCCTAATACATCCAAACGGGGATGCATACCATATTTCGGACGCACGGAAATATTTGTCATTAATAGTGTTAATGTTTCAGCATATAATTTGGGTAAAATATTACCAATATTTTTAGCTTCCTCTTTCAATTGCATAAAAAACTGATAAGCCGTTTCACCTGTATCTGTTTCCCAAAGACGTTCAATGCCTGTTCTATCGGAACTGGTCGCCAATAATTCGGCAATTTTTAAGTGTTCATTTAGTATATCAACAAACGGAACAGGTTGTTTCTGTTCGAAAAAGGATAAAAACGGTTTCATATCCGTTTGAAACGGATAGATAAATTTTTCATTTTTTTGTCGGGCTTCTTTTTCGATTTTTTTTACTTCTAATCGTAAATCTGTTGGATACAAAAAATCGGCACATAGCGGATGTTTTAGTAAGGCTAGAGCTGAACAACCACTTCCGTTTTGTGTACCATAATCAGCAATAAGAGACATATACACGCCGATTGGTGTATGATTTAACGGGGTTCCTGCCGAATCATCCAATTCAATTCCCCAGCGTTTCATTTCTGCAATAACCCGACGAGACAAATTTCGGTCATTTGTCACAAGAGCGGCTGTTTTTTCAGGTATTTCCAATACGGTTCGCATAATAGAGGCAATTATTAATGCCTCTTCATTCAGATTTTCACAATCAATTCGATAAACGTTTTGCAATACATCTGCCGTTATTTGGGAATAACGCCATTCATCTGTTTGTTCTGCCGGTTTTAACGCTTCGTGTATTAATGTTTCCTGAGGTGTTTGAAAAACAGATAAATCCGGTATTTCATTTGGAGTTTTCTTTAAATAATGCAATAAATGATAAAGTGTTTGTTGATAGTGTTGCGTTGTTAAATTTTTTTCTTCATCTTTTTCAATTTTTTTATTTAATCCATCAAATAAAATCAATGCATTATTTTTCAAACTTAATGTTTTTATCAATCTTTTAATGGCTGGTGTTTCGCCGTCAAAACCTGCCAAAATAACATATTGTTTAAAAATCGGCGTATTGATTTTTGAGGTCAAATGGTTGATTAAACGAATATTTCTGTCAACGGCATCAATTTTGCCTTTTTCGGCTAAAACAGATGGCCATACTGATTTTAAAATATCTAAAAATAAAATACTTTCTTGCCAATGAATAGCTAAATTTTGCTCTTCAACCAAATCGATTAAGTTATCAAAAGAGACTTCATATGTGTAAAACTCATCCAACAGTTTACACAAACTCATCGCAATTTTTAAGGCTTTATCCAAAGAATCTACGTTCGGTTTCGCCTGACATAAACGAGTCAATAAAAACAATCGTTCCAATTCTGATATTGCAGGTGGAATATCGACAATTAAATCATCTGCGTCAAACAGTGCTTTGATTTGAGGCATTAAAATCGGTTTGTTTTCACATCGGCGAACAAAAGCCTCTTTCACACTGCGACATGCTCGTTTTGTCGGCAATATAATTAACGTTTGAGCCATATCTAAGGGATTTTGACGATTGTTTAGTACAATTTCAGCGATTTTATCGGCAAAATGAGCAGATAAGTTTAATGTGGCAAGCATTCAAAATCCCGTATTAAATCTGTTTCTGTTTCTTGAAGAGCTTCGGGCGTGCCGACATGGTACCATTTTCCGTCAAAAATAATGTATCCCAATCTGTTATTACGTTCAGCTTCATCATATAAATCCCGTAAACTAAATACCGTATTTGTCACATTTTTAAATATACGTGAATGTATAATTTGTATCCCCATAAACAAATACGGAATATTTTTCTCGCCAACTCTTTGACGACGGGGTTTATTATTTTCAATAAAGTAATTGCCGTCTTTTACATCACCTTTGGCATTTTGTGTCGGTATTAATGCCAATAGAATATCTGTTTCATCCGGATTCCAACTATCTTCTAACTGTTGAAAAACACTTGTAGAGTTATCTAACCAAACAGGATCGGCATTGCTGACAAAAAAAACTTCATCTTGTAATAAGGGAAGGGCTTTTTTAACACCGCCTCCGGTTTCCAATGCCGTTTCTTCATCCGAAAATACAATATTGTCATAATCGGCAAGTGCCGTTTTAATCATATCTCCTTTGTAGCAAGTATTGACAACGATTTTGTTAATGGGGTGAACCTGCATTTTTTCAACAATGTAATGAATAATCGGCTTCTGACAAACTTCAATCAACGGTTTGGGTTTTGTATCGGTTAATTCCCGCATACGAACACCCCTTCCAGCTGCTAAAATCATTGCTGTTTTTATTTTTGACATGACGGAATTTCTCCATCTGCAAACGGAACAATCGACCGTTTTTCTTTTGGAATATATGTATCCAGCCATTTTTTATAACGAGCTAACAGTGGATTATCCAAATGTTTTTCCAATAAAGACCAAACAAACGGGATATGTTTTAAATAACGTTTTTTACCGTCTCTGACGCATAATCGAACAAAAATACCAATAACTTTTGTATGACGCTGTACCGCCATAATCGGATAAGATTCTTTAAACGCTTTTGTATTGTGTTCGGGCATTTGTTCAAAATAATGTGCCAACATTTTTTGTTGAATATCATCTGATACCAACCGACGGGCATCTTCCAATAAAGAAGCTAAATCATACGTAACAGGACCAAAACGAGCATCCTGAAAATCCAATAATCCGCACTTGTTATCTTTTGTAATCATTAAATTATCTACATGATAATCTAACAGCACCAATGTGTTTGGCACTTGACGGATCAACATATACAATTCTTTCCAGATTGCCTCAAACTCAGTCATTCCATCCGAATCGATTTCTTTATTTAAAACATATTTTGCATACCACAACGGCAACAAAGAGGCTTCAAAAAACATTAAGTCAAAATCATATTCTTTTAATCCTTTGTTAGTATGAACGTTTTTTTGAATTTGAATAAGTGAATCAACCGCTTGTCTATATAAGAGTTCTTCATCGGTTCCTGCATTGATTAAGCGGGTAAATGTATTGTCACCAAAATCTTCCAATAATAAAAAACCGTTTGTTAAATCTTTGGCAAAAATATGAGGCACTTTAACACCGGTTTCTTCCAAAATTTCATCTACGAAGGCAAATTGTGCCGGATTTTCCTGAGGGATAGGAGCATTCATTAAAACCATACTTTCTCCATTATCCTTTGTTAACCTGTCATACCACCGGAACGAAGCATCGTGTGCCAATAAAGAACGATGTGCCATTTCCCATCCGGCTTGTGTTAAAAATTGTGTCAATAAATCATCTCTTTGCATAACACCCTCTCAATCAATAATAATTTCCCGTTTTTCATTCGGTAAAATCGTTATAGTCACACGAATGTGTTTTTTAGGTAGTAAATAGCCTAATTTTTCAGGCCATTCTATTAAGGATACACCTTCGATAAATGCATCTTCAATCCCTAACTCATAGGCTTCTTCCGGTTGCTTTAATCGATACATATCAAAATGATAAACCGGATATATATCTGTATCGTACGTTTGTAACAATGTAAATGTCGGACTGGGAACTTCAATATCCATTCCTGTTAAGGATTGAATAAATCCCCGACAAAAAGCCGTTTTGCCGGCTCCAAGTGTTCCGTATAACGCAACAACATCACCTGCTTTTAATGTTTTAGCAAATTGTGTTGCAATTTCAACGGTATCCTTTTCTGTTTCCGCTATATACTTCAAAATAACACCTCATATTTATATAATGATAAGGTAGCTTACTATAAAAAAAGACAAAAAAGCAAACCTTTTTTGTCTTTTAACGTATAAATTTTATTTCTTTATTGTTTTGTTTCTGTTTGTGCCACTTTATTCCGATATAAAGATGCAAAATCAATTGGGTTGATTTGCAATGGAGGCAAACCGGCTTCACGTGTTGTATTGGCAACAATTGCACGAGCATAAGGGAACAATAATTGCGGAATTTCTACCAACAAAACACCTTCCGTGTGTTCTTTCGGAACTTCAAGTGTTACCAAAGCTCCGTATGTTAATTCACAGATAAATATCGGTTTTTTTGTGTCTTGTGTTTGTGCGGCAGCTTTTACGTTTAAATCAACCGTAAACATATTTTCGTTATCTGTTTTATTGACCTGAATATCAACATTAACACTGATTGCCGGTGCAGATGTAATTTCTGTTAAAATTTGCGGTAAAGCCGGAGCTTCAAAAGAAAGATCTTTGATATATTGAGCATTTACCTGAATATTGGGTACCATTTGTTGTGTATTTTCTGTCATTTTGTAAAAATCCTCTTGAAAAAAATTTAATTTTCGGCTTAAATACAGAATATGTATACAGTCGTTTAACTTAATTGTAAAGAGAAAAAAAGGAAAAAAGAACAGAATGTTTATTGAAAATATCATTTTAGGCGGAATTATTGCGTTTTTGGTTTTTGTTTTATATAAAAGTTTGGGAAAACAGTCTCTCAAACAACCTCAACTTCCTGAGAAATTAAGATTTATTTCTGAAAAAACAGGGCAGGTTGTTGAAATGAAACTGTTAAAAGAACCGCTTAATTTGGTTGAAATGGAAAAAATGAATCAACAGACTTTTTTATTAAAAGCAAAAATGATATTTCAATCTGTTTGCGAATCATTTGCAGGTGGTGATTTGGCTGTTTTACGTTCACAAACAGATACAGCTGTTTTTGAAGCCTTTGAAAAATTAATCAAAGAACGGCAAGAACGGGGGGAAAAAATGGAATTTACACTCGTTTGTTTCAACAAAGCCGAAGTGATACATACATCGGAACAAAAGGATAAAATTACCGTTTGTTTTGAAACGGAACAAATTAATATTTTAAAAGATTCAGAAGGAAATGTTATTGAAGGTGATGCTATGAGCATAGCCAAAACAACTGATTTTTGGACATTTAAAAAAATTAAAAATAAATGGGTTTTAAATGCAACCCAAAGTGAGGCTTTTTATGAGTAAAATAAATTCACTGTTTTCTATTGGATTAACCTGTACCGTTTCTTTGTTTTTATGTGGTTGTCCATCAACACATAATTTATCACAGGGCAGGGCTTTTAAACTTAAAGAAGTTCCGTTTACGGCATTGCCGGGATGGAGCTATGAAAACTTTGAAGAAGCGTTGCCTGCATTATTACGATCTTGTCAAAATCCCAATCAACAATGGGTTAATTTTTGTGTCGGATTACAGCGATATCGCACAAGTGATTCGTATCAAATTAAACGCTATATTGAAAATCAGCTAACCCCATATTTAGTTATGTCTTATGGTGAAACAACAGGAATTATGACCGGTTATTATGAAGCGGAATTAACAGGAACCCGTCATCGGGTTTCACAATCGCAGGTTCCTGTTTACGGTGTTCCGTATGGCTATCAAAACGGCAAAACTTATCCAACCCGAGCAGATATCGAAGAAGACGGTATCAATGCGCCTATTATTGCATGGGCGGATTCTCCCGTCGATTTATTTATTTTACAAATTCAAGGGTCTGGTCGGATGATTACACCTGATGGTGAAATTAAACTGGGATATGCAGGAAATAACAACCGAAAATTTAAAGGATTAGGCAGTATTTTTGCTTCATACGGCGTTCGCAATTTACACTCTATGCAAAACATGCGTCAATGGTTGAAAGAAAACCCCTCAAAAGGTCGAAAAATCATGGCTGAAAATCCTCGTTATATTTTCTTTAAAGAAATACAGGGAGAATCCCCTTACGGATCCGCAGGTGTTGTTTTAACACCTGAACGATCCATTGCTGTTGACAGAACCTATATTCCCATGCATACACCTGTTTATTTAAACACAAAAGACCCTGACGGAATTTATATCCAAAAATTAGTTGTCGCTCAAGATATCGGAAAAGCTATTCAAGGGGGGATTCGTGCAGATTATTTTTGGGGACATGGAGAAAAAGCCTTTAATAAAGCCGGCCGGATGAAAAGTAAAGGTTCTTATTATTTGTTATTGCCTAAAAGTTGAGGCATACAAATGAAACAAACAACAGACACAGATGTTTGGAATCAGTTTACCCAAACCGTAAAACCGCTTTCGGGAAAAACAGACAAGCATCCGCGAGAATTTCCACCTCAAATACACGTATACCGTGTACCTAAAAGAGAATTATTGTTTGAGTTGGATTTGCATGGTTATACCTTGGAAGAAGCGTATAATGCCGTTAAAAGTTTTATTGATTTACACTATAAAAAAGAATCCAAACAAATAAAAATCATAACAGGAAAAGGTATTAATCAACTCGGCAAAATTAAGAGTGAAATTGAATTATGGTTGGAAACACCTGTTTTTTCACACAAAATCAGGGAAACGAAGTGGATAAACAGCGGTGGTGTTTTACAAATAACATTAAAAAGGAACAAACAAAAATGACAAAAGAAAAAATTGTTCTAGGTATTGAAAGCAGTTGTGATGAAACAGCCTGTGCCTTGGTTAATGATAAGAAAGAAATTTTATCATCCGTTGTTTGGTCACAATATGACGAACATCGACAATTCGGGGGGGTTGTTCCGGAAATTGCCGCAAGAGCACATTTGGAAAAATGTATTGTTTTAATTAAAGAAGCTATGAAAAAAGCCGGCAAAACGTATGATGATTTATCTGCTGTTGCCGTTGCAGGTGGACCAGGTCTTATCGGTGGCGTTTTGGTTGGCGTTATGACCGCAAAAGCAATTGCTTGGGCACGTCAATTACCGTTTATTGCCGTTAATCATTTAGAGGGGCATGCTTTAACGGCAAGGCTCTCAAATCCGGTAAAATTTCCGTATTTATTGTTGTTAACATCCGGTGGACATTGCCAATTACTCATTGTAGAGGGGGTTGGAAAATATAAAAAATTAGGTGGTACGATTGATGATTCTGCCGGTGAAGCATTTGACAAGGTGGCCAAAATGCTTGAAGTTGGTTACCCCGGAGGTCCCAATGTAGAATTATGGGCAAAAAAAGGAAATCCGAAAGCATTTCAGTTTCCGGTACCAATGAAAGGACGGGTAGGGTGTGATTTTTCATTTTCCGGATTAAAAACAGCTGTTCGGGTATGTATTGAAAAACAATCGAATTTAACAGAGGCAATCAAACAAGATATTTGTGCGGCTTTTCAGCAAGCAGTTATTAAACAAATGTCTGACAGATTAGATCATGGTATTGACATGTTCAAATCCTTATACCCAACCGCCAAAGATTTGGTTGTCGCCGGAGGTGTCGCTGCTAATTTAAGTGTTCGTAAAATGTTGGAAGAAAAAGCACAAAAAAACGGATTGATTTTTTCGGCTCCACCCGTCAATTTATGTACGGATAATGGTGTTATGATTGCTTGGGCCGGCATGGAAAGGCATTTGTTGGGGATATCAGATGGTTTTGATTTTAAAGCTCGTCCCCGTTGGCCATTGGAAAGTTTGTAAATCATGCTTGACAAACAAATTAAAAAATATATATAAATAAAAAAAACAACACAAACAAAAAGGAGAAACTTATGCAACAAATTAATGATGATAACTTTAAATCAGAAGTGTTAGAATCCGACAAACCTGTCGTTGTGGATTTCTTTGCAACATGGTGTGGTCCATGCAGACAAATGTTGCCGATTATGGACGAATTATCACAAGAATATGCCGATAAAGTTAAAATTGTAAAAATGGATGTAGATGAAGCCCCCCACACACCGGAACTTTATAATATTCAAAGCATTCCGGCATTTTTAATGTTTAAAAACGGGGAATTAGTAGATAAAAAAACAGGAGCTCAAACAAAAACCGAATTGGCAAATTGGTTTACCGCATAATTTGTTTTTCCTGATAAAATTTTCTTATACCCACCAGCGACTTTTTATAGTCGCTGGTGTTGTATTAATGCCTTACAGACAACCCCCGGTTTGGTGGGGAATATCTATAAAGAAGTAATATCTTAATGTAAGAATATCTATCTGCAATAAAAGGGACGTATAAATGCAACACTTTTTTTCACATTTTGGCATTTTTTTTGATTTTAGATAACTTATTCAACTCAAACAATAATCTTTTATTTTTTACAAAATCCGATTTTGCCGATTCGAAGCGGGAAAAAAAGGTCCCTTTTTTTATACTCACTTTATAAATGCAACTTTATGAAGTGAGGAGAAAACATGCAAATCAAAATCAATGAAACCGGTCGGAGTATGGTAGAAATGCTAGGTGTATTGGCAATTATCGGCGTTTTGTCCGTTGCCGGTGTCGGTATGTATCAATATGCCTTAACAGCCTATCAATCCGGTAAAATTCAAGATGTTCTTGGCAAGGCTAAAACATTGGCTCAAACGGATTCTCGGGCTTCTCATGCATTGGAGGTTAATCGGTTTTTAAAATCTGCCCTACCTGAATATACACCGGATGATAAAAAATCTATGGTCAAGCTCGTTGATGGTAATTATCAAGTAACAGCATTTAAAGTGGTTTATAAAGTTTGTGAAAAACTCCTGCAAAGAGAAAGCATTTTAAATGAGATGGGTATTTCTATTTTAACAAGAATGTGCGGAAACCCAAACAGCAAAACAAATATGGTGTTTTCCTTTAATGCAACTCCGACTGTTGAATCCGGTTCTCACTTTGATGGGGGAAGTAGTGGTGGAAATGGCGGAAGCGGTGGTTCGGATATGCCGGATGACAATCCAAGCAGTGAACCACAATCTTGTCCGGACAAAATGGCATGGCGACAAAAAGATGATGGGACATACGGATGTGTTTGTCGGCATGAATATGAATTTGGGGACAATTGTGAGTGGTGTTATCCGCCCAAAGAATGGATTGATAACATATGTCAATGTCCACGTCAAACACCTATTGAAACAGCGGAAGGATGTGTAGAGTGTCAAAGTTATGCAGATTGTAAAGATGCCTCTAAACCTTATTGCGATACAAAAACAAGTACGTGTGAACCTTGTCCGAATGGAGAAAAATGGAATGGAAAACGGTGTGTTTTACCTTGCAAAACAAATGAGGAGTGTAACAAAAACGGCAGAACAGGTTATTACTGTTATAATGCACTAGGATATGCTTGTTCCGGATATGAATTTTATGGACCTCGTGAAGATAAAGGAGAATGCCATTTTGCAGAAGATGATATGAAAAAAGTAACTGTTAAATGGAACAAAACAGACTCAAAAGGCTTAATAACATATGGAACAACAAATTTTTATGCCGTTCCGGAGTTAGAAATGACTTGGCATAGTGCCAATCGTTTTTGTAAAAGCATTGGAAAAAGACAAGTGACCACAACAGATTTTCAATGTGCAGATAATGTGGGAAGTTGGGGCTATTGTCATAAAAAATATATCGGATCAAATGCTTGGCAAGATGGTAATATTTCAACAGTTGTAACAAAATTAAAAACCGCATTAAATGGTGGTTGGTATTGGTTTTCTAATATTATTGATGAGTGTTCCGGATATGGTATCGGTTTGGAATACGGAAATATAGATGGAGAAATTCTGGAAGAGGGATATTATGCTTTATGTGTTGATGATGCGATTATTGAAGGGATTGAACCTGAAGAACAAGTATTGTGTTTATCTCATGATGATTGCACTGAAATAATTGGTAAAAATATTTGTAAAAACGGAACTTGTTCATCTTGTGAAACAAATGATGATTGTGATATGGGTTTATATTGTGCCGATACGGGTTTGTGTTCCGAATGCTTAAATAATACTCATTGTATAGATGAAACAAAACCAACCTGTGATTTAAAAATGAATGTGTGTGTACCTTGCTTGGACGGAACACGTTGGAATGGAAAAGAATGTGTTGAATATTGCACAACAAATGCCGATTGTAACAAAGACGGAAAATACGGATATTATTGCTATCAAAAGAAGGGATATGCTTGTGGTATAGAATTTGAAGGACCTTTTATTGATACGGGAATTTGTCGTGTAGCAAAAGATGATGCAATTCAAGCAACTATCAACTGGACCCACTATGACGGTTATGGCAGAGAAGTGACGGGAACAAAAACTTTTTATGGAACTCCAAATTTAGAAATGACTTGGTGGAGTGCTAATCGTTTTTGTGAAGCTATTGGCGGACGAGTTGCCGGTTCAAATGATATGCATTGCATGGACGGGTTAGGTCGATGGGGATATTGTCATTATAAAGCAATTGGATCAAACGCATATGTTAAGGATAATATATCAAAAATTGTAACCGGATTATGGGAAGCCTTTGGTAAAGTTGGAGATGATTTTTACTGGCTTGATAAAGTATATACATCTTGCGAAGTATATCAGGTAGGACTGGAATTCGGCAATATAGATGGTACTTATACGACAAATTCCTATCCTGCACTTTGTGTTATAGATTAAATAATTTTATAAATGACAAAGAGGAGGGGCACAAACTCTCCTCCTCGTATATTATAAAATAAAGATTTTGGGGAACACAAACGTCCTGATATTAGTTTTATACTGAAAATTTCTTTTAGATTTTATCTGAAAATTTCTAAAAAATCAATTTAATATATGAAAACAAAAAGAAAATATGATATTTTGTAAGAATTTTGAAATGCTTCTTGAAGCTAATTGCAGGGCAATTTCTGGAAATACCGAATATTTTTATCAATAAATACTATAAAGCTACCCTCTTAATCCTTTCAGTTCATTTATAATAATATTTATTTAGAGAAGGGAATAGACATAAGTCATTAGTCATTCGGATTTTCAAACAAAACATTGCCGAGAATCTCACCATTCTTATATGAATTTACAATACCATCAATTTATGAGGTAGTATTATCAAATTAAAATACAGAAAACAAAAACAAGAAGCGGTAAATTGATGATTGAAGATATATTAAATTTTAGTTCAACTTTATAATATCTAAAAATTACTAAAATGTGTGTAAAAGAATACAAATAATAAGTCTTTAAAATAAGTCAGAGAAAAAAATACCATGTAAATTTCTAATAAAAGAAACCTGATTTAAGGATTGATTTAATAAAATTTTCATTCATTCAAATTGTTTTGAATAAAAAATATTTCAAAAATATTTAGAAAACAAACCTGATGATTTTAAAAATTAATTTATAAACAGAGTTATCCACATTTTTTGCAATATTATGATTTTTAATGTTTTTATCTGTTTTTTTATGTAGTAATTTGTCGCATAATTTATATTATGTATAGTAATGGGTAAAAATTAAATCAAAATAAATCTCATAATTATAACGTCTTTCAAAAACTTTATTTTATTAAATTTTGAAATTAAAAATAAAATTATTTTTTATAAGATATTTAAAAACATTATTTGTGTAAAATATCTTTACTAAAAAAAATAAGTGTAGACACATAGAGAAACAAATATTAAATTATATTTATAACTTTCAAACAGGATTTTTCTCTGGTTTTCTCTTAATTTCCCAGTGTTGAGATTTTTTTCTAATGCTTAACATTTCGTAAATCTGAATGAATATTTTTTATCTGTTTTCTCTGCTTTAGAAATTTACCTTCATTCATTTTGTGAATTTTAAAAACAGCAAGTATGCCAAAGGTTAATTCTGATTGAAAATTTCGCTCTAAATCGTTATCAGTCTTTGGTAAATATACAAATAACTAATTTATAACAAAAGAAAAATTCTAAAAACAGGCTCTTTTTTAATCTAAAGAAATTAACAGATTATCATAAGCAGGACGAATAGATTCAGGCAATTCATGGCATAACGAGTCATAATCCATTCTTTGTCCCATATGTGTAAAATAAACTCTTTCCGGTTTAATTTTTTTTATCCAGTTTAACGCTTCTATAATATGAATGTGTTTATAACTCTCACGCGGTGTTATAACGCCCATTATCCAAGTTTTTATTCCTTTTAAAGCTTCAAATCCTTCTTTATCCATTGACTTTAAATCAGTGGAATACGCAAAATCCTTAATCCGATACCCAATTGTTATGACATCACCGTGATATTGTCGTATCGGTAAAATTTTAGTATTTCCAACATAAAATGGTTTAAATGGTTCAATAATATTTAATTGAAATGCAGTTTGCGTTTCCGGTGTTTTGAAAACATACTCCATTTGTTGCTTAAATCTTTCAGCATCTTGTAATGTCAAATAAATCGGAAGCGTTATTTTTTTATCCATAGCCCAAGCATATAAATCATTAGCCCCTCCCATATGATCATAATGGGCATGTGTATATAAGATTGCATCAATTTTAGGCATCCCTGCCCGTAATAACTGAATACGAATTTCAGGAGAGGTATCTATCAATATATTCTGATTATCATTCGTATAAATCAATGCAGATGTTCGAGTACGAATATTCTTAGGATTATTCTCATCACACAACCCAAACCCTCTGGAAATTGAGGGAATTCCTTGTGACGGACCGCAACCTAAAATTCGTATTTTCATTTTTCTTATCTCTCTATAAATAAACGATTAAAATTTTCGGTTGTTATTTTTTCTAGGTCTGCATAATTCAATGACTTTATATCTGCCAAACATTTTGCCGTTTCAATCACATATGCCGGTTCATTTACTTTTCCTCTATACGGTACCGGAGCTAAATAAGGTGAATCCGTTTCAATCAACAGTCTATTTGATGGTATGCGTTGAAATATATCTCGCAATGATTGTGCATTTTTAAATGTGATAATACCGGAAGCAGAAATATATAAATCCATATCCAATGCAAAGTCAGCCAATCGTTGTGTGCCTGTAAAACAATGCAACACACCTGATTTTTTTAACAAGCCTCCATTTTTTGCACTTTTTAAAATACTGATTGTATCATCTTCTGCATCACGGGTATGAATGATAATCGGTAAATTTAATCGGTCTGCAATTTCAATTTGATTTTCAAATGCATGTATTTGTTTTGGGCGTGTTTCCGGTTCATAAAAATAATCTAAACCGATTTCTCCCAAAGCAATTAATTCTGGTAATTCTTCGAAAACTTCAAATATACCTTCTCTACTGAAATTCAAACAGTTTTCCGGATGAATTCCAAATGCTCCATATACATTTTGAAATGTCAACATCGCTTTTAAGTCATCGATGTCATCAAATGAACAAGCAACGGTTAAAATATGAGAAATACCGGCATTTTTTGCCCGGTTTAAAGTTTCAGATAGCGGTATCCCCTTCTCTGCTTCTTCTCCTATTCCGATATGGCAATGACTGTCAATCATTCAATTTCTCCGGCAATACGCAAAACAATATTCATAAGTGATTGTTTTTTATCTAAATTTAGTTTGTCAATTTTATTAAATAAATTTTGCACATCACTCATTATATCTAATAAAACTTCTCCTTTCGGATGCTTTTGAATAGCTAAATCCTTAATTTTTTTTCGCAAATAATATATTAAAAATGTTTGAAATAATTCATAGCTCTGTGCATCTTTAATTATGTTCTCGATAAATTGATTAAGCTGTTCTATATTTACCTGATTCAACGGAAGCAAAAAAGAATTTAACTTTTGATAAATTTCTAACCCGTTTATTTCACAAATCATATCCGCTAAGCCAATTGAACCGTCAGCCAATTCGGCAATTAAATCATTATTTTGATTAGTTGGATGCTTTTCCTGCAAATAAGCAAATATTTCTTCAAATGATTTTTGAGGAAAAACAATTTTTCGACAACGGGATCCGATAGTTGGTAATAACTTGCCCGTATTTTGAGAAATCAATATTAACACGCTACGAGGATAGGGTTCTTCCAAAATTTTCAAAAGTGCATTTGCTGCATTGGAATTCATATCTTCTGCCAAAGACACAATTAAAATTCGATATTCGTTTTCGGTGGGTTTTAGCGATAAAAATTGTATTCCTTCTCGAATATCTTCAATGGAAATAATTTTTTTTCGAGCTTGTGTTTTTACATTTTCCTCTACTTCTTTTCCGGCTAAAATCATTTTTTGGATTTCTTTTTTAGCTTCTTCGGTTAAACCGCATTCAATCCATTTAATACTGGGATTATATGAACGATCATCAATCCACTCCCCCGTTGTTAAGAAATTAGCCAAAGATGATGCAAATTCTTTTTTTCCTGTTCCCATTGGACCGGATATTAGCCAAGATCCACTGATTTTGCCTTTCTTTATGACTGATAAAATTTGTTCTTTAGGTGTCATAAACCTAGTCGCTCCCGTACAACAGTAATAATATCCTGATGAATTTCTTCAATGCTACGATTGGCATCAATAACAGCATAACGATGTGGATATTTACGACTTAAAAATAAAAATCCATCTTTTAAGTTTTGATGAAAGGATAAATCCATGGCCTCAAAACGCTGTTCATTATTCCCTGCCCGCTTTTTACTGCGTTCTAAACCTTTTTTCACATCAATATCTAAAATAATTGTTAAATCCGGATAAAAATCATCAGCAATTAATTGATATAATAATTCTGCCTGGTGATAAACTGCTTCATTAAAACCGTATCCAAAACATTGATATGCAATTGTACTATCGGCATAACGATCGGATAAAATAATATTTCCCGATTGAACGGTTGGTAGAATTTTTTTTACCAAATGATCTCGGCGAGCAGCCGAAAATAACAACAATTCCGTTAATTTATCCCATCTATCCTGTCCGCCTTTAACCAGTAAATCACGAATTTCTTCTGCCCCGGTTGTTCCACCCGGCTCACGCGTACAAACAACTTCTTTTGAATGATGTTCACGCAAATATTTTGTTAATAAAGAAATTTGCGTTGTTTTACCGGCTCCCTCGCCCCCTTCAAATGTGATAAAAAAACCTTTTGTCATTAGAATACCCTATTGAAACAAAGATAAAACGATGTGCTTTATTTTTCCAAAATATCCTACTTTTTCAACTGTATCGGCGGCAATTAAATCAATATCATGCGTAACCCCACTATTTGTATCAATCTTTAATACACCGATTTTTTCTCCTTTTTGAATGGGGGCCTGAATGGGCGTATCATAAGCAACTGTCATTTTAGGCATCTCAGAACGTCCTTTTGAAAATGTTGCGATATATCCATCTTTTGTAACGGCCTTTACGGTTTTTGCCTCCCCTAACCAAACGGGTATTTCTTCAACGAAATGATTTTGTTGAACAAGTGTTTTGTTTTCAAATCCAAGCATTCCCCAATTCATCAGCTTTTTAGATTCTTCTGAACGGTCTTTCATACTGTCTAATCCGTTAATAACCATAATCAGTCGACGACCATCCGGTGATTTTGCTGAAGCTGTTAAACCATAACCGGATTGACTTGTATGACCGGTTTTTAATCCATCTGCCCCCGGCATAGTATATAACAATGGGTTCCGATTCCCTTGTTTAATACCATTATGGGTAAATTCCTTTTCAGAATATATCGGATAGTATTCAGGAAATTCATTAATCAAAATTTTTGCTAATTTTGCCAAATCTTTTGCACTCATTAAATGCTTTTCATCCGGCAACCCTGTCGCATTTTTAAAGGTTGCTGTTTTCAAACCTAATTCCTTTGCTTTTTCAGTCATTAATTCAGCAAAAGCTTCTTCAGTTCCTGCCATATTTTCAGCCGCCACAATACAGGCATCATTACCGGATTGAACAATAATTCCTCGTAATAAATCACGTACTTTTACACGTTCATCAATATTTAAAAACATTGTTGAACTACCACTTTTGGCACCACCTTTTCGCCATGCGTTTTCAGATGTAATAAACTCCGTATCCAAAGTAATTTTACCGTTTTTCAATGCATCAAAAATCATATATGCCGTCATTAATTTGCTCATTGAAGCCGGAGGCATCGGGATATCTGCATTTTTTTCAAACAAAACGTATCCGGTATCTGCATCCATCAATAATGCATTCTTTGCCAATGTTTCAAAAGCCTGAGCAGAAACAGAAAATGCACAAAGAGCAATACCTGTTAATAATGGGAGTTTTTTCATTTTTTCGTCCTTTTCTATTCAAAAATAATCGTTGCATCAGCATACCCTTCATTATGGATTTTGTCAAGTATCTTTAATGCCTTATTTTGTGTTTCAAGCGGTCCGATTCGCACATAGTGCAATAATTGCCCGTTCTTATACTTATCTTTTACTTTTAAATTATCGTATGCTTTTAATTTTTGGCGGATTTTATGAACAGATTTCTCTTTTGAAAACGCACCGATTTGAACATAATACCCTTCTTTACCGGAACCGGCATATAATACCGCATTCTTCTCGGGTTGAATAAGCGTATCAGATAACGTTTGTTTATTCAATAATGTTTTAAATGAAGAAGCATCTTTATCCATCTGTTTTAATTTTAAATTTTCAATCTTTTCCTGTTTTAAACCCGGATATAAAATTTTATCAGAATCCAAAATGGTTTCGCCTTGTGTTATTTTTGTTGAAGTTTCTTTTTGAGAAGTATCAGTAAGCGAAAGGATTCGATTAAAATGTGTTTTATTTAATTGTTCTTTTAATTTTTGACTTTCCAAAACCATTATTTCAATCTGAATCGGTGTTACCTTTGTTTTTGAAAAATTCAAATAACGGGCTGTTGCTTCCGAAACATCCATAATGCGATTATTATCAAAAGGACCTCGATCATTTACCCGAACAAAGGCAGACATCTGATTATTTAAGTTTGTAATTTTCACAATGGACGGTAAAGGCAATGTTTTATGCATTGCCGTCATTTTATTTTTATCATATATTTCACCGTTTGCCGTTAACGGATGATTTTTATCTTCACTATACCAAAATGCATCTCCACTATCAAAATAATCATAATCTTCTTTGGGCGTGTAAACAACACCATTTATCTCATATGGAGCCCCTACAAGATAAGTTCCGACAGATTTTGATTGATTATAACTGCCGACAGACCGAAATAAAAAACCATTATCGGAACATCCGAAAAGACAAAAAGCACAGGATAAACATAATATTTTTTTCAAATACATATTTTATTTTTCTTTCATCTTATTAAGTAATTTAAATGAGGGATACCCATCTTCATCCATACCAACCGATTTTTGATATTTTTTTATTGCTTTACGGGTTTGCTTGCCAAGAATACCATCAATTTCCAAAGTATACAATCCTTTTTGTTTTAACTTTTCTTGTATGTATTTAATATCTGAACGTGATATCTGTTGTTTATTGCGTTTTGTACACAATGGGGCCATATCATACTTTATTTTATCTGATAAAATACCAACCGATAAGGCATACATTGCCGAATTATTCCACCTCATTATCAAATCATAGTTTTTAAAAGTTAAAAATGCAGGACCACCTATACCATTTGGCAAAACAAGACGAGCCATTAAAGATTTATTAATATCGGAAGCCCATTTTTTATCACAAGCCGGCAAAACACCCATTTGTTCCCAATTTTCAAGGGATAATCTCATATTTTCCGGTATTTTTTTCCAGTTTAATTTTTTTGTAAGAATAACTTCTGTTCCCCAAGGCTGATTAACATTCCAGCCCATTTTTGATAAATAATTGGCCGCTGATTCAAAAGCATCCGGCAAAGAATTTATAATATCTTTCTGACCATCTCCATCTCCATCAACGGCATAATAGTAATAAGTTGTCGGCATAAATTGAAAATTACCGAAAGCACCAGCCCAAGATCCTTTAAAAGTTGTTTTTTCACCTGATTGAATTAATTTTAGCAATGTAATTAATTCATTGGTAAAAAAAGAGCGACGCCTTTTATCAAAAGCCAAGGTTGCCAAAGCATCCAATGTATCAATATTTCCTTTATATGTTCCGTAATTTGTTTCCATTCCCCAAAAAGCCATCAAAACTTGCGGATGAACACCATATTTTTCAGCAGTTTTTGTTAACAAGTCGGCATGGAGTTTTGATAAATTTTTCCCTGTTTGGATACGTTTTGTCGTAATTGTTCTGTCGGTATAATCCCAAAAAGTTAGTAAAAATTCGCTTTGTTTTTTATCGGATTGAATAACTTTTGGTAAATAATCTAGTTGAGGCAACACAGAATCAAGAAATGTTGATTTTAATCCGTTTTTCAATGCAATACGTTTAAAATCTATTTTCCATTTTTCAAAAGCCACATTTTCAGCAGATATTTTTTTATCTTTTAAATTTTCAGCAATTACATTAATAGAGAAAAACAACATACTGAAAACAATGAATATAAAACAAAACTCAAATTTAAATAAGCGTTTCATAATCTCCCTTTCATAAACATTTTTAATAACTATAATACATTTTTTTAAAAAAAGCACTTGATTTTTTATTTTTTTTATGTCATAAAGATTTCAGCCTAAAAAAACCAGTGGATGGGTGGTCGAGTGGTTTAAGGCTCCGGTCTTGAAAACCGGCGTGGGGGTAACTCCACCGTGAGTTCGAATCTCACCCCATCCGCCATTATCCCCTTAACCTTTTGGTTATAGGGGATTTTTTATTGCTTGTTTTTCCCGATTTTCTGCTTCCTATCACAGTTGCACGTCACTTTGCCCGTAGAAGACATTTAACCCCTACTCTATCTATAAGACTTTTATACCATTTTATCCGAATGGATTTGTTGGACATTGTTACCTTTTACTTATCCGTAATTAATTGGTTTCTGATCCGTTTAGAATTTATAATAATGAATAGTTCCTCTAATAGATATGAATTGGATCAAGAAATAAAAATAGTAGCAAGTAATTTTTGGAAGAAAATTCAATAAAAATTTAAGTTAAGTTTCTATTTTTCTTATATTATCGTAAAAAAAGAAAGGCTTTAAATAAACAGAAAAGATTTGAATATTGATGAGTTAAAAAATGCATATGCCACTTTAAAAGAAAGTTGAGTAATTTATCAATCTGATAAAGTCAATGTTAACGGTTTCCCTTTTCAGCATTTAAAACTGTATTATCAATAACAGAACAAAAAGTATAAAAATTGCCAAGTATAGAAAAAATTTTCCGGATTAAAATATATTGAATCTTTAAGAAAAACAGTATAAAAAAATTTTAGTAAGTCATTAAAAAACCAGCTCTCACTTCATAATGTCCCTCTGTATCCAGGCTGGCGGATACTTCCGTTGAATTATTTCTCAAAACGGCCGAAACACTACCTTTCCCTTTAGAATTAATACCGACAACAGCACCTAATTTATAATCAGATACTCGTGCATCAACACCTATCATCATTGTTAAAACTCTATGACTATGTGAAGCTGTCCATATAAAATTTGAAGCACTGGTTGCTTTTTGACGATATTCTGCCATAAGACCGTTTCCTATTGTTAAAGCTCTTGCTTCGTCTTCATCCCCGTATTGAAATTTTACTCCCTTTTGTGTTTCTTGACTTAATCTTGGTCCAAATTGATACCATTCTCCCATCGTTACCCCGTAATTTCCGCAGGAAACATTGAGAGCCGTTGTCGTTTGGCTGTCATATTGATTATTATTTATACCACTGGCAAGTGTCTTATAAACAGAGGCACCAATGCCATTTGCATCCGGTCCTAAGACAGTATAAGGATTAATGCCGTCTTTATTATGAACACGTCCTTGGGTAATTAAAGAAACATCTATCCCTTTCGTGTTGTAAGTTATTTTTTCATCAACAATTAAATAGACTCCGCTTTTAGTCCAAAAACCATTTGAGTTAGAAACCGTTTCGATTTTACGAGAAGACAGTAGTTCATCAATAGCATCCAAGCCCTCTTTTTGATGAAAATGAACCACTACATCTTTAAAAACATCTTCCTTTGTCGGTGTTTTTGATGTTGGTAGGGGTGTATTAGTCGGACCAATTCCTAAACCCTCTTGATCATATTTTAAGAATTTTTTATGCTCATGCTCAACTGCTTCTTTATAATCCGAAACAGCTTTTTCTAATCCTTTAACAATACTTTCAGTATCTGTTAAATCAGGTATTTTTGTTTGATTATTTGAATCATATCGATACATAATATATCCCCTTTATATTTTTTTATTATAATATAAAAACAGCTTATTGTCAAATATTTTTTTTCAATAAAACAAAAAAATATAGTAAAAAATTAGGCAAAGACTTTAACTTTGTCAAAAAAATCCGTTTTCTCTGTTATATGGGATATTATTACTCTTTAACGTTAAAACTTATTGTTTTTAAATGACATGTTTTTAAACAGCGTTTATCAGATTAATAGCATTCTAAAATAAGTATTCCCATGTCATTCCATACCCTACTATTTAACATTAACCTCAGAATAACTCAATCTCAATTAAAATGAGGGTTATCTGTACTAAATCAATATGAAAACCGAGTTCTCAATAAAAATTGACAACTCGGTTTTTTTAGCCAATTAAATTACACAATTAGAAATTGTATCTTGCTCTGACGATACCCCCTTGTGAGCGATAATCTTCTCTGAAAGCACCGTTATATTCTAATGTGAAATCCCAGTTGTTAACAGTTGCTGTCACACCTGCTCCGGCTTCTACACCAAAGCGATGTAAACGCTGTCCGTTAATGGTATAATTACCACCACCCAAAACTTGAACACTTGCTTCATCACTATCAGAAACAATGTCGTATGTTGCGGCTAAACGAACAGTCGGTTTTAAAATTGCTTTGTCAGCTTTGACATTAGCTGTATATTTAACACCGGCAACGGCTGTTAAGATATCATTCTTTTTAGAATTAATGTCTTGTGCACCATCATTGTATGATTCAGCATCAACAATCAAATAACGCAAGCCTGCTTCCGGTGTAATACCGTTATCAAAATCATAACCGGTCATAATGCTTGCTCCATATGATTTAACATCATACTTGCTCTTTAATGCAACACCCAATGGAGCCTTATCTTCCTTGTATTTAGAGAACCCATAATTTAAAACAGCATTAACATACCATTCAGACGGTTGATATTCTCCGTAAACAAAAACATTATGACTATCAACTGTAATATCACGACCGGTAGTATCAGCATCTGTTTCCATATAACCATACCCCAAACCTAACGTTGTTGTTTCGGATAATTCTGCATCGGCACCAACAGCCAAACCACGTGAATTTGCTTTGAATCCATCAGATGAAGATGTTGTGCTTTGTTTTGTATGGTTATATAATCCTTGAACCCACAAACCGGCCCCTGTTACCGTATCACCACCGCTTGTTCCTTTAATAGAATCTAAACGAGTCGTAGAAACTTGTGCAATTGTATTGGCAGTTTCTTTGGTTAAACCTGTCACAACTTGTGCTGTTGTCGGAGCAGCTTCTTTTGCAGCCTGAACAGCAACTGCTGCATCACCGGATTGCATTGCCGTTGACAAAGCAGAAGCTAATGCATTACCTTGTTCCGTACTTGATCCATCCGCATTAATCATTGCTAATAAAGCACTTGTTTCCTGAGCAGAAGCCCCTGTATCTGCTGCAATTTCATCAGCATTTTTCTGACTTGCCGTAATAGTACCAGTTTCATCTTGTGTGAAAGAATATAAACCGTTATCAGCAATTGTAAAGGCTCCTGTAATATCTGCGGAATCAATAAAGTTATATGATTTTTCTTCAACGGCACCATCAATGATTAAGTTCAATGTGGAACCATCACCAATTGTAACTTTTTTAGCTTTAATTTTAACAGTATCATCCAAAGCAGTTGTTAATTTTGAACCGGATTCAAATGTAGCTGTATCAGCTTCAACCATACCATTTAACGTTAAGTCCGTTACCGTTAAATCGCCAACCAAAGCAGTGGCCCCGTCTGCAACATTAATTGTACCTTTTTTAACAATTAAGTAGTTTAATGCGGTTTGTTTCATTGTATCAGTTGCTGTAATTTTTGTTGCATTCCAAGTTGCCCCGTCATTAAGTGTAACTGTTGCATCAGAAACAATTAACTTATTAGGATCTTCTGGTTCATCATCACCCCAACTTTTAACAGTATTTCCCGTCCATGAAGAAGAAGTACCATTCAAATTAACATTAATGAAAGCATTAATAGCAGAGTCTGATGTTTTTTTATCATAATCAAAATCAATATTACCATTCATTACCAACGTTTTAGTCAAGTCGGTTGTGTTAATGTTAATTTGTGCATCACCACGACCTAAAATAGCGTTTTCAGCATTTAAAACTGTGTTACCCGTAATATTAACAATTCCTTGGCTCATAGCAGAAACTGCCGTTGTATCAGAAGAAATATTAATATTATCTGCTACAATATCAACTTGTGTTGTTGCATAAGTTTCTTCCGGTCTGATTCCTGTATTATTTGCATTAACTGCTGGAGAATCTTTGCTTGTAATATCTACATTTTTAGCATTCACTACAATTTTTGTTGTTAAAGAATCGTCCCCACCTCTTGCATGTAATGCATAAGAGGTATCTGTACCGGTAATTGTTAAATTATCCGTATAAACTTCAACTGTTCCACCATTTTCGGCACGAATACCTCGATCATGAATTCCGGATTCTGTATTGTTATTAGAAATGGTTAAACTATTGGTATAATCACTTGCACTACCAATAACAATTTTTGATTCTGTTCCTTTTGCAAGAATCCCTCTTAAACTGTCTGTAACAGTAATATCTTCGGCTGTAAATGTACCAGTTGCACCACTACCCGAATAAATACCAACATCATCACCTGTAAAAGCAGATTCTGTGTATACTCTACTTTCTGTCACGGCAATACCATATTGAGCTGCCATAGCCGGTGTGGATAAAGCCAATAATGCAACTGCATTTAAAATGGCACATTTTTTCAAAATTGTACGATATTTTTTTGAAAGTTCTGTAATTGCTGTATTTGAATACCTCATAAATACCTCACTCTAGTTAAAAAATTAATCATAAGTTCCTCACTTCATAGAAGAAGCTTCTTTCAGCCTATTAAATCCTATTTAAAATGTCAACCATTATTTTGCATTTTTATGACATATTTTAATATGCTGAAAAAAATATTTATTTTCAATGTGTTATTTTTTTTATTTTCATACTACTCCCGCCCTTTTGGTTTTTCAAACATAACATCTTATGCTTCTGTACTCATTTAACAAAAGACAGTATAAAAAAAGGTATCTTTTTTTGCAGATGCTTTTTGCAAAACACGTTGATTTATAAAAATAAACTAAAATCCTTTTAAAATAATAATTTATTTCAAATTAAAAAAAAATCTCAAAAAGTGAAAAAAATGTTGCGTTTTAACGTACCTTTTTTTATAGTCAAACTTATAGTAAAACCATATAAAACAAAAACGAATCAATTTAAAATTTATATAAAAATTCAAAAAATTGATTCGTTTCGGATGTTTTTTTTATTTTATCATTTTCATACAATTACCGCCCCTAAAATAGAGGCGGTAATCTTCAAAACAATTAAAAACACTGTAAAATTATTCATCTCCCTTTGCCAAGCGTTCATATAATTTGAACCGTTGGTCAATTTGAGCTTGTGCTTTTTGTACCAATTCTTCATAATGTTTCGGATTGCTTTGACGAACGGCTTTAAAGCGATTTTCAGTTTCCATAAATTCAGCGACCGGCTTTGTCGGCTTACTGTCTAATTGAAACGGATTTAATCCCTGCTCTACCCGTCTAGGGTCAAACCGATATAACGGCCACAATCCTGTTTCAACGGCTAATTTTTGATGTTCTAAACCAAATTTACCAATATCGTATCCATGTGAAATACAATGACTGTATGCAATAATTAAAGAAGGACCGTTAAAACTTTCAGCTTCATTCATAACCTGCAACGCATGCATATCTTTTGCCCCTAATGAAATACTGGCAACATAAACACCGCCCGAAGACATGGCAATCATACCTAAATCTTTACGAGGCAATTCACTTCCACCCATAGCAAATTTAGCAGAAGCACCAATCGGCGTTGCTTTGGACCGTTGTCCACCCGTATTGGAATAAACTTCCGTATCCATTACCATAATATTAACATTTTTGCCGGAATACAAAACATGATCCAATCCACCGTATCCGATGTCATAAGCCCAACCGTCACCGCCTAAAATCCAAACCGATTTTTTAACCAAATAATCAGCATTTTCAATTAAAATTTTGGCTCTGGGATGGTCAATGGTTTTTAATTGTTCTTTTAATGCTTGAATCCGTTTGCGTTGTTCTTGAATATCTGATTCAGTTTCCTGTTCGGCATTAACAATTTCAGCAACAATGTCTTCGCCAATTTCCATGCTCATTTCACCTAATAATTGCATCGCAAAATCAGTTTTAGAATCAACAGATGTCCGCATACCCAATCCAAATTCAGCATTATCTTCAAACAAAGAGTTTGCCCAAGCCGGACCATAGCCTTCACTGTTTTTAGCATAAGGCGTTGTCGGTAAATTTCCACTATAAATGGAAGAACAGCCCGTTGCATTAGCAACCAACAATCTATCCCCGAATAACTGTGTCATCATTTTAACATACGGTGTTTCACCACAACCGGCACAAGCTCCCGAAAATTCAAACAATGGTCGCATTAACGAAACAGATTTAATTTGTTTCGGCGATAATTTAGTTCTGTCAACATCAGGCAATGACATAAAGAAATCAAAATTTTTAATATCATCAGCCAAATGACTTTCAATCGGCACCATATTGATGGCTTTTTTATCCGGATTGAGTTTATTTTTAACCGGACATGCTTGTGTACATAACGTACAACCGGTACAATCTTCCGGAGCAACTTGCAATACAAATTTCTCGCCGGCAAATTCTTTACCCTTGTAATCTGTATATTTAAAGTTTTCAGGAGCATTTTTTAATGCATCTTCTTTAAAGGCTTTTGCCCGAATAGCTGCATGCGGACAAACGGAAACACATTTACCACATTGAATACAAACACTTGGATCCCATTCCGGAATGGCTGTTGCAATTCGGCGTTTTTCATATTTTGCCGTATCAGTCGGCCATGTACCGTCTGCTGTCCATTCAAGAGCACTGACCGGTAATTGTTCGCCCCGACCTTCAATAATTTTACCTGTTACTTTTTGAATCAATTCCGGTGCCGTTGAGGGTACACCGGCTTGCCGTTTATGAACGGAATTAACAGCTCCGACTTTAATTTCATGCAAATGAGCTAATGAGGCATCAACGGCTTTGATGTTCGCATCTACAACATCCTGTCCTTTACGGGCATATGTTTTTTCAATGGCTTTTTTAATTTTTGCAATAGCTTCTTCCCGAGGCAAAACCCCTGAAATGGCAAAGAAACAAGTTTGCATAATGGTGTTAATTCGCCGTCCCATACCTGTTTTTTGAGCCACATCAACAGCATCAATCGCATACAATTTAATATTTTTATCAACAATTTCTTGTTGCACCTCTATCGGCAAACTATCCCATACTTTATCGGCCGGTTCCGTTGAATTAATTAAAAAGACGGCATTTTTATTGGCAAAAGATAATACATCCGTTTTAAATAAAAACGGCATATGATGACACGCCACAAAATCAGCCTGATTAATCAAATATGGTGCTTTAATCGGCTTTTTGGAAAAACGCAAGTGCGATGTTGTCATTCCACCTGATTTTTTGGAATCATACACAAAATAAGCCTGTCCGAAATAATCTTCCCCGTCAGCAATAATTTTAATAGAGTTCTTATTAGCTCCGACTGTTCCGTCTGACCCCAAACCGATAAAGACACAACGAGAAACATCTTTTCCTTCAATGTCAAAAGCAGAATCATATGATAAGGATAAGTTCGTCACATCATCATCAATACCAACGGTAAAATGTGCTTTTTGTGTATTTTCAAAAACGGCTTTTGCCATAGCCGGCGTAAATTCTTTTGAAGATAATCCATACCGACCACCTAAAATTTTTGGCATTGTTGCAACTGTTCCGTTTGCAACTCCTTCGGCCAATGTGGAAACAACATCTAAATATAACGGTTCTCCGACTGAACCGGATTCTTTTGTTCTATCTAATACAGAAATATATTTAACTGTTTTCGGCAAAGCATTGATAAAGGCTTCTTTCGGGAACGGACGATATAATCGAACCCCAATAACACCATATTTACCACCCATTGCATTTAAGGCTTCTGCCGTTTGTTCCAATGTTTCAACACTTGAACCGATTGCAACAACAACATGTTCGGCATCAGCAACACCCTTGTATTCAATTAAATGATAAGCTCTGCCTGTTATTGCTTCAAATTGACGCATAGCCTGTTCTACATAGGACGGACAAGCATTATAATATTTATTAGCAGCCTCTTTAATTTGAAAGAAAACATCCGGATTTTGAGCCGTTCCCCGAATTTTCGGATTTTCGGGTTTTAATGCGTTTTTAACGGTAAAATCTGTCGGAATATCAGTCATTAATGTTTTTAATTCCGAATCGGAAATCGGAATAATTTTATTGATTTCATGAGATGTTCTAAACCCGTCAAAAAAGTGAATAAACGGAATACGGGATAAGAATGTAGACATTTGTGCAACAACTGCAATATCTTGTGCTTCCTGCACGGAATTTGAGGCAATCATAGCAAACCCTGTTTGCCGACAAGCCATCACATCTGAATGGTCACCAAAAATAGATAATGCATGCCCTGCAATGGTACGGGCGGCCACATGCATAACAAACGGGGTTAATTCTCCGGCAATTTTAAACATATTCGGAATCATCAATAACAACCCCTGCGAAGCCGTATAAGTTGTAGTAATTGAACCGGCCTGTAATGATCCGTGGACGGCTCCAATAGCACCGGCTTCGGATTGCATTTCCAACACTTGCGGAACTTTACCCCATATATTTTTCACACCGGCCGTTGACCAAGTATCAGACCATTCGCCCATCGGCGATGAAGGCGTAATCGGATAAATAATGGAAACTTCATTTAATTTATGGGCAACAAAAGCGGCTGCTTCATTAGCATCTAACATTTTCATTACGGGTGTATCTGACATTTTTTCTTCCTTTTCTATCAAAAAAATATAATACATTCTTATACACAAAACATTTGAACTTGTCCACTTAAAAAGAAATTATTGAATATATTTTTTCAGGTAGTTTTTTTACCGAACGAAACAAGTTTTAAATTTTTCAATAAAAATAATATTTTCTTGCTTTTTTATAATCATCATACTATGATACTTTAAAATTAAGTTATAAAAGGAGATAAACAATATGATTAATCCGATTTTAAAAACAAAACGTTTTTTACCTTTGTTAATTGTGCAGTTTTTTGGGGCATTTAACGATAATTTATTCAAAAATATGTTATTGGTTATGATTGCCTATAAAATGACGGAACAATCCGATATTTTATCGGCTGTTGTTGCCGGATTATTTATTCTGCCCTTCTTTTTATTTTCAGCTACGGCCGGCCAAATTGCCGATAAATACAATCGGGATAAAATTGCTCGTTTTTTAAAAATTACTGAATTGGTTTTAATGATTTTAACCGGCATTGTTTTTTATACCAAAAGCCTAACACTTTTAATTGTTTTACTCTTTTTAATGGGAACCCAGTCTGCCTTTTTTGGCCCAATAAAATACGCTCTTTTACCACAATTATTAAAGAAAAATGAATTACTTGCAGGAAATGGTTATATTGAAGCTTCAACTTATGTTTCCATTATTTTAGGAGCTGTTTTAGGCACGATTTTAAACATCAATACTGCAATAGTCCTGTTAATTATCTGTTCGGTTATCGGATACATTTCTGCCCGATACATTCCAACGGCAAAAGCTCCACGTCCAACCTTAACGATTCGTAAAAATATTTTTGCCGAAACAGTCAGCAATTTAAAACTTATTCATACTTATCCCATTGTTTGGAAATCCATTTTAGGAGCAACTTGGTTTTGGACGGTTGGAGCTTTAATCCTAACTCAAATTTTCCCACTATGCAGTCAGGTATTAAACGTCAAACAACATGTGATTACTTTCTTTTTATTATTATTCTCTATCGGAGTCGGTGTCGGGTCTGTCAGTTGCAATAAGTTGTTGAAAGGTGTTGTTTCTGCCGTCTATGTTCCATTAACATCTTTGGCTATGGCCGTTTGCGGATTAATCTTTTATTTCTTAACCAAAAATTATCAAGCCCCGAGCGAAAGTTTCGGATTAGTTGCTTTCTTGCTTAATGGAGGTATTGCGTTATCCGTTTGTATGTTTGCTATGGCATTTTTTGGTGGATTATATATTGTTCCACTTAATGCTTTTATTCAAACGTACGCTCCTAAATCTTGTACGGCATCTGTTATTGCCGGCAACAATATTGTTAATTCGTTCGGAATGGCTGTTATTTCAATCATTTCAGCCGGTTTGTTAAGTATGGGCTTTTCCATTCCCTCACTTTTCCTGTTTATTGCCGTTATGAGCTTGATTGTTTCTGTTTACATTATGCAATTATTGTCTCATGAAACATTAAAATCTGTTTTACGGATTATATTAAGCCCGCTTTTTCACATTCGGATTTATAACATCCAAAATTTCCACAAAGCCGGTAAACGGGTTTTATTAATTGCCAATCATTGTTCATTATTAGACGGGATTTTAGTTGCTGCTTATATGCCTGAAAAAATCACATTTGCCATTAATACAGAATGGGCAAAAAAATGGTATATTCGCCTATTTTCCGTTCTGGTTGATTTATATCCGTTAGATCCGACCAATCCGATGGCCATTCGGTCATTGATTGAAGAAGTGAAAAAAGACAAAAAAGTGATGATTTTTCCGGAAGGACGTATTACTACCTCCGGCGGATTAATGAAAATTTATGAGGGGGCCGGTGTGGTTGCCGCCAAAGCCGAAGCCAAAATTGTACCAATTCGGATTAAAGGTGCTCAATTTTCAAAATTTTCGTATATGGGTAAAAAATATAAAACCCGTCTGTTCCCGCATATTTCGTTAACCTTGCTTAAACCCACCGTTTTAAACGTGCCGGAAGATTGTTTCGGACGAGATAGAAGAACATTTATTTCTAAACAATTATATGATATTATGACCGATATGATGTATCAAACATCAGATTTAAATGAACACTTGTTTAATTCATTACTGGATGCCATGCACACATATGGTAAAAAACATAAAATTGCCGAAGATATTAAACGTGTTCCGTTGACTTACAAAAAAATGATAACAAAGGCTTATGTTTTGGGAAGAGCTTTTCAAAAAGCATTTCCGAATGAAGACAAAATCGGTTTATTATTGCCAAACTCATTGGTCAATCTGGTTTCATTCTTTGCCTTACAAAGCATTGACAAAGTTCCTGCTATGATGAACTTTTCACTGGGACCGACACAACTTGTTTCCAGTGGAAAAACAATCGGATTAAAAACAATTCTGACCTCTCGTCAATTCATTCAACTGGGACATCTGGAACATTTAGAAGAAGCCTTAAAAACCGAATTTAACGTTGTTTATATGGAAGATTTTGCTACTCAAATCACTTTGGGATCAAAATTAAAAGGCATACTGGATGCTTTCATACAGACACGTCCGCAAAACGACCCGCAGAAACCGGCAGTTGTTTTATTTACCTCCGGTTCAGAAGGAATGCCGAAAGCTGTTTTACTGTCACACAAAAACATTCAGGCAAATCGCAATCAGGTTTTATCTGTTTTAAGCGTCAACGCATCGGATACATTTTTCAATGCGTTACCGATGTTCCACTCTTTCGGTTTGTGTGTCGGTTCTATTATGACAACACTATCGGGTATTAGAACATTTTATTACCCTTCCCCACTGCATTATCGAATTGTGCCTGAATTAACATACGATTCAAACGCAACCATTATTTGTGGAACGGATACATTCCTTTCCGGCTATGGTCGCATGGCAAATCCGTTTGATTTCTTTGGTGTAAAATATGCGATTGTCGGTGGTGAAAAACTAAAAGAAACAACTGCTGATTTATGGATGAAAAAATTCGGGGTTCGGATTTTGGAAGGCTATGGGGCAACAGAAACTGCACCCGTTATTTCTTTAAATACGCCTATGTATCTAAAATACGGAACAGTTGGTCGTTTATTACCGGGGATGGAAATGAAAATTAAACCAATTGAAGGTATTGAAACCGGTGGTGAACTGTGGGTAAAAGGCGATAATGTTATGTTAGGATATATGAAAGCCGAAAAACCAAATGTTTTGCAACCGACAAAAAATGGTTGGTACAATACAGGGGATATTGTTTCTTTGGATGAAAATGATTTTATTTCCATTCAAGGACGAGCCAAACGTTTTGCCAAAATTGCCGGCGAAATGGTATCTTTAACAGCCGTTGAACAAGCTTTGGAAAAAATGTATCCGAATATCACACAAGGTATTATTACCTTGCCCGATGCAAAAAAAGGCGAACAATTGATTTTAGTAACGGCAGCAGAGAATGCATCAACAAAAGAAATTCAAACATATTTTAAAAAGACAGGTTTATCTGAATTATGGGTACCGAAAAAAGTTATTTATATGAAACAACCGCCAGTGTTAGGAACAGGCAAGTTTGATTATCAAACAGCCAAAAAATTGGTAACCGAATAAAATTTAATCCCCCGACCGCCCAATCGGGGGATTGTTGTATATTGACAGTTTAGCGAGAAAACATTCCCCTTTATTGTATTTCTTCTTTTATCCCATGCCCAAAATCGGAGTCTCATGACGATAATGGGACATCGTTTGTGCCGGTTTTTCCCAAGAATCTGAAACAAGTTCATATTAACATAGATATCAAAGGGTTATCAATATTCAAATTTACTCAGAATCTCATCATAACATAATAATTTTAACATCAAAATATCATCCGTTAAAAACGATATATGCACAAAAACGTACCTTTTTTTCCCGCTTCGAATCTCAAAAATCGACTTTTTTCAAAAATGAAAAATTATTGTTTTTATTGAATTAGTTAGTAAAAATCAAAAAAAATTCAAAAATGTGAAAAAAAATGTTGCAATTATACGTACCTTTTATTACACTCATTAATATGCAACAAGACTTATGGAGAAAATATGAAAAAATACAAGAACGCACAAGCCGGACGAAGTATGGTAGAAATTCTAGGGGTTTTAGCCATTATCGGTATTTTATCTGTCTGCGGGATATTAGGATATCGCTATGCGATGAAAAAATATACCGCTAATTTATTAATCCAAGAAGCACATATCGCCTATGCCAATGCACAAGGGGTTAACGAGGCAGAAACCAATTGGACACCGGTTGATTTTACCCCCAAATGCGGATACAACATGTTTACCGGAAAAGATGAAGACGGCGATACCTTTGTTCTTGTTGAAAATATAGATAATGAAATGTGCCAACTGATTATGCAACTGGGCAACAATGAACAATTATCTTTTTATCAAGAAATTGAACATGAAGAAACAACGATCGGTGCCGTAACAAGTTGTACACCGGAACCAATGGATATTATTTTTGCCTTTAACGGCACACGTGCCCCCGGTAAAGATTGTGAAACAAACGAAGAATGTGTTGAATCGGAAGGCGGATACTGCAATGCCAATACGGGGACTTGTTATGAATGTCCTGTCGGAAAAGAACCCAACGAATCCCGCACATTTTGCAATCCGATTTGTGATGCCGAAAATGAAAGTGAATGCTGGTCCGGAGAACGGCGTTGGTGCTGTGGAGGCAATACAATTTGCGGACAAAATGTTGATGAATGTCCCGAATCGGATGGTTTTTGCAAATACAGCTTTGAAAATGCCGAAATGAAAGGAAAAGCCGGCTGTTCCTATCGGATATCCGATGAAACAATGACGTTAAGTACAAATTGTTCTTATGAAGTTTCGGATGAAACAATGGGTATGCATACAAATTGTGCTTTTACTGTTTCATCAGATACAATGACATTGACTACAAATTGCTCTTATACAAACGGATTGGCATCAGACGGAGAAACACTTAATATGACTATCGGAACTGCTTGCCCCAGTGGACAATATTGTTATTTATCATTTAAAACGTCAGATTGCAGTTCCAGCGTGTCTGCAACGGGGGCAGAGACCATTTATGGGGTTTGTACCGATATGAACAATAAAAACGCTTCCTGTGCCGTTCAAAAGGCTTCTGAGGGGGATATGGTGACACAATCTAACGGATGCCCTAGCGGACAATATTGCTATCTGTCATTTAAAAACGATTCTTGTACGAGTTCTGCCGGAGCAAACCATACGGGAACGATTTATGGTGTTTGTTCCGATATGAACAATAAAAATCCCTCTTGCTCAACGGATATGCCATCTTCGGGAGAAATGGTCAAAGAAAGCAAAGGGTGTCCGAATGGTCAGTATTGTTATTTGTCATTTAAAAACAATACGTGTACCTCTGCCGCCGGTGCAA
This sequence comes from Alphaproteobacteria bacterium, assembly GCA_015062385.1. Taxonomy (GTDB): domain Bacteria; phylum Pseudomonadota; class Alphaproteobacteria; order CAAHEQ01; family UBA3637; genus RGIG4140. The sequence goes on along the minus strand of SUUT01000002.1, from coordinate 84,512 downwards.
ACCACACAGGAACACTTCATGGAGTATGTGCCTTTATGGATAACAAAAATCCATCCTGCTCTCTTAATTTACCCGATGCACAAGAAATGGTACAATCCATATCCGATTGTCCCAAAGGTCAATATTGTTATCTGTCATTCACAACAGAAACATGTACCGGAGCAGCCGGTGCTAATTATACGGGTATTATTTACGGGGCTTGTGCCGATATGAATAATAAAAATCCGTCTTGTGAAATGGAAATGCCTGATTTGGAAAAAATGTTATCCGTTCAAACAGATTGCCCTCGAAAACAATATTGTTATATGAACTTTAAATCAAAAGGCTGTACCGATACGGTTGATGCCAAAGGCAGTAATCCGTTGTGGGGCGTTTGTTTGGATATGTACTTTAACTTAAATGATTTGGGCGAATGCCCTGTTGTGGAGTAAACCATTTTATGACACGCAGTGATAAATTACCGATATACATAGCAACGTATCAACTGATACGGGATATACATCAGTACACGACAAAATTTTCACGGGAACATAAATATACATTGGGGAACACGCTTAACGACAGTGCCTTAGAACTATGTGCCATAATATCACGAGCAAACCACAGCGAAGACAAATCGGAACACATCAACACCTTTATGTTTCAACTGGAAAAGACACGGGTTTGCCTAAGACTATGTGCAGATTTAAACTTAATCAGTTGTCGGGCACAAGCCTATTTGGCACAAACAATGGAATCAATTACCTCCCAAGCAAGTGCTTGGTACAAAGCGGAAAGGAGAAAGCAACAGTTAAAAACAAGTGCCGGAATCAAGGAGAATGAATAAATCGTTACCTTGAGCGAGCAAGTGTTTTATTTTAAAAGGGTCAATCACCGAACGTTTGTTTGGTATATAAAACAGTGTTGACTACCCGTGGAGGCGGTAATCCTCCAACTTTATAGCGGTGCAGTGCCGCCTATAACGTTAATCTCAATAATGGTAATGTGAACACAAACACACGAACCAACAACAACAACGCCTTATGTTTATAACCCCGCCTTTAAAATAAAAAAGTCACTATGGAACAACTTACTTTTTATCACTTATTATCGGATATTACTTTGGAAGAAGTGTTTCAAGCCTATTTTGATTGCAGAAGACATAAACGTCACAGCATGGCAGCATTAAAGTTTGAAGCAAACTATGAGCAAAATCTGATTAACTTATGGCAAGACATCACGGCACATACATATCATATTGCCCCGTCTAATGCCTTTATTGTCAGGCATCCTGTCCTGAGAGAAGTGTTTGCGGCAAACTTTCGGGACAGGATTGTTCATCATTTGGTTATCGGTAAACTGCTTCGATTGTTTGAAAATGTTTTTTACGAACATTCTTACAGTTGTCGGGCCGGAAAAGGAACACTATTTGGCATTCGTTCCGTTTATGAAATGCTTCAAGCGTGTTCGAACCATTTTACACAAGATTGTTTTGTATTGCGGTTGGATATTCAGGGATTTTTCTTTCACATTGATAAAACCATTTTGTTCAATAAAATCCAAACGCTGGTCAATACGCACTATCATCACACAAACAAAGAACAGATTTTATATCTTTTGAAAGAAATTTTATCGGACAACCCTATTCGTCACTGCAATTATCAAACACCGATAGAAGACTGGGCGGAATTACCACAATCAAAAAGTTTGTTTTTTGCCAATACAAATTGCGGATTGCCTATCGGCAACTTAACCAGTCAGATTTTTGCCAATTTTTATTTGAACGATTTTGATTATTATGCCACCTCATTAGATGCGAATTTGTTTTATGCCCGTTATGTTGATGACTTGATTTTTATTCATCCGGATAAAGATTTTTTACATCGGGTCAAACAACAAATCACTGACTATTTAAAATCCGAATTGCATTTAACCATTCATCCGAAAAAAGTGTCATTGCAACATTATGCCAAAGGATTTTCCTTTACCGGAGCCTATATTTTGCCCAATCGTATCTATCCGTCAAAACGATTACAAAAAACTTTTTACCAAAGAATAGAACGTTTAAATCAGGAATGGAAACAACCAATGTCACACAAAAGCAAAACAATATTAATTGAAAAAACACGCTCAACACTTAATTCTTATTTTGGCATTTTGCGTCATTTTAATTGTTGGCGAGTTAAATTAAAGGCATGGAATATGCTTTGTTCCGAAATTCGGGAAGTATTTTCGGCAGATATGAACTTTACAAAAGTTTCCGTTGACCCTATCCTGAATAACAAGCTGAAACTCAAAAAACAACAACGCTTAACTTCTTTTGCTCGTCCCGATATCAAAAGAAAAAATCGACACAATAAAAAAAATATCTGTCACACTGCAAATAAATATTGATTCTTTTTACCTTTGCCGTGACAATCATCTATATTTTTAAGTAACATCCCTGCGTCCTTTTTATCTTCTTCATCATCCCAAACCCTTTTTATCTGCTCCGTCACTCCCTGCCTTGTTTTTATTTTTTTCGTCACTTCATACCCTTTTTAGTTCCACCATCACTTCGGGCTTGTTCCGATTTTTAGTCCTACCGTCACTCCGTGCCCCGACACGGAGTCTCGTCACGATAATGGCTCATCATTCCTGCCACTTCTTCCCGAGATGCCGGACTGAATCCGGCATGACGTAAATGTAAAGATTTATCCCCCCCGTTGCGAATCTGAAACAAGTTCAGTATGACGATGGATAGTGAAAACGTCACTTCGGGCTTGTTCCGATTTTTAGTCCTACCGTCACTCCGTGCCCCGACACGGAGTCTCGTCATGATAATAGCACAGCGTTCCTGCCACTTCTTCCCGAGATGCCGGACTGAATCCGGCATGACGTAAATGTAAAGATTTATCCCCCCCCGATGCGAATCTGAAACAAGTTCAGTATGACGATGGATAGTGAAAACGTCACTCAGGGCTTGTTCCGGTTTTTAGTCCTACCGTCACTCCGTGCCCCGACACGGAGTCTCGTCACGATAATAGCACAGCGTTCCTGCCGCTTCTTCCCGAGATGCCGGACTGAATCCGGCATGACGTAAACGTAAAGATTTATCCCCCCCGCTGCGAATCTGAAACAAGTTCAGCATGACGATGGATAGTGAAAACGTCACTTCGGGCTTGTTCCGATTTTTAGTCCTACCATCACTCCGTGCCCCGACACGGAGTCGCGTCACGATAATGGCTCATCATTCCTGCCACTTCTTCCCGAGATGCCGGACTGAATCCGGCATGACGTAAATGTAAAGATTTATCCCCCCCGTTGCAAATCTGAAACAAGTTCAGTATGACGGTAGGTATAAAATACCTGCTGTCATTGAGGAATATATAAAGATGTTTGTTGATAAAATTAAAATCCGTCGTCTTGTCATAAATTTTCAAAATACCTTGCTTTTATTTTTTTCCCCACACGGTCCCCGTGTGGGGAGAGTCGGCTTTTGTTGCCTGTCCCTTTTTTTTAATAAAAGGGACAAAAAAAATCCGCCCAATCAGGCGGATTTTAAACTCTTTTAAGTAGTGGTTTAAAAGCGGGGTTATAAACATAAGGCGTAGTAGTTGTCGGTGCGTGCGTAGGTGGACACATTACCACGATGGAGAAGATTAACGGCATAGGCGGCACTGTCCCCCGATGCGATTGCCGTCCATGCCCATTTATTTATACCTACATTTATATTTGGACAACCACCTGACCAAGCTTGGTTATTACATGCTTCATCTAACGTTGCCAAATGAAGACCATTTGCTTTACACCATGCAAACGCACTCCACCAATTCATCGTTTGATTACTAACACAGTATTTTTGACCGTTTTTTCCGGTAATTTCTTCGCCCCCCTCACAAGCAGCCAAAGCCACACTTGGCAACACCATTGAAAGAGCCATTACTAACAATATTTTCTTCATTTTTCCTCCATTTATTTTTGGTTACACCTCAATTTACCCTTTTTCTTCAAAAAAATCAAGTCTTTTTTCCTTTCTTTTCAATATTTTATACGATTTTTTACAGGTATTTTTCTTCTCGTTTATCCCCTGCTGTTTTTTTACCTCTCTTTTTCGTTTATTTTTACTCTAAATACCCTCTTTTTCCTTATCCTTATCCCCTCCCCGTACTCCTTTATTATCGTTATACGTTCGTTTATGCCCCTTTTCCTGTTGTTCACTTTTTCTTTTCCCTATTTTTTATTTATTTTTTTTGAGAATATGTACTGCCATTATCGCAACAAGACCCCGTATCGGAGTACGGGGTGACGATAGAGCAACAAGGACTCAAGTTGTTGGAATAAAAAAGCCCTACAAATGCAAAAAACAAAAAAAGTCCGAAACAACTGAAAGCATCATGTTTCTATATCATTCAAAAAGCAACAATAAAAATGTTTGTAAATCCCCATAAAAAGAATACTTGATTTTATCTGTATGTCTTCTTATACTCTTTTATGGCTGAAAGGAGAAAAAAATGGCGACATATTTAACTGAAAAATTTGAAGGAATCGATGAAAATGGCAATGAAATAAATGTTTCACTGGATGCGTTTAAAGGGAAAAAAGTTGTATTATACTTTTATCCCAAAGACAACACAAGCGGATGTACAGCAGAAGCCTGTCAATTTCGGGACAGCTATAACAGATTAACAGGAAAAGCGACTGTTATCGGTGTTAGTCCGGATAATATTAAGAGCCATCAAAAATTTCAAAAAGATCACAATTTGAACTTTATTTTATTATCCGACAGTGACCACAAATTAAGTGAAGCCTTTGATGTATGGAAAGAAAAATCCATGTACGGTCGAAAATATATGGGCATTGAACGTAGTACATTTTTGTTGGATGAGAACGGAGATATAGCACAATCTTGGCGAAATATAAAAGTTCCCGGTCATGTGGATACGGTTTTAAAAGAATTAGCTTAACCAATATATTTTAAGAAAAATTTACTACCCTGTTTAAATTTTTTTGTATTTATGTACAAAAATGATTGAACAGGGTAAAAAAATGAAGTATATTAGTATCGGATAGGGAGATACATATATATAAAGGAGAGGAAACTATGTCAGAAGAAGCTCAATATAACAACAGTGTTCCGGAATATTTACAAAAGTCACGTTTTCCAATAATAGGCCGTTATCGTGATTTGATTTCGTTTGTAAAAGCAGCTTTTTCAGACGGAAAAATTACTGATACGGAATTATCTCAAATTGAAACGGTTGAGAATGATATTTTGTTGGAATTTCAAACAGCTGCCGATATCTTTTCACGTATGAAGTACGGAGATAAAAACTATACGGCAACACAAAAATTAGTTAATCACTTACATCGCTGTAATGTTTTTATGAGTTTTGCCCGTACACAGGCAAAATTAAAAAATGCCGCAACCAGTCCAATGGATCCCATTCGAGATATGTATCGTGAAAAAGTAGCAGTCAATAACAAAGTAATTGAATTAACGGCAACCACAGAAGGCGTAAATGTATTAAAGGATTTAGAAAAAACAAGAGACCGTATTGAAGCCGAATTACCTCAAATGAGACGAAATTTATCTAAATTAAGTCCGGATGAACGGGCGGAATTAGAAGCACGTGTTAACGCCATGATTGATAGATTACGTGAAATTGAGTTAGAAATGCATCTAGATCAATTATCATTTGATAAAATGAATGAAATCATTGGGTTAACGCTTTATATCAAAAAAGGAAAAGAACGCATTCGAACCGAATAAATAGTCTAAATTATATAAAGACAGACGCTTTCGCTAATTAACTGACACAAATTGTCGGACAGTATAATATGTTCCGAAAGTATAATAGATATCGGTAAGGTTTTGATATCTGTAAAACTATTTGATAGCACGATATTAAATTAAAATATTAATAAGACTGTCTTTGTTGTTTTTGTGACAAAAAGACCTTCTGCGAATAAGGCGTTGTTTCAAGATGATGAAATGCTTTTTCATTCATTTGAATAAAACAATTTTCCATACGAATCAAGGCTCTTCTTGCTTCTATCTCGGCTTTTTTTAAAGAAAGAACGTTTATTTCTCCGCAGTCCTTATAACTTTGCATAGATTCCTTACGAATAGAAATAAGATTTTGAATACTTAACAATGCACTTTCCGTTAATTTATATACTTCGGAATTGTTACTTAAAAGTGTACTATTTGCATGCGAAAAATCATTATTATTCTTAATGCTCAAATCAAATCTTTAAATGCTTTCAATAATTTATAAAATATATATCTTTTTTCTTTAAACTGGGTTGATGACGATTGGTGTAATGCTTTATCATCATTTTGGAAAAATACAGAAGCATTTTTACTAGAACAAATATATCCCCTCTCCATAAATGAATTTAATCATAATGGAGAGAGGACTTTAACTGATTAGTTAAACAACTTTAATTATTACGCTATGGATCGAATAGTTTGTATAAACAACTGTTGCAAATAATGTTTTGGCAATCGACCCTTCACAATAATATCAGCCTGTTTTTGTTGAGGCAAAATATATTTTTGTGCCATTTCTGATATATAAGCATATTGTCGTTGAGCTTCAGATGCCGTTTGCCCACGTTCATTTGCCCGTTTCATATACCGTTCAAATCTTAATTTTTCATCCGCCTGTAAATAGATTTTAAAATCAAATAAATCCGATACAGGTTTGTATAACGTGCATATACCGGCAACAAATATAAACGTTCTCGGCTGTATAGGTTGTGCCTGAGGAATGCTTTTTCCGGTTTTCATATCATATAATGGAATTGAGACACTTTTATTTTCTTTTAAAGTTTTTAAATCCTGCTCCATTTGTTGTAATTGGAATGAACTGGGAGCATCACTTTCAAACCCTTGTTCTACCAAATTTGCAAAAGAACCTGCCTTTTGAATTTTCTTTGAAAAATCAATAAAATAATTATCAGCATCAATAAAACTTGCCGATTTCAATACCCGTTTTAATGTATTGATGAACGTTGTTTTTCCGGCAGCACTTTCACCAGAAATAGCGATTAATACAGGTCTGTTTTGTGCCGTCTGGCGTAAATGAGCCAATTCTCTAAGTAATAATTTTGACGTTGCCGACAGAATAAACGGTTCTGTCGATTTCAAGTGTGATAAAGTCATTTTTTAAAATCCTTTCTTAATATAATTATCAAAATAAAACGTTATATTAAAAAAGGTATGTTATGCCGGATCTCTCCAAGAAAGATTTTTGCGTTTTTTGTTGATATTTTGAGATGTTTTTATCATAACAAAAGCATTTTATCATATCCTCAAATGACTGTCAAGATTAAAAAAAATTAATTTATAAAAGCATTTTTTTATTTTTTCTTGACTTTTAACTTGATTTTAATTATTTTACTTACTTTCGCAGAAAGGAAAAAAAATGGATATATATAATAATGAATTAGATTGGAAATTATCAACAGCATATAGTCGTTATACGTTTGAAATGTGCTTAAAAGGCGGGTGTTTGCCCAAGGATGTTTTTTACTATGCCGTTCAAAATGGTTTAAATGATGCCGATTTTTATAAAAAATTAATTACAGAACATAAAATTGACATTAATGAAGCTCAATTTTCAGTTGGTAAAAAGGCAATACATATATTAGCTTCCCGTGGAGCGAATGATGCTGTTAAACTTTTTGTAGAATTTGGAGCTGATATTTTTGCAACAGACTCTTTTGGCAGAACACCTCTTGAATGTGCACAAGAAAATTTACACCGATTAAATTTAGATAAAATATATGGTATATATACGTCATTTTCACACCAAACAATAAATATTGAAAATGAAATAGCATCCTGTAAACAAGTTATTTCCTTTTTATCAACAAAAATGGAACATGCACAAAAAAATTATGTTGGGGGAGCTTATCCTTCTCCGGTTAAAATTCCAGCTCAATCAATTCCGTCCTATATACCGCAAAGCCAAAAAGAACGTCAAATGGGTGATTAATAATAAAAAAATATTCATTTTTTTCATAAATTATCCCTCCGCCAATAAAATTGACGGAGTTTTTTTTCAAAATTTTACATCTATTCCTGAATTTTTGTTCTGACAACACTTAATGGCGGTAATTTTGATAAAATTTCTGCCGAAACGGGAATTTCAATAGCCTGTCCCAAATGACCGGATGACAACTCATCTACAACATTTCCGGTACGGGCATCATAAAACGTATCTACCGTTATCCGAATTGGTTCAAATTGATGAGGTGATAAAAACTCTAATTCCATTCCTTTGATAATTTTGTGTTTCACTTCCATAATCAATCGATTATTATTTGTTCCCCGAACCAAACCAGCATAACGCCATCCGCCGGCACTTGCCGAAACATCGTAATTATGTGCTTCCGGTCCGGCATTGCCATCTAAAAATCCCAATGTATAACCTCTTGATTGTAAAGTCATTATTTCGGACATGTATTTTTCGGCATCCCAGTTGTGGGGATTTTCAAACCAATCATCTATGGCCTGTCGATATGTGCGAGCCGTAATGGCTGCATAGTATTCTGATTTATTACGTCCTTCAATTTTAAACGAATCAATTCCTATTGGCAATAAATCCGGCAAACGAGGCAACCAACACAAATCACGGGAATTCATAATATATGTACCATGTTCATCTTCATCAATTCGCATTAACTCGTGTGGGCGTGTTTCTTCTTCAATGTAATAGGTATGTTCGTCATTTACTCTTTCGGTTTCTTTTGTTTCATATAATTTATAACGCCAACGACAAGAATGGGCACAATTTCCTTTATTAGCACTACGACCTGTCATAAAGTTTGAAAGCAAGCACCGTCCCGAATAACTGACACATAATGCCCCATGAACAAATGTTTCTAAACGAATATCCGGACATTTTTTGCGTATTTCTTTAATTTCCGGCAGAGGGACTTCCCGTCCCAATACACATAAAGAAGCCCCCTGCTCTTTCCAAAAATTAACCGTAATATATGAACAAACATTTGCCTGTGTTGATATATGTAATGGCAAAGTTGGAATTTGTTTTTTAATTTCGGCAAAAACACCGGGGTCAGCGACAATAACACCATCCGGATTTAACTCTTTTAACAATTCAATAAAAGATTCAACCCGTGGTACATCGTGATTATGTGTAAACAGATTAACCGTTAAATAAACTTTTTTGCCGATTGAATGGGCATATAAAATCCCTTCTTTCATTTCTTCGGGAGTAAATGAAATTTTATTTCTTAAACAAACACCCGGCATACCGGCATAAACGGCATCTGCCCCGTATAAAAAAGCTGTTTTTAAACGATTTAAAGACCCTGCCGGTAAAAGTAGTTCCGGTTTTTTATGTTGTGTCATTGTATTATTCCTTTATTTTAACATAAAACTGTTTTTTATTGTAGCTGATTTTATAAAAAAGTCAATCCTTTCCGTTAAGTGTTTTTTTCAACACTTGTTTCCGGAAAAACAAGATGAATTGTTGTTCCTTTTTTTAAAACACTTTCTATCTTTAATTCCCCATTATGTAATTTCATAATTTGAGCACTCAATGGCACACCCAATCCGGTTCCTGCGTATTTACGGGTCATTGAATTTTCCAACTGAGTAAACGGACGTAATACCAATGGAATTTGATTAGGGGCAATCCCTATTCCGTTATCAGAAACAGATAAAACAAACTCTCCTTTATCCGTATGTGTATATTTTAGAGTAATTTGTCCATTATCCGGCGTAAATTTAACGGCATTGGAAAAAATATTTAATAAAACTTGTCTAATCAAACGATTATCAATATATAAACGCGGACATTTTGACAAATCAGCAAGCGTTACGATTCGTTTATCATAATTAGGATATCCGGCAATAATTTGTATAACCTCATTAACAACATCTTGCACATTTATCCAATCACATCTTAATTTTGCCTGTTGTGTTTCTAATTTAATAAAATCCAAAATATCGTTAACAATCGTTAACAAATGAGCTCCACTTTTATAAATACAATCGGCATATTCCTTATAAATCGGCGTTTTAATCGGTCCGAATGCCTCCTGACTCATTGTTGCGGAAAATCCCATAATGGCATTTAACGGCGTGCGAAATTCATGACTCATGTGGGCTAGAAAAGCTAATTGTGCTTCTTTGGTTCGTTCAGATTTTTCCAATTCTTGTGATAACGCTTTTGTTTTCATTCGAACAGCCTGAGCCAAACTATACCGCTTTGCCAATGACAGTTGATATGAACCGATGGAAGCAGGGATAAATCCCAAAAAAATGCATATATATGCCCAAAAGGGATCTATCATGGTTGTTTCTCTTAAGATAATACCACTGACAGTGCAAAATAAAAAGACCGCAACGGATAAAAACCAATTTTTTATTGCCTGTTGTCTTAACACGAACCCCTCCTTTTGAGCTGATTATAATTGATTATACCTTTTTTTTTCAAAAATACAAAAAAAATATTACACTTTTTGTAAAAATTATTTTATAATGCCCCTATCTGTAATCAGACGCCGTTTTTAAACGGTAAAGTTATTATTATTTTTTTTATGAAAGGAAACAGATATGAAACGTCAGAAACCGGTTGTACTTTGTATTTTAGACGGATGGGGATTCCGTGATCAAAAAGAAAACAATGCTATCGAAATGGGTAATACACCTGTTTGGCATCGGTTAATTAAAGAATATCCGACAACAATGTTAAAAACATCCGGTTTAGATGTCGGTTTACCTAATGGTCAAATGGGTAATTCCGAAGTCGGACATACCAATTTGGGAGCCGGACGGATTGTTATGCAGGATTTGCCCCGTATTGATCAAGCCATTGAAAGTCATACATTGGATACAAATCCGGTATTAACAGACCTGATTTCATCTTTAAAAGAAACAAAAGGAACCTGTCATTTAATGGGATTACTCGGTACAGGTGGTGTACATGCACAGCAATCACATATTATTGCATTAGCTTCTATTTTAAATCAGGCTCAAATTCCGGTAGCCATTCACGGATTTACAGACGGACGGGATACGGCTCCGGATTCTGCCCGAGGTTTTATTTCCGATTTAGAAAAAGCCATTGCCAACATGCCATATGTTAAACTTGCAACCGTTTCCGGTCGTTATTATGCAATGGATCGTGATAATCGCTGGGAACGTATTGAGCTGGCTTATGAAGCTCTTGTTAATGCCAAAGGGCCACACTTTAATACGGCAAATGAAGCTATTTCCAGTTCATATGATAATAAAGTATATGATGAATTTATTATTCCAAGTGTTATCGGCGATTATCAAGGGATGCAAGATGGAGACGGAATTATTATGGCCAATTACCGTTCTGACAGAGCCCGTGAAATTACCCGTATTCTATTACAACCGGATTTTTCATTAAGTACCCGTTCACGCATAGTTCATTTTGCCTCCGCCGTTGCTATGACTGAATATTCTACGGAACATAATCAATGGTTAAAAGTATTGTTTCCGCCGGAAGACTTAGTAAATATTTTCGGAGAAGTTGTATCAAATGCCGGTTTAAAACAATTACGGATTGCCGAAACGGAAAAATATGCACATGTCACATTCTTTTTTAATGGCGGAAAAGAAACATTATTCCCTGGTGAAGAACGGATTTTAATCGCCTCTCCCAAAGTGGCAACATACGATTTAAAACCGGAAATGTCTGCATATGAAGTAACAGATAAATTGGTTGAAGCCATTGAAAATGATTCTTTTGACGTAATTATTGTCAACTACGCTAACGGAGATATGGTCGGACATACAGGCATTTTATCCGCCGCTATCAAAGCTGTTGAAGCCGTTGATTCCTGTTTGGGTCGGGTTATCAATGCCGTTAAAGAAAAAGATGGTATTGTTTTTGTAACTGCCGATCACGGAAATGCCGAACGCATGGTTGACGAAGCAACCGGGGCTCCTTATACGGCCCATACAAACACGCCGGTACAGGCTGTTTTGGTAAATGCACCGCAAACTGTTGTCGGATTAAAAGAGGGGCGTTTATGTGACGTTGCTCCAACGTTGTTGGATTTACTTCATTTAAAACAACCCTCAGAAATGTCTGGTCAATCATTGTTAATTCAAGAATAAAGGATATATACCTTGCTGTTATTCAGAACCATGTGTTGTATTGGTTGTCTTCTGTTGTCGGGGATGGCGGTTGCTGCTCCGACACAGGACGATTTGCGTAAAATTGAAGCACAACTCAAAAAAGAACGACAAACGCAACAAGAGGCAAAAAAGAAATCAACAGAAATTGCCAATGAAATTAAAAAAGTTCAAAAGCAAATGGTTCGCTCGGCAAAAGCTGTTCAGGAAAAAGAAGATTTATTAAACGAATTACAACGAAAACTGGATAACTTACAAGAAAAAGAAGATGATTTAAATAAAAATCTCGCATTAACAGATAAACAACTTGTAAAAGTTGTTAGTGGATTGCAGACCTTGGCTTTACGACCGGCAGAAGTGGTTTTATTGGAACCACAATCTCCGCTCATTCATTTACGCAGTAAAATGATGATGAATTATGCTCTCCCGCAAGTACAATCTATGAATGCTAAATTTTTAAATGACTTATCAAATTTGGCACAAACGAAAACGGAAATTGAAAAGCAGGCAACACGTGCCAAAACCGTTCGGGCACAGCTAAATGAACGAAATGCTCAAATGGATAAATTGATTAAGCAAAAATCCTTATTGCAAGCTGAATATGACAAAAAACACCATCAATCTCGTAAAAAAATTGTTTCTCTGGCCAATCAGGCAAAAGATTTAAAAGAATTACTTGAAAAATTGGAAGCCGAAAAGAAAAAAAGGGCAGCAGCGGAGGCAAAACGCAAAAAAGAAGAAGCGGCCCGTATAAAAGCACAAAACAAATATGAGCAAACGGCTACACCGACAAGAAACATTCCTAAAGGCTCATTTAAAAAAGCAAAAGGAAAATTAAATTATCCTGTTAAAGGACGCATTATTGAAAACTTTAATGATGTAACAGAAGCAGGCCTCCATACCAAAGGAATGCGAATTCAGGCAAACAGCGGAAGCACGGTTACAAACTTGTATCATGGTAATGTTTTATTTGCCGGACCATTTAAAAGTTACGGACATCTGTTAATTATGGATAACGGAGACGATTATTTAACACTGCTTGCCGGCATGTCACAAATAAATGTTTCGGAAGGACAAGAAATCTTAACAGGCGAACCAGTCGGACGTTTGCAAAATGACGGCAAATTATATCTAGAAATCCGCAAAAACGGCCAGGCTATTAATCCAAAGCCGTGGTTTATAAAATAAGAAATTGATGTTTTTTTACAAACAACGCCCGTCTGTATGAACGGTTTTGACAATTTTGTCTGAAATTGTAAACGTCGTCACACAAACTTGCGGTGTGAATGATGAAGATAATCCGGAAGAATTAATTTGCGATACACTGTTTTCAGGATTCATATATATTTGAGAGACAGGAGCATTAAATTGCTGATATGTTGTTGTATAAACCCACAAAATATCTCCATTTTCCTGTGGAATAATTTTATCCGGCTGACCCAGTTTTTGTAAAATCGCCGTTTGCGGTTGATTAACCAAATTTTTTAATCCTTGTTGATTAAATTGCAACTGAGCACTTTGATGGGAACATCCCTGTATCAGAAATCCCAAACAACAAATAAATAAATATTTCATCTTATATCTCCCCTTTTAATCTACCGGTAAGAATAAGTCTTTATCAGTTGATTTTCAAGAGAACAGATAATAAAAAGCAGACTCAAAATAAGTCTGCTTTTAAGTAACACCTCATCACAATTTACATATAACAATGTAAACTATCAAACATCATCGGTGTTTTTTCATTTTGTAAAACGCTGTTTAAAGAAGAAATAATATCATCGTCATTTGTAAAACGAGCTATTGTTTCTGCTGTTTCACCGTAATTGTTTTTAATAAAGACTTGAATATCCGGCTGTTTTAACAGAAAAGAAATCATATCTTTACGTTCTTCATTAACAGCAATCATTAATGGGGTGTTTCCGTCTGAATCACGTGCATTAACGTTTCCGCCGATGTCTAAAATGAATTCCATAACGGCAACAGACCCATGTTCGGCAACATAAATTTCAACCGGTTTAGATATTTTTCGATCTGTTTCTTCATTCATTTCAACAAAATGAATACGTCTGATGTCTAACAATGCCGATAAATCTTTCACAACAATCATATCATTGTTATCAATTGCCGATTGCAACTGATGTGCCAATAACATATAAGCATTTTCCACTCCTTGCATTGTCATCCCCTCCTTCCTTTTCATTAAGTGATTTCTATTATTGTATCATATGATATGCAATGTGTCAACAAATAGTATATTTCAACCATTTTTAGATAATAAAATCAATTATAAGAGTAACCATTAAATTGCTTGACATAACGGCATATTCCTGTTATCAATTAGTTTTTAGGGAGGATAAATTATGATTTATACCGTCTTATTACTCAGACTGATTTTTGCAATTTGGATTTTCAGCTTATTGGGAATTCTTCTTTACAAAATATCAACCGGAACAATATCTAAAAAAACAGATTTAAGTGTTTGGTTATTGTTCCCTATTTTAATATTAACCCACAAAGGGCGTTCAAAAATAAAAGGAAATTTATAATGAAAAATGCTGTTATTTTTTATGCTATTTTAGCAGTTGTCTTATTAGGTGTCGGTATCAGTTTTTCAGGAATTACCGTTATTGATACCGGTTTTAGAGGTATTAAAACCCGTTTTGGTGAAGTTGTCGGGGAACCGTTATCCGAAGGAATTTATTTTTATAACCCCATTACGACCGATATTAAACCTATTGACACAAAGGTTCAACGCTTGTCTTTAAAAATGAGTGCTTATACAAAAGATGTTCAACAAGCAGATTTGGCAATTACCGTTAATAACAGTGTAGATGATAATTCTGCCCATTTATTGTATAAAGAAATCGGTATGGATTACAAAACAAAAGTTGTTGCTCCGCAAATTTTAAAAGCAGTTAAGGATACAATCGGCAAGTGGGAAGCAGATTTATTGGTTTCAAACCGTGAAAAAGCAAGTGATGAAATTTTAAAATCACTCAAAGAAAGTTTAGAACCGGCTCATATTTTAGTTCAAGGTGTCGTGATTGAAGATATTAACTATTCCACACAATTTGAACGGGCTATTGAAGAAAAACAAATTGCAACACAAGATGCAATCAAAGCCAAAAACAAAACCAAACAAATTGAAGAAGAAGCTAATCAAAAGATTTTAAGTGCCAAAGCCGAAGCTGAAAGTATGCGTATTCGGTCACAGGCATTAAGTCAAAATCAAAACTTGGTTGCTTATGAAGCCGTTCAAAAATGGGATGGAAAATTACCGGTTAACATTTACGGCAGTGCCCCTATTCCGTTTATTGGTACAGGCATTAAATAAACAAAAAAACAGTTGTTTTTATCACCGCTGAATATATTTTCAGCGGTATTTTTTATCGGCAAAACACCTAATTCATTATAGTTTTTTCTGTATTTGAAATATGTTTTCATAATACTTGACAAACACTTTAAAATATTGTATGAAAAATAAAATATATATCAAAGTCAACAACATACACTTACTTTAATTAAAATATACTATTGGAGAACAAATAAACATGAAACATTTTAAAATTAATTGTACAAACGATAACGGTAATACAACTTATACCTTTAAAACAATAGACGGCAAAGAATTTGCAAAAGGAGTAGCATATGAAATAGCCCGCACAAATAAAAAATACATAGCCGTAAAAACAGAACCCAACGCATGGACTCTGTATAATCATAAGGGAGAATCCATGAAAGGTGCCAAAGATGTACGATTTATCTCATGGAACGAAAAAGGTTACATCGTTAATCTTGGCAATGAAGATGAAAAAACTTATATATTTCCGGAATATAAAGCAAAACAAATTCGAAAAAATTTAACTAAATTAGGTGCTTTGGCAATTGCTATTACTGCTACAGCTCAAATATATGGCTGTTATCAAAAAGATCAGCAAGAAAAAAACAAATATGAAAACACAACACAAATGACGTATTTAGGGCTTTCAAACGGATTTGCCATGTTTGATACCGATGGGAACAAGCAAACCGCAGAAGTTGTTTCCTACACATTAAGTGCTCGTGAAATAGGTTGTTTATATGGCCAAGAAGGACAAACCCAAACTATTGCAAAATGGAAAGAAACAACCGGGATGAGAGCTTTCCAAAATACACGTCAAAAATGATTATCTGATTATATCAAAACAAAATGTAACCTCTGCTCAAAACGCAGGGGTTTTATATATGTTTAGAAATATTTTAAAGTAAAACAAGAATGTTTTACAAATAAGTGTATTAACATATAACAGCAAACAACCTTCTGTAAAAAAAGGGACGTATAATTGCAACACTTTTTTTCACTTTTTAGCATTTTTTTTGATTTTGAATAAGTAATTCAGTTAAAAGAATAATCTTTTATTTTCTTAAAAATCCGATTCTTTCGATTCGAATAGGGAAAAAAAGGTCCTTTTTTTTATAATCATTTCATAAATGCAACTTTATGATGTGAGGAAAATATGCAAACTAAAATAAATGAACTTGGTCGTTCAATGGTGGAAATGCTGGGAGTTCTGGCAATTATCGGTGTATTATCTGTTGCCGGTGTTGCTACTTACCAATATGCGTTAACGGCTTATCAAGCCGGAAAAGTGCAGGATGTTCTCGGAAAAGCCCAAACATTGGCACAAACAGATTCTCGGGCTTCTCATGCATTGGAAGTTAATCGGTTTGTTAAATCAGCACTTCCTGAATATGTCCCTGATGACAAAAAGTCCATGGTCAAGTTGGTTAATAGTAATTATCAGGTAACGACATTTAAAGTGGTTTATAAGGTTTGTAAAAAACTCCTTCAAAAGGAAAGTATATTGAATGATATGGGTATTTCAATTTTAACAAGAACGTGCGGAAATCCAAACAGCGAAACAAATATGGTGTTTTCTTTTAATGCAATTCCGGTTGTTAATTCAGACAGTCATTTCGGCGGAACCACTGAAACAGAAACGGATAATCCAAATATTGAACCGCAATCCTGCCCTGATAAAATGGCATGGCGACAAAAAGATGATGGCACATATGGATGTGTTTGTCGACACGCTTTTGAATATGGAGATAATTGTGAACGGTGTTATCCGCCCAAAGAATGGTTTGAAGATGAAAGAACGTGTCGCTGTCCGAATTGGACACCGATTTGGAAAGATGAAAATTGCGTGGAATGCTTAACGAATGATGATTGTAAAAATATAAATCCAGTTTGTAATATCAATAACTTTTGCGAATCATGTCCGGAGGGCATTACAGTTTGGGATGGGAATAAATGTACCTGTATCCCTGAAAAAATGCCAGTTGGGTATAATCCTGATACATGTACTTGTCCAATTGGATATCATTCTCTTTCTTTATTAGATGAAACAAAAAAAGTGTGTTTTCCTGAATGTAATCCTGAATCCGACACAGAAACAGGCGTTATTTTGATGGTTGATAAAAGCAATAGTACAAAAAACAATTCAACTGTATATAAAAAAATCAGAAATGCTATCGCAACTTTAAATATTCCACAAAGTACGCCTATTGCCTTATATTTTGATACAGCTCCAAGTTCAACGACACACATTTTAGGATTGCCATACGGAAGTACAGCAGATCAAGCATATGATGTCGTTTATAATCAACCATACCGTGGATCAGCTGCCGGTGGTACGACATTTTATCATGCATTTTATGATGTTATTAACAGTATATGCACCCCCAATAAAAAAATATTAATTCTTATTTGGACTGATGCGACACTCTTATCATCATCTTTAACAATTGCTGACATTAGAAATGCCTGTCATCCTGAATCCGAATTATATTTAATGTCTAACACAACAAAAACAACAGCTTATTTGGAAAGTATTCATTATAAATTTGGTACAGAAGAAAAAATGAACTCAAATATACTTAATTACATACAACAACATTATTGCATAAAACAAGAATAAACTTATGTAAAAATTAATATTTTCAAAGAAATCAAATTGCTTTATCGTTTTTTCCAATCAACAACAACTCGGGCAAATTCGGTAGATTTTTCTAAATTACTAATAATATGCAATGTATTGTTATTATCTTTCATTTGTGTTTGTACTACAATATTATCCCCTTTTTGTGCCGGATTTTTATACTGTATCTGTAATTTTACAATCCGATTATTCGACAAGTAATTTTCTGGTAATGCATCTAATATCCATGTGGGATAAACGGCATTATTCACATGATGATTTAAATCGATATCGTCAGTCCGAATAATTTGTAAAAATTCAATATCTGCCCTGTCAAGTTCAGGTAATTTCGGAAAAGATGTATCTACTGCCCGTTCTGTAATCAATTCAAAACCCTGCAAATGTTTAATAACAGAAACAGGACGCTTTTTAATCGTATCAATCAGTACCCATTGACTGCTTGCACGTACCAAAACTTCTCCTGTTTGAACATTTGTCATTTCAAATTCACGAATAGCCGTCACTGCCGTTGTTTTTGCCGGCCATGTTTTTAATAAAACAGTATCACCCCAAGTCGGTAATTTGTTAATTTCAACAGCATAACCGCCACCAATCCACCCTAATCCGTTTTGAATGCAATACTGATAACCAACACCTAACAAATGAGCATGATTATCTGCCATTGCCTGAAATAAATTAAATAAACTCCTTAAACGTAATTTACCGTATTCATTACATTCATCACTGGTAATTTCAAACTGTTTTTCGTATTTTTGCATAATTAACCTTTTTTTCTGTTTTGCATAACAATATCACAAATTTGATTAAATCGTTTGTCGTGTATCAAGTCTTCAATTAAAATCGGTAATTTATAACGCCAGTTCGGATATTCTAAATATGTTCCTGGTAAATTAATTTGTTCATCTTGTTCTAAAATATCTTCTAATCGCACCAACAAGAGTTGACTGTTTGTTTCACTTAAAAAACGATAAACATTTGGAATAAACCATTCGGGAACACTTGTATCTGCTGATTTAATTGTTCCTAAATTATCAGGCATTGGATAATTTTTACTTTGAAATGTTTTGACAAACAACTCTTTATCTGTCTTTCTGTTTTTACGATGCATTCGATACTGTGCCTGAGTAATGGTTTTTTGTTGTAAACCCAATTCTAAATCCAATCCTTTCCAAAATGCTGAATATGAGGGTAAATCATGCGTTCCGGTCGCAATCAATGAATGATATGGATAATGTTGGGGTTCAATTAATCTATCCCCTGCCCGCTGATAATGTAAAATTTTAAATGATAAGGTTTTTGCTTGTCCCATTTTTTCTGTAAAACCAAGTGGTGCTGTCCCCAAATCCTCGGCAACAACCAAACATTGATTACGAACACTTTCTAAAGCTACAATACCCATAAAGGCTTTAAAATTATATTTTAAATAAGCTCCTGTTGCTTTTTTAACACGCAAATATAAACGTTCCAAACCAAATGCATGATCAATACGAACAGCTCCTGCCCCCTTCATGCCTTGACGAATAACATCAATATACGCTTTATATCCCGTTTGTTCCAAACAATATGGATTAAACGGAGCCAAAGACCAATCTTGTCCATTGCGATTAAAAACATCGGGAGGGGCCCCAGTTGTTACTCCTTGCATAAAGACGTTTTGATTAGACCAAACCTCAGCACTATTAGCACAAACACCAACAGGTAAATCTGTATATAATCCAACAGATAATTTTGATTTTTTAAAGTGTTGAATTAAGTCATCATATTGTTCATTTATCACAAACTGCTGATATCTAATTAAATCAATTTCATGCCTATGTGTGTGAATGTAGGCTTGTATAGTCGATGAGTTTATGTCTTGATATTCTTTATCCCATTTCCACCAAAGAGCCGTTTTCTCTTGTTTAATAAAATCTGATCGTAATAATTGAAATACAGCAAAAGAAAGTAAATTGTTCCCCTTTTCATGACAAAAAGAAATAAAATCCGTTCCTCTTTTTGTTATAGGCTGACCTGTCTCATCAAAATTTTTTTCGCAAAATATCCGATACAATTTTTCAAAATATACTTCCTTTAAAGAAGAAACAGCTGTATACTGCACCTGCAGATTATTTTGCAAAGACTGAATATATTCCGTCATACCTATTCGTTCGGATTCTTTTAAATCTTGTATTTCGGATATTGCCGTTATATCGGCATATAGCGGATTTAAAAACAGACGGGAGGATGCACAATATGGACTAGCATCTTCCGGTGTATCCGCAAATAATACATTTAACGGATTAACGCCAATTACATCCGCTCCAACCTTCTCAGCAATCGGAATAAATGATTTTAAATCCGAAAAATCACCTATTCCCCAATTTTTTTGGGAACGTAACGCATACAGTTGCAACGGAAATCCATAAATATGTTTGCCTTCTTGAACAAATGCCGGTTGATAACATTGTTTCGGAACAACAATTAAGTATTTATCAAAACAAGTTCCATCCCTTAATTGAAAGTGCATAGAATGATACCCAAGCGATACCTCTATAAATAAATAAATTCGTCGTTTTTGATAAATAGTCTCATCAATGTTTTTTTCTGCAATCAAAGGCATATCTTTAAAAAAGAAATAACCGTCAAAATAAGTCCCGTCTTCCCGTTTTAGCTGAAATAAAATTTTATCTTGTTCATAAGCTTTGGGCAAGCTCATTTCAAAAATAAACGGACTGATTTGTGTATCATATACAACATCTGTCGGAGCTGTTTGACATAACCATTGTTCTTTCTCATACTTTTCCAAAGATTTCAAAACAGCTTTATTTGTTTGTGCCGGATACCCCATTGCCGTACAAATTGCTCGTTTGGATTTGCTGTCAGCTATATAAACCATACCGGTACCAAAATCGGTAAATGATAACAGTATCCCTAATTTCTCCGATAACTCATTCAGTTTTGTTTCATCATACGGCATATATACCCTCCGTTATTCTTCTTCAAAAACCAAAACACTCCATGCCGGTGCCAAAAATTCATTATATACGGCATTAGTCGATAACGTATCCGTTGTATCTAAAACCAATTTCCATTGATGATTTTTAGGGGGTGGTAACTGATATTTTATTTCTTCATTAAAAGCATTAAAAACAAAATACAATAAATTGTTTTCATTATATATTAAACACGAAACAGAACGCACAAAATGAGCCCAATCTGTTTCAGACATCGGCTGTGCATCCGGTCGATACCAAACGCATTTTTCAACATCAAAAAAATAACTGTAATTCATAACAGGATGCGAATGACGGAATTTAATCAAATCCTTTACCAATTTTAACATCCGTTTTCCCTCCAGTTTGATATTTACCCAATTAACCCATGACAAATGATTATCCTGTGCATAGGTATTATTATTTCCTTCCTGAGAAAACAAGATTTCATCCCCACCCCGTATCATCGGAGTCCCAAACGATAACAATAAAGTTGCCATTAAAGCTCTTGCTCGTTGTTCTCGATTTTTCAAAACGGCTCGCTTGGTTGTTTTACCCTCTACCCCACTATTCCATGAAACATTATGATTTGTCCCATCCTTATTATTTTCGCCATTTGCTTCATTATGTTTTTGGTTATAAGAAACTAAATCACATAAAGAAAAACCATCGTGTGCCGTAATAAAATTAACAGATTCCCACGGTTTTCTACCTCGCCGGCGATAAACGTCCGATGAACCGGTTAAACGAAAAGCAAAATCCTTGGCCTGTCCCTCATCTCCTTTCCAAAAGCGACGCATTGTATCTCGAAACTTATCATTCCATTCAGCCCAACCGGGACGAAATGAGCCAACCTGATAGCCTCCCCATCCTAAATCCCATGGTTCAGCAATTAACTTTAAACGTTGCAAGGTTGGATCTTGTTGAACAGTTGCCAAAAAGTCACTGTTAATAGCATATTGATTGTTATTATCCCGAGCAAGTGTTGTCGCTAAATCGAATCTAAATCCGTCAATTTGAACTAAATTTGCCCAATAACGTAATGAATCCATGACTAATTGCAAAACACGTGGATGTCCTAAATTAAAAGAAGCCCCGCAACCGGTTGTATCTTCATAATAACGGGGATTATCTTTATTCAAGCGATAATAAACAGCATTATCTATCCCTCGATAACACAAGGTTTGCCCCATTTGATTCCCCTCACCTGTATGATTATAAACCACATCAAGCAACACTTCAACACAAGCTTCGTGAAATACACGAACCATATGTTTCATTTCATTTAAATTTTGACTGGATAAATACGGAGCATGCGGAGCCATAAAAGCAATCGGATCATATCCCCAATAATTGGTTAATCCCTTTTCCTGCAAAAATCCGGAAGTCATAAACGAAGCAATTGGTAATAATTCTATACTCTTCACACCCAATGATTTAATATAACTAACAGCGGCTTTACTACTCATACCAGCAAACGTTCCTCGTAAAGCCATATCAATTTCCGGATTACGGGCTGTAAAACCTTTTAAATGCGTTTCATAAATCAGTTCTTCATCCCAAGGAATACAGGGTTTTTGAATATTTTTCCAATCAAACGCATTATCATCTACCACAATGCATTTTGGAACAAACTGAGCCGAATTGCGACGGGAAAATGACAAATCTGTCTGCGGGGAACCAACCGTATAGCCTAACATTGCATTATGAGCCGTTATCGGTCCCGTTAGTTGACGAGCATACGGATCTATTAATAATTTATTGGGATTAAATCGCATTCCCTGTTCCGGACAGTAGGGTCCGTACACCCGATATCCGTATCTTTGCCCCGGTTTTATTCCGACAACATAACCGTGGAAAACTTCATCTGTATATTCCGGAAGAACAATTCGTTCTTCCTTTTTTTCCGTTATATCAAACAGGCACAATTCAACTTTTGTTGCATGAGCGGAAAATAAAGCGAAATTAACGCCTTTTCCATCATATTGTGCCCCCAGTGGATAGGGCAAGCCTTTTAATACTTGATACGGCATTTATCCCTCTTTTTGTGAAGTATTCCTTTCATATAATGCATTTTTAGAGTCTGTCAACTCAAAAACAACAACAGCTAACGGTGGTAAATCCGTTGTAATGGCATACGGTTTAAAATTCCAACCAGCCCCCGTTTTTAATAATTGCGTATTTTTTAAACCGGACCCGCCGAATTGTTTATCATCCGTATTTAAAATTTCCTGATAAGTCCCTTCTTCATTGACACCTATCCGATAATTTTTGCGAATAACCGGCGTAAAATTACAAGCAACAATTAAGGTTTTTCCTGTTTTACTTTTACGCATAAACGTAAATACGGAATTTTGAACATCACTCCCATCAATCCATTCAAAGCCTTTTTCATCAAAATCGTAATCATATAATTCCGGATGAGAACGATAAAAATGATTTAATTCGCCAATCAACTTATTCAATCCGGCATGCCCTGCATCAGCTAATAAACTCCAATCTAAACTATCCGCATAATTCCATTCACGTTTTACACCCAACTCATTCCCCATAAAAAGCAATTTTTTACCGGGGTGCATAAACATATACGCATAATACAACCGCAAATTAGCTAATTTTTGCCAATTATCCCCTGGCATTTTATCATACATTGGTCCTTTACCATGCACAACTTCATCATGCGAAAGAGGCAGTGTAAAATTCTCCGAAAAAGCGTATAAGAAACTAAATGTTAATTCATTTTGATGGTATTTACGATAAATGGAATCATAATGCATGTATTCCAACGTATCATGCATCCAACCCATATTCCATTTATATCCAAAACCTAATCCACCAATATATGTCGGTTTAGAAACCATCGGCCAAGCGGTTGATTCTTCGGCAAACGTGGTTGCTCCGGCATTTTCCCCGTAAACCCACTCATTTAAACGACGTAAAAAAGAGATAGCTTCCAAATTTTCCCGTCCACCATATTGATTAGGTATCCATTCTCCGTCCTGACGGGAATAATCTAAATAAAGCATACTGGCAACAGCATCTACCCGCAAAGCATCAATATGATATTCACGAATCCAAAACAACGCATTTGCTAATAAAAAATTGGATACCTCATTCCGCCCATAATTATAAATTTTTGTTCCCCAATCTTTATGCTCACCTTTACGAGGGTCCTGATGCTCATACAAAGCCGTTCCATCATATTCAGCCAAGCCGAACGCATCTTTCGGAAAGTGAGCCGGAACCCAATCCATAATAACACCGATACCGGCCTGGTGTAACGAATCAATCAGATATTTAAAATCATCCGGTGTACCATATCTGCTAGTCGGAGCATACATACCCGTCACCTGATATCCCCATGAACCGTCAAAGGGATATTCAGAAAGCGGTAAAAATTCAACATGTGTAAATCCGAGATTTTTAACATAATTCGGTAATTCTTCTGCCATTTCACGATAAGTCAGCCAACGATTATCTTCGGTAGAATTACGACGCCAAGACCCCAGATGAACTTCATAAATTGAAATCGGTTCAGAGGGCGAATTAGCTTTGTATCTACCCTGCCCCATCCAAAGTGAATCTTTCCATTGATAACGTTTTGAATCAAAAACAAGTGTTCCTGTTTTTGGTCGCATTTCAAAAACAGAACCAAACGGATCAATTTTTAATGGTAGCAATCTACCATCGGCACCGATAATTTCGTATTTATAAATACTCCATTCCGGCAAATGCGGAATAAAAATTTCCCAAATACCGGAACTGCCTCGCTGAC
The DNA here is from genome assembly GCA_015062385.1 of Alphaproteobacteria bacterium. Taxonomy (GTDB): domain Bacteria; phylum Pseudomonadota; class Alphaproteobacteria; order CAAHEQ01; family UBA3637; genus RGIG4140. The sequence goes on along the minus strand of SUUT01000002.1, from coordinate 59,678 downwards.
GCATCATATGCCGCCGACCATCCCAATCATTAAAATTACCGACAACACTGACTCGTTTTGCATTTGGTGCCCAAACAGCAAAACTTACACCGTTTACTCCTTGATGTGTGATTAAGTGAGAGCCTAATTTTTCATAAATATCTTTATGATTTCCTTCATTATATAAATACAAATCCATTTCACCCAAAACAGGCAAAAAACGATAGGCATCTTCGGTATCATAAATCAAACCGGAATGTAATTCTATTTTAAAATAATAGGCAAAAAATTCCGTTGATGGAATATCCAATTGAAACAAGCCATCCGCATGGATACGTTTCATCGGTAACAATTCTTTTGTATCCAACCGAACAACCGTCACATTTTTTGCCTGTGGCTGAAACGTACGAATACAAATAAACGATTGATTATCTTCATCAACAGAACGATGCATTCCCAAAACGGCAAAAATATCACCGTAATATTGTCCCCGACAAATAGCATCTACTGTATTAACCGATAGTACTGATATCATTTTTTCTCCCCTTTACTATTATATCTGTTTAAGTATATAGCACTATTTATACAGAAAAAGAAAGAAAAAAAAGAATTATTTTAGAAACAATTAAAATATATTAATTTTAACAATATATTTTTAACGACCGGTCCGCCCGTTTGTATCATCATTCAGTTGCTTAGGTAAATGCGTTTTTATTTTTTTTGCTTTATTATTGGTTGCAGTCGATACATCTAGCTTTGTTTCAACCGTTTCAGACTTTTGAGAGGAAGATGATTTAATCTGCTGATTTATATGCATAATACCACCACTTAAAATAAAAATACCTGCAACAATCAAATACGATTGCAACTCTGAAAAGATAACACGTTTTAAATTTTTCAAACGTTCTGCCTTGTTGAGAGCGAAGGTGTATTCCACATCACTGATATTTGCACGTTTAGCTAAATATTGAGCTGTATACAGTTCATTTTGATATAATGCATATTCCAAAGCATTTAATTTATCACCTCGAATCCGGACAGCTCCCTGAAGAGGAGAAGCCCCTTTATCTAACAATAAGCGACACATTCTAGCATCATTATATTTTAAAGCCGTTGTTAAAAATGTTTCTCCATCATCTGTTTGAATATCAACATTTTTCACATTTTTTAGAGCATCTTTAATACGATTGTAAATCTTGTGATATTTGGGCATCATATAGGTTGTAGCATTTTTTTGCAAATGCTGATAACACGTCAATAAAAACGGAGCCCCAAATTCATCAATAGACATTAAATCTTGTTGTTTTTTTGTCATTCTCTCAAAAGAATCATCCATTTTAAATAAAGCATAATGTAATGGAGAATATCCGTATAAATCCAGCTCTGCCAAGGCTTCCTGAACGTATGGTGAAATCATAATATCATTAAATAATGCTTTATTATCCGTTTTAAGAGCTATACTTAATAAAGAACCATTATTTTTAAAATATACTTTTTTACTGATTTGCTCCTTATATTTTCTAATCAAATCAGCCTTAAAAAAACGCCATATATTTTTACTTATCATTCATTTTTCCTTCAATCATTACCAATTTTTAACTAATTGTACTGATTTTTAAAATTTTGTCAAGAATTTTATATCTTTCAAGAAAAAAAAAGCACTTGCAATCAATATGAAAAAGTGATAAACAAACGAAGTGAAAAAATAAAATTTTCCACTATATATATTCTTTAGTGGTTTTGTTAAACTTAAAAAAAAAGGATAAATAATGACAAAATGGGTTTATACTTTTGGTGACGGTGCGGCTCAAGGCGATGCCAGCATGCGTAATTTATTAGGTGGTAAAGGTGCCAATTTGGCTGAAATGAGCCGTGTCGGTGTTCCTGTTCCTCCGGGTTTCACCATTACAACAGAAGTTTGTACATATTATTATGCCAACAACAATTCCTATCCTGCCGATTTAAAAGATCAGGTTATGGAAGCCTTGGCTGAAATTGAAAAAACAATGGGTAAAAAATTCGGTGATCCGTCCAATCCGTTGTTATTCTCCGTTCGTTCCGGTGCTCGTGTTTCCATGCCGGGTATGATGGATACGGTTTTAAACCTTGGTTTAAACGATGAAACAGTTGTCGGTTTAGCTGAAAAATCAGGTAATCCGAAATTTGCTTATGACAGTTATCGTCGTTTCATTCAAATGTATGGTGACGTTGTTATGGGCGTTCACAGTTCAAAATTTGAAGCTGTTTTAGATCGTGTTCGTGAAGAAAACGGTTATCAATTTGACAATCAAATGACTGTTGAACAATTAAAAGAAGTCATTAAAGAATATAAAGAAATCTGCGAAAAAGACGGTCATCCGTTGCCACAAGACCCTGTTGAACAATTATGGGGGGGTATTGGTGCTGTGTTTGGTTCTTGGATGGTTGATCGTGCTATCTACTACCGCAAACTGAACAACATTCCAAGCGATTGGGGTACAGCCGTTAACGTTCAAACAATGGTCTTCGGAAACTATGGTGATACATCTGCAACAGGTGTTTGCTTCTCTCGTGACCCTGCAACAGGTGAAAATTATTTCTATGGTGAATATTTGAAAAATGCACAAGGTGAAGACGTTGTTGCCGGTATTCGTACGCCACAACCGATGACAAAACTCGTTAAAGAACGCAGTGGTACAGATTTACCATGTATGGAAGAAGAATTCCCGGTTGTCTTTAAAGAATTGTGTGATATTCGTGCAAAATTAGAAGCACACTATAAAGATATGCAAGATATGGAATTCACAATCCAAGACGGAAAATTGTGGATGTTACAAACACGTAATGGTAAACGCACTGGTACAGCTGCTTTACGCATTGCCGTTGAAATGGTTAAAGAAGGTTTAATTGACAAAAAAACAGCTATTATGCGTGTTGAAGCAGGTCAATTAGATCAATTATTACACCCGATGTTTGACAAAGCAGAAAAACGCACTGTTTTAACAGCTGGTTTACCTGCATCTCCGGGGGCTGCCGTCGGTCAAGTTGTTTTCTCAGCTGAAGATGCTGAAAAAGCAGCAGAAGAAGGCAAAAAAGTTATTTTGGTTCGTGTTGAAACATCTCCGGAAGATATTGCCGGTATGCACGTTTCACAAGGTATTTTAACAGCTCGTGGCGGTATGACATCTCACGCAGCCGTTGTTGCTCGTGGTATGGGTAAACCTTGTGTTTCCGGTGTTTCAGACTTACGCATTGATTATGATGCCAAATTCTTAAAAGTCGGCGAAACAATCATTAAAGAAGGCGAAATGCTTTCTATTGATGGTACAACCGGTGAAGTAATGGCTGGTGCTTTAAAATTAGTTTTACCTGAAATGACTGGTGATTTCGGTGAATTTATGGGTTGGGTTGATGAAATCCGCACATTAGGCGTTCGTACAAATGCTGAAACACCGTTAGATGCTAAAACAGCTCGTCAATTTGGTGCTGAAGGTATTGGTTTGTGCCGTACAGAACATATGTTCTTTGATCCGGCTCGTATTAACCATATGCGTGAAATGATTTTATCTCACACAGTTGAAGATCGTCGGAAAGCGTTGAACAAATTATTACCGTATCAACGTCAAGACTTTATTGATTTGTTCACAATTATGGAAGGTTTACCGGTAACAATTCGTTTCTTGGATCCGCCTTTGCATGAATTCTTACCGAACAAAAAAGAAGAACAAGCTGAAATCGCACGTGAATTAGGTGTTTCCGTTGAAGAAATCGCTGCACGTACGGCAAAATTACACGAAGCCAACCCGATGTTGGGTCACCGTGGTTGCCGTTTAGGCGTAACATATCCGGAAATTAATGAAATGCAAGCTCGTGCTGTTTTTGAAGCTGCTGTTGAAGTGATGAACAAAACAGGCAAAACAATTGTTCCGGAAATTATGATTCCATTAGTCGGTACAAAGAAAGAATTAGATTTAGCTAAATCAGTTGTTGTCAGCGTTGCTGATGCCGTTATGGCAGAAACAGGCAAAACATTCGAATACCATATTGGTACAATGATTGAATTGCCACGTGCCGCCATTACAGCTGATAAAATCGCAGAATCTGCAGAATTCTTCAGCTTTGGTACAAACGACTTAACTCAAACAACTTTGGGTATGAGCCGTGATGATGCTGGTTCCTTCTTACCTGAATATGTCCAAAAAGGCATTTACGAACAAGATCCGTTTGCTTCTTTGGATCAAGAAGGTGTTGGTGCATTGGTTGATATTGCCGTTCAAAAAGGTAAAGCAACCCGCCCGAATATCAAATTAGGTATTTGCGGTGAACACGGTGGTGATCCGAAAACAATTGACTTCTGTCATCGTGTCGGATTAACATACGTATCATGTTCTCCGTATCGTGTTCCTATTGCTCGTTTAGCTGCTGCACAAGCCGCAGTTCGTAATGAAAAATAAGAACTGATACACGCTAAAAAAAGCCACCGACATTTGTCGGTGGTTTTTTTGCGAATATTTCAGGATAATGAAAATAATGCAGTCCAACCGATGGCATACAAAATTATAGGACTAAACAAACTTGTAAAAAAAATGATGCTACGAGTACAAGCTAGCGAAAACTATTTTATAGAAAACAAAAAATTTGCCAATATTTTATATAAAAACTCGAAATCCGAAAATTTCTTTACCTGGCAGACATGATATAAATGCTCAAAAATTAGCAATTATTCGTATTCAAAGAATACTATTATTTATTAATAACAATATGGTTTATAGGTATTATCTGGCCATATTGATGTGGAAACGTAGCTACCGTAAGAAATACCACAATTTGGACCACACCAAAAAACGGATTGTCCAAAATTATTGGTAAAATTGCTAAAATAGGTATTTGAGCAAAACCGATCCATACCACAAAACCAACTTTGAATTTGAGTTAATCCCAATGCCTTGCAGAAATTATTGGCACTGTACCAATCTAAATCTTCCACTGATGTTTCCACCGGTTTATCTGATGCTTTTTGCTCCTTTACAGCAATGCGACAAACGCCTTTGTATCCTGTTGCTTCATTGATAATCGGAGAGTGTGTAGATATATCCCAAGTTGTATAACGGCAATATTCACCAGTATTGCAATCTGTGTTTTCATTACATCCCTGACCGGTCAAAATACAAACTCCATTTTGACAAATACCTTTTCCGCCTGTATCCAATGCACATTCATCCCCGTTTGGCAAAAAGGTAGTTTCTTGTGTTTCCGGATTGCAAATTTGACAATCAGATGTTATTGTTGAAGAACAGGGATTTTCTGTTTTCTCTATAGAATTATCTGTAATGCAAACTGTAAGACAACCGAGTGCACCATATACCCATGAAGCCATTTTCCCATTCCCCATCTGAAATGACATATGCTGGCAACGACCATCGTTTTGATTAATCCATATATAATTACTGCCAAATGTCTGGCCTAATTCTACAATTGGAGTGGTTGCACAAGTGTTGTGTGGATGGAATGAACATCCAAAATCCGCATAAGTTGGCATTCGCATACCCCAAGATTTACAGAAATTTTCGGCATCATACCAATTCATTCTTTCTTTTGATATTTTATATTGTTTAATGGAATCTGCTGCTGTTGAGGAAATAGATTGTGTTGCCCGTTCTTTTGATACACAATATCTTTTTCTATCCGCTGGATTTAATGGTGTTCGACAGACAATACCATACACCGGCTCGTTAAATTCATAATGGCAATAAAAATCACTATGAATACCACCACAATCGTCTTGTGTGTCACAGGGGATAAGACATTCTCCGTTGATACATGTTCCTTCCAATCCTTTAATGGAACAGACTTCTCCGTTTGGTTTTTCCAATAATTGTCCCGTTGTATCATCACATGTCATACAAGTGTTTTTGTCTGCTGTTGCATCAAATGAAAGACAAAATCGACCACCAACACAAACACCGTTATCAAAATATGGTTGTGTCCCGTCGGTTGCTTCCGTACATGTGATACATTTTTCGCCGTCATAATACGGAGTTAAAGCCGGACATTGACACGAATCATTTTTCCATTCTCTTGGATATTCACATCGTTCGCAATTGTCTCCATACTCAAAAGCGTGCCGACAAACACAACCATAAGTGCCATCTTCTTTTTGTCGCCATACCATTTTATCAGGGCAGGATTGCGGTTCAATATTGGGATTATCCGTTTCTGTTTCAGTGGTTCCGCCGAAATGACTGTCTGAATTAACAACTGGAATTGCATTAAAAGAAAACACCATATTTGTTTTGCTGTTTGGATTTCCGCACGTTCTTGTTAAAACAGAAATACCTATATCATTTAAAATACGTTCTTTTTGCAAGAGTTTTTCACATACTTTATAAAGTACTTTAAATGTCGTTACCTGATAATTACCGTCAACGAGCTTGACCATGGATTTTTTGTCATCAGGGACATATTCAGGAAGTGCTGATTTAATAAACCGATTAACTTCTAACGCATGGGATGCCCGAGAATCTGTTTGTGCCAATGTTTTGGCTTTTCCGAGAACATCCTGTACTTTTCCGGCTTGATAAGCCGTTAACGCATATTGGTAAGTAGCAACACCGGCAACAGATAATACACCGATAATTGCCAGAACCCCCAGCATTTCCACCATTGAACGACCAAGTTCATTTATTTTAGTTTGCATATTTTCCTCACATCATAAAGTTGCATTTATGAAATGATTATAAAAAAAGGGACCTTTTTTTTCCTATTCAAAATAGAAAAATCTGATTTTTACAGAAATGAAAGATTATTGTTTTAATTTAATAAGTTAATTAAAATCAAAAAAAATCTCAAAAAGTGAAAAAAAGTGTTGCATTTATACGTCCCTTTTATTGCGGATAGATACTTTTATACAATTCGTGTTATCATGTTCATTATATTTATTACTATATTCTTTTTACCCCAACCGTCATCGTTTGATAACGATTAATTGCCTGTTCAAGTATTTGTTTAAATCCGCTAAATACCGAATAACGCTAATAACTACCCATTTATCGGAGTGTATAATTGTAGCATTTCTTGTGTTTTTAGGGCAGAAAGAGCCAACCCTTTGACATCTATTTTATCGGTTTTGGCATTCTGTCCGATAACTCGTAAAAAGTATTTGACACGACTTCCTTCGACTCTGTAAACGCAAAAACCCGCTTGATAAAAAAGATCCGCGGCTTTTTGCTCATAGCCACTCTTTAAGTCAATGACAACTAATAAATCCGAGGTCGGTGTTTGTGTTTTGATAAACACTTTAAGTATTGGAAACCTTTATATAAGTCTTTGTTTTTGTATCATAAATATCTAGTTTGTTTTTAAATACGTCACCTAAAAAATGATTGAACTTTAAAGTGTTTTGTATTATAATACTCCTTGTACTTACAATTATTAACGTACACACTCGTGAACAAATGGTACAAACACCCCATCAAGTGACAAGTATAAAAGGAAGCGGAAATTAAGATGACGACGAACTGTATGTTCTACTCTGAAACAATCATCTGCTTCCGATGCTATTATACCATACTTTAAATAACAATTATTGTAACACTACTCCGGATTAAGTCCGAAGTGACGATGATGATGGGAATACAAAGGATATAAAGTAACGGTTTCACTCTACATTGTTATACCGAATTTAGTCCGCCATCTTGCATAAAACAAACATGAACAATAGGGCTATTACGTAACAAGATTTCGGACAAAACAACGGAATTTGTAAAAAATATGACATAAGAAATAAAATACCACCCCTTAAATAAGAGGTGGTATATACAGATTCTATCTGTTCAAACGGATTAAGCTTCAACAGTTTCAGCAGCGGCAACAGCTTCTTCAGCTTTCTTTTGCTTGTTAGCTGCCCGTTTTGCTTCATCAGCAGAACGTGCAATGTTAACACGAACAGTTTGAGCAACATCCGGATGCAAAGACAAACGAACATCAAAAATACCTAAATTTTTGAATGGTTGTCCTAAATCAATTTGACGACGTTCAATCTTGAAGCCGGCTTCACGAACAGCATCACAAATGTCACGAACCGTAACAGAACCATATAATTGACCTGTTTCAGCAGCTTGACGAACAATAACAACTGATAAATTTTCCATTTTATGAGCCAAATCTTCAGCTTCGGATTTTAATTTTAAGTTGTATGCTTCATACTCTTTCCGTTTTGATTCAAATAAAGCCATGTTGTCTTTTGTTTTACGTAAGGCTTTCTTTTGAGGCAACAAATAGTTACGGGCATAACCATTTTTAACGTTAACCACGTCACCCATTTGTCCTAAACGTTCAATTCGTTCTAATAAAATAACTTCCATTTTATTCCCCTTTCTTAATCAGCAACAAAAGGCAATAAAGCTAAGAAACGTGCACGTTTAATTGCTTTTGATAAACTGCGTTGGTGTTTTGCACATGTAGCAGAAACACGGGATGGAACCATTTTACCACGTTCTGTGATAAAGTGGCTTAATAATTTAACATCTTTATAATCAATTTCAGTTACTTCGCTTGAGCAAAACTGACATGATTTTTTATGACGATAAAATGAACTTTTTTCAGCCATTACATATCTCCTTCCGCAATTTCAACATCATATTTGTCTTCTGTTTTTGCTTTGCGTGATTTCGGTTCCATCATAACAGACGGACCTTCTTCCAAAGCATCAACTTTTACAGTTAAATAGCGTAATAAATTTTCATCCAAACGCATTAAACGTTCCATTTCAACAACAGCAGCTGCCGGTGCATCAATGTTCATTAACATATAATAACCTTTGCGGTTTTTTTGGATTTTGTAGGCTAATGTACGTAAGCCCCAGTTTTCACGTTTTGAAACTTTACCACCGTTGTTTTCGATAACAGAAGCATATTTGTCTGTTAATTCGGAAACTTTTGCCGGTGTTAAATCTTGACGTGCAATAAAGACGTTTTCATAAAAAGGCATAATATCCTCTCCTTTTGGTTTTTCTCGTTTCGGTTATAACAAATATTCCCCATGAATAAATGCCTGAAACATAGCCCTTGTCCGATAGCAAGAGCAAGGATTTAATCGGAATCGGGTTTATTATACATATATTTTTTTTAAAAATCAAGTCTTTTTTTGTATTTTTAAGTGTTTATGCTTAAATTACTTACTATTTATCAAATCATTACCTAATTGATATAACTGTCTGCGACTTTCATCCGACAATTCTTCCGGTTTTTGAATTTGTATCGTTTCTTCATTCACGTCAATATCGGTTATTCCACTTGATTGTAATGATTTAAGTAATAAATCTTCCTGATTGAAATTCTGCCCAGCAGCCTGACATTCCGTTTTACCGAAATACGGTAAATTTACATCTACATAATACGGAGCATAATAAGCAATATCCTGACATTCTTTATCGGTAAATGTTATCCGATACGGTTTTATACGCATAGTTTGTCCTGATAATTTTTCTTTCATTTGTTCAGGTGTTAAATTTTCATTAATCTGATATTTTTTACAAAAGGGAACACATTGATTTTCTTGATAAAGATTCAAAACAACCCGCTCATTAGGATACGTTAAAACAACACCCGTTTTATGCACTTCGGCAACCGTTCCCTGATTAGGCAGATTATCCCCTACCCCAACATTATATTCTATCCCGTCTTTATCTGCCAAAATGGCCCGTTCTCCCGTACTTGATTTCATTAAAAACGGTTTCTCCCGAAATCTTCGTTCTGTTGTTAACACGCTTTTACATTGACAAGCATATAATACTTCATCAAAAATTTCCTGTTCTTCAAAAACCGTTCCGTCACATGAAAACATCTGTCGTTTCATTATATCTTTTGCTAATTTGATATCAATTTTTTTCTGCAAAACCAAATGAAACAAACCCAAATTCTCCTGTGCCGCCACACAACCCAATAAAATGGCTCTCCAAATATGATCAAAGGCCTGTCTTGAATTTTCAAGTGTTCCATCGGATGATTGATACAATAAAACACCCGATATATGATTTGCCAAAGCGGAACGCTGTGCCGTAGCCAGTTGTAAATAATCTTTAAATCGTTCATTATTTTGCTTTAAATAATACACTGCAACAGCCTCAGATAAGGAACCTGACTGCTCCAAATTCAATTCACCGCTTTCAGCTGCAACCGCCGCAACACGCAAGCCTAAATCTCCATTATTTTGTTTTAACAACTTAATTGCTTTATATGCAACAGCCGGACCATATCCAGTGTGAAAGGCTTTATCACAATACATTTGATGATAAGTATGTTTCGGATAACGATAACAGATTTCATAAAGCATTTTTCTTGCATTTTTACGAGAGGCAAATGGTGCCCATTTACGCCATACTGTTTGTTCATTTGCAAAACCGCAAGCATCATACAACGTCCTATTATCAACTATATCCGTTTTTTCTTCTAATTGCATTAATTCGGTTTCACATTTTTCAAAATCAAAACTCCAAACCGAAAGAGCACATAAACAAACCCCTGTAAAAAAAGCAAAACAAACAAACCGCATTTTTAAATTCTCCTTTATGACAATAGGATATAGCAAATACAAAAACAAATGGCAAGAAAAAACAACACTTGACTTTTGGTTTTTATTTCGCTATCTTGGATATTATTTAAACAACACAAGCGAGGAGGATTACATGCCATTAATAACTTTACCCCCCGACTATAAACCGTCACAAAACGAAGAATATATGTGCGAAGCTCATTTAGCTTATTTCCATAAAAAGTTAACTGATTGGAAAGCTGAATTGTTAAAAGAATCGGAATTTACATTAAATGATTTAAAAGAAACCAGCCTGCAAGAATCTGACTTAAATGATCGGGCCAGTGCCGAAACAGACCAGTTTTTGGAATTAAGAACTCGTGACAGAATGCGTAAATTAATAAAAAAAATAGATGCTGCTTTGGCACGGATTGCTGATGGCACATATGGTTATTGCGAAGAAACAGGCGAACCCATCGGTTTGGGTCGTTTAGAAGCCCGCCCAGTCACAACATTGTGTATTGAAGCACAAGAACGTCACGAAAGAAAAGAAAAAACGCAAGCGGATGACAAATAATTATTGGCAGTTAAAACATGGATTTATTTTAGCTTCTGGTTCTCCGCAACGGAAAGCTTTGTTGGAGCGAGTTCGATTGGTTCCCGACAAAATTGTTTCGCCGGACATATGTGAAGAATTATTACCTAATGAATTACCGAGACGTTATGTTCAAAGAATTGCCATTCAAAAAGCAAGAGCTGTTGCTAAACAATATCCCAATACCTGTGTTTTAGCTGCCGATACCGTTTTAGCTGTTGGCAGACGAATTATTCGCAAAGCTACGGATGAAAACGAAGCTAAAAGTCATTTACTGTTACTTTCCGGTCGTAAGCATCACGTTATAACAGGTTTATGCATTATTACGCCAGCGGGGAAAGAAATCATTCGTGTAAATTCAACGGCCATTATTTTAAAGAAACTATCTGAAACAGATATACAGTTTATTTTAAAATCAAATGAGTGGCAGCATGTTGCCGGATATAGGATTGAAGGCATTATTGCTGCTTTTGTTAAACAAATGTGTGGTTCGTATGATAGTGTAGTTGGACTACCGACATACGAGGTCGTACAAATTATGCGTGGAATTGCCGGCACATGAAACTCTATCATAAAAGTATTTGCGGTCAGGATATTGTTGTTTTTGTTGATATTGACAATACACCGCTAAGGATTATGGCTCAAAGTCAAAACATTTTAAATGTTGGGGAAGTCGTTCAGGGGAAAATCACTCATAAAAACAACACATTAAAAGGATATTTTATTGAAACAGATAAAAAACTCCCTGTTTTTGCACAAACAACGCATCAATATAATATTGGCGAATCGGTTTCCGTTAAAATAAAAAAAGGGGCACGTTTGGGAAAAGATGCCACCGGAATTATATTAAAAAACCGTGAAGAAAATTATTATCCTGATTTGGGTTTAATTATATCTCGTCAGATTGGATATCCCGTTTCTGCCGATAAAAACAATATTATTACTGCGGCATTTATTGAAGAAGCATTGGAAACAGTACACCCTATTGCACAAGGAGCCAAAATCAGACTTGAACGAACACACGCTTGTTGGACTTTTGATGTAGATTCAGCACAATCAACCTTGCCACTGGAAAGAATCAATCAAGAAGCTGTCGATGAAATTGCTCGTCAAATCTTATTAAAAAATATCAGCGGAGTTATTTTAATCGATTTTGCCGGTCCCAAGACCGAAAAAGAACAAGAAAAACTGATGTTGTTGATGTTACAGCGATTATTTTCCGATAAAAGCACGGAAATTACCGGTTTTACCCCTGCCCGACTAATGGAGTTAAAACGAACACATACTGCCCCTTCATTACCGGATATTTATTTAACATCAGACGGCAAAAAAGGAGTTCCGCTGTTAATATTGGAAATATGGGAACGCATTACCCACTTTGTCGGTGGACTACAAACATTAACGGTTCATCCGGTCGTTAAACCACAATTACCGGAAGATTTTTATACATATTGTGTTATAAAAACAAATCCGAATTTTTCTATTGATGAATACACTTTAACAGGAGTTTACGGAAACAATGCAAACTGAAAAAAAATGTCCGATTTGCGGCAAACCGATAGATGAAAAATATAAACCATTTTGTTCAAAACATTGTGCTGATATTGACTTAGGGCGATGGTTAAAAGGGAATTATGTTATTCACACAAATGAAACGCCACAAGACAGCGAAAATTTCCTTGAAAACGAAGATAATCCCCATAAAAATAATTAATATAAAATAACAGGTTATAAAAAAAAATATTTTTTTTCAAAAAAATGCTGGACATTTAAATTTTCTTCGTGTATAAGTAAGCATATCGGTTGCCTGGGTAGCTCAGTTGGTAGAGCAAGGGACTGAAAATCCCTGTGTCGGCGGTTCGATTCCGTCCCCAGGCACCATTTAAAAGTCTCGTGTAAGCGAGGCTTTTTTTGTAATACGAAAATAACAACTAAATCAGCATTTCGAAAAATTTGCAACTTCATACATCAGAACCAACTGAAAAATGAACCATAAAAGGTCAACTTCATTAGATTTTGAGCTGTTAACAGGTAATAATTAATTATTGTTTGCATAAAGTCTTCCCCTTGTAAATATCCAAACAGAACCAGTAATGATACCGAAAAAAATTTTTAACAAGAAAAAAAATAAAGCTGTTTTATTTACGCAAAGATGTATCTTTTTCCCTTATTCAAAATTAGAAAATCAATTACCATTGATACAACCGATAATCCTTAAAATGCATCAAAAAATGCTTGACCTCTATTAAAATATTCACTATAACTTAATCAAATAAAGAGGGGTGACATGAAAAAAAATATCGGAATTATTAAAGAAATATCCGGCAGTGTTGTAGAAATTATATTCGATAAAAAATTGCCAGCACTTTATAATGAATTACAAATTACAGATAATCATATTTCCCTTAAATTGGAAGTTCAGGGATATACATCTGTTAATTCTATCAATGCTTTGGCGTTTGGTAATACACAAGGCCTTTCTCGAGGAATGCAAGTGTTAGATACAGGACACCCGATTAAAGTTCCCGTTGGTCCGAACGTATTGGGACATATGTTTAATATTTTCGGCGATACGCTGGATGACACACAAATTCCTGAAAACACCCCTACCCGTTCCATTCATCAATCAGCCGTTCCGATGGATAAGTTATCGGTTTCCTCTGAAATTTACGTCACAGGTATAAAAATCATTGATTTATTAGCCCCCTTGGAACGTGGCGGAAAAGCGGGATTATTAGGTGGTGCAGGTGTCGGAAAAACCGTCTTGATTACTGAAATGATTAATAACATGGTTGGCAGATATGACGGAGTCAGTATTTTTGCCGGGATCGGAGAACGTTCTCGTGAAGGCGAACAATTATATCGAGAAATGAAAGAAGCTGGCGTGTTGGATAAAACCGTTATGATTTTCGGACAAATGAACGAAGCTCCGGGGATTCGGTTTCGGTTACCCCTCTCTGCATTAACAATGGCAGAATATTTTCGAGACACCCAAAAACAAGATGTTTTATTATTGGTGGATAATATTTTCCGCTTTGTACAAGCCGGTTCGGAAGTATCCGTTCTAATGGGACAAATGCCGTCCCGTGTCGGATATCAAGCCTCTCTTGGTACGGATATTGCCGAATTGGAAGAACGGATATCCAGCACAAAAGATGCCGCTATTACATCTATTCAAGCCGTCTATGTGCCGGCTGATGATTTTACGGATCCATCTGCCGTTCACACCTTTGCACATTTAAGTGCAAACATTGTTTTATCCCGAAAACGAGCTTCACAAGGGCTTTATCCGGCTGTTGATCCTTTGGAATCCGGTTCAAACATGTTAGCACCACAAATTGTCGGAGACAGACACTATCAAGTTGCAACTGCCGTTAGACGAACATTGGCTGAATATGAAGAACTAAAAGATATTATTGCCATGCTCGGATTTGACGAACTACCCGAAAAAGATCAAGAAACCGTTAATATTGCCCGTAAATTGGAACGCTTTTTAACACAACCTTTCTTTACGACACATCAATTTACGGGAATGGACGGCAAATCCGTATCATTGGAAGATACCATTATCGGGTGTGAAAGAATTCTCTCTGGCGAATTGAATGACATTTCTCCGGATGATTTTTATATGTCGGGCACAATCGACGAAGTTATACAAAAACACCAGCAACGTCAACAAAAGGAGATTGTTTCACATGATTCTGTTTGATGTATTAACGCCGGTTGGAGTATTGCTTAAAACAAAAATTCAAAAAATATCCGTTGAATCCGCAGACGGTTTCAGAACACTTTTACCCAAACATACCGATTATGTAACAGCCTTAAAAACAGGAATTATTTCTTATTGGAATGAAACGAATACAGTCGGGTACATTGCCTGTAATGAAGGGATTTTAACAAAAAAAGGAAATCATATCCGATTAGCAACACGATTGGGTATTCTCGGTTCAAATATTGATGAGCTTACGCATTTAATTGAAACGGATTTCAAAAAAATGGAAGAAGCCCGTAAAGAAACAAACAAAGCTATGACTCAAATGGAAATTTCTTTGGCACAAGGATTATTAAAACTCAATCGGGAGCAAAAAAATGGCTCTTTTTAATCCTAATCGTGAAACAGAAAAGCTATTGATTAAAAAAGCTCAAAAATTAAAGGGTAAATCACGTGATTCATCCATTCAAATTCGCATAACTGTATTAAGTGTTTTCGGATGGTATATGTGTGCTCCCGTTCTCATCGGAATAGCTCTTGGCCGATTTGCCGACAAACATATTCCCCTTAATGATTTTTCGTGGACATTAAGTTGTATTGGTATCGGATTTGCATTCAGTTTTGTCGGTATTCATTATTGGATGCGTAAAGAACGTAAAGAATTGCTTTTACATTTACGTCAAAAAAGAAATGCTGAACGGGAAGAACGTAAAATACAAAAAATGAATACTCTCAAAATATCAGTTTCACAAAAAATGAAACGACAAACACAAAAACATAATTCAACCATTACGAATAAAGAAACAAAGGACAAAAAATGAATAACATCACATTGACAACTACAGATATATGGGTTTCACTGACAACGGGCATTGTTTTATGTTTGATTTATTTTTATTTGTTGTGGCGAACGGTTCAATTGGTACCCAAGGCCAAAAATCCCGCATTACTATTATTTTTATCCGGTGCATTCAGAATTTTTTTACTGATTTTTACTGCATTGGTTATGGCACAAAATAATCTTGCCCGCTTTTTACTGATTTTTTGTGCCTTTATGCTTACCCGCTTTTTATTATTAAAAATCACAAAACCGACATTAAAAACACAACTAAAAAAAAGTGAAATTGTGTATCATGATGACAAGCCAATCGCAAAAAAAAGCACAAAAAAATCAACAACAAAAACCAGAAAAAAGAAATAAAATAACGGAAATAAGCCATGATTGAAGATTTAGATAAAATGATACTTTTTTATATTGGGCCGTTTCCAATAAATGCAACTATCTTTTTTACATGGATTGTTATGTTTGTTTTATGTTTAATTTCCATTTTTGTAACCCGCAATTTAAAGGATACACAAAAAGTTTCCCGTTTACAGATTGTGTTAGAAATGATTGTTTTGGGTATTCGCAAACAAATTTATGAAGTCAGTCAGGATAATCCGGCAAAATATTTACCTGTTATCGGCACTTTTTTTCTGTTTATCGGCATGAGTAATTTATTAACGATTATTCCTGGATTTAGAGCACCAACAGCCTCTTTAACAACAACAATTGCCTTCGCCTCATGTGTATTTTTAGCAATGCCTTATTACGGTATTCGTAATGCCGGTGTTATCGGATATTTAAAAAAATATATTGACCCAACTCCGTTTATGTTACCAATGAATATTTTAAGTGATTTTTCTTCAATGTTTTCATTGTCTTTCCGGTTATACGGAAACGTTTTAAGCGGAGCTGTTATCGGTTCGGTAATGATTATGCTTGCCCCATTTTTATTACCATTACCCATGCAGATTTTGGGCTTACTAACCGGAACAATTCAGGCATATATTTTTGCCTTATTATCTATTGTTTATATTTCGGCGGTTAGTCCTGCCGAACCATATGTATTTACTGATTTGGAATAATTAAAGAAAGGAGAATTAGAAATGGATGCAATTACACTTATCGGGGCTTTTTCGGTTTTAGCAGCCGGATTATGTATTTCAATCGGTGGTATCGGTTCCGCTATTGGGGAAGGAAACGTTGCCGCCAGTGCCTTACGGGCAATTGCTCAACAACCGGATGAAACATCAACCATTACACGAACATTGTTTATTGCTATGGCAATGATTGAATCAACAGCTATTTATTCCTTTGTGATTACAGTTTTAATTTTATACTTTAATCCGTTTTGGAACTATGCCATCGAGGCCGTTGCAAAATAGATAAGGATAGACAATGGATATTGATAAGATTACATTTGTAGCACAAATTATCAATCTGATTGTATTGGTTTGGTTGTTAAAACGATTTTTATATAAACCGATTATTCAGGCAGTAGATAAACGACAATCGGCTATTTTAAAAAAAATTACCGATGCAAATGCCGAATATAAAAAATGGCAGGAGGCTTCTGAAAAACTCCGTCAAAAAGAATTGGATTTTGAAAATGAACGAAACCGGCAACTTCAAAACGTGTTAAATGAAGTCAAAACTTTAAAAGCCGAAAAAACTGCCGAATTACACCAATTTAAAAAAGAAAGCGAAGAACGGATAAAACAAGAATTGATTTTAAAAAAAGAAACGTTTGAAAGCCAATTATCCGAAATCGGCACGCAAAGCGTTCTTTTTATGTTGCAACAAATTGCACGAGATTTCGGTGTGGATACATCTTCAGAAAAAACTCTTCTTCTTTTTCAAAAAGAATTAAAACATCTGTCTGCCGATGAAAAAAAGCAATTTGCTCATAATGCAGAAAACTTCGGCATAATTCAAATAGAAAGTGCCATCAAATTAACTGACGTACAAAAACAAAAACTACAAGAAATTTTAAAATTATTCTTAAAAAACGAGAAGCACTACACATTTAAATTCAGCCTAAACAAAGAATTGGCTTTTGGATTTCGGATTCAATCCGGCTCCTTTGTTGCAAACTGGAATATTTTCTCATATTTCAATAAGATGAAAGAAGAATTTAATTTAAAGATTAAACACAAAATAAACGGAGAAACGGTCGAATGACAGAACAAAAAAAGACCCTCAAATCAGCTGTAAAAAACAAATCCGCCTCTGATATACAAGTAGATGAAATCGGCATCATTCAATCTCTGTCAGCAGGAACTGCTGAAATTAACGGGTTACCGTTTGCTCAAATGAATGAGGTCTTAACCTTCAAAAACAATATTAAAGGCATGGTTCAAAAATTAAATGAAAATTCAGTCGGAGTTGTATTTTTATCTAATCCGGAAGAATTAATGGCGGGCGATAAAGCTTATCGAACAGAACAGGTATTAAGCGTTCCTGTGGGAGATGCACTCCTCGGTCGTGTCATCAATCCATTGGGAGAACCGCTTGATGGACTGGATTTTCCGCTTACAAGAGCTTCTTATCCGATTGAACGACCCGCAACCCCCATTATGCATCGAGCCCCTGTTAATACACCCTTACAAACGGGCATAAAAGCCATCGATTCATTTATTCCCATCGGACGCGGACAACGAGAATTGATTTTAGGTGATCGCCAAACTGGTAAAACTGCTATTGCAGTTGATACAATTATTAATCAAAAAGAAACTGATGTTATTTGTATTTATTGTGCAATCGGACAAAGAGCGACTGCGACTGCTCGTGTGATAAATGATTTAACGAGTGCCGGTGTTATGCATAAAACAGTTATTATTGTTGCCGGTGGAGATTCTCCTGCCGGATTACAATATGTTGCCCCTTATGCTGCAACCTCCATTGGGGAATATTTTATGGAACAGGGAAAAGACGTTCTGATTATCTATGATGACTTAACGGCTCATGCTCGTGCATATCGGCAATTATCGTTACTATTAAGAACACCACCGGGACGAGAGGCGTTTCCGGGGGATATTTTTTATATTCATGCACGATTATTAGAACGTTCTACTCATTTAAGAGAACAATTCGGAGGCGGTTCATTAACGGCATTACCGATTGTATCTACGGAAGCCGGCAATATATCGGCTTATATTCCAACAAACATTATTTCCATTACAGACGGACAAATTTATTTATCTGCCGAATCCTTTCACAAAGGAATGTTGCCGGCTATTGATACGGGACGTTCTGTTTCCCGTGTCGGCGGAGATGCTCAATTACCAGCGTATCGGTCTTTGGTTGGTCCGTTAAAACTGTTTTACGCTCAATTTGAAGAATTAGAATCTTTCGCCCGTTTCAGCACACAACTGGATGCGGAAAGTTCCCGCCGAATTAAACGAGGCGAAGCTATTCGTGCCGTTTTGCTACAAGGTTTATTTCATCCGATGCCGGCAATTCATCAAATTGCTGTTTTTACAGCTACGAATGCCGGTTTATTGGATGATATTCCAATAGATAAAATAAATGATGCACAAGAAATCATCATTCGGACATTTCAGGCAAAATATCGTGTTTTGGCACAAAAAATAGTTGAAAAAAAATACAAACCAACCGAAAATGAAACAGCCGAAATGATTGAAACTTTCCAAAAAGCTTTATCCGTTTTAAAATCGGAGGATAAATGACTCTTGAACAGTTAAACCGGCAAATTGAAACAACATCCGATTTACGCAACATTGTATCTACAATGAAAATGTTGTCTTCGGTTAGTGTTAATCAATATATGACGGCACAACAGGGAATATCAGATTATTTATCTGTTTTATATGACGGATTTAAGGCTTTAAATGTAAACGGCTATTTAAATACTCGCATCGGAAAAACAAGTAATATCCCTAAAACATTAGCTGTTTTAATCGGATCGGATAACGGACTGGTTGGCAGTTTTAATAAAAATATTTTGTTAACAGCAAAAAAAACATTTAAAACATATCAAACAGAAGAAATCACATATATTTGTATCGGTCGCAAATTATGTGCAATGGCTCAATTTAGCGGATTAAATCCAGCTGAATCATTCCCGATATCAAATACCATAGAAGAAATTGCCGATATTGCTTCACAATTGTTGCTTAAAATCGAACAAATTAAAAACAAACGCAAAATTGAACGAGTTGTACTGTTTTATAATCAAAAAGAAGAAACATCGGCAGTTATTCAATCAAGCCAGTTAATTCCCTTCCCCGTTTCTTTATTTGACACGACAAAAAAACGATGGCGGGAACGGGCTTTTCCCTATATTAGTATGGATTTTCATCAATTATTTTTATCTCTTATTCATGAATACCTGACAACACTTATTTCACAGGCAATTATCAGTTCTTTGGCCTGTGAACATTACACCCGTATGATAAATATGCAACAAGCAGAAAAAAATATTGATGATTCACTTGAAGAATTGAACTTAATTTTTGCACAAAACCGTCAAACAGCAATTACCGATGAGTTAATTGATATTATTTCTGGTGCTAACAGTTTAAAAAAGAAAAAATAATTTTCTAAAAATATGATTTTTATTTGTTTTTCGTTCAGAAACAA
The DNA here is from genome assembly GCA_015062385.1 of Alphaproteobacteria bacterium. Lineage (GTDB taxonomy): Bacteria > Pseudomonadota > Alphaproteobacteria > CAAHEQ01 > UBA3637 > RGIG4140. The sequence continues at coordinate 39,458 of SUUT01000002.1, read as the reverse complement.
ATTTTTACAATAAATACGCTTTTATATTGCAAAATTACTTATTTATGATATAATGTAAATTAATAGGTATTCATTATAAGGAGTTTTTACGATGGATTACGGAGCATTATGCGGTCATTTAAAAATATTTTTTGGTAATAATAATGATTACGGATTATTCCGTGCAACATTAACACCCGAAGAACAAACACGATTAAGAAACAATTTTGAAGGTGGAAGTTTCATTGGGCAAGTGCTTGATATTGTCCCTGGCAGAGATGAGTATTCACTGTATGATGACGATGCTTATAACGAAAACTTAACATTCATAAAATCCTGGCAGGAAATGACTTTGGATGAACGTAAGAAATTGGTTGAGTTATGCTTAAAATTACATGAATCAAACACTGAAGAATCCCGCAGCGTTGCTGATACTGTAATAACAAATTGTAATCAGAAATTTCATGAAGATCTTAATACTCTTAAAAAAAAGTCTAATGAAACAAAAGATTATAATTTTGATTTTTCAACTGTTAACGGTTGGTTGCAAATCGTCAAAGATGGCTGGAATGAAGAAAAATATCCATATACTGTGGGCAAAGAATTGTTATTAACCATCCAAAATCAATTAAATCAACAACAACCGGAAAACACGCAGGATGCATTACCGGAAATTAATCCCGAACAACAACCTACCACTCCCGAAAATGGACAAGACTCGCCTATTCCGGGGAACGATGACACATTAGAATCCATTAATGATGCAACTTCCACACCCGAAAATGATACAAACAACAACTCAAGCGAACAGGCAACATCTGGTACACAAACAACCCCATCTCCGAAGACACCCGACAAAACGGTACAACCGCAAACACCAGCCGTAGGAACAACTCCATCTCCACAAACACCAACCACAAGAACAACAACCCCATCTCCGAAGACACCCGATAAAACTGTACAACCACAAACACCCGTTGCCGGAACAACAACACCGGGCACACAAGTAGCTCCGCCCGAAGCAACAACGGAGGACCCTGAAAAGAAAAAAGAAACAGAAAACTCTGTCATTTCGGCACAAGCAGCTGCTGAACAAAAAAGCTTTTTGGAACGCAATTGGCAATGGATTATCGGTGCCGTTGCTGCTGTAGCTGCTGCAATCGGGGCTTATTTCTTATTAAAAAAACAAAAGAAAAAAACAAAAGAAGCCAAAAACGAAGTTAATTCTTTAAAAGAACAAGTTTCTACATTACAGGATAAAATTAACGAATTAAGCGAAAACGGTAATAATAGCACTAATAACAATAATAACTCCGGAAACAGCAATTCTGACAATTCATCTTCCGGATTAGCCGGTAATTCCACACGTATTTATACACATGATGAAATTATTGCAGATATTAATCTTTTGCGGTCTTCAAATAATTCAACTTCTAACGGATAAAATATGTCAAAAGAAAAGAAGTCAGCTTATAAAGCCGTTATGCCTTTCTTTTTCCCCTTAAAAGACAACGAAAATAAGGAATATGATATTTATGCGTTGATTGTTTATACATATCCCATTCAAAAAATGCCTCCTCCCAGTCAATTGGTTGAAACATCGGCAATGAAACATTTACATTTAATGATGGGACGTTCTTTTGCAAAATTTATACAAGCTGAGTACAAAGATTTACCCTTACAATGGCAAGAAGTACAACAAGAACATAAAGCTGTTTTAAACATCAATTCGACAAATTTTCCAAAAGATGAACAAGAAGATATTATTTTATTAAAAGAGCATGCGAAAAAAAATCCTTTAAATGAATATTTATCTGCATTATTACATCCAAATTTTGTACATTTTATGGAAAACAATATCAAACAAGATTTCAATCGATTTTACCATTTATTAGAAGAACTAAGAATATATGATTTTAATGTTATCATACAGGATTGCAAAAAGTTAAACTATACAAAATTTATCAAAAAAAATAACACCATAAAAAAAATAGATGAACCCATTGAAGCAAAACAAGAATACGCATATGAATTTGTTCATCAGTATTTAATGCGTGAAAAACAACGCCAACATCGACACAGAAGATAATGATAACACACATTATCACAAAACCAAAAAATTTCTCATTTAATAGATATAAACACGCTTAAAACGGCATATCTTTTTATCAAACATACCGCTTTAACAATTACAAAAGATATATCCTATCTATTTTTCAACACATTTATATCCGATTACCGTTTTGCCATCTGCCGAATAAATTGCTTCCTCCTGACGATAATCTTTACAAACATCATTACATAAACGACGAGATTCTGTATCTGTTCCAATTGCTCTATCCCCTCCTTCAGAACAGAACAAGCAATTTCCATCAATATCCTGCCATTGTGTCCCCGTACACTCTTCCACACAAAGTCCTGACCAAGTTGTATCCGGTGTGCCGATTTCTAATTGACGTCTATTTTCACAAGAGGAACATAAGTTATCCTTACTCGGATCAATTGGTTTATTAACATTAGAGCATGACAAGCAAGATGAACCGGATAAAAACTGTAATTTTTCTTCACACAGACCTTTCATACATGTATTGTTGCTCCATCTTCTATTTTTACATGATAAACATTGTTCTTCATCAGCAATATAATCAGCACTATCCGTACAATTCCGACAATATCCATAATGATCTCTAAATTTTTCACCGTCATGTTGTGAATTTATATATGGTTGAGCAGCTTCAACAAGAGTTTCATTCATTGTTACCGGAAGTGCTTGATTTCCTTTACTGTTGCATAGACCAATTTGCCCCGGATTAATATATGTACACCAAAATCCTGTATCTGTATTATATCGTTTAATAGCTATTCTGTTACCACAGGTATTGCATGAATTAATATCCCCAAGTATTAATTCATTCGACCAAGTTTCCTGTTCGGGATTTTGCTCGGAACATTTCTTACAAGTCCCCGAATGATTCTTGTAATATGAAGTTGGACATGTTTTTACGGCACAAACATTGCCATAAATTTCTCTATACTGACAAAGATTGCAATCACCCACAACCGCCGGTGTAATGGTATTTAATGAATTTTGATTACCACAAGATACACATTTTCCGTCACTTTGATTTATTTGATTGTCAGAACACTTTAAAGCACAATAATTAAGATCATTCATTGTATAAACACGACGAGTATCAACTGTTCCGTTTAAAACATAATCAGTTGCTGTTGCAGAACTTTTTTTACAATTACTCAAACAACCGGACAATGCATCTGATTCGATTTCAACATGTGTTTCATTATTACATAAATAACAGTTTCCATCTTTTCCTAAAAATTTGCCGACTCCGCAAATATCTTTCGTTTTGGGTAAAATACAATAATTGCCCTGCACTTCTCGTCCGCATGCCAAACAAAGTCTTTTTAATTCCGCATCGGTTGCTTGTGCTCCTGATGTCCCATATTTTATATTATTGGATGTTGTTTCCGCATCGCAATCAAAACAAGTTCCTGATGCATTTTGCCATTTTCTTTTACACTTTTCACTTGACGGATTTGTTTTACAAATTGTGTCAGCTTCACTGCCTGTGATAGGTTGTTCACATTTAGGAGCACACGAACCACTGTTTCCATTACCAACAAACCAACGAGCCGAATAATTTCCGTCACTATCCCTTTCCGGACAACTATTACATTTATCAATACGATATTGATAAAATTTACTATCAGAATAACCGGCTGTATAATGTCCAACACCAACATTTGCACTCCGTGAAGAATTGCATTTTGCACAGGTATAATGTGAAGCACGCACAGTTGTCACAAATTCATCATCTCCACAAACAACCTTTTTTTGACAAAGAACTGCTTTATTATAATAATCAAACCAATACTCACTATACCAAGCATGGTTAGGACAAGATGTACATTGTTTTTTTGAAACATCGTCTTTTGCAATGAATTTTGGTGTTTCATCGGCACAAGATACACATCCGTCTTTTAATGATTGATATGAATATCCGGCAGTACACATAAACGAGCAATACGCCTTTGTTTCATCATCAATCAATGCTCCATATTGCCGTTCAGTTCCCGAATTAGCACATTGTTGACACATTGTATAACCATCAACCGTATCACTTGTAAACGGATAAGGTTCTCCATCTTTCAAAACAATAAAATTACTGCCATTATCACAATCAATACAAGCTCCGTTTTGAGTACGGAATTGATTCGATTTGCATTGTTTTTCCAGTTTACTGCATTTATATTCCAACTCATTGCAAATATATCCATCTCCTTTAAATTTACAATCACTATTCTTAACACACTCTACACATTCGCATGTTTCTTCCAAGCGTACCGGTTTATTCCATTCCGGACACTGATCATCACAAATCATTGTTTCGGAATTACATATTTTTTCAGCACATTTTGAATGACAATCAGCATCTTCTACACACGGTTCAGCATTATTCATACCATTTGTGTTTGGATTATAACCACCATCAACATTTAAAAAAGAAGTAAACACAATTTTGTTTAATCTATCGGATAAACAAATGTTATTACTGTTAATATATTTAACATCATTAACCTGAACAAACTTTAACCCTTTAACATAATCATTTAAATGCATATTTAAAACATCTTTACAAATCCGCTCCGGCACTTCATCAACAATAATGCGAAATGCTACATCAGGATGAGATGTTATCATAATCGGAAAACCGGTTGATGTTTTTGTTTCCCACTCCGGAAAAGCATTTGTTTCTTCATTGGGAAGAGGAATTTGCTGATATCGATGCCAAATATCCGAAGAACGCATATTAACAGAATTAATAATATCATTCGTTTGATATTTAGTCATTGCATATTGATATCCACTAATACCAGAAACACTTAATACCCCGATAACAGCTAATACGCACAACGTTTCCAGCATACTCCGACCAAGTTCATTGAATTTGATTTTCATCTTTTTTTCCTCACATCTTAAAAGTTGTTCTCATGATGAGAGTGTAATAAAAGGGACCTTTTTTTCCCGCTTCGAATCGGGAAAATCCGATTTTTGAGAAAATAAAAGATTATTGTTTTACTTGAGTAATTTATCTAAAATTAAAAAAAATTCTAAAAAGTGAAAAAAATTGTTGCAATTATACGTCCCTTTTATTACTGATATTTACACAAACAAGCCTCTCTTTTAAAACATATAAATAACAAAACCGGAGAACTTCAAATAGTCTTCGGTTCTGAAATAAATATCTGATAAATGAATCAATCTTTTATATGAATACGATTTTTATTGGAATTTTCAGAAACTGTTTGTTGGTTTTTATCTTGTGCCGAAATAATAAGAATCGGTTGGCGTTGCTGTTCCCGTTGAAGTGCTTCAATCAATTTTTCCAGTTGAACAATTGTACCCAATCCTTCTCTAAAACAACCTGTTTGAAGGGCTTTTTGATGAAATGCTTCTAATTGAATAACTTATATTACCAATTTTATTAAAAAAAATCAATAAAAACACAACAAAACAAAAAAACAGACGAAAAAATTTAAATATCATCCGTTTTTATAAAAAAAATATCATACTGCTATCGGATTCATTAAATCACATACATTTATGGTATAACAATTTTTTCCGTATGAACTGTTTTTCCATTTTCATCATACTCATCTCGTTGATAAGTGTTTGGATGAGACTCCCCTTTTAACGGCCCTGTTTGGACATAAGCAATTTTATCCGTATGGGGTTTATAAACAGTTATCCGAAAGGCACCATCACTTAAATCCTCAATTTTTTTTACAATCTGTTTTCCATCTGCATCATACACAACTGTTTTAGATAAACCCACATCATCTTGTTCAATAACCTGTGCCAATGTTTTCCCGTCTGATTGATAAACCGTTGTATAAACACTGCCCCCCATATGATAATGCGTTACCCGTTTTAATGTTTTTCCATCCGACTGATACAGATTTTCATGCTCACTACCATCCGGCAAAACTTCTCTTTCTTTTACGAGTGTTTTCCCATCCTTTTGATAAACAGATACTTTATTTTTTTGTTCAACCGTTACAGATTGGATAAAATGCCCGTTCGGTTCATATTTTGTAATAATTGTTTTATCCGAAGTTTTATCAACAACGGTCAAAAGCATTTGACGACGGGAATCAAAATAACGTGTTGTTCTATAACCATCCGGTATTGACTCCGTTACCGTCAATGTTCCGTCCGGCAATAATTGTATGGTTTTATCCATTAGAAAATTCCTTTTAAATCCCCGCTAAAAAGCGGGGATTTTAATTTTTTATTGTTTATTTAACAAAACAATTTCAACCCGTCTGTTTTGTTCACGACCGGCTGGCGTTGCATTGGAAGCTATCGGATTGCGTGATCCGGCCCCATCCACAATTAAACGATCAGCGGAAACACCTTGCATTCTTAAATAATTAGAAACGGCTGTTGCCCGTTGCAATGACAATGTGTTGTTGTAAGCAGCTGACCCTGTACTATCCGTATAACCCGTCACTTGCACCAATGTTTTGTTGTATTCTTTTATCACTTTGGCAATAGATGTTAACACCGGTTGAAAAGCTGGTTGAATAGCATATTCATTTGTGCCAAACGTAATATTTCCGGGCATAATCAAGTAAACTTTTCCGTCTTGAACAGCCACTTGAACACCTGTACCAACCAATTCTTCACGCAATTTTTTGGCTTGAACATCCATATATGCCCCTGTACCACCACCAACTAATGCACCGGCTCCGGCCCCGATTAAAGCACCCTTTTTACCACCGATTAACGCCCCGACACCCGCACCGGCAGCGGCACCGATACCTGTCCCCCAAACAGTTTTAGATGTTTGACTTTCTCCTGTATATGGATTAGTAGCACAAGCTCCTAAAAATGAGCACATAACAGCTGTTAAAATAAGTTTTTTCATTGTTTTTTCTCCTCTTATTGATTTAAGCAACATATATTGCTTGTTTTAATTGTTGTCTGAGTGAATCAATCGCAACCAACTCGTCTGATTTTCTACCGGCAGGCATATGCCAAAATGTCCATCCGTTACAAGACGGTAACCCTTGCAATTTTGCCCCTAGCTGATGAATTGAACCGGATTCTCTGCCCGTTTGCAAAGACCCGTCTGCCCGAACGGTTGCACAATATCTTTTTTTGATATCAAACAATTTTTGACCGGGTTTTAATAATCCGTGCTCCACAACGGATCCAAACGGAATACGGGGTTCTGCCCTTTTACTGCTTTTGGGTTCATAAAGTGTATCATCAATAATATCTGCAATTTCATCCAAACGTTTTTGAGCATACCGAATATATGTTTCTTCCCGTTCTATACCAATATATTTACGCCCTAACTTTTTAGCAACAGCTCCCGTTGTTCCCGTACCGAAAAACGGGTCTAAAATAACATCCCCCGGATTGGTAGATGCTAAAATAACACGATATAACAAACTTTCCGGTTTTTGTGTTGTATGAACTTTTTTACCATCATCCGTTTTTAAACGTTCTCCACCGGAACAAATAGGCAAATGCCAATCTGACCGCATTTGTGTATCTTCATTAAAAACCTTCATACTTTCATAATTAAACGTATATTTTGATTTATCAGATTTTGCACACCAAATAAGTGTTTCATGTGCATTCGTAAAACGGGTACCTTTAAAATTAGGCATCGGATTTGTTTTAACCCAAATAATATCATTCAACATCCAAAAACCTAAATTTTGTAATTGATATCCTACCCGAAAAATATTGTGATAAGACCCAATAACCCACAGCGTTCCATCATCTTTTAAAATACGACGAGCCTCTTTTAGCCAATCAATCGTAAATGTATCATATGCCAAAAAATCAGCAAATTTATCCCAAGAATCTGTTACGGCATCCACTTTTGACGAATCGGGACGTAATAAATCACCGCCTAACTGCATAAAATACGGCGGATCAGCAAAGACCACATCTACGCATTTATCCGGTAATGAACGCATAACTTCAATACTGTTTCCTTGATATATACAATTTGTTTGAATCATTTTTTACCTCTTTTGTTTTATTGGTGAGTTCATTTTACTGCATAATAGTAATCAAATTATTAACAGATTCATTTTTTTTGAAAGATACTTGATTTTTTTTTGCAAAATGCCCTATACTCTGTTTGAAGATGTTTTTACAGGGAGGAATTTATGGAAAAAGGAATTTCATTTATCTCGGCATTTGTATTGGCATTAGGTATAGCAGGCAGTGGATTTTTTATTGGAAACGGTTATTACCAAACACATATGAATAACCGATCGGTTATTGTAAAGGGTTTGGCTGAAATGCCTGTTAAAGCTGATTTGGCTATCTGGAATATTAAGTTTCAAACCATCGGAAACGAATTAACCGAAACACAAAATAAAATCAATGCCCATAAAGATTTAATTGTTGCTTTTTTAAAAGAAAAAGGATTTAGAACAAGCGAAATAACACTCGGACGAATCAACACAAATGATTTAGATGCCAATCCGTATCGTGAAAAAACAAATACACAACCTCGCTTTATTTTAACACAAAGTATTCAAGTGCGTTCTAATCAAGTTCACAATATTGCACAAGCCAGCGAACAAATCGGCAATCTTGTCGGACAAGGAATTATCTTTGCCAATTTAGAATATGAACAACCTGTTAGTTATTTATTTACGGGATTAAATCAAATCAAACCGATTATGCTGGAAGAAGCAACACAAAATGCCCGTCAGGCAGCTACCGAATTTGCCAAAAACTCACAAGCACAAGTCGGCAAAATACGCAAAGCCAATCAAGGTGTTTTTTCCATTTTACCACAAGATGCTGCCCCAGGAGTGAGCGAAACAGCACAAATTGATAAAACCGTTCGGGTTGTTTCAACGGTTGAATACTTTTTGGAGTGATAAAAAAAGTGTTCTTCGCATAAAAAACATTCCCAAAAAATTACTTGCGAAAAAAAAGTTTTTACCGTATGCTGTTTAACACATAAAATAAAAAAAGGAGTATAACATGATTCGTGATGATTTAAAAAAAGCATTAGTTGAGGCTTTAAAAACAAAAAATGAAAAGAAAACGGCTACTATTCGTTTAATTAACGCCGCTATTAAAGACAAAGATATTGAAGCTCGTCCCAAAGGTATTACAGATGGCATTGACGATTCTGCTATTTTGTCTTTGTTGCAAAGCATGGTTAAACAACGCAAAGAAAGCATTGAAATGTATAAACAAGGCAATCGGGAAGATTTAGTTGCCGCAGAACAAGCCGAAATTGATATTATCAATGAATTTTTACCGCAACAAATGAGTGAAGCTGATACAAAAGCAGCCATTGAAAGCATTATCAAAGAATTAAATGCTTCTTCCATTAAAGATATGGGGAAAGTTATGGGGGCTTTAAAAACAAAATATGCCGGTCAAATGGATATGGGTAGTGCTTCGGGCATTATCAAAGGATTACTTGCATAAAAAATGTCATTTCCGCCACAATTTTTAGATGAATTGCGTGAACGGATACTTCTGTCCCAACTTATCGGTAAAAAAGTAAAACTGACAAAACGAGGACGGGAATATACCGGATTATGCCCGTTTCATCATGAAAAAACGCCCTCTTTTACTATCAATGACGATAAAGGATTTTATCATTGTTTTGGTTGTGGAGCACATGGGGATATTGTTCGTTATTTAACGGATTGTGAAAAAATGCCGTTTTTGGAAGCAGTGGAATATTTGGCACACATGGCCGGATTAAGTATGCCTCAATCCTCTCCCGAAGCAGTGCAACGGCAAACAGCACACAAAAATGAATTAGCCATTATGGAAGAAGCCTGTTTATATTTTCAACAACAACTGTTTTCCGAACGGGGTGAAAAAGCACGCACTTACTTTAAAAATAGAGGGATTACGGCACAAATTGCCAAACAATTTCGGTTAGGATACGCCCCAAGAGGCTCCGGTTTAACTGCTCGTTTAAAAGAAAAAGGATTATCATTAAACACAGCCGCCTCTTTGGGATTAATTGTTGAAAATATGGAAAAAAAATCCCGACACGATTATTTTTACGACAGGGTTATGTTTCCAATTTTAAATAGGCGAAAACAAGTCATAGCTTTTGGGGGACGACTATTAGAAAAAGGCGAACCCAAATATCTCAACTCTCCGGAAACAGCCTTATTTCATAAAGGAGAACAATTATATGCTCTTGCCAATGCCATTGAAACAATTCGCAAAAAAAATCAAGCCATTTTGGTTGAAGGATATATGGATGTGATTGCTTTGCACAGTGCAGGATTTACAAATGCCGTTGCTCCGCTCGGAACAGCTTTCACCGAAAACCAACTACAATTACTTTGGCAATCGTGTGATGAACCGTTGATTTGTTTTGACGGGGACGGAGCCGGCCGAAAAGCCGCCATTCGGGCAATGAACCGAGCCATTCCCATACTAACTCCCGGTAAATCATTACAGTTTGTTTTTTTACCCGATTCTTTTGATCCGGATGATATGATTCGAAAAAAATCACCCCAAGCATTTCAAGATGCTTTATCGGGAGCCAAAACATTATCATGGACCCTATGGAATTCACTGATTGAAAACAGAACATTAGATACCCCTGAACGACGGGCAAAATTAGAGAAAGATGCCACAACTATCATAGAAACAATCAAACACGAAAAAGTGCGTAATTATTACTTAAAAGATTTAAAAAACAAACTATGGCAGTTAGAACATCAAACTAAAAACAAAAAAAGCACACTTTCATTCAAAGGAGCCCAAGCCATTTCAAAACCGCTTGCCGGACGACAAGAAGGTCGGATGCTTTTGGCGTATTTGATTTGCTATCCGCATATTGCTCAAAATATGTTGGAAACAATGACGGATATTCAACTCAATGAAGCACAAACCCAAGAACAATTATCTCAAATTATTGAATTATTAATTGAAAATCCGGATTATTCATCGGAACAAATTAAAGATATTATTTTCATTCAAAAAGAAATTCCTTTACCGACCGAAGTAGAAATGTTACAAAAATCAAATCGGTCTGATTTAGAAGTAGAAAAAGAGTTGAACAAATGGTTACAAACTTTACGATTACAGTCTTTAATTGCCGAAAAAGACGAAAAACTGAAAGCATTTGCCCAAAATTCAACAATGGAATTATGGCAAGAAATCAATTCCTTAAAAAAAGAGATTGAAAAACTCTCTACCTCCGAATAAAAATGATTGACATTTCAGATTAAAATGCATATAATAAGCTCAATTTTATTTTTTTTCTATTTTTTCTAGAACGGGTGTGCACATATGAGTTCTTATTCTTTCCAAAATGATTTACCTAACAATCGTTCGGGGTCTTCTGCGGCAGAATCAAAAATGTCCATGAAAAAATTAATTGAAAAAAGCAAGGAACGTGGCTTTGTTTCAATGATAGAATTAAAAAAATGTATGCCGGCAGAATCTCAAAACGAAGAAACGTTTGAATTGATTATGTCTTCTTTTACCGATATGGGAATCAACGTTATTGACGGAACGGAAGACATTACCGATTTAACGGAAAGCATGTCTGGACAACACGGATTAATTGTTTCGGAAGATAGTGAAGAAGCTCTGGCGGATGTAGATTTAAACAGTCGGGCAAGTGATCCGGTTCGTTTGTACTTGCGAGAAATGGGCATGGTTGAACTTCTATCCCGTGAAGGCGAAATTGCTATTGCAAAACGAATCAGTGCCGGCACAAATGTGATGATGAGCGGATTATCCGAAAGTGCTTTAACTATGAAATCCATTACCGAATGGCATCAAAAATTGTTAGATGGCACAATGTATTTGCGTGAAATCATCGATTTAGAAGCATCTTTTGACTCAAATCCGGACAAAGCAGATTTAGAAAAAGCCGAACAAATTCAAAAACGTGCTACGATTGAATTGGCTGAGTTAGAAAAAGCAAATAAAATTTTATCCCGTCAAGCAACAGATATCAAACCGGCATCGAAAACAAAAAAATTATCCGATGAGGATTTTGATGATTCATATGATGAAGATACTTCAAATTTGCCCGATGAGGATTTTGATGATTCGGATGAATTAAAAGATATTGAAGATGATATGGAAGCTTTGGGCGTTTCCAAACCCAAAACGGGGAAAGCGGAAGAAGAAGAATACGATGATGAAGATGATGATTACGAAGAAAACACCTTATCCATCGGACAAATGGAGGAAACATTATTACCTCAAGTGATTGAAACATTTAAAGATTTAACTACACTGTATCAACAGATGGAACAAGTTCAAACAGAACGGATGCAATATGTTTCAGCCCACAAAATCACACCTAAAACATTAGAAAAAAAACATCAGACAATTAAAACTCAATTAGCCAAAAAATTAAAAAGCATTCACTTAAATCCGGCACGCATTGAAGAATTAATTGAAAAAATTAATGAAGTTAATCAACGTTTAATCGTTTTGGAAGGTCGGTTATTACGCTTGGCTACATCCTGCAAAATTGACAGGGATACATTCTTAAACTTCTATCAAAACAACGAATTCGAACCAAATTGGTTACAAAAAGCCGCTAAACAATCCTCTAAATCATGGAAGACTTTTGCAGACATCCACGGAGATGAAATAAAAGAAATTTTATCAGCCATTCAAAATATTGCGGATGAAGTTAAAATTCCTATCAGCGAATATCGCCGTTTAGTAACAACCGTTAAAAAAGGAAAACAAGAAACAAACAAAGCAAAACAGGAAATGATTGAAGCTAACTTGCGTTTAGTGATTTCCATTTCAAAAAAATATACCAATCGGGGATTACAGTTTTTGGACTTGATTCAAGAAGGCAACATTGGTTTGATGAAAGCCGTTGATAAATTTGAATATCAACGGGGATATAAATTTTCAACGTATGCAACCTGGTGGATTCGTCAATCTATTACACGGGCGATTGCCGATCAAGCACGCACAATTAGAATTCCGGTTCATATGATTGAAACAATCAATAAAATGCTGAAAACCGGTCGCCAAATGATGTTGGAAACAGGACATGAACCAACTCCGGAAGAATTAGCCCCACGCATTAACTTATCCGTTGAAAAAATTAAAAAAGTTCTTAAAATTGCAAAAGAGCCGATTTCATTGGAAACACCGGTCGGAGATGAAGAAGATTCACATTTGGGTGATTTTATTGAAGATAAGAACACCATTCAACCATTGGAAGCAGCCATTCAAACAAATTTACGCCAATCTTGTACCGCTGTCTTATCAACGCTTTCTCCTCGTGAAGAACGTGTTTTACGTATGCGTTTCGGCATTGGAATGAATTCCGATCATACATTGGAAGAAGTTGGTGTACAATTTGCCGTTACACGCGAACGCATTCGGCAAATTGAAGCAAAAGCTTTACGAAAATTAAAGCATCCGACTCGCTCCCGTAAATTACGGAGTTTCTTAGAAGACAGTTGATTTATAGAACAAAAAGATTACTTGCCGATGCGGATTTCGTATCGGCTTGTTTTATATAGAAGATATCATTTCAACAAACTTTTCTGAACAAATTTTAATAGGCCTACATACAAAACCGGATTATCTGCTTTTTATCATCGTTACATCATTTATATGAAATTCTCTTGATTTTACGGATATTTCTGTTATATTATATTCACTTGATTAAATATAGGATAAAAAAATGACAAAAACTAATGAAAAAGCGACAAAAGAATTAATTAATTCCATTCATAAAAAATATTTATATGCCGCAAAATCAGCTATTAATGCCGGTGCTGATGTGAATGCACGGGATGAAAATGAGACCCCTATTCTACTCATTGCCATTCAACACGGAAATTTGGATATTGTCAAAACACTGATTGATGCCGGAGCAGACGTTAACATGCAAGATGATGGCTGGACCCCCTTAATGACGGCAACATTTAATGGTCATACTGCAATTGTTCAAGAATTAATTAATGCCCATGCTGATGTGAATGCCATTGACAATGACGGAGGAACTGCACTTATTACAGCCACCGTTACAAACAGAACCGATATTATTCGACTGTTGTTAAGTGCGGGTGCCGATATAAACATTAAAGATAATGACGGCTTAACAGCTCTTGATATTGCAAAAGACAATCATCATAGCGAAATAATTACTCTATTTAAAAATCATCAGACACTTTTTTAAAACACATCATTCAAAAACATTGACAAAACAATCGTTTTATGTTATCCTGTCTCAATCAATTTATTATGCATAAAAAGGATAAATAATGAGCAAAAAAACAAAAAAAGGAGCCGATTTTGTTCCGCCAATGGTTTATATGAATGATTCCATACAAAATTTGGAAGTGGTTGGAAAATTTCCGGAATATTACTATACATTCTCCATTAATCCGGCACAAATATATTTTTATAAATCTTTTACACATCCGCACAAAGGACACATTCCGATGACGCAGACGGAAGTAAAAGAATTATTATCTCGTGTTGCTATTCATATGCATCCCAAAGATAAAAAAATTCTAGCCATTTTAGAGGAATTGGCCGACAAAAAATTTGCTGCGGAAAGAGCCGAAAAAGAACGCATAAAAGCAACACCTGTTTTTGTCAAAAAGCACAACAATATGCAAGAAACACAGCGAAAAGCAACACAACGATCAAAATTACTGGATAAATATACATCTATCAGTCCTGTTTTAATTCGTGACAATCAAGATAATGCAATAGCTGTTTGTGCAAAACTAAACGGTCATCTGTTTTATGCTGCATTAAATGCACAAAAACCGGCCTTTTGGAAAGTATCCCTTAATCAGGCAGAACCGATGTCTATGGAAGAAGTTGCTGAATTTATCGATTTTACCGGTGAATCACAAAAAGCAGAATCTGAAATCAATAAATTGGCTCAATTATATCAAAAATTTATAACAATATCGGTTGAAAAACCATCAGAACATTATGCATCTGTCTTATATTCTCAAATCAGAACACATTTGGCACAAGGGTTACAATCCTTTACACCGATGGAACGTACTTTATGTCACGGACGGATTAACCAATAAAAACGCATCAAAAAACTAAAATAATATAAGGATAAAAAATGAATGAAATGTCAGCTATTCAACAAATTGAGAACTTAGAAGCTTTTGATCCGATTGTTTATAAAAAAGGCAAAAGAACTTTTTTGTTTGCAAAACAAAACAATCGCCTCTTTCGGATAATTTTCAGCACATCTCATCCAGCCTTTTTTGTTTTGACCCCAACAAAAATAGAACCGATGACGGAACAAGATATTTTCAGTATTATGAACAATTATTGTAGTATGAATGAAGATATTGAAGATAAACTCTCTTACTTTCCGCAATTTTTTAGAGAATTCAACAAAAACAAACCAGCAATCGACAACAATCAAGCCCCATTTATTTATGAAAAAGCCTGCCAAATTATTTGTGAAAGTCCTAATTTTCAAAGCGTTGTAAAAAAAGAAATCAGGGCTGATAAAAATGCCTTAAAAACAAATAAAGAATCCCAAACACAACCTGATTCAAAAAAAACAAAACCGATTTTACGGCATTCTCCAATGTTAGAATCGACACAATTACCGGCATCGGCACAAGGACAAGAAAAAACACAAGCTCCACGTCCCGCATCGTTTACGCAACACAATAATTTTACACATAATCGTTCTTCACAAGAAATGATGGATCAATTAAAAAAATGGCGAGAAGTCGGAACACTTGATTTAATCGGCCCCAAAAAGAAAAAGAATAAATCAACCGATCAACAGGGAAAAGAAAATATAGACACACCACCCCAAACAACTCAACAACCGCAAGTATCTGCCTCTATTGAAGAGACTCAAACAATAATATCAGAAACGATCAAACCCATATCGGCTGATGTTGTTTTAATTGAAACAGAACCTATCATTTTATCGGAAGATGCAAAAACAGATGAAATTTCTTATACAAAAGAAAAAAGCAATGAGTACCGAAAATGGCAAAGCCAAGAAACAACAGATTTGATTTCAAATCCGGTCAGACGACCTCGCAAAAAATCATCAAATTATGTACCTTTTATTCAATTTAAAAAAGCTGATGGTCTTGAAGTAACAGAAGAAAACACGCAACAAGAAATAAACATGCGTTCGAATAACATAACTTCGGTGACAAAATCCGAGACAAAATCAGATGAAAACAAGCAAAAAGATTTAATTCAACCTGCCGTTATTCACACACCACTTGTTAGTACGAATCAAACAACAGACAGCCAAGAAACAAAACAACCGATTGAAGATAATCGTTCGGTTTTACCATCCATTTCAGAATTCATGTCACTTTACAAAGATGAACAAACCGACCAATTACCACAACAAAATTACCTCTCTGCCATCACATCGGACGTATTGGATTTTTATAATGCAAAAGGTCAACTTCCTGAATTTTATACCTTTTCAGAAATCAACAGATATAAAAATGCTCTCAAAAATGGCATTAAAAACATCAAGGATGTTAACTCAAAACTCTTTGTTGATCATTCTGTAAACATATTCAGCAATCAACTGCTTAGCTTTCAAAAAAATAATTATCAAATTATCATTTCATTAAATCCCCGACAAAGTACCTCTTTTATTCGGGATAATATAACAGGCAAACAAAGAACACTTTCTTTTGCTGAAATCAAAGAAGTAATTTTACCGCTTATCCAATCGGAATCATCGGAAACACAAGAACAGGTTTTAGCCATTTTACAAAGGGTTCATACATCCACACTGCCGACAAAAGTTTCAAAAAGTACATATCCGTCTGTTAAACAGGTTTTGGAACGTCATTATTATATCAATTTATTCAAAAAATATCCGATAACCGACATTTTACCGGTTATTTGTGCCGGAAATATCCTTTTGGCCCGATATGATGATGTTTATTATAAAGTATCAACAAAACAACCATTCCGATTTGAAACATACAAAAACGGAAAACGTGCTCCAATGACGGTTAATGAGTTTAAAATCTTTTTAAAAGATTTACGCAGACAATATAATTATGCACAATTGGCAGAAGTGAATGCCGAAGCATTAAAGAACAAATTTTTTGCATCAAATCAACAAATCTCTGCCGAACACACAGATGAAACTGCCCTGCCCGAACAAACAGATATTTCACAATACTCTTTGGCTCAAAAAATTATTTCTTTTGAAGAAATCAATCCAACCATTCGAATCAAACAGCAACCGAAATCCACAAGAGGACCATATATAAAAGTAACAAATTTACTTGAAACACCCGATTCAACAGTACCAATGACAACAGAACTTGAAACGGCAGATTTCTTTTTCGGTCCGAATTTTATTTTACCCTCCTTTAAAGCTGAAGATGAACTTAATCAACTAAAAACCGAATACGCACAAAAATACCCGGAAAATGCCGGTTCTGTTAAAATAAGAAATCCGATTATTGACCGCAGGAATCGTCTTTACTACAAAGAAAACAACACAACGTATATTTTTTCATTAGATGAAGATCATCCGTTTTTTATTAAGAAAACGGAAAACAGAACCGAACAAACACTTAAATGGGTGGAAGTTCAACAAATTCTGACAAAAGTAATACCGGATTCACATCTGTGCCAAAAATACATACAATTTTTTGAGAAATTATATTATTCCAAAATTAAGCATAAAAGAAAACGAGAGGCAAAACAACTTCCTTCCGTTCAACAAGTAATCGAAACGGCAAAATACCAAAGTTTACTTGCCGAAAAAACAGTTTTGCAAAATATCAATCCGATTATTTGTGCTAATCAAATTATTATGGCAAAATACGGAAATGCCTTTTATAAAATCACATTAGACGGAGCCCCGTCATACGGTGTTTACCAAGATGGAAAAATCCGTCAAATGACATTAAATGAAGTCCGATTTATCAGTCGGTATTTAAGCGAACGATATAATGCCGTTTATTTAATGAAAGCAGGTGCAAATGCCCTTTTGGAACGATACGGAAAGACCGTATCCCCCCAACAGAAATTTTTTGAGCAACAAGAACAAACAAACCAACAAACATTATCTTTTGCAAACGATTTGCACGCAGCTTTAAAAACCGTACCATTACAAACAGTCTCTTCTGAAACCAATAAAGCAACCACACCTTCATCTGAACAAATTATTAAATCAGCTTTAACAGACTCAATGGTTACGCATTCAAAAGAAGAAACAATTCCGTCTTTAACCCACCAAACAATAGCAGAAAGTACGATTCAATATTCTGCACCACAAACACAGGAAGATGAAATTCGACAAGCACTCGCTTTTTGGCAAGAAAGCATCAAATTGCGACCGGATAACCGTTATCAGGAAAAAATTGAACAGACAGCTTTAAAACACCATCTCGCAACAAAGATTTATCAACCGATAAATACAACATATATTGCTCAAAATGACTGCTTATATACATCGGCAAACGGAAAAAAATATATTATTTCCCTTGACTTAAATATGCCTTATTACCGAGTAGAAGTAGCAGATGGTACAAATAAAAAAATACCTGTTGCAGATTTTGAAACAGTTTTAAATACCATTGTTCCAAATGTATCAAACAAAAAAAGTATTATCCGGCAATTTCAAAAAGCGTATAAATCACTTACGACACAATCAGTTCGAGCCAGAAACAACAAGCGTTCTTGGCCTACGGCAAAACAAGTTTTAGTATTTAATTATTTGAATCAAACATCTGAAAAATTATCAGATATTTCGGCAACCATTTGTGCCGGTAATATTATTATTGCAAAAAAAGGAAATGTTTTATACAAAATAACATTATCCCCCACCCTCACATTTACCGCATTACAAAACGGTCAAATCCGTCCGATGAATGCCGATGAAATTCAAAAAATCAATCAGGAATTATTAGGAACTTATCATCAACCGGTTTTACAAGAAACAAAAGCAAACGGGTTAAAGAGCAAGTATTTCCAACAAATTAACAAACAACAAACACCAGTGTTTACAATTCCGGAATCAATTCAATATACACCAATTATTGAATTGCTTGATTTTAATAACAAGCATTCCCTTGAATATGAATTTGAAACACGCTTTCCCGCTCAAAATCGACAAGAAATTTTAACTGAACAACAATCGAAAATAACGATAAATTATGGTTCATCTCTTAATTTAAATTCATTTTTAGAAGAAAACACTTTACAAATCAATCCCTACTATCATCAACAAATTCAATCATTAACGCATGCGATTGAAACACATAATCCTAATTTGTTTGATGAAAAAAATCAATTATATTCTTATGAACCGATTATTACACCGGATAATTTTTTACATTGGAAAGACGGTCGAAAACTGTACTATATTTCTTTAGACTTAAAACGCCCTTCATTTTTGGAAAAAGATATCAAAACAAGAGCATATAGAATTATGTCACCGTTTATTATAAAAAAAACAGTATTAGATATCTTTAAAAACGACATCGAAACAGGACACACTGTATTGGCACGATTTGCAACAGCTTATATGTCGCAACACTTTATTTCTCCGGAAAGCAAACATTTACAACCATCTTTAAAACAAGCTCTCTTATTAGCCGAAAAACAACTGGAACTCAATAATCAAGATACCCAAAGCGATATTTTGCCTGTTTTATGTGAAAACAACACCATTTTGGCTCGATACAATAATGTTTTCTATAAACTTCGCTATAAAGAATCCCCTGTATTTGAAGCTTGGGAAAACGGAATTATTCGGCGAATGACAAAATCAGAATTAAACAAAATCATAAACGATTTATTCCGCTCAATAAAAAGCTATAAATTAAATAATTTAGGTCTAAATAAACGTCCTCTGAATGTTTTGTATGACAATACGGCAACAAATAATTCATTCGTAAGCAATCAGCAAGAACAAACGTCTATCCAACAATACATTGTTCAATTATCCGAAGAAACAGGAATACAGGCAGGCACACATGAAACCGAAAATATCTTCGGTTCGTTAAACCCAATAAAAAACACAGCAAAAAACGATACAAATATCGTGCAGGAAACAACACCGTTTTTTGAAGATGAATTTGCTTTTCCTGATTTTTTAACTTTGCAAAAAAGTTTGATTTTAAAGCAAAAAATTGCACAAAAAGATGAAAATGAAATTATATTACCCCCTACTTTATGCAGTGATGGAAAAGTACATGCATTAGACAATCAATATCATTATGTTTTTTCGTTAGATGAAAAAAATGTGACATTTTCTAAATTTAAAAAAGCAACAGGTACAGCCATTCTTTTCCAAGTGGAAAATTTAAATACACTTATTACCGATAATTTTGATGCAAATAATCCGGATACCCGCCTAATATCTGAAATGCTGAATAAATTATATCAAAAATATCAGATTAGCCCCGAACGATATAAAACACAAAAATCCGATTATCCCCGGTTTGATCAGATAATAGAATTTGACAATTTAACGGCACAATTAAACGGGACTATCCCAACTGATACTATTTTACCCTGCTTATGTGCCGGAAATATCATTTATGCCCGATACAATCAAATTTATTACAAAATCAAAATAAAAGAACCGATAACGTTTGAAGCATTGGAAAACAATCAAATCCGCTCAATAACAGCAGACGAATTTAACCTGATTTTAAATGGCATTTACGAACGTAAAATACAACATAAAATCAGTATGAGACACTTAAAAAAAGCATTTAAGGAACAGTCTCTTTTTGCCGAACAATTCAACCGGACAGCAGAAAACATTATTTTACCCACACCTTATACAGTACCCAATCGGGAAACACGCAGTCGCCAAATTTTGAGCGAATTACAAAAAAATGATTTTAATCCGTACGAATATCAACCCAAAATGTTTGAAAATGATGATATTGAGGAATTAAAAAAGGCTTTATTCCCAACACATATCAGTCATTCAGCAGTAGCAGAATTCTATCAATACAATCTGAATTCTTTTAATTTTGATGCTCAAATTCGGATTGAAACATTAAAACGAGCTATTCAAAACAACAAT
Organism: Alphaproteobacteria bacterium; assembly: GCA_015062385.1. Taxonomy (GTDB): domain Bacteria; phylum Pseudomonadota; class Alphaproteobacteria; order CAAHEQ01; family UBA3637; genus RGIG4140. The sequence goes on along the minus strand of SUUT01000002.1, from coordinate 18,408 downwards.
CCTGATTTAAAAGATGAAGAAAATCATGCGTTTGATATGCCGGCTGTTTGGGCAAATGACGACCGGATTCACTATAAAAAAGGGATTTATCATTATATTATTTCATTGCGTTCCGGTGATGTATTCTTTTCCGTTCGTAATATTTTAAATAAACAGCAACGGCATATTCCGTATGAAGACGTCAAAACTATTTTAACGGAAGCATTAAAACCATATCCGGAATTAAGTCAAAAAATATTACGAATATTACCCAATTTATACAAAGGATTTTTTGCAAAGAAAAACAATCGTAAAAATCCGATTTATACATTCCCTCGTTTTGAGCAAATTGAAGAAGAACAAAAATTATCAGCACAATTACAACATATAGAACCCGAAGAAGATATTATTACACATATTTGCAGTGGTAATTTGCTCTGTGCAAAATATAACAATAATTATTACCGAATAACCATCTCCGAAACACCGACATTTGATGTTTTGGAAAACGGCGTTATTCGAGATATGACGGCAGAAGAATTTCATCGGATATTACAGGATGTTGCCAAAAATCAAATATATAGATATTTGAAAAAGATAAATATCAGTACATTAAAAAATGCCTTTTACAGAACGCATACCTATATCGGAAAAGCTCGTCCGCAAAAATCAAAATTGTTTAAACCATCACCTTATTATGAATCAAAATCCGTTAAATTACTCAATGAATTTATTCACAAAAATGTTCCGCCTGTATATAGTGAATTACCTTTATTTTCTCAAATTCTAACAGGCAAAAACAATACTGTTGATATACCGGCAATTCATTGTGGCGATAATTGTATTTATGCCCGTAAAAATGGTATATACTACAAAATTGATTTGTCAAGCACGATCACTTTTGAAAAACTATACAACAATACGATTGAATCGATGTCCCGTACTGAATTAAATGATATTTTATCTGATTTAGAACAATCTTATGATGAATATTATTTAATGCAATTAACAACTTTAAATTTACCGTTGATTTTTGATACAACCACTCAACATACATCAGAATTAATACAAATAACAGAAAAAACAACGGACTTGCAAAGAAAAGAAGATCTTCCGGTTAAAAATCCGATTATTTCAAATGATGAATTGACAACTCCTGTTAAAGTCGCTCTTGATTCATCCGAAGAACAGTCTGTTCCAATGCAAGAATCCATTGTACATAAAGAAGATATTCCGATTAATCAGCCTGATGCTGTATCCGAAAAACCTATTATTCAACAAGAAGAAACAATTGTTCAAACCGAAAAAACGGTTCAACAACCTATACCAACAACGCCCATTCAAACAACAGCCAGCAAAAGACAACCGGTGGTTAGGATTGCTTCTTGGGGAAGAAAACACAACCGAATTCTTCCGATTATACAACAAAACAATGAAGAAGATGATATCGATTCAATAGAAATATTAAATGATATTTTATCCCCTATTAAATTTGAAACACCGAGATTGCTTTATACAGGAACAATATCAGATACAATTCGCCCCGAAATATGTTCTGAAATCCGAGGAGTATTTTTAACGGATAATTTCTACATTGAAAGCGAGCAAAAACCCCACTTTAATTATTTATATAAAACATATTTAAGACATCAACAAATAAAAATGGGCAAACCCAACTATTTTCAAGGAGAAGATATTATATCTTTTGATATACCACCCGTTTTGTGTGCCGATAATGTATTATATGAAAAAAGAGGAAAATTTGTTTATCAAATCTCATTAGATGAGAAACGTCCAAAATTTGTTGTTCAAGATTTACTGTTAAAAACAAAAACAATTTTACCGCCTAAATACATCTTGAATATGTTAAATGAATGGCTGAAAAATGAAGATCAAGCCACTGAATTAGGACAAAAATTAATAAAAATTTACACTGATTTTGTAAATAGCGATAACTTATATCCACAAGCAGCCTCTTCATACCCATCCATTCAAGACGTTTATCACTATTATGCACAGCAAATGATGTACATGAATAAATACTGTGATAAAACTAAAATTCCGGCACAGGAAAACTTTTCCATTCCGGCAACGCTTTGTCAAGACAATCAAATCATTGCAAAATCCGGCAGAACATGGTACAAAATTACCATAACCGATGATGAAGTTCTATTTGAAAAGAAAGTAAAAGGTGCTGATTCCTTTATCATTCGAGAAAATGAATTTTATCAGATGTTAAACGATTTAGGACAACAAAAGGAAATCAAAACAAATCCGAACTACCTTAAATTTTTAAAACATTTGAGATTAATTTATAAAAACAATGTCTTGCCTGTTTTTGACTATTATAAAACAGACATAATAACTAAAAAAATGTATGAAGATTATAAAAAAAGAAACTCCGGTTCGATATCCGATTTCTATCTCAGATTAAAACAACAGCAACACAATCAAGATAATCAAAATGAATAAGGAGGTACAAAATGATTGAAATTTCAATGGCTATTGTTGTTCATAACGGCAAAATTTTAATTGCTCAACGTAAAAAGGGGAAACATCAGGAATTTATGTGGGAATTCCCCGGCGGAAAGTTAGAAGCAAATGAAACATTACAAGAATGTGTTGCCCGTGAATTTATGGAAGAATTTGAAAAACCCATTCAAGTCGGCAAATTTTTTATGGATAAAACATATCATTATGCCGACAAAGGTGATTTTCATTTAAATGCGTTTTGGGCAACCTGTGACAATGATATCATTCCACAACTTTACGAACATGAAGATGTAAAATGGGTATCTCCGAGTGAAATGGATAATTATACATTTTGTCCGGCAGACGGTCCATTTATTGAAGCCATAAAAAAACAAAAACTTTAATATAACATTTCTATACAGAATTGTTCACGCGTTCTTTTGAAAAAGCCTGTATTGAAATGTATGAAGAAAGCATTGAAAATTATTAAAACATTTTATGATTTTTATCCCCCGAGGTTGTTATCGGGGGATAATTATATGACGTTATGGCAAAAAGTTTTTACAAAATGCTTTTGCTGTGTAAACATAATAATTATAATTTAAAATATCTCCATTAGATAAATTGACTTGAAAATAATCCGGATATCTTTTATCAGTTTCTGCCGTCCAGATGGCTCCACTACCACAAGTAGTCTGACTTGCCTTTCCGGCATATAAAGATAATTCATCTTCTGACGGACAAACCGGATTTGTTGCATAAGTTAAATAAGTAGAAGATGACTTACATTTTGTTGTTTCCGCAGTTACCGTTATAGATGATGCCAAAGCCGATAATTCGGCAACACTGGCTGTTCCTCCTTGTGTTGCACACCAATTTTTCGCCATTTCACCGGTCACACCACTTGGACAAACTCCTAAATCTACACACTTGCCACTCATACACATGCCTTTATATTCTTTTCCATCCGCTAAATCACAAGCTGAACCCTGTTTTCCACTACAATCATCAACATCCTCAGGTAACAAACAATATTCAATCCACATACTTTTCGTGTATATCCGATTGGGACAGGCATCACATTGTGCTTGATTAGCTCGCACTGTTTCCCGTGTATCACAGGCATAACAGTTATTACCGATTTTTAATGGTTTTGTTACAACACAAATATTATTTTTACAAGATTCACATTGTGAACATCCCTTGTCTGCCTCACACCGGTCATTTTTCGGTATAGACGGCAAAATCCCATCCGTAGAATTTGTTTCAAACGGTGCAAAAACAAAACTAAAACGAGGAGATGTTTCTGATATACATAAATTTTGCCCATTGTATTTTTGCGTGCCGACATAAATTTCTATCGGCAAAGTCCATCCGGATGTTAATAATCCCTTACACAGCGATTGCGGTAAACTATTTAAAGCAATTTCAAAATAATCATTTTCCAATAAACGAGCTTCTAACATCTGACCAACTCGTGATTGAACTTGTGTTAAATTTTCGGGTAATTCATACTCTGATTTTTCTAAATAGATGCGTATATCCTGTGCCAATATATTCATATCATAAATTAACTCATTGACCTGATATTTTGTTATCCCATATTTATAACCGCTGATGCCGGCTATACTCAACACCCCTATAACAGCCAATACACCCAGTATTTCCAGCATTGAACGCCCGTTTTCATTTGATTTAAAAAATTTCATTTTCCCCTCTCACAATAAAGTTGCATACAAGAGCATTATAAAAAAAGGGACCTTTTTTTTCCTATTCGAATCGGAAGAAGCAGATTTAAAAAAAAATGAAAGATTATTGTTTTAGTTGAATAATTTATTTAAAATCAAAAAAAATGCAAAAATGTGTAAAAAAGTGTTGCATTTATACGTCCCTTTTTTTGGGGCTATATTTATAGATTGACGATTTTTAAGAAGTAAGATATACTTCATTTTACTATTTTATGGAGTATTTTTATGTTTTTTAAAATCAGTTTCTTATCACTTTTATCCGGACTTATTTTTTCCGTTCCGGCTTTGTCTGCTTGTCCAAAGGATAAACCCATTCCTTCATTAACAGGTTGTATGCCCTGTGATACTCCCGAAATTATTTATGCTTTCCAATGCTTGAACTGTAATGAACCCAACGTAGATGTATTAACTGTTTGTCCTAATCGTAAAAAAGTGAGTTTCGGCAGCGGATGGGGTACTGTTTTAAAAAAATGTCCCTCTGAAAAACCAATAAGAAATCATGAAGATACTTGTTATCATTGTGATGATGAAAAAAATATATTTGTTTCAAAAGATTATATAAATCCCTGCCCGAACAGAACGATTTATCAACATTATGAAATGTTCTATTCGGCTCTCAAATGTCCATCCGAAAAACCGTTACGAGATCTTCATTTCGGAAAATGTTATTCATGCAATACAACAGCAGAAATTACATTAGCCCCCGATATATCCCCCGATGTGTGTCCTTATCGTAAAAATACTGTTAATCAATATGGAAATACAATATCTCAATTCATATGTCCCCCTGAAAAACCTATTTTCGGTCAATTAGCTGAAAACAAAAAATTTGATTGTTTCGCTTGTGACAGCAACAAGACAATATATGTAGAAAATAAGGAAAATCCATGTCCATCAAGAACTTTGTTTCGTAATTATTCATCTTTAAATTATATTTCATTAAGATGTCCTGATGACAAACCCTTAATGGACAACACAAAAAAATGTCATTCTGCCGACACCGAAAATTTTGTTCAAGTACAAGATCATACGCAAAACAGATTCCCCAATCGGGAAATTATTTTCTTATACGGGAGAAATTACTATTCTGTTTTAAAATGTCCGCCTGAATTACCTATCAGGGATGAATGGGGTAAATGTCATTCGGCAGATGAAAAAAAGATATGGCTACATCCAACAGCCGTCAACACACTTAACGACCGAGAAATCGTGAAAGATGACGATTATATTTATTCTTATTTAAAATGTCCACCAGATAAACCGTTACGTTCAGTTGACGGAGATTGTTATCCCGCAGATACACCACAACAAATTGAAGTCAACAAAAATACTAAAAATATTTTCCCTAATCGTCAAATTATTAAAAACGGGTACCGTTATGAATCTGTTTTGAATTGTACCGATGATAAGCCATTAATGAGTATTTCAGGTTTTTGTCTACCCGCAACATACATTCATCCCGTTGAAGTTCTTCCTAATACGCCTAATTTATATGAAAACCGTCAAATTGTTTCTATGGACGACAAAACATACTCCGTATTAAAAGAATGCCCGGCTGAGAGACCTTTACAATCAACGGACTATACCTGTTATTCGGTAACAACAGATAAAGCTGTTCCGGTAGATAAAGAAACACAAGATAAATTTGAAAACAGACAAATCGTTCGGATGATTGCAACAGATTATTCTATACCGAAATGTACACCAAGCAAACCGATTGTTGAAAAATGGTATAAAAAACCCGTTTGTACATCCTGTGGTTTTTATCAGCACCAAGATGTTTATTTCCACAAAAATAAAAATGACATGGGATATTTCTATCCATTAAATCCGGCAGATTGTGAAACACTGTGTCCGGATATGCATTTAATTGATGACGTATGCAGTGCTTGCCCGAAAGGACAATTTCCGTTCAAAGGAACATGTCGCCCTTGCGATGACCCAACAATTATTCCGATTGATGATAGATATGCTCTTTCAACATTATGTCCTAACAGAACAGTTATTGATGCAACATACACTAAATTCAGTGGTGTTGAAACATCTAAAATCGGGAAAAGAAACATTGAACGAGAAATCTCGGCACAAAAAAGAAAAAAATGGTGGTCTGAATTTTCATATTCGGCAAGTATGTTTTTTGGCTTTTTCATTCTGCCGGCACTAATCATTCTTGTCCCATTAACAATATTAATCGTCATTATCGTTTGTATTTTTAAAGCTGTGAGAAAATAATATGTCAACAAAGAAGGATACCGAAATTATAAAAACATACCAAGAGGCCATTAAACAAAATTATAAGGATCTATTTCCGATTTCATACGATGACAACTGTATATTACTGATGTGTTTTTTACTGACACAGCAAAGTAATCAAGTAAAAATGTTTTTAAACAAAGCCGATTTTGACCAAATATATCCGTATTTAGAATGTTTTCAAAAATATTTGCCGACAAAAATGAATAATTTGTCTCTTATTGTGACAAAAGATGTTTTAATCAACGAAAAACTGACACAAGCCATGCCGTTTAAAACAGACGAACATTTCAATGAAACACATCCGTTAATCTCGGAATTACCCTATGCTTCAAGCGTTCGTTTATTGGATTTAGAAGGAGGAAAAGAAATACCGTCTTTTATAATATTTGACAAACACTATCTGGTACAAATTTCAGGTGAAAACAAATTTCTTTGTTCATTAAATCCAAGAGCAACAACATCATCATTCAATAGATTTAATCTTTTACAAGAAATCTTCAAAAAGATATCGGAACAAAGCACACCATTCACACCGCAACAGATAACTTCTTATCATTTAAATTTAACTGATTTCTTACGGGAAAATAACAGAACAAACAACTAAACAACATTATCCGATACACTTTAAAATACCATCTGTAATGATTTTTGATATATCATACACTTGCACAAATGAATCATTCATTTGTGTTGTACGAGAATGTGAATTTGTACAATAAACACGATCAATCAAACCACTGTTTTTAAGCTGTTCAACAGCTCCGGCAACAAAAACACCATGCACACAAACAACCGATATTTTTTCGGCTCCGGCCTCTTTATAACCTTGTGCTGCTTTAATAATGGAGCTACCCGAACGTATCATATCATCAAATATAATCACTTCTCGTCCGGCAACATCCGCATTTAATGCCACAATTTCCGTCTGACAGCCGGATAACCGCTTTTTCATAATATAAGCAGTACTTAAACAAAGTTCCATACCCATTTTTTGAATCCATTTGGCACGTCCCATATCGGGAGAAGACAAAACAACATCTTTCCCGAACTGTCCGATAATCTGTTTAATAATGGGCCAAGTTGTCAAATGAATGGGATGAATATCTCGTTCAAAATAATACTGTGTACCAACAGAGTGTAAATCTACCATGTAAATGTGATTTCCTTTTGCTGAAACAGGAATGGAGCTAAACAATCGAGCAATATTTTTTGCCGTAACAATCTCACCATCTTGAACAGCACGCTCCATTGTTGAATATCCGAAATACGGCAAAACAAGATGCAGTTCAGAACATCCTTCCCGAACGAGTGTACAACTCATATTATAGGCTTCAAATATCGCCGTATCATCAACAGTTCCACAAATATAAACAGCCGGTTTTCCTAAAATTTGAGTTGGATTTTTAATACGCCAATATTGTTCATTATCGGGAAAAATCAAATGTTCAACGGCAACATCAGAAAACAGGGTTGGACAAGCCGACAGCATATTTTGTTTTAAATAATTATATTTGTCCGATGAAAGTAAATTGATTTGGGTCATACTCCCTCTCCTAAAAAAATGCTTATAATTAAGTGTAGCATACAGCGGGAAAAAGTCAATTTTTTTTCAAAAAAAGAATATTTTTTAGAGAGCAAAATAAAAAAATGAAAAAAACAGAAAAAAGGTATTGACAAGTACAAAAAAAGGGAATATATTATGTTTATTCTATCGCGGGGTAGAGCAGTCCGGTAGCTTGCCAGGCTCATAACCTGGAGGTCGTGAGGTTCAAATCCCACCCCCGCAACCAAAATTAAAAAGGCACCCGAAAGGGTGTTTTTTTTTATTTATGGGGGGCGGGATTAACCTCACGACCGACAAGGAGGTCGTGACGGTTCAAGCGATAGTTGGCGAACACGAGCTTGTGACGTGTGAGCCTTACGGGCTGAAAGGGACCCAAAATGTTCATCATTTTGGGAATTTCCAAATCCCACCCCCGCAACCAAAATTAAAAAGACACCCGAAAGGGTGTTTTTTTTTATTTATGGGGGTCGGGATTAACCTCACGACCGACAAGGAGGTCGTGACGGTTCAAGCGATAGTTGGCAAACACGAGCTTGCGACGTGTGAGCCTTACGAGCTGAAAGGGACCCAAAATGTTCATCATTTTGGGAATTTCCAAATCCCACCCCCGCAACCAAAATTAAAAAGGCACCCGAAAGGGTGTTTTTTTTATTTATGGGGGTCGAGATTAACCTCACGACCGACAAGGAGGTCGTGACGGTTCAAGCGATAGTTGGCAAACACGAGCTTGCGATGTGTGAGCCTTACGGGCTGAAAGGGACCCAAAATGCTTGTCATTTTGGGAATTTACAAATTCCACCCCCGCAACCAAAATTAAAAAGGCACCCGAAAGGGTGTTTTTTTTATTTATGGGGGTCGGGATTAACCTCACGACCGACAAGGAGGTCGTGACGGTTCAAGCGATAGTTGGCAAACACGAGCTTGCGACATGTAAGCCCTACGAGCTGAAAGGGACCCAAAATGTTCATCATTTTGGGAATTTCCAAATCCCACCCCCGCAACCAACTGCACAAACATCCTGAATTCCACTTAAAACAATTAATAAAAATCATTCTTTATCAATCTTATAAAGACCTACATTTTTATTAAAAAATATTTGACAAAATCTTAAAAAATGGGTATTATACAAAAAAATTAACTGAAAGGATGGGAATATGAAATCATATAAATTTTTTGATGTTGCCGATAATGGCAAAACTATTCGTGATAAAAAAGGAAATCTTATTTTTTCTGCTCATTCAAATGAAGATTTAACATGTGAAGTATTAGATAATAATGCCCCCTTCTTTCAGGTAAAAAATAATTTAAAGCCCAATTCTTTTACACAATTTTATGATGTAAACGGATGCTCAATTCAAAGTCACTACGCAACCGATTATAAAATTAACCAAGAACCGGACGGAACGTATCAATTGTATATTTCATTAAATACAGAAGATGCTCTTTATGCTCAAATGTACACTTCTGTCGGTAAAAATTCAACCATTCAAACCAAACATTTTGTTATTGAAAAATTTTCTCCACAATCAGCTTTGGCGGTCAGCACACGAAATGGAGAATTATTTGCTTTAACAGAAAATTTTGAAATTCATCCGGATGTACCTGATTGTATCATTCTTAAAAATCAATTAGGCTCAACGCTTTTTGATAAAAAAGGTCAACAAATTTCTCCACTTATGAATGCCAGAATGATACAATTAGTAGATAAATACACTTATGAAATGAAACATTTTGAAGGCGGTGTAACAGAAAGATTCTTAACACCGGAAGGTAAAAAAGAAAAAGCAAAATTTTGGTTATTCCGTATTGGAATCGGTTTAGCAACTTTTGCATTGCTTTATACCTGTTCAGATAAATCAGATAAAAAACAGGAAACAATATCCCACCCCACAACGGTTCAAAAAGGACAAATGACTGTTCAAGCAACGGAAAATATTAGCCATACTCGAACACATGAATAGTAAAAAAAAGGAGTTTTGAATTATGGAAACAATTATATCAGAAGAAATTATAAAAAAAGCCTTAATAACTTATTCCGCAAAAAACACCCGATATTTAACAACTGCATCTATCAGTCAATCAGATAATATTATCAAATTAAATGCAACATTTTCAATTAAAGAATCTTGCTATCTATCTCCTGCTTCTGGGCATTTTAATGCAATTGAAGCGTTAATGTGTTTTAATCAAATGGTTTATGTGCAATTACTTGGTGGAATAAATGAAAAAATGTTCGATTTTTATCAAAATATTACACCTGATTATTTTAATCAAAATAGACGAAAGGTTTACATTTTAGATTTTGAAAAAGTAAAATTTAAAAAACAGATCGATAACAATTTATTTTATGGCATCTTAGAATTAAAACCTTTACATAAAATCGGTGATAAAATATATGTAGATTGCCATTTTGGTTTTGGAAACGATACAAATTGTAATTGTTTTACGGGAAGAGTAAAACTTTTTATCCCTGTATTAGAAAACAAACACAATTAAAATTAACAAAATATAAAAAACAAAAAAAACGGCAACTGAATTTTTTCAACTGCCGTTTTTTCTAAAACATTAAAGCATTATTAACGTAACTTAATATGCAATTCCCGTAATTGTTTTTCTGTCACATTTGACGGAGCTTTCATCATTAAATCAACACCTTGCTGTGTCAATGGGAAAGCAATTACTTCACGAATATAATATTCATCCGTTAATAACATAACCAACCTGTCAATACCAAAAGCACAACCACCGTGAGGAGGAGCACCGTATTTAAAGGCATTTAACATACCGGCAAATTTTTGTTCCACGACTTCCGGACCATAACCGGCAATTTCAAATGCCTTGTACATAATATCCGGACGGTGATTTCGAATAGCACCTGATAAAATTTCATATCCGTTACAAACCATATCAAATTGATAAGCATAAATATCTAACGGATTTTTGGTTGTTAACGCTTCCATTTCGCCCTGTGGCATTGAGAACGGATTGTGTGAAAATTCAATCGCTCCCGTCTCTTCATTTTGCTCATAGAACGGGAAATCCGTAATCCAACAGAATTTAAATTGATTTTTATCAATCAATTGCAATTCTTCGCCTAACAACGTACGAACCTGTCCCGTAAATTTAGCTGTTTTTTCACCTTTACCACAAACAAAGAAAATACTGTCACCTGTTTTGGCTCCGACTTTTTCAAACAAGGCTTGAATACGATCAGCATCTAAATTTTTGGCAATCGGACCTTTATTTCCTTCTTCGGCAATAGAAATATACCCTAATCCGCCCATACCGGCTTCAACGGCAAACCCGTTCATTTTATCAAACCAACTGCGTGGACGTGATGCCGTTCCTGTTGTTTTGATTGCTCGCACAAATCCACCTGTTTCAACTTGTTTTGCAAACAAGCCGAAAGATGATCCGGCAAAAATTTCCGATACATCTTCAATAATCAACGGATTTCTTAAATCCGGTTTGTCCGTTCCGTATTTTATCATAGATGTTTTATACGGAATTTGAATAAACGGCATACCTGAAACATCAGCATTCGGTGCAAATTCAACAAATAAATCGTGGATAATCGGCTCAACCGTTGCAAAAATTTCAGCTTGTGTAACAAAAGACATTTCTATATCTAATTGATAAAATTCCCCCGGAGAACGATCTGCACGAGCATCTTCATCACGGAAACACGGGGCAATTTGAAAATATCTGTCAAAACCGGAAACCATCAATAATTGTTTAAATTGTTGTGGTGCTTGCGGTAAAGCATAAAATTTACCGGCATGTAATCGAGACGGAACCAAAAAGTCACGAGCCCCTTCCGGAGATGATGATGTTAAAATCGGTGTTTGAAATTCATTAAATCCGGCAGCCCACATTTTTTCACGACAAGCCCGAATAAAGTTGTTCCGTAATAAAATATTCGCATGTGGTTTTTCACGACGTAAATCCAAAAAGCGATAAGTTAAACGGTGTTCTTCGGACAAATCTTCCGTATTGGCAACAACCTGCATCGGTAAAACATCCGCTTCTGAAAGCACTTCGGCGTTTTCAACCAACACTTCAATTTCGCCGGTCGGCATTTTGGGATTAACCGTTTCTTTTGTTCTTAAAATGACCTTTCCATCAATACGAATAACAGATTCCGGATGTACCTTTTCCAACAATTCAAATGAAGTAGCTGATGTATCTAACACACACTGTGTAATGCCGTAATTATCCCGCAAATCAACAAATAATAAATTTCCATGATCCCGTTTGCGATGAACCCATCCTGATAAACGAACAATCTGCCCTTCGTCTACTGAACGCAAGGCTCCACAAGTATGTGTACGATATTGATGCATAAAAAACTCCTTTACTAATAATCAACGGGAAATAAAGTACTCTATTTCATTTTAAAAATCAAGAACAATATCACTTTTTTGCTGTTTTTTTCTGTTTACAATCCTAACAATCTCTGCCCTTGTTGTAAAATCAACAAAAAGTAAGCCGGAATCCCAACCCATCCCTTTAATATATAAGCCAATAACATCCCATACATTAACAAGTTGGCCGTTGGGATAAAACAAATTGTAAAAATCGGACCGGCAACAATAAAATCTGTTTGCTTCGGATGAATTTCAAACAATGTCACAATAAAATGATAACCGATAAAAACACCGAATAAAATTAACCAAAAATCAGGCAATTTCGGTTCAAACTGCTGATATATTCCAAAACCCAGCATCAATGCAACCGTAAATGTCGGGAAAAAATATGGGGCTAATGCCACCAACCAATTACCCTCCCCTTCAAAGGAAAAATAACCCCCAACTCCTTGTTCAATATCTAATCCTTTTGGTTTATGAAATGTTAAAACGGCAAACAGCATATGTGTTAATTCATGTTCGGCAATAGTAAAAAACGAACCACCTAAATCCGGCATAATCAAAAAAAACAGTACAGTTACGGCAAATGGCAACCAAAACTCCCACAACATTTTTGAAGTCATTGATTTTTCAAGCAAGAACAAATCTGCCTGAAAAGCAGGAACCAAAGCCACAAGCATTAAAACAGCTATCGGCCATTTGATTAATCCTAAAAACCAATTAATTTTTTGACTGATTTTTTTCATTTTTAAATTCCTTTCGGATGATATATAATTGTCCGATAACACCCGTGTCAAAAGTACTTAACACCAAAGAATGTCCGTTTTCTTCTTTTTGCATATATAACCACATCGGTGATATTTTTTCTTCTTGAATCCGTTTAAAAAACCATCCGCTTTTTTTGCCACCTGTAATTTTTATTCGAACGGAATAAGCCTGCCCTTCTCCCGATAAATTCGGATGAATTTGCGTTAAATTACGTTGTCCCTCATCCGTCAATGTGATGAGCATATCCCGTTTCCCATCTGTTACCCGAATGGCTTGTGTTCCATTTTTCTGTAAACGCATTAAATGAATTAAAACTGATTGATAATCTATAAATCCCTGTTTTTCATCAAAATTCCAAATGGTTTTATCCGTTTTTTTACCATCTGTATTTTTCATAGACGATTCTAAAACCGTCAGACGACTTCCTTCTATTTTTCCTTTTGTATAAAAAGCGGTTTTGTTATGAATAAATAACGATAAAATACCTTTTGCAACCGAATTTGTTTGAATAGTATAATCGGTATTTGTCATATCAATTACCATATCGGCCGTTAACAAATCCATTCCTAAACCGGTTGCAACATATTTTACCTGATATTGGGTCGCCAAAACAGGAATTGTAAAAAAAATCATAAAAAGTGCAAAAAAAACTTTCATTTTAAAATCCTTTTGCTACACTATACGAAAATTGGATGTAAATTGCAAAGGATATTTTTATGGAACTTTATTTTATTCTCGGTTTTTTAGGCATTATGACACTGTTTATTATTTTATTAACCGTCAAGTTAATGCAACTGAACTTATCAAAAAACAACATGTCGTCTGATTTAGCCCGTTTAGAAGCCCTTAATCGGGAAGAATCCATGCGTTTACGCCAGGAATTGGGACAATCTCTTTTGCAATTTAACGATTCCGTTCGCAAAAGTGTATCTGACCGCATTGATATGATGCGAAACGAAAACACGTTAAATTTAAATCAAATGCGACAAACCGTTGAAAACAAAATGGATCAAATGCGAACGGAAAACACCACGAAATTAGAGCAAATGCGTTCAACCGTTGATGAAAAACTACATGATACGTTGGAAAAACGAATTAGCGAATCATTTTCTTTGGTTTCGGAACGACTGGAAAAAGTTCATCAGGGATTAGGCGAAATGCAATCACTGGCATCGGATGTCGGTGGATTAAAACGTGTTTTAACCAACGTAAAAGCCCGTGGTACTTGGGGAGAAGTTCAACTGGGAGCACTATTGGAACAAATGCTTTCTGCCGAACAATTTATTAAAAATGCTCATATTAAAGAAAATGTGCAAGAAGTGGTAGAATATGCCGTAAAATTACCGGATGGCGACGTTTTGATTCCGATTGATTCAAAATTTCCGATTGAAGATTATGAACGCTTAATTACGGCCACAGATAACGGAAACATTAATGCCATTGAAACAGCAGGAAACGAATTAGAAAAACGCATTAAATTGGAAGCAAAACGGATTGCAGATAAATATATTTATCCCCCTAAAACAACCGATTTTGCCATTATGTTTTTACCGACGGAAGGCTTATATGCCGAAATTATGCGTCGTCCGGGAATTGCTGCCGATATTCAAAACAAATATCGGGTATCCATTGCTGGTCCCAGCACACTGGGGGCGTTTTTAAATTCTTTACAAATGGGATTCAGAACACTTGCTATTCAAAAACGTTCCGGTGAAGTCTGGCAAATTTTAAACGAGGTAAAAGTTGAATTTGAAAAATATGCCGGTTGGGTAGAAAAGGTAAAGAAAAACATTGAACTAGCTCACAAAACACTGGATGAAGCAGAACGACGGACAAGAGCAGTTAATCGCAAATTAAAATCGGTAGAAAATAATTTAATTACAGATAATGTAAGTCCAGAAATACAACAAATTCCACAACAGCTAGTTGACACATACAGTGACAACATCTTACATACAGAAACTGGAACACTTATTTAGCAAAACCCCATTCATGCAAACAAAATAACAGGAAACAAAATCATGTACACACGCCCGATAATGGAAATCAATTTAACCACTATTTGTGAAAATTATACGTTTATCAAAAATCATATTCATCCGATAACCGCTACTTGTGTGTTAAAAAACAATGCTTACGGATTGGGAATTGAACAAATCGGTCGGGCTTTATACGACCATGGATGTCATACATTTTTTGTTGCTTACGGATGCGAAGGACAACAATTAAAACAGGTCGCTCCTAACAGTTGCATCTATGTTTTACAAGGATTTGGAGAAGAAGAACGTTCATTTTTTCAGCAAGCTGATTTAATTCCGGTTTTACCAACACAACTTGCTATTGATAATTGGTTTAAAAATCCAGCAAATATGCAACATCCGGCTATTCAGGTTGAAACGGGTTTACACCGTTTGGGATTGGATTTAAACGAGGCGAAACAGATTGCTCATTTACCTGTTTCTTTGATTTTGTCACATCTGGCTTGTGCTGATGAATGCCAACACTATTTAAATGAAAAGCAAAAAAACACCCTCCTTCAATTTAAATCAGTGTTTCCGAATACACCCTTTTCATTAAGTGCTTCGGACGGTGTTTTTTTAGGCCGAGATTTTCATTTTGATATGGTGCGGCTTGGTGCTGCTTTATACGGCATTAACACAACCCCTTACGAAGAAAAAAAGGTCAAGAACTGTGTAAAAATAACGGCTCCGATTTTGCAGATAAAAACGGTTCAAGCCGGTGAAACAGTCGGGTATAGTGCAACTTATACGGTTAAACGCCCCACAAAAATTGCGACAGTTTCAATCGGTTATGCTGACGGCATTTTCAGAAATTTTCAAGAAAACGGAGCATTACGCATTCAGGCAGAACATACGATATTCAAAGCCCCCGTTATCGGACGTGTTTCTATGGATAACATTATGTGTGACGTCAGCAACATACCGGAAAACATCTTAAACAATACGCAATATATGACGTTAATTGATGATTTTTACGATTTAGATGCTTTTGGGGCCGATTGCAAAACAATCGGGTATGAAGTATTAAACAATTTAGGACATGCTTCCCGTTATGAGCGACGATACATTAAATAAAAGATAAAAATACATATCAATGGAAAAGACTTTATCTGAATAAAAATCATTCATTCAAACAAATATTTTAGAAAAAACAATCAACTTAAAAAAAAGGCTTGCAATTTAAAGAAAAGAAGGATATATTAAACAAATCAGAATTAAATGGGATATCGTCTAATGGTAGGACAGCGGATTCTGATTCCGTCAGTCTAGGTTCGAGTCCTGGTATCCCAGCCATTCACAAAAAGCCTCCTTTTGGGGAGGTTTTTTTGTGAATTGAAGGCGTTAGCCTTGACGAGAACCGTTGGTTCGGTCACGAGCCTGTGCGAGTGGACGTCCGTAGGACGGTCTGAGGAAGATATTCCGAAGACGAGGACATTTTTGTCCGAGCAATCCTGGTATCCCAGCCATTCACAAAAAGCCTCCTTTTGGGGAAGTTTTTTTGTGAATTGAAGGCGTTAGCCTTGACGAGAACCGTTGGTCGGTCACGAGCCTGTGCGAGTAGACGTCCGTAGGACGGTCTGAGGAAGATATTCCGAAGACGAGGACATTTTTGTCCGAGCAATCCTGATATCCCAGCCATTCACAAAAAGCCTCCTTTTGGGGAGGTTTTTTTGTAAATTAAAGGCGTTAGCCTTGACGAGAACCGTTGGTTCAATGTGACCATATACGAACAGTTGACAAATGGATAATTTAAGAAATTTATTCTAAAAACAAGATAGAATATCAGCAATTATATCGCTAACAAAAATTAATACACAGAAAACAAATAAAAAAAATCTAAAAGAGAAAACAACACATATCTTTTCCAAACCACCAAAAAACAAAAGGAAATTCAAATGAATAAGAAATAATCTGTTTAAATAAAAAAAGCATTGACAATCAAGTTTTTCCGTGTTAAAAACAGAACAAAAGGAGAATTTTTATTAAATAAGGAGAGAAACAATGCTTACAAAAAAACAATATCAACTGTTAATATTTATTAACGAAACATTATTAAAAGAAGGTATCTGTCCATCATATGATGAAATGAAAGAACATTTAGGCTTACATTCAAAATCGGGTATTCATCGGCTTATCAATGCCTTGGAAGAGCGTAAATTTATCCGCCGATTACCTAATAAAGCACGTGCTTTAGAAATTTTAACATTGCCGAATGAAAAATATCTCAAACCCTCAAAATCCAAAAAATCAACTGAAATATTTAAAAATGTTGCAAATGATAACGCATTAGATATTCCATTATACGGCAAAATTGCCTGTGGAACACCAATTGAAGCAGTGAGAAATCCGGATACGGTTTGTGTACCGGCTCAAATGATGGGTAGCGGAGAACATTATGCTTTAACCGTTGAGGGGGATTCTATGAAAGATGTCGGCATTATGGACGGAGATACAGTTATTATTAAACGCACCGTTCAAGTCCCCAATGGAACAATTGCCGTAGCATTGGTTGACGGCTATGAAGTGACATTAAAACGAATTCAGGTTAAAGGAAACCGAATTGCATTAATTCCTGAAAATTCAGAATATGAAACCCGTTTTTTTGAAGCAGACAGAGTTGAAATACAAGGACAACTTGTCGGATTAATGCGTCAGTATCATTAGACGGACATCAAAAAATATTTTATTCAAAAAAACAACATTATTAACACGACTAATATAAATTCAATCCTACCGCTGATTTTTCAGCGGTTTAAATTTTTTAATATGATAAATACTCTAAATACCTATTTTTTTAATATATCTCTTTATTTTAATGAAACAACGCACTAAAAGTTGCCCAAAAACACAATAGTTTTCATGTATTTTTTAAATCAGAACTATCTAACTTTCGGCTGGTGGATAACAATATCCATCCTTATATGACCGATTAAGACAACTTTTGCAATTATCTTCTGATGTTTCTATAATGGATTGAATATTACAAGCTTGACATATACTATTTTTATCGGCAAATGTTCCTGTTAAACATTTTGTGCGAACACAATATCCATCCTTTAGCGTTCTGTTAGAACAAACATCCGAACACGGTGTTGATAATGATTTACCGGAATAATTGCAATCGTAACAAGCTCCGTCTGCTCCAGTTAATGGCGTATCATCTGAACATTTTGGATAACAATATTCTCCAATATTATATCTATTACCATCACATAAATCGGAACACAAATGCC
>SUUT01000013.1 GCA_015062385.1 Alphaproteobacteria bacterium | reverse complement strand
GAACAGCCTGCGTTTGTGATACAGACTATTATGGACCGAGTTGTGTCTATTGTGCGGGAGCCAATTCAAAATGGGATAGCACGAATAATAAATGTACGTGTACATTAGCGAATAGCACATGGAACACAACGCAAAATAAATGTATCTGTAATACGAATTATTACGGACCGAGTTGTACGTATTGTGCCGGCAATTACACAAAATGGGATAGTACAAACAATAAGTGTACGTGTACGCAGACGAGCCGAGAATGGAATGCCAGCAAAAAAGCCTGTGTTTGTAAAACAGGGTATTATGGCGATAATTGTACCTATTGTGCGGGAACGAATGCCTCATGGGACAGTACAAATAAAAAATGTGTTTGTTCCAGTGGTTCATGGAGTGCTTCATCGAAAAAGTGTGTGACAACAGGCTCAACACAGGATACATGTTATGCTCCGAAAGTGTGGAGTGGGGGAAGTTGTGCTTGTCCAAGTGATACGCCTTATTATCAAAGTGGTACGAACAAATGCGTTAAATGCTATCAAGCAGATGAAAGCAAACCATATTGGAACGGATTGACCTGTACAACATGTCCGAGTGACGAACCGACATGGGACAGCACAAACAAACAATGTGTTGCTTGTACAACAGCAAAACCATATTGGGACACAGCTACACAAACGTGTAAAACGTGTTACGAAGTTAACAATGCAAAACCGAAGTGGAATACATCAACAAGTGCTTGTGAAGCCTGTCCGACAGCCAATCCTTATTGGGACGGAACACAGTGCACTATTTTATCAACGTGGTGTGGAAATCAGATAAAGAATATTGGTTTAACAAATTACAGTGCTTCGGGTGACACAGTTACATATAATACAAATATGACAGTATCCAAAAATTTAGATATATCTGACTGTAATTTGGTTGTAAAAGGGACATTAACGGTTAATTCTGGAATTACATTAAAAGCAAAAAATGTTTCTGCAACCAGTTCAACGTCCAACGGAATTAATAATGCAGGAACGATAACAGTTACAAACAAAGTTTATGGAAATGGATATGCTCATGGTGTTCATAATCAAAGTACAGGTAAACTAACTGCCGGTATACTAGAAGGAATGCAGTCGGCACCGATTCAAGATTCTTCAGGAAACTATTTAAGTGAAATAATTATTATAAATGATGGAGTAATGAATATTGATACTGTTATTAGTTCGCAAGGTACAACATGGGGGGCATCATTTCAAAATAATGGAACATTAACCGCTAATCACTTAATTGGGATAGCATCTTTTATTAATTCTAATATTATGAAAATTGGGACAATTGATTTAAAAGGTGCTTTATATAATACTAAAGGCTCATTAACTGTAACAGGAAAAGCAAGAGTTCAAACGTTCAGTCATGTCGCAGGCACATCTTCTTTTCAGGATTTATATGCTTCTAGTTATTCGGGCGGAGGCATTTTATCTAATGGTTCTGGTAGTGTTTCGGTTGGTAGATTAGTTGCAACAAGTGGGTATACTAATTATGGTGTAACCGTTAGAGCTAAAACAATTTATGCTTTATATTTTGAACAAGATTTTTGGGGTCCAGGGCTTCGCTATTGTGAGAATCATTGGGCAGGACCCGGAACAACAATTGTGACAGGAAGTATAAATTATTGTCAAAATCCACCAGCAGGAGGAACTGGAACTTGTACCGGAAAAGGCAAAGTTACCGGCACTTATCAGAAAAAATGTATTCCGACCTGTTCGGGTAGTACGCCTATCTGGAATGGGGAATCATGTGAGGGGTGTCCGTCTATTCGTCCAAATTGGAATGCGGAATATGGTATCTGTGAATAATCTCTTCTCTGTCCGTTGAAATTTAATCAACGGACCTAGGAAGCCTTTAATATTTTACTTGTTTCACTGTTGAAATAATAAAATGATTTCTTCTAATTTTTTCTCTGAATAGGTTGCTAATTGCAGTAAATATTTTTGTTTTTCCGAATCAGAGGTTAAAAATAGCGAGAGTAATTCTAATTGATTTTGCAGTTCAAATATTGTTATTAACTTATTTAAATTTTTAGCAGATGGAAAGTGTTTGCCTCGTTTCATATTGCTAATTGAGAGCGTTGAAACATCCATCAATTCAGCTAGTTCTTCTTGTGTTAACTCTTTTTTTTCCGTAAATTACGGATAAGTGATGAAATTGTTTTCATTTTTTTCCTTTCATTCAATAAAAAACGTCAAATGTATCAAACATTTGACTATTAAAATTATTGTATCATCTTTTAACAAAATGTAAAGGTTTCTTATTTTATCTGTAAAAAAAGGAACGTATAAATGCAACACTTTTTTTCACTTTTTAGCATTTTTTTTAATTTTAAATAAATTACTCAATTAAAATAATAATCTTTTATTTTTTTAAAATCCGATTCTTTCGATTCGAATAGGGAAAAAAAGGTTCCTTTTTTTATACTCATTTTATGAGTATGAGGTTATAAAGGAGAAGATTATGCAAAACAAAGTTAACGAATTTGGTCGTTCAATGGTAGAAATATTGGGTGTTTTAGCTGTTGTCGGTGTATTAAGTGTTGGCGGGATAATGGGATATAAATTTGCCATGGATAAATATCAGGCAAATGATATTGTCGGAGAAGTTAATGCACGTGCATCTGATATTTATCATAGATTTCAAAATATTCCGCTGCCGGAAACAGAGAATAATACGGACAAAACCGCTTTTCCCGAATGGAATAATAAAACACAAACAGGATATCCCATCCGAATAACAACACACCCTGATGTTGCATTTAAAATTATTGTAGAAAACATACCTCAAAATGTTTGTAAACAAGTTTTGAATATGAAATTAAATCAAATTATTCAGGGTTTGCAATTTATTCAAGTCAATAATATTAAATATAATAATAATTCAAATCTTTGTACAGAAGCCAAATCTGATAATCAAATAGTTTTTACATCATTCATTAATTCAGAGAATTTGGAAAATTCTCAATATTGTATTGAAGACACAGATTGCTCCCAAGCATGTGGAACAGCTACCTGTGAAGATGATATGATGTGTCATAATAAATGTAGTGATACCAATACACCCTTTTGCTTAGAAAACAATAATGACGGTATTTGCGTTGAATGTTTGGTAAATACAGATTGTCTAAATCAAAATCAAGTATGTGAACCAACAACACATAAATGCGTTGATCTCCCACAAACATGCGGAGAGGGTGATAAGTTTGGCAAAGAATATCGTGCTGCCAATGGTTCCTGTGTACAATGCACTTTTAACGCAAATATAATACTTCAAAATGCAGATGATAATGACGGAATTTTTGAAAAAAAAGTCGGAAATATTGAAATCAAAGATTCTCATAGTGGAATTGAAATGTGTCAAGCCTGTAATAATGGTAAACGCATTGCCGAAACCGGTAAAAATGACAACCGAACAACATATTGTGCTTCAACTTGTATCAGAGGTAAGGAGTTTTTAACAACACAATACGATTGTTTACCTTGTTCGGGAACTTCTGAAAAAGTATCTAATTCCGGACGAATTCACGTACAAACAGATTTAGAAACATACGGAAACTGGGCTATTTTAACAATACCAGATGATGAACAATCTCGCTCTTTGTGTCAATCATGTAGCAATCGCATACTATACGGAAACAATAAATGTGTTTTAAAAAACTGTCCAACTGGTTATTTTAAAGCTGATGGTATTTGTCGTTCATGTGAAATTAACAAACAAGATAATTCTGATTGTTATAGCGATAAATGGCCTATGTGTTTTGATAATTACGGGGCTCAAATGTACAAACAAACGATTCCCGATGAATTAAAACAGGCTTGGCAAAATGAATGTTCGGCTTGCCCCGGAAAAACAATACATCGGATATCAAATCTAAATCCTTTTTGCACAACAAAATGTAATACAAATGAATTTGTCAGCAGTACAGGAGTCTGTTATCCTTGTTCATCTCCGAAAGTTGTATCTTTATGTATTAACGAAACAGGTGATTGCTCCGTTGATGGAATTAACTTATGTAATGCGTGTAAAGATGAAAAAGGAAATCCAAATAGAAAATACGTTAATGGAAATTGTGTATTAGATTTAGAAGTCTGCCCAGCCGGATATGTTATGGATAAAAATAAAATTTGTCGCTCCTGTGATACACAAGGCCCTATTGAAATTGAAAGTGATGAAGCCTCCGGTTGCACAAAATGTAATATCGCCAATGAGGGACAGGGATATACAGATGTAAAAAAAAGATGGATTGATGAAAGAGAAAACAAGTTATATTGTTATAATGATTGTGGAGAAGGTTATGTACAACGAGGAGATAACGGCGAATGTAAAAAATGCACTGATTTAGGAACTCAATGGTCAAGTGGATACCCGCCCTCCCAAATTTTTACAGATATGTGTGCAAATTGCAGTACCGCAACAAAAACATATTCATTAACCGGTGGTTCCAAAGCCCGTTACTGTTCATTAACAACGTGTCCAAGTGAAACATTCCGTTTTGCCATCAACTCTTGTGAGCCATGTAGCAGTATGACATATCCACATTACAAAGTTGATTCAAAAGAGCTTTGCGAAAATAATTGCATAATAAATAAACGTATGTACATTGATAATAAATGTATATTGTATAAACCCGGCACATATGGTGTTTGTAATAGTGACAGTCCGGATCCGGATAATTTTCCCAACTATCCGGCAGGAATCGGAACACTTTATCGAGATAACGATTGGAAATGTCGTTCGTGTACCTCTGATGCCGCTTATAAAACAACACAAAAACAATGTGAATCTTGTGGTGATTTACGACGATTTACGGACGATTCCTATTGTATTAAAGCAGGTTGTGAACAAACAATTACATTCTTATCAATAAATAATAGATGTATTTCTTGCAACACGGAAACAGCTGTTGCAATTGCAGATTCAACTGATTCAAAACAATTATGTACATCTTGTTCCAATCGCAGAGTGATGCAAACAGGTACAAATACTTATGCGTGTGTACTAATCTGTGAAGACGGTGATTGGCAAGATATCTCCGGTGAATGCCGAACAGGTATTTCAACTATAGATAATGAAATCGGTATAGATATCACATCACAACAACTTTGTAAAAATGCAAATGGGGATATTTCCCAAGATGGAGAAAAATTATATTGTATTCCAAAATAAAAGAAAAAATTCATTACAAAGCATCATATGCTTTGCGAATATTTTTAATATCTTCCCACATGAGTGCCTTCGGCGAACCCGGTCGGGCAATCGGATTTCTTAACAAATATGACGGATGAAAAATTGGCATCATTTTTGCACCGTAAGGTCCCTCAAACCACTGCCCTCTCACCTTTGTAATACCCACATTCAAGTGTGGTAAAAAGGAAGTTAAAGCTACTTTTCCGCAAAGCAAAATAATACGAGGTTTTAATATTTCAATCTGCTTATCCAAATAAGCACGACAAGCTTCTTTTTCCTCCGGTAAAGGATCACGATTTTCCGGTGGACGACATTTGATGGTATTACAAATATACACATCTTTCTCTCTGGAAAATCCGACAGATTCAAAAATTTTATCCAATAATTGACCTGCACGTCCGACAAATGGTTTTCCCTGCATATCTTCATTAAATCCGGGAGCTTCTCCGATTAACATTAATTTTGAATTTGGAATACCATCTGAAAACACAACATTATTTCGTAATGCTCCCAATGCACATTTTTGACAATTTAAACAAGATTTTTTAACTTCTTCTAATTGTTCATACATACTGATACTCCTTATTCTTGTAATAAACACTGTTTATGATATCTTTTTTTCAAAAAAAAGCAAGACGAAAGTTATCATGTGTTTTCTTTAATATTTACCCACCCATTAATGGTCTTCGGATAGGATTATCCACAATACCATTTAACCAAAACAGTTCCCATGGAAACGTTCTGCCAGGGTCA
This sequence comes from Alphaproteobacteria bacterium, assembly GCA_015062385.1. GTDB lineage: Bacteria > Pseudomonadota > Alphaproteobacteria > CAAHEQ01 > UBA3637 > RGIG4140. The sequence goes on along the minus strand of SUUT01000013.1, from coordinate 33,917 downwards.
TATTTTCTATCCGGAGCAATATCTGAATGAGCAACCACATTAAACGGTTTAATATTATACTTCTTCATCAGTTCCCGACACAAATCAATCCCCGATTGTATTTGTTTATCTGAAAATTGTGCAAAAGACTGAGTACCACTTGCCGCACATTGAAATTCTATACCGATAGAATGACTGTTAATATCTTCCAGAATATTCCCCCAACAACCAAGTCCTGCATGCCATGCCCGTTTATCATCTGCCACCAATTGGTATATTGTTCCATCTGTATCAATAACATAATGAGAACTTACACGTGGTTGTTCTTCTTTTTCAATTAAATAATAAAAGGTTTCTTGTATAGTCGGGGTTGCTGTTGCGTGTAGCACAATCATATCAATGGAACAAGCTCGTTCATTATAATGTGTAGAAGGCTTTTGAATAATTTTCATCAACAATCCTTTAAACTCTTTTCATATATTGCTGTATATTTGTCGGACGCATAAAACCATGACACAAAGCAATAGCCAAAGCATCAGAGGCATCAGGCGGGATATTTTCAGGCACGGATTTCAACAAAGTTCTAACCATCATATCTACCTGTTTTTTATCCGCATGTCCAACGCCAACAATCATTTTTTTTATTTGATTGGGCGTATATTCCGATACCCGAATATGAAATAATGCCGGTGTTAATAAAACCACTCCCCTCGCCTGTCCTAATTTTAACGTAGAAGTCGGATTATTATTAACAAACGTTTGTTCAACGGCTGCTTCATCCGGTGCATACGCTTCAATTATTTTTTTCAATTCTTCGTGCAATTCTGCCAGTCTGTCTGCCAAATCTCCCGTGCTACTTGGATTTATAACACCACCGGCAAGAAAACGCAAACGGGTGCCATCTTTTTCAATGACACCCCAACCTGTATGACGTAATCCCGGATCAAGTCCTAAAATACGAATCATTATTCTGCACTTTCCAACTGAGCCATAATTTCCGGTATAATGTCCGCATTTGTAATAACCCGCTGAACATCATCATCTTCATTTAAAATATCAATAAATTTAAATAATTTTTGAGCAGTTTCCAAATCTGCAATTTCTTTTTGAACAAGCGGTTTCCAATCTAACCGTGCCACATTAGGCGTTCCCAATACACTTTCCAACGATTCACGAACCGAGGACAAATCTTCCGGTGCACATGTAATTTCATGTGTTTCATCCGTAGAAATAACATCAGAAGCACCGGCTTCCAATCCTGCCTCAAAAATAGCATCAGCCGTTCCGACAGAAGCCGGATATTCAATGTATCCAATTCGTTCAAAATTAAATGTAACAGAACCTGTTTCTCCGAGTGCTCCCCCATTTTTAGAAAATGCAGCTCGCAGTGCCGGAGCTGTCCGTGCTCGATTATCCGTTAACCCCTCAACAATAACGGAAACTTTTCCTGGACCAAAACCTTCATAACGGACTTCTTCATAATTTGTTGTATCTGCACTTTGAGACCCTTTTGCAATTGCCCGTTCAATATTGTCCTTCGGCATATTTTCAGACCGTGCATTTTGAATTGCTAAACGCAACCGTGGATTTGAAGAAATATCCGCACCTCCGGTTTTAACGGCAACCGTAATTTCCCGTGCCAGTTTTGAAAAAACTTTTGCTCGTAATTTATCTTGTGCCCCTTTGCGATACATAATGTTTTTAAATTGTGAATGTCCTGCCATTATTTTTTCCTTTTCTTGTTTCTGTTAAATTAATATTCTTCGGTTATATCATATTTGATGTGTATTTTCAAGTACCGCTCCGATACGAACCGGAAAAATTTGAGTTGCCAAACCCGTTTTTTCATCAATATCAGCACAAACAGCACAAAACGTTCCTTCTGCCTCCGCTGGTTGAAGCCGTCCTTTTTTATCTGGGGTTAAAAAACGAATTAAAGCCCCTTCTTTTTTCATACCAATGACAGAATCATAATCTCCACACATACCAATGTCTGAAATATATGCAGTTCCGCCATTTAAAATGTGTGCATCAGCTGTCGGAATATGTGTATGAGTTCCAGCAACTAATCCAGCATATCCATCCAAAAAATGTCCCAAAGCAACTTTTTCTGCCGTTGCTTCTGCATGAAAATCAACAATCAAAATATCATAATGTTCTGTTCTGTTATATGTTTTAATCCATTTCTCAACACATTCAAATGGATCCGCAACTGCACGCATAAAGGTATGCCCTAATAATTGAACAACAGCAACCCGAATGCCTTTTTCTGTTGTATGAAAACACCACCCTTTTCCGATAGTATTTTCCGGATAATTCAACGGACGAATAATATTTTGTGCCGAATCTAAAACCGGAAAAATATCAGACTTATCAAAAGAATGATTACCTAATGTAATAACATGAACACCATTTCGAATCAATTCATCATAAATACGTGGCGTAATACCAAATCCATGTGCTGCATTTTCACCATTTACAATAACCATATCCAAACACAACTGTTTTTTTAACTTTGGTAAACAGCTAGCCACTAATTTTCTACCGGATTTACCAACAATATCTCCGCAAAACAATACTCTCATTTTTCATCTTTTTCTTGTGTTAATAACTCTAAATCTGAAACAACCCCGTTTATTTTTGTTGCCAAATTATTTATTTTTTCAGCAATTTGTTTCGTTGTTTCATCCAAAGCGATGGCATTCGTACTTTTTTCTAATTTGCTTTTTTCTTCTGCCAATAATAAGCAAAGCATTGCCAATAACTGACCTTCTTGCATAAAACCAAGTGTTTTAATTAATTGTGCTGCCCGTACATCCAAATTTTCAGCCAATTCGCGCATATAATTTTCCTGTCCATCCGCACAAGAAAACTTATAAAATCGCTCACCGATTTTAAGCGATACAATTGCCATTATTCTTCTCCTTGCTTAAACTCAGTTAACATTTTATCAATTTGCATATAAGCTGTTTTAACAACCTCTTTCAACTCCGCTGTATGCTCTGTCGACTGAACGTATGCTTTTTTTACCCGATATACAGCTGTTTCTAATCTCAATATGGATTCTTCCAAATTTGTTATCGCATTTTTAATTTCTTCCATTTTTACTCCTGCCTATACGGTACGCCGTGCCTTAAATGCCATTTGCAATGTTCCATCATCCAAATAATCCAACTCTCCTCCAACCGGAACGCCTCTTGAAAGTGCCGAAACCGTACAAGGATAAGCCTCTAATTGATCATATAAATAATGTGCCGTTGTCTGCCCTTCCACGGTTGCCGGCAAAGCTAAAATAATCTCACATCCCTGATTAACAGCAACTTTATCCAATAAAGATTGAATATTTAATTCTTCCGGTCCAATACCATCTAAGGCTGACAAGACACCACCTAAAACGTGATACTGCCCCTTATAGACTTTGGAGCGTTCAATTGCCCATAAATCAGCAACATCCCTCACAACACAAATTTGATGCGGCAATCGATGTACATCCGAACATATAGAACACGGAATAACCGTATCTAAATTACCACAAACAGAACACGTATTAACTTTTTCCATAACCATTTGCATTGCCTGTAATAAGGGCAAAAATTGTTTTTCTTTTTGATTTAACAAAAACAAAACCGCTCGCCTTGCCGAACGAGGACCCATTGTCGGTAATTTAGAAAACAATGCAATCAAATGTTCAAGTTCCGGAGCCGCCATATGACTACTTTTCAAAAATTAAAACGGCAATTTAAATCCGGCGGGCAATCCCAAAGAGGTTTGAATCCGTTCCATTTCAGAAGCAATAATATCATCTGTTCTTTCACGGCAATCCCGAATAGCCAACAAAACTAAATCTTCTAATGTTTCTACATCATTTTTATCCACAACATCCGGATTGATAGAAACACTAATCGGCAAGCCCTTACCAGTCATCACAACTTTAACAGCCCCATTTCCGGCTGTTCCTTCAAATTCTTGTTTTTCCATTTTTGTTTGCAAAATATTCATTTGAGATTGAACCATTTGTGCTTTTTTCATTAATTCACCAATATTTTTCATTTTCAACTCCTTTTGATTTGGTATAATTATTAATGGGATTAGTATAAAGAAAAAACTTTAAAATGTAAATTATAAATTGATAAAAAAAACAATTATTCTGTATTAATCCATACCATTCTTAAAAAATACACATAAATATTTAGGTTATAATAAAAAGACAGCCCTTTAAAAGCTGTCTCTTTCTTTAAATCACGTAAAGCCTTAGTAAATTAACCGCCACCACCTAAGCCCATACCGTTAACCATTTGTTCCTGCATGTCAAAGGTGCCCATAACTGCCCACGCAACAATGCCGGCAATCATAATAATGGCAAACCCATTTAATGAAGCAGCTTTCTTCTCAATGTCTTTAATAGAATCTTCCAACCAATCTTCTGATAAACGGGTTAAAGCTTCCGGAAAGTTATCCAACTCGGCATAAATCCGTAAATCGCCAACAACTTCCTCATCCGGAAAACCAAGTCTTGTTTTATATAAAGCATCACCCAAGTTATCCCCGTTATTAACATAACTTAATGCTTTATCAATCCGATATAACAAATATGGAGAAGCATCCGCCCGCAAAGAACGCATTGCCTTAGAAACCGGCGTACCGGCACGAACCAAAGCTGATAACGACAACAACCAACCAACCCCGATAAAAATACGATAAATTGACCACGGAGCACATTTATCGGCAATTGAGCGAGATTCTGTTTTCCAGCGTGGAAAAGTCAGTAATACAACAAAAATAATACACGGAAGCGTTAAAAATAACGGCCAAGGATTATCTCTCACAAAATTAGACAAATCAACCAATGATTTTGCCGTACCCGTCCATACCAAATTCGGAACAGCGTTAACCATCGGGGGCACCATGAATGCACCAACGCCATAAATCAAAAGAATAACCATAATTAACAAGAACATCGGGTATGAAACCGCCGTAAAAACCGGCTCTTTCATCCGATTCATCCCTTCAACAACCTTAATGGTATTCCCTAAAGCATCTTCTAAGTTAGAAACATCACCAACAGATAACATCAATAATTCCGTCGAAGGAGCCCATCCACGCAAAGCAACAGAAAAAGTATCCCCGTTTCGAATTTGTTGCATCCAACATGTAATGGCAACCGCCATTGATTCAGTCGGCTTTTTTCCATCTTTCGAATAAATCTGATACATCCGTTCTAAAGCATCCATCAAAGAAAATCGGTTGCGAAGCAATGCTTTTAATTTATAATAAAATGCCAATCTATCCGATGTATATAACCGAACCATACATTTTGCAAAAAACATATCTGCCGAACTGACCGAACTTGCCACAACCACTTTCTTTTTCTTTACTTCTGCCATTCAGAACTCCTTATTAAATTTTCTAACCGGTCACCACCTGATTTAAGAATCCGGTCCACCGTTCTACTTCATCCACATCAATTAAACCTCTAAACATATGGGAAATAGCAACTTCTCGTAATGTCATACCATTTAAATCATTAATCCAATAGTTAATGGCTTTTTTCGTTTCGCCTTTCATAACTAAATCAAGGAATGTTGCATCCGGCAAAATAATTTCAGCAACAGACATCCGTCCTTTAACCCCTCTGAAATCACAATGTTTACAACCTTTTCCCCGTAAGAAGGAACTTTCAACACCAACATCACCAAATCCCTCTCTCAAACGAATAACGGATGGAGAATTTAATTTTTTCGTTGCAGGAATACGGCAATGAGGACAAATTCGTCTGAACAAACGTTGTGCCAATAATCCTTTAATAATTTCAGGATCACGCAATTTAAAATCTTCCACCCCTAAATCCTTTAAGCGCATTAAAATAGCCGGAGCACTATTGGCGTGTAATGTTGTCCACACGTTATGTCCAGATAAAGCTCCTCGGAAAGCCAAATCAGCAGCAGATAACGTTCGTACCTCCCCAATCATCAAACTATCCGGATCAGAACGCAATGCTGCTGACAACGCTTTTGTAAACTCTCTGTCCTTGGATTCCTCAATGGTAGCATTTGTCACAGGCATCTGTCTTGCTCCAGGAATTGGATATTCCGGCGGATCTTCCACAGTAATTAGGTTAATTTCAAAGTTGCGTTCCTGCAACATCTGAATCATATTTCGTTGCAAGGTCGTTGATTTTCCCGACCCTGTCGGACCCGAAACAATCGTAATTCCCGTTGGAGCCGCCCGTAATTGATAAAAATAATTCAACTCTCGTTCCGTAAAACCAAGTGCCTCCAATCCCGTAGATGTACTGGATGTATCTTCGGCATACAACAACCGCATAATAACATACCGTGTACCAAAAGCAATCGGATTAAATTGCAAACGAATACCTAAAATATTTCGAGGTAAAACCAATTTCCCGTGAGATCCTCTTAACGGTGTTCGCCCTAACTTCTGAGCTGCCTGATATTCATTTTGCGCATAGTTTGAATCGGAAATATCAGAAGAAGCAAATGCGGCACGAACAAAACTTTCACCCCAATCTTTATTATATTCCATTTCTGTTTGCATTAACCCGTTTGCACGGAACATAACCGTTGTATGGTCTGCAACAACGATATGAATATCAGATACGTGTAAAGCAGCTGCACGGGAAATAATTGTAATAAAATCCCGTTGCATACGAGCTTGTGCCTGCTCTTGTTCTTCATTCTTATCAACTTCAACCGTTTCGGTAAATCCATTACGTGTCGAATATTCATAAATACTCTGCAAAACAGGCATCGGAACATATTCCGGTTTTCCAATTTGCAAATGCCGTTTTTTGGCTAAATATTCAAAACCTAAAACCTTACCATCAAACTTATATGTTTCACAAACAAAAAAGCGACCGTTGGAAAAAAGAGCCAACAACATTCGTGTTTCATCTTTAATCGGTAACGAACCACCTGATGCTGTAATACACACATTTCCGTTATCAAATAAATCTTTTAAAAATGAGGGAGAATTATAATCTTTATTATGTTGTATCAACGGGGCTTGTGTTGTGTCCTTTAAAAAAGCATCTTGAACGGCAGCATGTAGTTCTTCCCTGTTTCCTTCTGCTGTCTCTTCTTTTTTCTCTTGGGTATTTTGTGCTTTTTGTTCAGATTCATTCTCATTGGTAAAAGTCGGAGCTTTCGGGGGCATAAACACCGGACTATGTGCATTGTTTCCAACTTCATCCTCTGTTTGAGAAATAGAGTCTGTACTTACCGCTTCAACAACTTCTGCTTCCTGATGAACTTCTTGAATCTGATTCTCATCAATAGACGTGTCTGACGAAGATTGACTCTCATTCATAAAAGACGGAAATGGGGGCAGATTTGGAATTTTAGGTAATTCTTCCTCCGGAAAACCTCCGGTTTCCGGAATTTCAATATGAGAAACATCCAATAATTCGTTTGCAGAGGATGCACCGGCTGCCGGCTTAATTTGAACCGACAAAGGCTCATTTCCTCGCTTATTCGGTCGTGTCCCGAAAAAGGATGCTTTCATTTGACTGTCCCCCTCATTTTCCTTACTTCATCTAATCTTCGACATTCGTTGATGCAATACCGCCCTTATTATTCAAAAGCAATACTTCTTCTTTCGAGCCATTGATTAATGTAATAGATTCACGTTCTATGACAGAAACTTTATGTCCCGATGGTAATACTTCATCTACTTTAACCGAAATAATACTGCCATCTACTAAATTTTTTAATCGTGCCGTTAATTTTGTCTTAACACCTCGCACACCAATTAATGTATACAACTCAGTCGCTCGTTTAGTAGCTTTCGTTTCTTCTTTTTGTTCTGTTTCTACTAAACTACCTTTTTCTTTCGAATCGGCATCTGCTTTTTGTGCGGCTTCTTTTTCAGCCATTGCTTCTTCTCTTAACTTGTTCCGCAATTCCTCAGCTTCTGCAATCTGTTGTTCAATTGCATCTGTTTCGGCTTTTTTCTTTTCCATTTCCAGCCGAACATTTTCTTGTTCTTGCCACCAATTAATACGAGAACGAACAACATCTTCCCTCTTGGCAATTTCTTCTAAACGTGTTTGACGATATGTTGCTTTTAATTTTTCCAAATCATTTTTTAATTGTTCTTTTTGCATTTGAAGTTTTAAAAAGACATTACCTCGTTCTAAATCAGCCATTTCCTGAAAAACTTCTGATGTAATACGTCCCAACAATTGTTCACTTGGTAAATCTTTGGTGGATACAGACGGAGCCATTGGAGCCGGACCTGTAATCAAAGATTCCTTAATTCCCGGTAAGGTTGCCATTTCCAATTCACCTAATGATGTCCGTGCCGGAAAATCCAAAATTTCCGATGAACTAACAGCTGTATTACTTAATTCTGCTTCCAAAAGTTGTTTTTCCTGTGCTTTTCCGGCATCCATAGTATTCGGCAATCCGGTATCCGCTGATGTATCTGCCGGAATCAATTCTGAACCGGCAGTTGCTCCAGTCAGAGGTTGCGGAGCATTTTGTGCATAAACCGGAGAAACAAAAAAAGCGGTTGACAAACAAAGTGTCGCTAATAAAGATAATGAATTATTTTGCATAAATTCTCCCCTCATATTTCCATTTATCCTGAGCATCCAACCCCGGATTAAAGTTGATTGATGTTAATTCCAAACCTGGAAACTTTTCAAAGAACGTCAACCATTCAAATGGTGAATACGGCGACGAAATTGAAAACTGAAAAAATACATATTCCTGTTGATTGGGTGGACGTGTTCCATCCGGATTATTCGGCGGGTCCATAACTGTTTGTCTTGAAAAATTCAATTGAATGTTGGTTGCTTGACGAATATCCGTCAATTCATCCCACAGTTGACTTTCTTCAATTGTCGGAACGGAAGCAACCATCGGTATATCTGTAAATGATAATTGTCCGGTTGCTGAGGTTCCATCTTGATTTAATTGAACATTTACTCGAGACATTTTGTACTCATTCAAAGCAGCTTTTAACCAAGCAATCCGTCCGGCACTATTCCATGATTTAGACCAACCGGTCGTTAAACCCTGCAAATTACAATTAATCTGTCCAATTTGCCAACCAGGAATGGTTAAACTTGTCAATTGATAAGCATTGTTCCAACATTTGTGCAAAAACACATCCATTTTAGGAACTTTTTCCCAAGGTTTTGGCTTTTCAGGAACAGGTTCAACAGGCTGAATAACCTCCGGAATGGCAACAGCTTCAATTTTTTCTTCCGTAAATGCCGACTTCCATAAAGAAGAAACTAGATAAAGTAAAAAGAAGATAAGACCAACAAATCCCAACGCAATAAATGTTAAAATTTGTGTTTTCTTTACTGCTCCTAACTCTTCTAAAACAACTTTGGCACCAGCTTTTTTCAATAATGTCTCTAAAGAAATTTGCCGTGACTTATCAATTGCCCAACTTTCCGGAGCAATTTTTAAATCCCAATCCGGTAAAGACATTAATGAATAATACTTATTTTGGGCATCCTGTTCAGATGTATATAAAACATCTTCTTCCGATAAGATTAAATCATTTCGAATAGCAACAAGCCACCAACCTTCCGGCACGGGAAAAACTGCGGCAACAGATGTATATTCACTCAATGCAGAAGCAACAGCAGCAGCAGCAGACGGCTCCCCTGCCCGATGCTTCATGCTTTTTTTACCAATACCATATTGTGGCGTTGACGTTGAACGCAAGCAATATAAATCTGCCTCAGGATCACTGTCTATTGCTTCACGAATTTCTGAAAACGGTTCATCGGAGTTTTGCAAAGGTTGCCATAACAATCCAACTGCATATTCTCGCCGATTGATGGTAATAGATCCATTTTGATTCGGATCATATCCGCCCACCGTATTCATTTGATTTTCTATCCCTTCAGCCATATGAAGAACTCCTTAAAAATCTCGCATACGTGATTCCGGTGACAACGGAGATTCCAAAACTTCCGGCGTTAATAAAATCACCATTACATCACGGGTATTGTCACTGTATGCCTGTCCACCAAGCAAACCCATTTTTGCCTTGCCAATACCGCCGGTTGTTATGTTATTTTTAACTTGTTCAAATCCGGTTAAAACCAATGTGGAACCGGAACGCATTGCAATTTCCTGAACAAAACCACGTGTTTGCATTTTTGGCAATTGAACAACTGTTGTTTCTTTATCTCCACTTTCACTTTCAGTATCGGAACTGTCACTTGAATCAGATGCTTCTGCACCGTCTTCAGAACTTGAACCGTCAGATGAGAAAGTTTCTAATGAAAGTAAATCAGTTAAGTTCATGGAGAACAATACGATTAATCGACCATGATCTAAAATTCTTGGTAAAACCTCCAACATAAACCCATAATTCAATGTATCTGTTTCCATATCAGTATCAACACTTCTATCTGAACCTGTACCTGATGTAGATACATTTGTTTCTTTCACATAGTTTTGTTGTGTTGTAATTTGAATTGGTGCAACTTTATTGTTTAATGTAGTCACACTGGCAGATGTTACCAAAGACGTTTTTCCTTGTGAGGAGAAAGCTTGAATAACAGCATTTGAATCTTTCCATTTAGAACTCGGTTTTAATAATGTCATAGAAAGCATACCGGCAGCAGCTCCTGCACTACCTGTTGCCCCAATTGTAAATGGACTTGTATAATTTGCCTGAATTGTTTTGTTTGTAAAAATCCCCGTTAAATCCAAACCATAATTATCTGCATTTGAAACAGAAACAGACAATACTTTTACAGAAATTGCAACTTGACGAGACAATTTTTCATTAAACTTTGCAATCCAATCTGCTGCTTCACGAATAACAAACGGACTACCCGTCACTGTTACTGTACCAGCAACTCGGCTAAATGATAACTTGCCGTTTTCTCCCACAACTTGTTCCAAACCTTGCTCTATATTATCCCAAAGAGCCAAATTTGCAGAAGATGACAACGATGAACTGGAACTTCCGCCCCCTTCTCCCATTGTTGCCCCGCTTAATGAAGCATTGATTGATGTTTCAGTCGGTAAAGCATAAATATTGAACACACGTGTTTCTTTTGTGTAAAAGGTAATAATGCCGGATTTATATCTCCACCATACACCATACCGATTAGAAGCATAATTCAATAAACCACTCAATTTACCCGTATAGTTAAACGGAACCGTTTCGGTCGGAATGGCATCTTCTGCTTTTAAATTATCCAATCTAACCGTAATACCGGTCATATCCGTAATTTCCTGCGCCAATGTCGGCAAAGTTGTTTCTTCAGCAATAGATAATGTAATAGAGTCATTATCTTCAAACATAGCCGGCAAAGCATCTCCTTCGGAAATTTTTACACTTTCCGTTCCCAACCAAATATCATTTTTGGTACGCACCGTATCAACCGGAGCCGGCAAATCAGGAATTTGAGATTGTTGCAAATGCTCTTCCACCCGTTCCAATGTTGTTTCGATTTTTTCATTTGTTCTGGCAACATATTCATTACAAGCATTCAACATAAAAGTTGCCGCCATTAAAATCCCCGTAAGACTTAATTTAATTGATTTAGTCAGCATTATCATTCTCCTGCGTGTTAATTACCAAAACTCTGTTCCCTTTATAGAACGTACCAATCGGTGCCGGTGTTGCCCGAGCAAATGAACGGATAAAAGCAGCAGCAACTTCTGTAAACTTTCCACGGAAAACGACACCTGCTTCTAAATTATAATCCCGATCCATTTTCCAAACAACCGTCCAACCGGAAGCTTCCCCCCACTGCATAAGCAATGTCCGCAACGTTTCTCCCGCCGGAGCTTCCCAATCATGCACTTCTTCCCCAAATGCAATTTTTGCTTTTAAAGATGTCATCTTTGTTTCTGTTTTTTCCGATACAGCTTCTGCTTTGTTTTCAACTGCACTCTGTGTAACCGCTGATACCGCTTTTTCACCAGATAAAACATTTGACTGAACACCTCCCGTTTGAGCTACCCCAACAACCGGAACCCCTGTTGCTCCTTTTGCCATTACAGAAGAAGCATCATTTTGAGATGCCGGTACTTTTTGAGCAACCGAACCAGTTTGTGCCGCAACATAAACAGAATTACTTTGCCCCTCTTCAATCATTTTTGTATGTATTGTTTTTTCTATTTCTGTTTTAAATAAAGCATTCGCACAATCTGCTCCGGCACAAACAATATCTCCACTTTGAACCGGCTGTAATGCCAAATCTGCCCGTTGTTGTGCCAATTCTTTCTGACGCATCCGTTCTTTAACAGACATACCACTTTGGGAAGCCGGTGCAGATAAAGCCATTGGAACCGCCCCCGCCTGATAAGAAGCATTTGTACTGACCGCATAACCGGAGTAAGCCTGAGCCAAATTCAAATCCGGTTCTTCATATGTCACAATACAATTCCCCTGATTTTCTGCCGTACAAACTGTTTGTGTTGCTTTTGCCGTTGATTTTTCAGATACCAAAACTGTATCTTCCGAATCCCCCAAAGAGGTACAGGCACTTATCATCCCAAATGCACACGTCATTACACCGGCGATAATTGTATTTTTTAATAACTGTTGCTTCATTCTGACTCCTTTGTTGTTCTCTTCCCGAACGGAAACATTTTACCAATTAATCGTTTTATTTTCTTTAACTTTTCCATTTTTCATCTGAACTTGACGCACTTCAACATCTTCTTGCTTCTCAACCATACGCAAAACCAAACTATCCGTCGGTCTATCCACATAATCAACCGCAATTTGATGCGTGGATAATCCACTATTTTTCAACAATCGCTGAATAACAAACAAACGTTTTTGCTGAATAGTCGGATTTTCTCGACTTAAACGCACATTAACAATGTATCTCGGATCATTTAATGCTCGCAAAGAAAAAGCCTTAATCCATTTTATGGTTTGTCCTGAAAACTCCGTGGAATTAGGATAAAAACTAACTTTAATATCATGTGGCATCAACAATCCGTTTTCCGTTTGCTCACGAGCCTCTGATAATACTTTATCTGCCATTGTAGAGGATATAACTTTGTATATTGGTTTTACATCTGACAAATCTTCTTCCAATTCAACCGCCTCACGAGCAGGTTGCAACGGCAACAATAACTTCTTCTTTTGTACTTTATCCTGAACAACTCCATCTTGCTCAACAATATCGTCAACATCAAGATCCGCCATTTCATTTTTATCTTTTAACTTATTTTTATTTTGACGGGCCAGTGCTTCTTTGTACATTTTTGTTGTTTTTGTCGTTTTACCCGTCAAAAATCGTTCAATAGCCATTTGTTCGGCAACAGGGGTCAATTCTGTTTGCGTAATTTTAACAACCGGCAAATTACGTACAGTTTTTGTATTTGTTTGGATGTGTTCTGTTTGAATTTTCAAAGAATTATTTTTAGATGTATCCGGCACAACCACTTCGGAAGCAGATGGCGGAGCTTGCAACAAATAAGTCGGCACAACAAAATCGCCTTCTGCCGTAATTGTCGGCATTTTTTCCTCTTGTGCCCGCAAATCAGTCATTTCTTTTTTTGTATCGCCGTTAATTTTTAAAATTTCTTCTGCAGAAACATCAGCAACGGTCATTTTTTTTACATTTTTTCCCGATTCCACAGCAGCATTTGCTGAAACAGAATCAGAAATTACCGAAAAGCCCACAAGAAAGCCTAATGTTGTCGTTAAAAGTGTTTTTTGCAGAAACATTCTTCCATCCTATTGAATTTTATAATCTTTTTTACATCCACCATCAGGCAAAAAGCTCAAAATAAGCGATACACCTAACAGAATATGCTTCATATTACAACTTTGAGCAAGAAGTTGCAAGCAAAAAAATTGCTAGACAAATGAAAAATTTTGTTTTATACTATTGAGGAGACGTAAGAAGTCTTATAATATGCATATTAAAGGAGTATTCTCATGAATAAATACATTAGATTTTTTGTTTACATGCTTGTAATTGCCGTGGCATTTACAGCGACAGACGTGTGGGCAGATGTCTTTAGTCAAATCACAGGTCGTTTAGTTGGGGTGTTTACCAATGTTCGTAACATCATCTTTATTGTCGGTGGTTTCGGCTTAATCGGTTTAGGTTGGGCAGCTATTTTCGGAAAAATTAAGTGGCCATGGTTAGCCGCATTAGCTTGCGGTTTGGCTATTGTCGCCTTGGCCGGTGCTGTTGTGAACTACGTCACAAAAGATGCTTCTACAGAAGATGCAACTTGGAGTGGTACAGAAGAATTTTACCAAGACAGTATGCAATAAAAAAATACTTTCAAAAAAATCCACATGGCATCATGTGGATTTTTTTTACACCTGAAACACATCCATATTTTTCAATACCAATATACAGTTGCTATATCTCAACAAACTTCTTTTAATCTGCCAAATATTTACCCTATCAAAAATAATATTTAAAGCTCATCTGCAACTAATATCGGAAAGTCCAAAATAACTCTTAATCCGCCCAACGGGCTTTTTGATAAAGAAACATCTCCACCATGTGACAGAACAATATCACGTGTAATTGTCATTCCCAATCCAACACCACCTGTTGCTTTGTTTCGAGAAGCATCCAACCGATAAAATGCTTTAAAAACCTCTTGCTGTTTATTTTGCGGAATCCCCGGACCGTTATCATCAATAACAATACGTGCCATTTTCTCTCGTATGCCCAATGAAACAGAAGTTCTTTTTGCGTAACGATGTGCATTTGTTAAAATATTAGTAATAGCCCGACTGATTTCACCCAATCGACCGGATATACAAATATTTTCCTCAAAATGAAAATTAATTTTCTGCCCTAATTTTCTCTGTTTTTCAACAATCTGCAAAACAAGCTCATCTAAATTTATCGGCTGTGGAACTTCTTTTCCTTCTCCTCGTGCAAAAGCCAAATATCCGTTTAACATTTGTTCCATTTCAGAAACATCAGCCAATAAGTCCTGCGTTGTTTCATCAGATGGCATCATGGATAATTGCAATTTCATTCGTGTTAGAGGCGTTCGTAAATCATGAGAAACACCGGCAAGCATTGTTGTTCGCTCACTTAAATATTTTTGAATACGGTTTTTCATCAAAATAAAAGAATAACCGGCCTGACGAACTTCTGTTGCCCCACTCGGTTTAAAAGAAACATCATGACCTGTTCCAAACAATTCTGAAGCTTTTGACAAGCGTTCAATAGAACGAATTTGATTTTTCATAAACAAAAACGCAATCCAAAACAACAAAATCGAAGATCCAATCATCCAAATAACAAAAACATGGACGGTTGAACTAAAAAAGCGTTTACGAGGTACAATTGTTTTTAAAACCCCATTTGATAATTGCAAGCTGATTTGTTGGCTTTGATTAGACAATTCTTTCATATCGACCGGATATGTTAAAGCTAACAAAGCACTCGCCAAATGAAAAACAGATCCCTCATAAACAACATTCTGTTGTTCCAATCGAGCATTAGGAATAAAAGAAACATCTAACCACAAATTAGACTGTACTTTTTTCAAGAACAAATCTATTTCAGGCATTGTTGGGTTTTGATGAACAATATAATCTGCTATCGTTTGAATTTCTCCCGAAATATCCAATGCTAATCGCCGACTAACCGTATTCCAATGACGCTCATAAAAAAATACAAATAAAATTGTTTGCAATAAAATAAGTGGTAACAGAATAATAAGAACAAAACGGTACAATAAACTTTTCGGAATAATCCGAAATTTAATCTGTTTCGTAATAAACTTTGCAAAACGAAAAACACATTGTTTCATTTTAGTAAAAAAAGTTTTCTGAACCATCACTTTAACACCAACATATATCCTTGTCCACGAACAGTTTGAATACAGAGGGGCTTTTTAATATCTGTTTCAATTTTTTTACGTAATCGGGTAATTTGAACATCCACAGCTCGTTCATTATCCGTTCCGATTAACTGAGTTAATTCTTCTCGTGTCAGTATTTCCCCCGCACGAGCAACCAATATTTTCAGCAAATCCTGTTCAGCACTTGTTAATAAAACCGGTGTCTCATTTAAAAATAAATGTCCTGTTTTAGTATTATACCGACAATCTCCAAAATAAATTTCTGAAGAAACATTAATTTGTTGACGTCGTTTTAAAATGTTATTAATCCGGAGCAATAGTTCTTTCGGTTCAAAAGGTTTTGGCAAATAATCATCCGCCCCAGCTTCCAAGCCTGAAATACGATTATCAATATCGCCCATAGCCGTTAACATCAAAATCGGCGTATCAACACCATTGTCACGCAATTCCCGTGTTAAATCCATTCCGTTTTGCCCCGGCATCATAACATCCATGACTAACAAATCAAATTGAAATAATGTTAACAATTCCTTTGTTTCCTGTGCATTTGCCGCTTCTGAAATCTGAAAATTATTTTCCGTTAAATAACGTTTTAACAATCGTCTTAAACGGGTATCATCATCAATAACAAGCAAATGTGATTTCGGCATTTTATTTTCCCTCTTTCAACCGTTCTGCGATATTTTTTAAATTGTCGTTTTCCGAATCCGGTGGAAGTGATAAAACATATTTCATATCGACAATATCTTGTTTAAAAACAGCAAAATCATCATTCGTCCATGTCGATCGATTCCGGATACGTTCACAAATATCCGATCCCAAATCCGTCAAAAGCGGATAACCAAATGTACTTCCTTGCCCTTTTATATCATGAGCCATTCGAAAAAACTCCTCTTTTAGTACTCGCTCTTGATTTACAGAGTCCATTGTCGGAATATCATTTAATAAACGTTCTAAACTACCAATATTATCTTCCGTCGCCCGAACATACTCATCTCTCAAACGAGTAATAACATCATCTGCCCCTTTCGATAAAGCATCTACATCATTCATCGTTTGATTCTGAACCGACTGAAAAATCGCTGGAATTTCTTTATTTTGTGTCATTTTCTTAATCCTTTTTTTCAATATATCAAAAAATCAAAAACATTACCAGTCTTTTTTATATAGTATCTCCAAAACAAATCAAAAATGCCATTCCCCTAACAAAAATGTATCTTCTTTCCTTTTTTTAACCCATTTTTAAGATATTGCCTGTACAATATACATATAAAAATTAATTTAACAAAAGGAGTTCATAATGACACAAAAAATTATTTTATGGGATTGGGATAATACATTAGTAGATACATTTAATGCTATTTTATCGGCACAAAATGTTATGCGTCATACTTACGGACTCCCTTCTTGGACAAAAGAAGAAGCAAAAGCGGCAATGAATACGTCCGGTCGTAATTTGATAAAAGATTTAGTCGGAGATGAAAAAGCAGGTGAAGCACGGGCTGTTTATTTAAAAGCTTATGCTCAAAGTGCTGCTGAAATTACCTTAAAATCTTATGCCATTGATGCATTGGAAAAAGCAAAATCATTGGGTTATATTAATATTTTAGCTAGTAATAAAGCCGGCAGTATTTTGCGTAATGAAGCCCACACATTAAATATTGATTCTTATTTTGATCGTATTATCGGGGCCGAAGATACCCCGTGTGACAAACCATCAAAATCATTTACTGATTCGGCAATCGCCGGTTTCGATGCCGAACAAATTATCAGTATCGGTGATGGAAAAGCCGATATCACAATGGGACACAATTATACAAACGGAATAGGGCTACTCGTTTGGACCGATCCGACTAGTGCGGAATTTAATGAAATCAAACCGGATGCTTCTTTTACGGACTTACAAACACTTTCCGGTTATTTAGAAAAATTATCTGCAAAATAAGCAATAGTCTTTTAATAAAATTAATCTGCAAAAACAAGTTTTAAAACAAATAACAGAAGCGAATCTTCAAGATTAAAAACCAAAAAATTACACGCACACTTAACATCCTCTGATTTACAACAAAAGAGGGGGCAATGTATCCGACTGCGGTTTGTATAAATTTCCACCAACTAATAAAAAAGGGATATCTATTTAACTTTATTTGTCAATCCAAAAACTTCACAAACCTTATAATTGGAATGCATTGCTACATCCCTGTTTCACACAGATTATATTACATTCAATATCATCAAAAATGCCGGAGATTTCTCCGACATTTTTTGGGATTCAAAAATTACCTTTCATTCCCTAAACCATTATTACGACTTAAATCAATATCAACGTCGGTCAGTTTTCTTCCTGATGCATCTAACGCATCCAACACACTACTACCCAAATTTATCTTACCTCCCAATGTTAAAGGAGCATCATCATTTACTGATTGTACCGGCACATTAGACAAAGTTATTGCACCTCCACCATATTCACTACCAAATGTTTCACTTATCGGCCGTTCATCTGTCGCCATTACCAACGTAGAAATGACCGGCTCGCCTCCCAAAGTTAAAGGTTTTTCCGATTCACTGCTTTTTTCCGATACTTCCTTACTTTTTGTCTGTTTAGTAGGTTTTTGTCCGCTTACCCGTTTTTTACGTGAAGAATTGCCCTTTGTACTCGGAGCATTCTTTTTAGGAGTTAACATTTCAGTTGCATTCACTTGACTATTACCAACTTCTTGTCCGTTTTTATTTTGACGTGCATCATAAAGTGCAACTTGTTGAACACCCGCTGTTGTTAAAGAACCATCCGGATTCATTAATTTTTGCTCTTTGGCCTTGGAAACATCATCCAATCCAAACCATCTCCCGATTGTCGTATTGCAAAACCAATGACCGATTGATCCCCAAAAACCTCTACCCCCTTCCGGTTCTAAACATTTATTGGCTGTTTCTCTTAACGCAGTTGACTTATCATCAAATCCGAACCAACGTCCAAGCATTGAATTGGCAAGCCAACCACCCTTCTTTTCGGAAGAAGTCACTTCTTTTGCTTCATTTTGTGCTGATGCCAATCTTGCCGCCTCTTCTTGTTTCTTTTTATCTTCTGCATTTTCAGTCATATCTATCTCCTTAAAAAAGAACCCTACCAAACTTTTCTAATTTTTAGTATAACCTAAAATTCACATTTTTTCAACAAAAAATAGTATATCAAAAAAAAATTAACCATCTTCCGTATGTAAAAGAGCCGAAAGACACAATGGAATAATAATTAAAGATGGTCCCCAAGCGGCCAACACATATGGCAAACTTTGCGAAAGACCCAAAACATTTGTTACCCGACCCAAGAAATATAAAATAAATCCGCTTAAAATAGCCAAAACAATCCGAATAAGCGTTTTTCCCTGACGAGTTGTCGGGGGCAAAGTAAAAACAGCTGCAATCAACAACATGGCAACCAATGTAATCGGATAAGCAATCAATTCATTAAAATACATTGTATGTTCTGCTGTTGCAAAACCGGATTCTTTCAAAAACTGAATAAATTTCGGAAAACGCCAAAAAGACATTGTTCTCGGCTCATCAAACCGTTCCAAAATACGTTCTAAACTAAAACTTGTTTTAATGCTTTCTACTTGTTGCATTTGAGCTTCTTCCGTTATCGGATTAATAACAAACGCTTTCGGCATTGTTAAATTTCCCTTAACCAAAAAAGCAATATCACTCTCTATCTGACGTTTCAACAATCCATTCGGTGTCAACTCAAACAGAGAAACTCTGTCTAACACAACATCATTATCTTGTTGCCGAACTCGTCCGGCTCGCAACACCACAATTTGATTCTCATCAGCTTCTCGTAACCAAAATCCCTTTTCTGACCAAGAAAACGGATTAGAATTTGTCATACCTACCCGTTCTTCCAATCGTTCAAACTGTTTAGCCGTTAAAGCAGCAAACGGATTAAATATCGTAATATCAAATACACCTAAAACAAAAACAAAAGCAACAATCGGTGTAATAAAATTCCACACAGACATACCAACTGCCCGCATAACAATCAATTCTGAAGACGAACTATATTTTAAAAAGAAAATAACAGCAGAAATCAATGTAACAAACGGCAAAATAATATGTATCATTTGCGGAGATTTCAACAACCCCAAAATCAGCACATTGATAAAGGCAACATTTTCTCTTTTAGCAGCTGAACGCAACAATTCAATAACATCAAATAACAACACAATTGCCGTTAATGCAAATAACGTTGCAAAAAACACCAATACATAATTTTTTAAAATATACTTAAACAAAATTAAATTCATACATTTAACCCATTGAATCTACATATCGTATCATACATAAAAAGAAAAATTTGTCAAACAGAAAGATAAATCAAACCATATTTTTACTCTTTTTAATTAAAACACAATAGCAACATTCATTTTATATTCAAAAATTTTTCAAAAAAACATTAAAAAACAAAATGTAAGAAAAAAAATCAAAATCTTCAAAAAAATAGATTGACATTTTAAAAAAAATTATATATAGTAACTGCTATGTTGAGTGAATGAGTGCGTAGCTCAGCTGGTAGAGCACCTGACTTTTAATCAGGTGGCCGAGGGTTCGAATCCCTCCGCGCTCACCATTTTTAAAAAACCGTCTTAATAGGCGGTTTTTTCTTTTACAAGCATTCAAGCTAACTCGATTGGATTCGACACAAAAAAACTAATTTTCATCAACAATCAAACTTACAATCACAAAAGCCGCTGATTTTATTATATTTTACATTTTTGATATTCTCCTGTTTTTTGAGAATAACTTATTTAATTTGTTTAAACAAATTTTCCTGAAGTGCAGCAATGTTTTTATCCAGACGCTCTTTAGCAATTTGATAATACATTTCATCTTGCTCAAAACCAATATAGTGTCTATTCAGATTTAAAGCCGCCACCAACGTTGTTCCGCTACCAGCAAAAGGATCTAAAACAACTTGATTCTCTATAGTTACCAATTCAATCAAAAGAGCCATAAGAGATAATGGTTTTTGTGTTGGATGCAACCCAGAATCTTCCTTCTTTGACTGGATAGACAAAAGATTGTTGGGTTCTTGTTTATACTTCTCCAAAATTTTTTCGTTATACGCCCCTAAATTGAAGTTTGCAATATTATCAACCAATGCACCGCCAATTTTATATGGTTTCATAAACCATAAAATGGGTTCAAAAATCGGACGCAAATTGCCTAATTTCCAAGCATGCCATTTCATTGATAAATTTTTGTCGCCTCTTCGTTCAAAAACACAAGATACATGTTGAGCTCTATGTGCTGCTTTTAGTTTATTCCAACCTATCATATCCTTATAAATAAAACCCACATCTTCAAAAGCACATATACAACGATGAGCTAACCTTCTTCCCGCAAAAACAAAAACACTTGATCCCGGCTTCAAAACACGATACCAATCATCAATCCAGGATTTAATCCAATTGTAATATTCCAATGGAATTTTCTTATCATCTTCTGACCAACCATTTAAAGGTTTTCCACGACTTTTAAAAACCTTACCAAATTTCTCTTGTGCAGGACTTGTCCCCAACAGAGCACTATTCTTATTATCATGCAAAACATCCCAAGAATCAAAAGATATTCCATAGGGAATATCACTTAGAATTAAATCTATAGATTCATTGTCCAACTGCTGTATAAGATTTCTACAATCACCTAAAAAAATATCATCCAACATTATAAATCTTTCAAATATGTTATGTACTTATTGATAGCTTTTATTTTTTCCTTTAATTTTAAAGCTGAAATAAGTTCTTTTATCGCTTCTTCTTTAGTGTATGTATTTATTTTTTGAATAACATGATGCCAATAATTAATTTCATCATTTCCACGAGCAATGATATTTTCTTTAAATACCTTAAACAAGCCATTAAAATCTTCTTTAGATATAGATAAAAAATTTCTGATAGCTTCATTTTGTTGCTCAAGAAAACAAACATTTTTATCACTTACGGAAGTTGTTTCTGCTATTGTGGCACTATAATTCCATAAATTTTGAAGATTTATAGAAGAAGTCTCCTGTATATTCTTTTTTAATAAAACACTGAAGTATTCCCATGAAAATAGTGAAACATTCCCATCTAATGCAGAACCATAAATTTGGCTATTACGTTTTGGATATTGAAAATACGGACAACATAAAACAGAAAAATTATTTTCTCCTCGCCAATGAACCATAGACTCCACTTTAAAATCTTTTTGATTTTTAGCTGTTCTACTTAAACGAAAGGATTTCGCATCGCCAACCAAGGAGTAATTGTGAAACTTACTTTTCGCAATGACATCTGCACTATTAGCTCGCTCCCGCAAAACAATGGCTTTCATGTTTAACTCAAGAAAGCACTTAGCTAATATAATATCTGAAACCTTCGTATAAAGTTTTTCTTCTGTTGAATCGTGTTCTATATTTTCTGGAATTGATCCAATTTGAGAAACAAGCGGCAAAAAGTTCTCCCTTGGTAAAGAAAAAATAATATTTTGCAAATCATCAGTTGCTGTATTAAAATCACAAGAAACAGATTTTTCTTTTATAACAGATTGTAGCTCTTTAAATTGCATATATTACAGTCCCTTTAAAATAAATACTATAACAATTTAAAACAATTTTCTCAAAAAAAGCAAGATATTTTTTAATCAGATTTATCTTAAAATATCAAAATAAAGCTCACGTTCTGCAAGGCTCCCCTCACCATTTTTAAAAAACCGTCTTAATAGGCGGTTTTTTTTATTATTCTATTAAAATGCTTGTTTATTTGTTTCATTTAGAGTATACTGTAATAAACTTACTTATTTCAGAAAGGATAACAAATGGCAGTATTGGGTATCAGACACAAAAATCCGGGGTGTATTCGTGGTGAAGGTCCAAAAGGTTTCGCTGTCTATGACACTTTTGAAGACGGATATATCGCATTAGCGGACTTATTATATCGTAAATACAATGGTAAAACAGCATTACAGATTTTTAATATTTACGCTCCGGCATCTGACGGAAACAATCCACAAAAATATGCAAGACAAGTTATTCAATCTCTTAAAGAACAAGGTATTGATATTTCCAGCACAACAAAGTTGGATTTACAAAACCCCAAAATTTTAGCGGCAATGGTTGTTGCCATTGCACAAATTGAATGCGGACAAGTACCGGAAGGACCAGACTTTGCAAAACAATGTGTTTATAAATTTATTAACCAAACAGCTTTGGAAAAATTACATGAATTAAATCCTGCGTTTTTCAATTATGTACGTCCCGCATCTCCATCCCTTATCAAAAAACAACGCCCATCCAGTCGACTGCAAATACCACAAACAACTGCCGATGTACAAAAAACAATTACACAGTTAACACAAAAACCAAAAATTTCACTTCTGGTTCCCAAGAAAATAACCCCATTTGAACAAGCTTGTTTAAATGCACAAACCGCTGTTATCAACTATATAATAACCCATAAAATAACTGAAAATGCAACAGAAGAAGAAAAACAAGATTTCATTCAAGAACGATGCAAACAAAGTATGGCTCTCGCCGATAAGCATTTATCATCACAAAAGAAAAAAAATCCCCAAGACTCTGAAGCGGCTATTATTCAAATAGCTGAAACAGCAACACTTCATGCCGCTCAAACAGCATATGAAAGAGCATTAACCACAGAAGAAACAGAGCAAATCAAGCAAGACGTACATAAATATGCCCAACAAAGAAAATCCTCTAAGAAAAAATCAACTTCTGCAAATAAATCCACCGTAAAACAAACGTTGAAAAAAGCAGAAAAAGAAGGAAAAGAAACAACTATAAAAGAAAATAGAACCTTAGCAAAAACCCAAGAAAAAGTTCCAGAAAAATCATCTGATACAACTGAACAAGATAAAAAATCAACAACAAAAGATAATACCCGATAATATTGAATAAAAAATGCCTTACTCTACCAAAACAGAAAATCTATGCAGTATTTTGGATTTATGCTTTTTACTACATAAAACACAAAGTTTTGCCCAACAATTAAAAAATAATCTCATTAAACAATGTTTAGATGAAGTATTTATTTCAACTCAAAACGGTTTATGCCGTCCACTACCAATATTCGATTATTATATTTCATCAACCAATCGCCATGTCTTATGCATTCACAAAGAAGCTATACCAACATTTATTACAAAACATTATAATGACTTTATCCGATTAGGTGTGAAGCAACAAGAATTAGATAATATACTTGGAAATAAAGCAATCCCCTATAATGCAGAAACAATGATAACATTAAGTGAATTGGGAGATACCTACTGTTGTCATACAAGCGGTAAAAAATTGGCAGAAATCATTAAACCGGATTATTATACTGCCACCTATCTTATACCATCCGGTCACAAACAAAAGATGTTTTTCCCAGTTCGTTTACCCAATGGAATGATAAGCATCTGTATTAACAGACAAGCAATTCCCATTTTTGTTTCCCGCTATGGAAAACAAATAGGTTTAAGTGATAATCTGTGTGCTAAATTAACTCATATTTATCCTGCACAATCAACAGATATGATAAATGTTAACCAATTTTGCGAACAATTACTTAAAAAATCAGGAGCATTTCAAAAGGTATTTTTAGATTTTATCAAAGAAAAACCTTCTCAAGAAATAATAGAATCAATCTCTCCACAAAAAACAATTCAAAAAGAGCCTCTTTTCCTACAAGCAATTACCCGAAATGGTACATTAAAATGGTGTATTCGAAAACAAAACATCCCCTATTTTTGCAACAAGTACAAGGATGATTTACAAAAATTAGGCATTTCTCTGAATATTTTAAATAAAATACAAGAAGAATACAAAAAAATATATCCCTTAACAATAGATACATCTAATTCTGCATTGGAACGTTATAAAAAATCAAAAGCATATCAATTATTGTTTCCAGACAGAAATTCCTAACATTACTTATGGTAATTCCGTATAATCCACATCTATTATCTTTTCGTCCGATTCCGGCTTTTTTTCTTTTTGAACAGAACGAGAAGAATTAAAACGGAAGAGCATCGGTTTTCCTCTTAAAAACTGAACAAACCACAAAGCAAATAGTATAGCCAATACCGGAAATGCCACATATCCGATAATTATAAACAATAACATAAAAAATCCCAATGAAAAAACAATACTTAAAAATGTTTGAAGAAACAGCATTATGCCTCCGCTAATGTTTTTAATTGATATAATTTATCCAAAGCCTCTCGGGGTGACAGCGAATCAACATCCAAATTTTTGAGTTCTTCCGTCACAGGATTGTTCTTTTGTTTAGATGTAGTTTCAACAATCTGAGAAAACAAGGGTAAATCATCAAATAAAGGCTTTTGTTCCTGTTTTTTTTCTTCCAACTGTTCCAATATTTGTTCAGCTCGGGTTAAAACAACTTCGGGCAAACCTGCCAACTTGCCGACATGGATACCATAAGAACGGTCAATTGCCCCTGGTCCAACTTCATGTAGGAAAACAATATCCCCTTTCCATTCTTTGACCCGCATTGTTTGTAAAACAACTTTATCTAACCGATTTGTCAATGCTGTCAATTCATGATAATGCGTTGCAAATAATCCTCTGCATTTATTAATATTATGTAAATGTTCCACAACTGCCCATGCAATAGATAATCCGTCAAATGTTGCCGTACCACGCCCTACCTCATCTAATATAACCAATGAATTTTCAGTTGCCCCATTTAAAATAGCCGCAACCTCAACCATTTCCACCATAAAGGTAGAACGCCCTCGAGCCAAATCATCACTAGCCCCAACTCGTGAAAACAATTTATCTACCAATCCGATTTTGGCTGATGTTGCCGGTACAAAACAACCGGTTTGTGCCAAAATAGCCATTAAAGCATTTTGACGCAAAAAAGTGCTTTTTCCCGCCATATTAGGTCCGGTCAACAACCACAAACGATGAACATCTTCTCCCATTAAACAATCATTCGGAATAAATGTCTGTCGCTCTTTTGATAATGCAGCCTCAACAACCGGATGCCTACCGCCTTTAACATCAAAAACAGGCTCTTTTGTCAATATCGGACGCACCCAATTATATTGTTCTGTTCCGATTGCCTGCCCAATAGCAATATCAATATGTGACAAGGCCAAACAAGTTTCTTGAATACTTTCGGCAAACGAGGTTATCTGCAATCGGATTTGTTCATACAATTCCAACTCCATGGCAACCGCCTGCTCATCCGAATGCATAATTTTCATTTGCCAATCAGATAATTCCGGTGTCGTAAAACGAACACAATTTGTTAATGTTTGTTTATGAATAAACCCTTTTTCTTTGTGAATTAAGAATTCTTCCGCAAATTTAGTCGGCATTTCAACTGAATATCCGGAAACATTATTATATGTTATTTTCAACGCATTAATATTCGTTTCTTGTATGTAGCGGGTCTGCATTTCTGAAATAATTTTTCGTGCTTGTATCTTAACAGAACGAATTTCATCTAACGGTGGATAATAGCCGGCTCGAATAAATCCCCCATCCCGAGCTAATGCCGGTATTTTCAACGGATCATCTTCAAACGCAGATAATACTTCCGTGACAATTTCGGAATAATCACCCAATTTTTCCAAATCTTGCTGTAATGATTTCGGAATAATTCCATCATTAATACAATTTCTCAATTCCGGAATAGCTCCCAATCCCTGAGCTAAGGCAACAATATCTTTCGGCCCACCTCGCCCTACGGAAATACGAGCCAAAGAACGTTCAATGTCCGGCATATCTTTTAAAATTTTGCGTATCTTTTCCCTTGTCGTGACATTCTGCAAAAAATAATCAATTTTGTCTAATCGACCATTGATTAAATCAATATTCATTAAAGGATTACCCAACTGTTTCGCAAATACCCGAGCCCCCATGGATGATACCGTAAAATCAACACTTTTCAATAAAGTTCCATTTTTATCACCCATGCCAGAAAGCGTAATTTCCAAACTACGACGAGTTGATGCATCAATTGCCATAAAATCCGTTGTTTCAATTTTTTTAGGTTTAAACAAAATCGGACATTCTCCTTTTTGGGTTTGTAATAAATAATTTACAATAACCCCACAGGCAATAATTTCTCCTCGTGTTAAATAGTGAAAAACCTGAGCATCCGAAATATTAAAAAATTCACATAATTCCTTTTGATTATTTAAAAAATCAAAATATTGTATCGGTAATTGTTCCAGATGATCTTGATCCGCCCCAAAAACATACGGATGTTGTACTAAAAAATTTTCCGAAATTAATATTTCTGCTGCATTTAACCGAATTAAATTAGAACCTAAATTCTCGCTACTGACAACCTGTGTATAAAATTCTCCGGTTGACATATCCGTCCATGCAAGTGCATATTCCCCACTTACAGGAACTATCGACATTAAATAATTATTTGTACGTGCATCTAACAATGAATCTTCCGTCAATGTTCCGGCCGTCACTATGCGGATAACATCCCTTTTGACAATAGCCGTAGAACCTCTTTTTTTAGCTTCTTGAGGAGATTCCATCTGTTCACAAATGGCAACCTTATATCCGGCTTTTACCAACCGAACCAAATAATTTTCATAAGCATGAAACGGCACACCACACATCGGTATCGGTTTATCATCCAAATACCCTCGATAAGTCAAGACCAAATCTAATGCTTTTGCTGCTGTTTGGGCATCCTCAAAAAATAATTCATAAAAGTCCCCTAAACGATAAAACAATAAACAATCCGGATATTGTTTTTTTGTTTCAATGTAATGAGCCATCATCGGCGGTATTTTTTTCTGTGCCATTTTTTTATTCCTTTTTCATTTTTTTTGCAGTATACTGGATTTATGTTCAAAAATAAAGCACAAAAAACATTCTTTCGGTTATTTCGTTTTTTAGCCCGTATATTTGTTGTAGATATGCCGATTATTCTTGTATTGGCTATTTTGTTTTTTCTGAACAAAATAAATTGGTATTCTGCCACACTTATTCTCATCGGATGTTTTATTATAACTGCCTGCGTGATGTTATCTGTTTTTCATGAGTTGGAAAAATTCATATCCTATTTACGTTCATTGGCTCAAGGAATAGAAATAGAAACACCCCGATTTCATAAAGGAATTTTCGGCTCTTTTCGTTTGGCAGATGCATTTTTATCCGTTAAAAATATTTGGTCTAATCAAACATTATCTGATGCGGGCATTTTAGAAATGCTTCCGGATCCTATTTTAATGGTCAATGAAAATTCAAATATCGTTTTTGCAAATAATATGGCTTGTAATTTTTTCGGTGAAAATTTAGTACATCAATCATTATATCAACTTTTCCCCGAAACACCACTCACTCAAGCCCTTTCACGTATCTCCACAGAAAAATCGCAACGAGAATGGTTTGAATGGATGTATCAGGAATCACAACCCTATGCATTTCAAGTTCGCATCGAAAAATTACCGGCAGTTACCAAAAATGGTGCCACTATTGTTATTGTTTTGCATGATATTACTCAACTTAAATTATTCAAACAACAACAAGCCGATTTTTTTGCCAACGCCAGTCATGAATTAAAAACACCATTAACCATTATATCCGGATGCATCGAAACATTACAAGGTCCGGCAAAAGACGATGCTGTTGCACATGATAAATTTTTAACACTTATTTCCGAACAAACAAATCGAATGACTCACCTTGTTCAAGATTTGTTGGCCCTTTCTAAAACAAAAATGACACAAAAAAATTTACAAACCGAAGTTGTTTTATTGCCGGAATTATTAAATGGTGTTATAGATAGTTTAACCATTAAAGCCCGGAATCGACAACAAAAACTTGTTCTCAACCTTATTCATGACATTCCCCGTTTAAAGGGCGATAAAACATTACTTATACAAGTCTTTCAAAATTTAATAGACAATGCTGTAAAATATGGGAATCCTCAATCGACCATTACAATTACAGCACAACTTTGCAATAGTTTCCCCAAAAAATCTGATAAATATTTTTCCGATATCAGACAGGTTGTTTTAATCAGTGTTCACAATACAGGCAATCCAATTTCCCCCAAAAATATCAATCGATTGTTTGAACGGTTTTATCGGATTGACAGTTTGCGTACAAAATCCGTTGAAGGAACCGGATTAGGATTAGGTATTGCACAACAAATTGTATTAGAGCATGATGGATTTATTGACGTAAAAAGTTCTCCCGAAAAGGGAACAACCTTTATGGTATATCTTCCGATTGACTTGTGATATCTCAATATTTTTCTTAATTAAAAAATCTTGACTTGTTTCAAATGTAATATAAAATAATTATCATTTCAATCAACTGAAAGGATTTGTATGAATTTTACAATTGCGGTAACAATATCCCTTTTAGGGTGTTGTGTGACCATTCCGCTTTTTTTCCGATATGGATACGATTTAAACATACCGGCATTTGCCAAATGGGGATTGCTTTTATTAAGTATTACTATTGCAACACTCCCTGTTTTCGCTATGCCCGAATATGCTGATATTTTCGGAAAATACTTTCATATTATACAACACATTTTTTATTTTATTTATGTATTTGCCGTTATTTTATTTACTTTAACATTATTACGAGATTTTATCTGGATGATTTTATCCCTTATTTCCGATAAAATTACCTCCCCTCTTAACATGCGAATTGTACATCCGATTAATTTAATAACCATTATTATTGCCTTTTTCTGTACAATTTCAGCTGATTACGAAGGTAAAAAAATCCCTCAAATCAAAACAACTACCATTTTTTCTGATAAAATTACCGAAAATAAAAAAATTGTTATTTTAAGTGATCTTCATTTATCCAGAACAATTTCACCAGAGAAAATCAAAGAAATTGTCAAAAAAACAAACGAACAAAAACCAGATGCTATTTTATTGGTTGGCGACATTATTGATGACGATGTGCATCACGTAAAACCACTTCTTAATATTCTTAAAAATTTATCAGCACCAGACGGTGTATTCTTTACCTCGGGAAATCATGAGTTTTATGTTGGATATTCAGATAGTATCAACTTGATAAAAACAGAAGGATTGAAAGCTTTGGAAAATGAATCTGTTGCCATTAACAATTCTTTTTACATCGGCGGTATTCCGGATATTCCTTCATCCCATCGTTTTAACCATTCGGTAAATATCAAAAAAACTTTTAAAAACGTTCCTGATTCCGCATTCAAATTACTGATGTCTCACACTCCGGTTTTATATGCAAAAGACGAACCGTTTGATCTGGTTGTTTCCGGACATACGCATGGTGGACAAATTTTTCCATTTCATATTTTCAGCTGGCTATATAATCATCACTATTTAGCCGGATTATATCGGATAGATGACAAAAAACAAATTTATGTTTCTCGGGGAACAGGTCAATGGGGTCCGCAAATGCGTTTTTTAGCTCCGGCAGAAATCAGTGTCATTCATATCAATAAAAAAGGGGGAATAAAATGAATTATTTAGAAACAATTAATACACCATCAGATATTAAAAATATGTCTGTACCGGAATTAAACACACTTGCAAAAGAAATTCGAACAGCTATACTTAACCGTGTCAGTCAAACTGGCGGACATGTCGGACCAAATTTGGGAGCAGTTGAAATAATTATTGCTTTACATTATGTTTTTAACTCTCCTACGGATAAATTTATTTTTGACGTTTCTCATCAATCCTATGCTCATAAAATTCTAACCGGCAGAAAATACGGCTTTTTAAACAAAGAATATTTTAATCAAATTTCCGGATATACCAATCCTCAAGAAAGCGAACATGACTTATTTATGGTTGGACATACTTCTACATCTATCAGTCTTGCCTGCGGAGTTGCAAAAGCACGTGATTTTGCCAAACGCAATGAAAATGTTATAGCCCTTATCGGAGACGGCTCATTAGGCGGAGGCGAAGCCTTAGAAGGCTTAAACTTTGCCTCTGAACTAAACAGCAATTTAATTATTATCATTAACGATAATGAAATGTCTATTGCCGAAAATCACGGAGGACTTTATAAAAATTTGCGTTTATTACGAGAAACAAAAGGAACAGCACAAAACAATATGTTTAAAGCATGGGGTCTAGATTATCAATATATTTCAGACGGACATAACATTGAAACATTAATACAAACATTTAAACAAATAAAAAATATCAACAACCCAATTGTATTACATATTCATACAACCAAAGGAAAGGGTTTTTCTTTCGCCGAAAAAAATAAAGAATATTGGCACTATCAAATGCCATTTAATCTCCAAACAGGGGAAAGCACATTTCAATATAGTACCGGAGAAAATTATAACACCTTAACCGTTAATTATTTAACACAAAAAGTAAAACAAAATAAAAACATTGTTGTTTTAACAGCCGGAACTCCCGGAGCATTAGGTTTTTCGCCGGAAAAACGACTTGAAATGGGGAAAAACTTAATTGATGTAGGAATTATGGAAGAACACGCTGTTGCCATGTGTTCTGGTTTAGCAAAAAATGGAACTAAACCAATTTTCTGGGTACTCAGTCCCTTTGTACAACGCACATACGATCAACTCTCTCATGATTTGGCATTAAATAATAATCCGGCAGTTATCCTTGTTTCTTGGAACGGCATAATGGGGAATGATGCCACACATCTCGGTACATTTGATATTTCAATGATGTCAAATATTCCCAATCTGATTTGTCTTGCTCCAACTTCCAAAGAAGAATATTTTGCTATGTTAGAATGGGCTATTACCTGTCAATCACATCCTGTTGTTATTCGAGTTCCTTCCATGGTTTTTTCATCTTCTGCCCCTGTCGATATTGATTATGATAATCTGAATCAATTTCAAACAATACAGACAGGTAATACTATTGCAATTTGTGCATTAGGCAGTTTCTTACCTTTGGGATATCAAGTTCTTGAAAAATTAAGAAAACGACAAATAAATGCAACTTTAATTAATCCACGGTTTTATAGCGGTATTGATACACATTTACTTAACAATTTAAAAGAAAATCACAAACTTATTGTTACATTGGAAGACGGAGAATTAGACGGAGGATT
Source organism: Alphaproteobacteria bacterium (assembly GCA_015062385.1). Taxonomy (GTDB): domain Bacteria; phylum Pseudomonadota; class Alphaproteobacteria; order CAAHEQ01; family UBA3637; genus RGIG4140. The sequence goes on along the minus strand of SUUT01000013.1, from coordinate 2,030 downwards.
CGGTGAAAAGATTAGCCGTTTTTATGGAAGCAGTAATATGAAAGTATTAAACTTTGGTGCAAAAAAAGAATTTACAGATAGAATTCCGCTAGAAAAATTGTATGAAAAATATCATTTAACACCAGATTTAATTGTTCAGGATATCTTTACAACATTAAAAGAATAACAATCATCATAACAAAATAACAGTTTAAAATATAAAGTTTATTTAAAAAAAGAGATTCGTTTCGGTGTTTAATCGGATTCTCCTTCTTCTTCCGTGTTTTCTGTATTTTCAGCCTCCAACAAAATGCAATTTCCGTTTACCGGATCTTCAAAAGATATTTCCGGTGGACATTCACATATATTTGTTATCATATTAAACACTTTTAAACTATCCACACAAACGCTACACGTTAACCCGTCTTCATCCGTTGTTCTGTCTGCCGGACAAGCCAAACACCGATTTTGCTGACTGCTCGGATAATATCCTTTTTGGCATTTTACACACTTTCCGTTTTGCGTAATTGTGTTTTTAGGACAAGATTCACACCCTGTACGAGATGAATTAGGAACTTGCCCCACAGGACAAGAGGAACACCCTGTTGTTGTTGGGTACGTTGATGCCGAACAACAATATTGACCAACACCACCACCGGTTGAACAATCACAGTCATCTGTTATTTTTCCTCCCACTGAACATTTTCCTTTCTTATAGTTCCAATTGACACACCCTTTTAAATAAGAGCAATCTCCCGTTTCTGTCTGAACAGCACGACCAGAAACACCATCCATTGCATTCGGACGGCATTTTTCATCAACATTTTGAAACCATACCTCATAAGAAAATACTTGAGAACCGTCTGTAAATGAAGTTATCCCATTACAGCTAGAACCATAACAAGTTTTATTGTCATAAGACCAATAATTTATATGACAAGGCTCACAAACACCATTATAAAAATAACCTGTTGTACAGATATTAACACATTTATTATTTTGCCATTTTCGTCCACCAGTACAACCACAATATCCCCAACTAGATGGACGATACCACTCATTCCAAGCTCCTGTTTTATGACAATGATCTGAGCAATAAAACTGACCATTTACATCTTTTTTTAATACATCTGCTACATTAGGACAAAGGGAATTGGTACTGGGATTAAAAACTTTTGCACCATCTTTTGTAATAATTGACCCGCCACAAATCCATACTTCTGGATCCATTGAATTAATATCAACCCCTGATCCACCAGTAAATCTTTTTTTAGCCCATTCTACAGTTGTTTGTTGACATTTCAAACACCCGCTTGGACCTTGATAATAATCTCTGGAACTGTCACACACGCACGTTTGCACCCCTCCGACTGTTTCCGATTCGGCTTTATATCCTGCCCCTGTATCACACAAACAATTTCCCGTTGTCCGATTGCGTAATCCTGTAAATCCCGTATCACTCGGACAAGATATGACACATTCGTTTATCCCATCTCCGTCTTCATCTATTAAATCCAAACCGTCCGGACATTCGCACGTTTCAGGATTTGCTTCTGCCGGTGTGTTCAGCGGACACTTACAACTTGGTTCAGAATCCCCCTCATCTTGTCGCCATTCTTTCCGTCCCGAACAGACACATCGTCCATCTGCCAATGTTAATCCTTTGGTTTTATCACAATCCGTTTCATCACATTGTCGACACACTTGTTCCGTATCATCACAACAAAAACCCGTGCCACTGTGTTGACAATCCGTATCGGCTATACATTTACAGACACCATATTCCCATATCGGTTTATCTGCCGGACATTGACAACTCTGATTACCTTGATTCCAACTGCGAGGCGGTTCACATCGGGTACAATCTTCTCCATATTCATAGGCGTGTCGACAAACACAACCATATGTCCCGTCTTCCTTTTGACGCCATACTTGTTTATCCGGACATCGTTCGATTGGATTATCATAGCTATCCCCACTTCCGTTAACACCGCTTCCCCCGATGACAATACTGTCAAACGTAAATTGCATACTCATTTCAGCTGTTGTAC
>SUUT01000012.1 GCA_015062385.1 Alphaproteobacteria bacterium | reverse complement strand
TATGGAAGATGTAGGTACAGGAAAAGAATTGTGCTTATCTTGTCCGAATAGTCGGCGAGTTGAGGGCAAGAATGATAAAATGTACTGTTCAATGACTTGCACAAGTGGCATTAGTTTTGCTGATACATCAAACTCTTGTCATGCATGTACAAATGAACCGGATTGGTCTGTTTTTGTAGTTGATGAAACAAACCGAAAAAAATGTTTGGCATGTTCTTCAGATCATTATTGGTATCATGATGTCAGTAATAAATTTATATGTAGTAATATTCGATCTTGTGCTACGGGGGAATATTTTTTTCCCAGAGATGATGATGGTGTTCATTGTCATTCATGTGATCATTCAAGTGGTGTTATATTTATATCGTATTTTGATGCATCATCAGCTGATATAAAACAATTACCCAAATCTTCTTGTGAGTCCTGTCCGAATACACCTACAACAAAACGCTGGTGGGCAAAGTATGGGGAGGACGGTGGAAAGATGGCTTGTTTTCCAGTTTGTCAGCAACCGATTGATGTTGACAGTTGTACAAATCCAAATGGTTGTGCCCGTAAATTCCAAGGATCAAACGGAACATGTTACGATTGTTCTGTTAGCGATTCTGTTGATGTTGGGACAGATTCAACGTTACATGATTTATGTACAAAATGTGGTCGGGAAATAAATGCTACAAAGTGCGTCAAGAAAACAGTTTGTACAGACACGCAGTTTCGTGGAATTGACGGAAAGTGTTATGAGTGTACAGAGCCGTTAGTGGTTGAGGTTTTAGACGAAACAGATTCCGGATGTGTGACAAAATGTGCCGGAGTTGTTATCAATAATTCTTCTGGAAATCATACAGGCCGAGAAATTTTAAATGGATATGTTGATCCAGCGTTTAATAAAAAAGTGAATGTTTGTCGACCTAAATGTAATGAAACAGATGAAACCGGTAATAAAATGTTTCAAGGGTTAGGACGAACCTGCTATTCATGTGATGATGAGAATTCAATTAACATGCGGTGGTATAACCAAAATTATGGCGGAAAAAATGTTAATTCATTTGCTATGAAAAAGGATGAGTATAACGACATTGAATGTAATAGCTGCAATACATCTACTGAAAAGAAGCGGTATGCGGGGGCATCACAATGTATTAAATATGAAGATTGTGCAAATGGTTTTAGAGATAAAGAAGGGAATTGTAAAGAATGTGATGATGCGGGAACATATGACCATGTTTCACAAGATGAATGTTATCGTAACTGTAAATCTCACCGGATTTCATATATAGCTATGGATTCAACCGGTAATCAGACGGTATCCTTTTGTATTTATGTGAAGCCAGGTGAGACCGGAGTTTGTAATGACATTGGAAATGCCCATCATGCGGGATATGATGATTCGGCTAAAAAAATGTTTCGGGATATAAAGGGAAATTGTAAATATTGTGATATTAAAGATACGATAACGGTTGGAAAAGAAAATTATCACAATAATACATATGCCAAACAACAATGTACACATTGTGGAAACAGAAATTATAATGGTAATTTTTATTGTAGTTACGGTCTTTGTGATGCGGCAACAGAGTTTGTGAATATCAATTTTGAATGTATATCCTGTACAATTATGACCCGTACGGAAATTCCATTAGGTGTGGAAGCCGAAGACAGTTGTAAATCTTGTAGCAATCATCGTGTAATGAAAACAGGTTCAACATCAGATAATAATTTAAGAGCATATTGTGTTCAGGAATGTGCTCCGGGAGGATTTCAAAAAACAGACGGTAAATGTTATTTCAGTAGTTCTGATTATGGGGCTATTGGCAGTGATGAGCAATCTAAACGCCTTTGTTGGGATAGTGGACGAGTTGCTTTTACTAAATTAAGTACAAGTGGTATAACGGAGTGGTATTGTTCGCAAACAGCAACCGAAACGGAACATTTTATCAACATAGCGGGACAAAGAATCTCCTGTACTGCTGATGATACTGAAATACCCGATTCTCAGGATGCACGTAATTTATGTACAAAATGTGCCAATCGTTCAATTGAAACGGTTAATGAAAAAATTATGTGTCGTAAGTAGATTTGAGGCAATTATTACATCTTTTTACAAAATTTTCTTGAATTTAAGGAGATTGTAAAAATATACATTCATGAATTAAATAACAGAACTCATTTCGTACAGGATAATGATAGAATTAGTAATTTTTTATCAGATTTAAGGTTAATATGACAGGGTATTAACTGAAAAATTTTTCGGTATTATTAGGTTGGCCGGTATTTATTTGTAACAAGGGGAAAGTTTTTTCGGATAATCTGTCCGCAATAAAAGGGACGTATAAATGCAACACTTTTTTTCACTTTTTGAGATTTTTTTTGATTTTAAATAAGCAATTAAATTAAAACAATAATTTTTCATTTTTTCAAAAATCCGATTCTTCCGATTCGAATAGGGAAAAAAAGGTCCCTTTTTTTATACTTATTTCATAAATAAAACTTTATGATGTGAGGAAAATATGCAAATCAAAATGAATGAACTTGGTCGTTCAATGGTGGAAATGCTAGGGGTATTGGCAATTATCGGTGTATTATCTGTTGCCGGTGTTGCTACTTACCAATATGCGTTAACGGCTTATCAAGCCGGCAAAGTGCAGGATGTTCTCGGAAAAGCCAAAACATTGGCACAAACAGATTCTCGGGCTTCTCATGCATTGGAAGTCAATCGGTTTATTAAATCAGCACTTTCCGAATATGTCCCTGATGACAAAAAGTCCATGGTCAAGTTGGTTAATAGTAATTATCAGGTAACGACATTTAAAGTGGTTTATAAGGTTTGTGAAAAACTCCTTCAAAAGGAAGGTATATTGAATGATATGGGTATTTCAATTTTAACAAGAACGTGCGGAAATCCAAACAGCAAAACAAATATGGTGTTTTCTTTTAATGCAACACCGACTATTGAATCCGGTTCTCACTTTGAGGGTGGAAGTAATGGTGGAAGTGGTAGTTCGGATATAGGCAATCCGGTAGATAATCCAAGTAGCGAACCACAATCTTGTCCGGATAAAATGGCTTGGCGACAAAAAGAAGACGGCACTTATGGTTGTGTTTGTCGGCACGCTTTTGAGTATGGTGATAATTGCGAACGTTGTGAATATCCGAGAGAATGGAAAAATGATTCGTGTCAATGTCCGGCATTAACCCCTTACTATGACGGAGAAAAATGCATCACTTGTACAGAAGCAACCGGTGGGACACAACCATATTTTGATAACGGTGTTTGTGTTGGTGGTCGGTTCTGTCTTTCATTTGATGCAACAGCAGATAAAAACACGTGTATGACATGTGACGATACAACGGGACAATTATTGGAAAAACCAAACGGAGAAGTCTGTACAGTGCGTGGATTGGAGGGGACATGCACTAACGGAGAATGCTTTATCCCTTGTGATACACAAGACGACTGTGGGGGTATTCATAGTGATTTTTATTGCCATTACGAAACTAATGCCCTTTATGGTTCAATTTGCCCAACCCCACTTAAACCAAGTAACAGAAAAAGGTATTGTATATCTAAGGAACGGGCAACACAGTCTATTTCCTCAACAGCAGCAGATTCCATTAAACAATATAAAATATCAAAAGAAAAAATGAATTGGTATGATGCCGAAAACTTTTGTAAAGCTTGGGGAATGCGAATGCCGACATATGCAGACTTTGGATGTTCATACAGTTATAGAGATTCTTGTACAACAACTCCGATTGTTGAATTAGGACATGTGTATGGTTCTAATTTTATATGGATTAATCAAAATAATGGAGGATGTTACCATATGGTATTTCAAATGGGTAATGGACTAATGGATATTAGTAATGCTGTAATTGCTCAGGCACTCTGCATTACTGATAACTCAATGGAAAAATCAGATAATATCTGTATTTCAACAGTGTCATCTGATTGTCAAATCTGTAATCCAGAAACACAGGAAATTACTTATTTGCCAAATGGGGATGAATGTTCTTTGGATACAGGCGGAAAGGGTATTTGTCAAAATGGAGTTTGTATTTTAGCCGGTCAGGGATGTAATGAAAACACGGATTGTAATACCGGTGAATATTGTCGCTATACCACCTTGGATATATCTACACACGCTCCGATTATTAACGAAGCAACAGGATACAAAGGTGTTTGCCGAATTGTTGTCACAAAACAAAAAGCATCAGATAAACCGGTGGAAACATCAGTGGAAGATTTAGATTGGTACAGTGCCAATAATTTCTGCAAGGCATTGGGATTAACTCAAATTCAAAGTTGGTTCTGTGGGAAGGACAAATATTGTTCCAACACATATTTCAGTAATTACTCTGATAATTTTAACTCAACAATCTTCTGGTGTGGTTCTAACTGCCATATTAGTGACGGAGGATATGTTTCTCCATCAACGAGGGCTGATAATACCTATAAACCATATTGTTATCAACCTTAAAATCTATCATTAATCTTGTAAAACAGGATAACCGACTGCTTGGGAAATTAAAACCTGTTTTTCTGCCGGCAAGTTTAATGCCTGATGTAAAGCATCCCGATTAATCATGCCCCGAACAACCTGATTTAATCCGGCAGAAGTACAAAACAATCCGACATTCTGATAAGCAGAACCGGCATGCATTGCTCCTGAACCATACGAATCTTTTTCAGCCACAAACAACAAATGTACAGGCGCATTCATTGCAAATTTTTGTTCGCCAACAATGAACGGACGAACATCTGTTTTTGTAATTTCCTGCAATTTGTTTTGTTGTGCATCATACAAATAAGTTCCGTCAGAGAGTACAACGTACACATCTAAATTTTGCATATTACGAGCTGTTGGAATAGTCCGTTTCCCGTCAACAGAAGAAATTCCCCAAGCACTCCATAACAAACTTGACAATGTTTGTTTATCTAACTCTTTCTGATCAAATTCACGAACCGTCCGCCGTTCGGCTAATGTTGACATTAATGGTTTTCCACCTGATTTCAAAGCCTCAGGCAAAACAATATCCGCACTCCATGCTGTTAATGAAAAACAAGAAATTACACTAACCAATAACAACTTTTTCATTATTTAACCTCTTTTCTGTGATGATAAATGGCAATCCCTCTTAAAATATCAATCGCTCTATCTAATTGATAATCTTGTTTTTCTTTTTCCGAATCAGCAGAATCAGAAGATTCTTTTTCTTTTTTATTTTCTTTTTTAGATGTTTTTTGTTTTTTCACATCCTTGGCTTTTTTCCCTTCTTCTGCGGCAATAGCCCCTGGCAAATCACCTTCGCCAAACCCTTTTAAAACAGGCAATTCCTCTAATTTAGCACGAGGAATCACAACATCCGGTTCAATACCTGTTGCCTGAATAGAGCGACCTGTCGGTGTATAATAGCGAGCAGTTGTCATTTTAATCCCTCCAAACCCTGGGATTTCCTTAATCGTTTGAACAGACCCTTTTCCAAATGATTTTAATCCGACAACCAATGCCCGATGATGATCTTGCAAAGCTCCTGCCACAATTTCAGATGCTGAAGCAGAACCTTCATTAATCATCACAACCAATGGTTTTCCGTTTGTTAAGTCCCCCTCTTGGGCAGAAAAACGCATAGCTTCTTCCGGTTTACGGGAACGTGTGGAAACAATTTCTCCGGCATTGAGGAATGTATCAACAACACCAACTGCCTCATTTAACAAACCACCCGGATTATTACGCACATCAATAATGTATCCGATTAATCTATCTTCTCCGATTTCCTTATTCAATTTTTGAATAGCTTCATGAAGCATATCGGTTGTATCATCACTGAATGTTATAATACGAATATACCCAATATCTTCTTTTGCCGAATATTTAACCGGTTTAACATGAATAATATCCCGTGTCATTTTAACATCAAACGGTTCTTTATCTTTCCGTGAAATGGTAATAGTCACTTTTGTCCCCGGTTTGCCCCGTAATTTTTTAACGGATTCGCTTAAAGTTTGTCCGATAACAGATTCGCCATCAATATGCGTAATATAATCCCCCGGTTGAATACCTGCTTTAAAAGCCGGCGTATCATCAATTGGTGTCGTTACCCGAACCATACCGTTATCAGCGGACACTTCCATTCCCAAACCACCAAATTCACCCCGTGTTTGTTCTTCTAAATCTGCAAAATCCGATTGATTCATAAAACTTGAATGCGGATCTAAAGACGACAACATTCCGTCAATAGCATTTTCAACCAATTTTCTGTCTGTTGTTTCTTCAACATATTCTCTTTTAATAACCTGATATGCCGTTCCGAATAATTCCATTAAAGCATATGGATCATCCGGCATATCCGAATCAGAAACAGACGGTTGCGTTGCAATAGCACAACCGGCAGATAACAAAACAGCACTACTTACTAAAACAGCCAAAAATTTCATATTTTCTCCTTTTTGTTTTACATATTTCTTTTGTGTTTAACACAAATATAAAACAAGGTCAATCATTCTGTTTTATTTTAAAAAATTTAATTTATTTTTGATTGGAAACCTTTAAAATAATCGGTTTAAATTCATCAACAACCCGTTGATAAACATCCCGTTTAAACGAAACGACCTTATGAACCACTTCATCCGGCAAATACCACGAAAACGATTTAAACTCAATTTCATCCGGATGTGCTTCCAAATTAAAATCCGAATCCAATCCCGTATGTAAAAACAAAAACCATTTTTGTCGTTGTCCGTCATAAACACCGTCGGCAAATCCGGTCGGTTTAGGAAAAAGATACGCATACCATTCTTGAGATTCTTTTAAAAGAACAACCTTTTCTTTTACCAATCCCGTTTCTTCATATAATTCCCGATAAGCGGCTATTTCTAATGCCTCTCCGGCATCTATACCGCCTTGAGGCATTTGAACACCGGCACCATCTGCCCGCATTCCTAGCCAAACCCGTCCTTGTTTGTTAATAATCATCAAACCAACATTATCCCGATACTTTGGTTGTGTCATATAATACCTCCTGATTTTGTTATCAGCATATAAAAAAGAATCCTGTTTGTCAATGTGCCTTATTTATTTTACACAAAAAAACAGCCATCTATTTCAGATGACTGTTTTTAATTTAATCATTTTAATTATACCGGATTACCATAATAAGCATCTAAGTATAATTGTTTAATTTCACTAATCAACGGATAACGGGCATTACATCCTGTACATTGATCATCAAATGCCTTTTCAGACAATGCATCCAATGAAGCCAAGAATGCCTGTTCATCCACATTAACTTCCTTGATAGACATTGGAATATTAACGGCTTTTTTCAACTCTTGAATAGCATCAATTAACCGTTGAACTTTTGCATCAACATCCCCATCTTTTAATCCGGCAGTTAAGCCCATTAAATCAGCAAAACGTGCATACCGTTCTTTAACAAACGGATACCGATATTGTGGGAATGTTCCCTGTTTTGTCGGAGCATCCGTTGCATTATATTTAATAACATACGGCAAAATCAAGGCATTTGCTAAACCGTGCGCAACATGGAATTCACCACCTAATTTATGAGCCATTGAGTGACACAATCCTAAGAAGGCATTTGCAAAAGCCTGACCAGCCAATGTAGCAGCATAGTGCATTTTTTCACGCGCTTTCGGATCCTGTGCACCGTTTTGATATGAACGTGGTAAATATTTAAAGACCAAACGAGCAGCTTCCAATGCCTGACCATCTGACAAATTACTTGCCATAATGGATGTATAAGCTTCCAAAGCATGCGTTAAAACATCAATACCCGAAAATGCAGTTAAACCTTTTGGCATACTCATTGCCAAATCCGGATCAACAATTGCCATATTCGGCAAAATGGAGTAATCAGTAATCGGATATTTTTGATTTGTTCTGTCATCTGTAATAACTGTAAATGGTGTTACTTCGGAACCTGTACCGGATGTTGTCGGAATAGCAACCATTTTGGCTTTTGAACCCAATCTCGGGAATTCAACAATCCGTTTCCGAATATCCATAAAACGCATAGCAATATCTTCAAAAGACAATTCCGGTTGTTCATACATCAACCAAACGATTTTAGCTGCATCCATCGGAGAACCACCACCGACAGAAATAAAGACATCCGGTTCAAAACGTTTCACTTGTTCTAAAATTAAACCGATTGTTGTCAAATCCGGATCCGGTTTTACGGAATCAAATACTTGATACATCATTCCGTTCTTTTCCAAAATGCCCCCGATACGACCGGTAATACCAATTTGAGTCATTGTTTTATCTGTCACGATAAAGGCTCTTTTATGCCCTTGTAATTCTGCCAAAGCAAAATCCAAACAACCCCGTTTGAAGTAAATTTTTTCCGGTGTTTTAAACCATAACATATTTTCACGGCGTTCAGCCACTGATTTAATATTCATTAAATGTTTTACTCCTATATTTTCACTGACAGAGTTTCCACCCCAAGAACCGCATCCGAGTGTTAATGACGGCGCCAGTTTAAAGTTATATAAATCTCCGATTGCTCCTTGTGCGGCCGGCATATTAATTAATGTTCGACCGGTTGTTAATGTATTTCGGAATAATTCAATTCTGTCTTTGTTCGGTTCAGCCGTGTATAATACGGAAGTATGACCAGCCCCACCGATAACAATTAATTTTTGAGCATCTTCAACTGCTTGCTCAAATGTGTCAGCTTTAAAGAATCCCAAAATTGGAGATAATTTTTCATGTGCAAACGGATTAGAAATATCAATTATATCTGATTCCACAATTAAAATTTTTGTTGTTGTCGGGACTTTAATTCCGGCCATTTCAGCAATTTTATGTGCCGGTTGACCAACAATACCTGCATTTAATTTCCCGTCAATAAAAATCAATTTCTTTAATTTTTGTTTTTCGGCTTCACTTAAAAAAGCACAACCCCGTTTAATAAATTCAGCTTTAACATCTTCATAAACCGGAGCTAAAACAACAACAGCCTGTTCGGAAGCACAAATCATTCCGTTATCAAAAGTTTTACTCATAATAACACTGCTGACTGCCATCTTCAAATCAGCTGTTTCATCAATAATAACCGGTGTATTACCAGCACCTACACCAATCGCTGGTGTTCCGGATGAATAAGCAGCTTTAACCATCCCCGGACCGCCAGTAGCCAAAATCAAAGAAATATCTTTATGGCCCATTAAGTATCCGGTAACAGCAGGGGTTACTTCATCCAAACCGGCAATAATATCTTCCGGAGCACCTGCTTTGACAGCGGCATCCAATACAACCTTTGCGGCTGCATTCGTACAGTTAATGGCTCGTGGATGCGGTGCAAAAATAATACCGTTACGTGCTTTTAAAGCAATTAAAGCTTTAAAAATAGCCGTAGATGTCGGATTTGTTGTCGGCACAATACCGGCAATAACCCCAACCGGTTCAGCAACTTGTGTTAAACCATGTTCTTTATCTTCGCAAATCACACCACACGTTTTTGTATTTTTATAAGCGTTAAATACATATTCAGCAGCAAAATGATTTTTAATCACCTTGTCTTCAACAATACCCATGCCTGTTTCTTGTACAGCCATTTTAGCCAACGGAATACGTTGTGCGGCAGCAGCCAATGAGGCGGCTTTAAAAATCGCATCAACCTGTTCTTGTGAAAATTTTGCAAACTCAGCCTGTGCTTTTTTAACACGAGCAACCAATGAGTCTACTTTGTTTTTTTGTTCATCTGTTATATCTGCCATATTTCCTCCTGCAAAAACAAAAATAAACGTTCCCGTACATTATATTTTTTTTTCAAAAATATGCAAGTTTTTTTCCTGTTTTTTCTTTTCTTTTTGATAATTTATTACATTCTAACAACAAATCAAGCCTTCAACTGGCAAAAAGACCGCCGAAACGAGCGGTCTTTAAGTGCTTGAAGTTGCAAAATATTAACACCAAGAAACAGTATTACCATATTCATCTACACATGTGCCATCCGGTTTTCGGCAAAAATCACCTGACGCCGTTGTTCCTGCCGGACAACAGTAATTATAATATTGCTTGACTTTTTTATCATTATTCGTTACGATGCGTACAAGGATATGCAAATGTTATGGTTTATTTTTAAATCATTTTTTAAAATTTCATTATTTATCATTGGTGGTGGATTGGCAATGATTCCTGCTATTGAGGATATTTTTGTCCACAAAAAAAAATTATTAAAAGAAAATGACATCGTTGATATGATTGCAATAACACAAACCATTCCGGGCTTAATTGCGGTGAATGCCGCATTGTTTATCGGGCACCGTTTATCAGGCTGGAAAGGCGGACTTATTGCTGTTATTGCCGTTTTAATGCCATCACTTATTATTATGAGCCTTATTGCAGCATATTTACCACTTCTTATTGTAAATAATATCCATTTTTTAAATGCCTTTTCATGTATACGAGCCAGTGTAACCGGTATTTTTATTTGTTTGGCATTTAAATTACGTTCTAAAATTATTACATCCGGTTTTGACGTTTCTATTATCTGCTTTTTAATTCTAGGATTAATATGCATAAAAAATCCGATATATTTAATTGTTATTTCAATTTTAGTCGGATGTATAACAACTTATAAACAAACGAAAAAAGTGGAGAATATATAATGATAAATATATTCTTATTTTTGCAATTTGTAAAATACGGTATTTTATGCTTTGGCGGCGGATACGTTCTTATTCCGTTATTGTTTTTTGATTTTGTTGAAAAAACACCTGTTTTCTCACCGGATGAATTTGGTAATTTACTGGTTCTTTCACAAATGACTCCCGGGGCCGTCAGTATTAATACGGCAACCTACGTCGGCTATTTGAAATCGACATTAAGTGGTGCTTTTTTTGCCAGTTTCGGATTGGTATTACCTTCCGTTATTTTAACCACATTGATTTTAAATTTTATGCATACACATCAACAAAGTTCCTATATTCAAGGATTTCTAAAAGGAGGACGATGGATTTCTTTTGTGATGGTACTCTATGCAATTATTTTATTTGCAAATATGTCTGTTTTTAAAGAACCATTAAATTTTGAAAAAATAGTTATTGGTCTTAAAAATTTTAATTTTGATTGGTTTACATTGAATTATATTGAATTTTACATTATGATTTTATCAATTATATTATACAAATTACGATTTTCAATGACTATAATTTTATTTTTCAGTGCTTTTTTGGGGGGCTTTATCAGTTATATAAAATGGATCATTTAAAACAACTTGAAAATGAAGCCATTGATTTAATTCGGGATATTTGTTTTTTTAACGACTGTTCAAAAATTGTTGTTTTGTATAGTATGGGGAAAGATTCTTCCGTTTTGCTTCATTTGTTCAAAAAAGCATTCTATCCTTTTTCGATTCCGGTTAAATTTTTACACATCGACACGGGCTGGAAATTTAAAGAAATGTATCAATTTCGAGATAAAATAAGTCAGGATATAAATCTCCTGATTTATAAACATCCTGAAAAATTAAATCCGTTTACAGATGGTTCTCGTTACACGGACATTATGAAAACCGAGGCATTAAAACAGGCGTTAAATTTGTACAACATAAAAATAGCCTTTGGTGGTGCACGTCGTGATGAAGAAAAATGCCGCTCCAAAGAACGTATGGTTTCTATTCGGGATAGTTATCAAAAATGGAATCCCCGCACACAAAATCCGGAAATTCCGCCCCTATACAATACATTTTATTCAAATGATACAGGTTTAAGAATTTTTCCGCTTTCAAATTGGACGGAAGTAGATATATGGGAATATATTAGACAAGAAAATATTTCGGTTGTGTCGCTTTATTTTGCCAAGCCCAGATATGTCAAACACCTGCAAAATGGACAATATATTGCAACCGAAAATCAATCCGGAGAGTTAAAAACCGTTCGTTTCAGGACGTTAGGATGCTATCCGTTGACCGGAGCAATCTTATCCGAGGCACAAACAACTGATGAAATTATTCAAGAATTGAAAGAAACGAGATATACCGAACGCATTACCCGCCTGATTGATTATGATACAGATGCTTCTATGGAAAAAAAGAAAAGAAACGGATATTTTTAATGAAAAACATATTTAAATTTATTTGTTGTGGCAACGTAGATGACGGAAAATCAACTCTTATCGGTCGTTTGCTACTGGACTCAAACAGCATTAAACAGGATCAACTAAATGAAATAAATACAATATCCCTAAAAAACGGCAATCATCAACCGCAACTTTCCTTATTATTAGACGGCTTAGCAGAAGAACGCAATCAGCAAATAACCATTGACATTGCCCATCGATATTTTAATTACAATAACATTCGCTTTCATATTTTAGATTGTCCCGGACACAAGCAGTATATTCAAAATATGGCTATTGCAGCTGCAACAACCAATACAGCCCTAATGGTAATCGACTGTTTAAAAGGCATTCAAGAACAAACCATACAACACTTAAAAATTTGTGCATTATTTCACATCAAATACCTCTGCATATGCATAACAAAATGTGATTTAATTTTAACTTCCAATAATCAACCTGATGAGGAACATCTTAACAAGCTAAAACAGGATATAAGCAATTTATTAAAACATTATCCATTTGATTATACCATTATTCCTGTTTCAGCTTATACCGGTTATAATATGCCTCATATTCTTAATCAACTATATAGATATGCCGAAAAAGAACATTGTGAAGAAACACGAAATACGACTGTTATTATGCATATTCAAGGGGTTAAATTTTATCAAAATCAACGCTGGTGTTATGGTAAAAATTTGATGAGAAAACAACCGGTTTTGAACAATAAATATATGTTATACCCCAATAACATTCCAGTTACAATTACCCATAATCCTGTGTATGGATGTATTCAACTTAAAGAAGATATTGACATTTCTGCCGGCAGTTGCATAACCAATACTTTACCGATTGTATCAAATCATATTCAGCATCAATCAATTTGGTTTGATACCCCGACCAATGAGTTATTACTTCGGCACGGAACTAAGTTTGCACACGTTGTTCAAATAAATGATAATTATCTAGAATTAGACGAACCGATTATTTTTCACAACATTAATGAGATAAAAGAAAATGGTTTTGGTATTTTTATTGACCAAAAAACAAAAAAAACAGTCGGTTGTTGCACATTCATTCAAAATACTGCAACCACGCATTTTCAACAAATTCACGGAAAAACATATTGGATAAAAAATACGCAACAAATGTCTATTTGGTTAAATAAAAACTTTATTTTCAACCCCATCGTTTTTAAATTAACCGATTTGAAACACATTTTCAAATCATCAGAAACAGAAATAATCCCTCAAATAAAACAGCTGACCGATATTTTAAATAAACAGGGAAAAAATGTTATTATTTGTAACACAAAAGATTTAATTCCACCCATAAATGACAATGATTTTATTTTAATTTAAAGAATCAACCCAATATGCCCGATACATTGTATAAGGTTGTTTAACCGACATTATCAACAAATCATTCCCTTTGGCATCAATCATTTTGGCTGCACATTCAGTTGAACTGCCACAACCGACAAACCATTTATCTGATGATAATTTTTGAACGGAACCCATAAATTTTGCATAAAAATTCAAGGGTATTTCTCTAAAAGAAAGTAATTTTTTATTTTCTTCATCTAAATTCATAACAATAATCCGTGCCGGATTAACAATCGGTTGTTTATTAAAATAATCATATTCTTTTTTCCACATTCCCGTTGTGGCATTATCAAATAATATTAATTCGCCCGATGATAATATTTGAGCATCATGTTGTCGTAAAAATTTTTGCTGTTCGGTTAGTCCGAATTCATCATTTTTACCCCCCAAATACCACAAAACCTGACCGGTTTTTCGGTGTAATTTAATTAAACTGTATGAACTGCCCAAAGAAATAACAAAATGATTATCATTTGGATCAATATGAATGGAGTTAACATGCATAAAATCTGCTTGACTCGGCATTAATACCGGACAACGCTCATAACAACCGTCTATTAATTTTTGATTGTTTTCTCCGCTCCATTCAAAAACAACCCGTCCGTCTTTTTGTTCTTGAACAATACCTGCAAAACCAAGAGACGTTTTGTTGTTCGATAAAGTTATTCGTATTGGCTTATATCCTAATACAACATAATGTCCGTCATCTAATAAAATAAATTCATGCTCGTCTGCTAACAGCTCCGGATGTTCCGGAGTTGGTAACAGCCTTACTTTATCAATCACTTCAAAATTTTCATTTAATACCAAATGATACCCGCTGACAAATGAAGAAATTAAACTTTGAGAATCTTCTTCTTGAATATGCATACTATATCGTATTTTTCCATTTTTTAAACGCCATTGTTGCAAATGAAACATACTGTATAGCGGTTTTTCATTTCCCCGATAATACACAATCTGACCGGAACTATCAGTAATAATACTATATGAGGGATCTTTTAATTTTAATCCGTGAAACGAAATTAAAATATATCCGTTTGGTACATCACTATTCTTCTTTACCATTATTTGAGGAAATTTTTTTGGCAGTGTGTGTAGCCGATAAGATATCATTCTGTCTTTGTATTTTAAATATATAGGAATAACAGTATCTTTTTGCAAAGAATCAATGTGTATTGTTTGTTTTTTCTGTCCGACTTTTATTTCAATAGGATGAATTATTTGTGCTGTAATCGGATATAAATCCCGTCCATTTTTGATAACAATGGCATTGTCCACATAAATATCAACAGGATTTTTTGAAGTTTCTTGCAAATGGAACAACAAACCATTATTTTTTTCACGTATTAAGCTTTCTTTTGATATTTCATTTAAAGGAAAGAAATTAAGTATAATTCCACACAAAAAAAACAAACACAACAACAAGACACTTATATAAATTTTCTGCATCACTTATCCATATAAAAAGAACATATAAAAATTTTACAAATAATTTAAACAAATTGCAAGGTAAAGTTTTGCTGTTATGTAACCCAACCTTGCAAAAGTTTAAAAAAGATTAATATGTTCCACCCCTATATAAACAGGTACACTCACCTTTTAACACACCGATTATAGCCCCTTGGGGACAAGTTATTTTTGTAGAACAAGCAATTTGACATTTGTCCCCAATATACGAACCCCATGTATAATTATAACAAATGCATTTTCCATCAGTATCCAAATATCCATGTCCACTACAAGCACTTTCTTTACAATTTGTATCCGGATCACGATAGTTAGAATCACATTTGCATTTTCCATCAACTAAAATACCATAATTATTACATGTAGCACTTTTTTTAACACAAGTTCCGTTATATTGCATATATCCGGAGGTGCAACTACATTCGCCATTATCCAATTTTCTGCCACCCCCTCCACAAACTTCTATTTCACAATTAGATCCTTCATATCCCGCATTACAAGAGCAAGTACCATTACTATTTAAAACTCCATGTGTATTACATAAACGTGTTTTACAATTTGTTGATGGATCATAATCAGAATTACAATTACATTTTTCATTGTCATCTAATATGCCATTTCCATTACAGGCACGAACACTACAATTGGATTCTGAGGTATAAAATTTATGACAAATACACTTACCATTGACAACCATACCCCTGTTGTTACAGGCAGATTGAAATGTCATCTCTATACACGTTCCATTACTTAAATATGAAAAATTATCACACTTACACTTCCCATCACTCGTTAAATCTCCATTTCCATCACATGCTGGCAGACAATTTGTTGCCGGATCATAAGAACTTGATATACAAACACACTTGCCATTTTCATTTACGGTTCCTTTCCCGTTGCAAACATGTTTACAATTTTGCGATGCATCATATTGAACAGGATCTTTACAAACACAGCGTCCATTTATTAATGAGCCAGCTCCATTACATTCGACTGAATATGGTAGACAATTTAATAATGGATCTAAATTTGAAGAATAGCATTTGCACTTTCCGTTTTCTAAACGTCCCTGTCCATTGCAGGCATGTTCTGTACAATTAGATTCAGAAGTATAATCGTCTATACATACACACTTATCCCCCTCTAATGTTCCCTTTCCATTACAGACCGCTTCTTCACAAGTCTCCCCAGCCCAACCAATATTACATATACAAAATGATACACCATTAATTGTTGTTTCAATTCCATTTACACACGGAGAAATATGTGTGCCCTCTTTTTCACAATTTTCTCCCGACCAACCCTCTTCACAAAAGCAATGTCCATAACCCATAATAGTTCCATGTCCACTACATTCTTTTTCTTTGTCTGTTAATTCACAATTTAACCCATAATAACCATCTTTACAAGAACAACCATTTCCGGAACCACTATAATGATCATTGCTCCATGTCCCATGACCACTACAAACATTATCTCCCGCATAATTTTCACAATGTGTACCATAATATCCATCATCACAGAAACACGCACAAAGATAAGATGCCCCCCAAACTGGATTTGCATATCCATGCCCATTACACATTATTTCATGTGTACAGGTATTGTACCTTGAATAACATTTATTAACTGAATCTTGATACACAAAGCCTCCTACCGTATCACATTGCTCACACTGCCCCCCTAAATAACCTTTTTTACAATGACAAATAGACCCATCCCAACTTTCTGTACCTGCTTTATTACATGGATTATTATCATCATCATCATCTTCTTCTGTATCTTCCTCATCCGAATCAACATATTCTGTTAATGTTCCCGTTAACCCGTTATCAATGTAATATACTAATGTGTCGCATTTTTCTACCGTTACTTCTGCTACTTGTATATCGTATGGCAATTCCCAACCTGTTTTTTGTAATTGTTCGCATTCCGGATTCGGTACATCAAATAATGCTATTTCAAAATGATTATCAAAGCCGAGTACTTCATACCCATATCCCATACGAGTGACGGCATTTTCTTCACTAAGTAATTCCCCCTCTGATGGTAAAGTTTGTTCTTCTGCCATCTGTTGCATTTGAACACCATATGTATTTGCCATAATATTCAGCTCATTGATGGTTTCATTGACCCGATATTTCATCATACCATACTTATAACCCATAATACCACCAACACTCAACACGCCGATAATTGCTAACACACCCAGCATTTCCACCATGGAACGCCCTTTTTCATTGAATTTAATTTGCATCTCTTACTCCTTTTATAAAATATGAATTATAAAAGGAGTATAAAAAAAGGGACCTTTTTTTCCCGCTTCGAATCGGAAAAATTGAGTTTTTGAAAAAACAACAGATTATTGTTTTAATTGAATTGGTTATTTAAAATCAAAAAAAATCTCAAAATGTGAAAAAAATTGTTGCAATAATACGTCCCTTTTATTGCTGATAAATTTGTATTCAATTATAAAGATGATGTGGTTATTTTTTATCTGTTTTATTTAAAAACACCTCTTTTATGCATAGAGATTAAAATTTCCTTGCTTTTTTCTGGAAAAGGCGTAAAATAAAAGTATATAGGTATATTTTGGTAGTCAGGAGGGGGAAATGTTTTTTTGCCAAAAACAGTTTTTACATCATATAATTTTAGTTGGATGTATTTGTAGTGCGCCTACTTTTGTAATGGCTAATGCGATTACGTTTGACCCTTTGGGAACGGCAAATAATATTGCTCAAGCCGGTGTGGAATATGCAGAAGCAGGAAATAAACGACTAACGCAGTTGACAGTTACAAAACAGGCATATATAGAGGGTGTTGTGTCAAATGTAGATGAGTGGAAGGCCGGAGCAAACGAATGGATTACGGAAAAATATGAAGCGGGAAAAGAGTTTTATGAGGAAAAAACGCAGGCGGTAGATTCTTGGATGGAAGATAAATATAATGCCGCATCTTCATATGTTTCTGATGCTTTTTCTTCAGAGGGAGAAACTCCCGGTGAAGGATTTTCATTGTCTGAAACCGTTACATCTGCAAAAGAGGCTATTTCTGAATATGGGGAAAAAATGAAGCCGGCGTTGACATTGGCCCAAAATTTAACAAATCCGGCAAAAATTACACAGGCACTGTTTTTAGGGGGTACGGATCCGGATAAAATGACTTCTTATACAGCGGCAACTGTTCGTTCTAATGTGAAAGAATTTATTAGAGAAGCAACTAAAACAACATTGGTTGATGCAACACAGGTTATAAATGGAACTCTGCAATATGATGTTGTACAAAAATCATCTTCTAAAGCAGCCAAAAAATCTACGACGGTTATGGAAGATATTAAAAATGTAACGGAGTCAAATTTGTCTATGAATGTAATGACAAATACGTTATTATCTTTGGATATTACGGATTTATCCATTCAAAGTGCTTTGATTTATGAGGATATAAATAATTTAAAAAACAGTTTGGTAAAATCATTAGATTAATAAAGGAGCCGATATGAAAAAATATTTTATGATAACCATTTTGTTTTCGGTGCTGTGTGTGGAGGCTCCGGTATATGGGCAGGTTCCGATTATGGATCCGCATGCCCTTGTAAAGGAAGCTCAAAATTTAGCAAGTACAACCGAGCAGCTTAATTCTGAAATAAAAAAAATGCAAGTATCAATACGATCATTAACTGATTTGGGGAGCTTGTTGGATCGGCTTCTAACAATAGATTTTTTATTTCCTAAAACAAAAAAAGCAACCTTGGATATTACAAAGCCGTTTAATGAAAATGAAGATGTTAATCCGACAGCTCAGTTCTTACCGACAGGGAAAGATGGACAGTCTAATAAGTTTCCAAATCGGGCAGCTGTTGCAAAAGTTGTAGATGAAAAATTTAATACATCAAAAGGGGGCGGAACAGCTTCCGATGCGGTAGATATGATAAAAAATGTTGCAGCATCTGCGACGGGACTTGGTGGTGTAAGAGGGACTGATATTCAGAAAAAACGGTTTATATTACCTGACACAAAACAATCGTTTGCCCGATATACTTTGGCTGTATCATTGGTTCATAGAACTTTGGCTTACCGAACATTGGCGGATGCAAAAAAAGATGTACAGAATGATTTGAATCAATCAGCAGATATTCGTAGTTCGCATTCTACAAAGGTAAATGCAACTGGGACAATGGCTGAAACGTATAATCGTTTATTGCTGTCACAGGCAACCGGTAATGCTTTAATGGCACTTAAAGCAATGGATCAGGAAGAAGGCAGAATGTCTTTGGGATTAGACGGGTTAGATATCAGCTCTGGTGTATTGGATGAAGTTAAAGGAAAATTAGGCTTGTAGGAAGGAGAAAATAATGAGAAAGATATTTTATATTTTTATTAGTTCGGTCGCATTAATGATTTCTTCTTCTGCGAAAGCAATGTTTCCGGTAACGGAGTGGATTGCTTATGTTGATAAAGTACTTCAAGGGGTAACAGATAAATTAGCCAAAGCAGACTTTGATAATATGTTAGGGAATAATGAAGCTCAGCAGAAAGCACAAAATCCGAATGCACAAAAAAAAGTTGTAACGGAAAATCCAAGTGCTTTGCCAATTAGTGAGTTCCCTCCTTATGCAGATGCATCGTTGAAAGCTGAATTAAGCAAAAAAGAGCCGTCCATTGCAGAAGTTTCAAAAATTATAAGAGAAACATTAACATATAAATCAGACACAATTACTGTTGGAGGAGATCAATCAAAACGTACTAAAACAGATAGTGCGGAAGTAACGGATAATACACTTGAAAAACAACAATTTCAATCAATTATGACGTATGAAGCAGCACGGGCACTTGCACGCAGAACACAAGATTTAGCTGCCAATTTGGAAAAAGATTTTGAAGAAATAGATAGAATTGCAACCAGTAGTTCCACAACCGGATCTTTGCATAAAACAGTTTCTTTGATTATTTTTAAAACACACCAGCAATTGAATGAAATTGCGACATTGCGGAACAGTTATTTTGAGATTATGGCGATTGATACTATTTTAGGTAATGAAATAAAGGAAGAAAAATCCATGATAGATAATCTAAAAGATGCAGCAAACAGTCTTGTAAATTAAGGAGATAGGAATATGTGTAAAAAATTTTTATGTACTTCTTTAATACTGATGCTCCTTGTGTATCCTGTTATGCAAGCACAGGCGGCATGTCCTGCAATGACAATGAGTTTTGAACGAATAGTTGAAGAGGCTTGGCATGCAACGAAAGAATATGCTAATAAAGTTTGGGATGAATTGACTGAACAGCAGGAAAAAAAAGTAAACGAATCCAAGCAGGGAAATACAGATTGTTCTAAAAATCCGAAAAATACGGATAAATTAAAGATTACAACAGAAGTATATGATTATATTGCCAAGAATGTTTTGGATGATTTGGGTGATGATGATGCAACGGAATTTTTAACCCCGACAAATAGTTATGCAGAAGCCCGTCAACAGATTAAGGACAAGTTTTTTTACAAAATGGATACAGAGTTAACCGAAAAAGGGCAATTAGTAGAAACAATAACCAATTCATCTGTTGTATCTGGATTGACAAATTTGGATTCAACTGTTAAGTTGCTGGAAATTTTAAATGAGCGACAGGATTATGCAAGTGCCGTTGCTGCCAAAAATTTAAAAATTGGAACAGAATTGCGTAAAAATATTAATAAAGATATTGAATCTATTGAAAAAATAACAACAAGCGGGTGTAACCAGCTACAAGGAATGGTTGTTGAAAATAGAGATTTGAGTGCGTTGGTTAAATCAACGGCTGCTGATTTGACAATTCAAATTTTAATGTTGGAGTCACTGGGGGCACGTAATTTACAAAAAGAATCTCCTGTTCTGTTACCTGTTCCGAAAAAACCGACGAAAACAAAAAAAACGGGGGTAGAGTAAAATGAGAAACTTGAAACAGATTTTTTTAATATTTTTGGCATGTATGATTTTTGTTTTACCAACTCGGAGAGCTTATGCTGTCTTGGAATGCTTGGCATATCCGCCGGTGTGTCCATTGACATTGTGTGCCTATCAAACACAAGAAAGTACAGTATCTCAATTATGGGAAAAAACATTAAGTGTTTATAAAAGTCTTGAAAAAGGGATAAAATCAATTCGTAAATCAGTTTCATCGTTAATAAAAACATCTACCGGATTGGTTTCAGCTGTTAAAAGTTTTGTTGCCAAAGCTATTGCTTGGCCATTTAAAAAGGTTGGTGAAGTGTTGGGTTTAACAAAAGACGTAGATGAAGATGCTGATGGTGTTACACAAGATAATTCCCGTGGAGATATAACGATAGAAGATCGTATTAAAAGGAATTTGGATACGTATTATATTGAAAGTGACGGTGATTATGATACACAAAACTTTGTAAAGGAACGGCGTCAGTATATTCGTCAACAGGCAACGATAACGTTAATGGCTCGTTCTTTAGTTTTGAAAAATCACTTAAAGGATATTAAAGAAGTTATGGACGATATGGATAAAAAAATAAAGAAAATTGTTGCAGATTCGTCACAAGAGGCAAATGATGGTTATAATGAAGCAACATTATTAAAAGTAAACAAAGAACTTCGGACCAGTTGGTTTAAATTGTTGAGTATTCAAAAACAAATTGAAGCTGCAAAATTGGAATTTGCGGCAAATCAGGCAATTGCAGGAATGAAAGCTGTAAAAAAAGTACCGAAAATTGAAGGGGCAGCTGGTAATTCCAACCAAAATACAGGAGGTAAGTAATGAAAAAAACATCAATTTTATTGGCAGGATTTTCTCTGTTTGCAATGACTCTTACTGTTTCAACAGTTTGTTTGGCTCAATTTGGACAAGTGCAACCCTATGTTCCGGAGGTGGCAGTTGTTGCTTCTCCTGAAAATTATCAGGAACCACTTATGAAAACATTAGATATACATTTAACACAAGTTAAAATAAACAATTTGATTAATTTGTTGTTGCCGAAATATGAAGAAGAAGAAGCTAAACGACAATTATTAGCTGAACAGGTAGAGGCAATGACAAAATGTAATATTCAAAATTTATCTGCTGTTTATAGTTCTCCAGAAGATGCATGGAAAAATATATTAGAAAAATATTATGATGAAATTGCTAATTTAACTATTTTTATCAATAGTGCTCAAGTAGATGCAAAAGGGGAAGAAATTGAAGAAGACCAAACAATCATAGTCGCTGAGGATGTTGATATTGAGGTGGTTCAGAAAAAAGCAGAACAGGCAAAATTGCAAGACAATTCATTTTTAGCGGAACAAGAACCCGTTCCGACGGATGAAGAAGAAATTTCAGAAGCATATCCATATTGGCGAGTAGCCAGATCAACTTTGGAAGATGTGTATGCAAATCCGGAAAAATACGGGACACTTGTTTCTAATGAGGCAGATTTTCCTTTGTGGATTGATCAAAAGTATCAATACACCAAAGATGTTCTTTCTCAATTAAATGCCGTTCAAACAAAATTCAGAACAACGGATGTTTTGGGGCAGGCGACCATTAATGCGACACTTGATCAATATATGCAGTCATTTACGCAGACAAATGGTATTCTGAACACGTTAAATGAAAAAGAAAATCAGAAAAAATATGCGGATTTGTTAAAATATTTAAAAGAAAATCATCCAAATTATAAAGATATTATTTCTACGATTTCAAATGCATCGGCATTGCCGCAGATGCCTGAGCCGTTGCCTCCTGTTTATGAATATATTCAATTAATGACTGATCCGGCAAAAACGGGAACAATGTTTCCGGAATGGCCGACACCGTGGGCAAGATATATTCGTGAAGGGTTAACCGATAGGGCAGAAGGGGGTGAAATGGATACATTCTTTATGCCAAATTCACTAACATTGCGAGAAGAAGTTCGTAATTGGGATAGTACAAAAATAAATAATAGATTGGCGGTGTATAAAGAGAAATTTACCGAGTTGCAAAACCAGAAAAAAGCTTCCACAATAGCGAAGGAAATTGTTGAAAAACAAATTGAAGCAATTAATTCCGATTTAGAAAAATATGGAATTACTTTATCATTTGATGTTTCAAAACCGAAACTTGTTCAAGATGAGTTGGTTAAACTGAAAAAAGAGTTGATAAATAAAACACGGTCTCTTTTACAAAACGAAGCAACCTACAATTTAACAAAAGCAAGTGATAAATTACAGAAATTTCAGGCATTACCTTATGAGGAAAAAGTTGAAGCGTTGAATAGAGATTTCAATAAAGAAACAAATCCGGAAGAATATTCAATGGCTGTTCAGTTATTGAATGCTTCGGAACGGAGTAATAATGAACTCTTTTTAAAGGCATTAGAGGAAGATCTAAACGGAGAAGCCCAACAAACAGCAACGGCAACAAATAATGTTCAGCAAAATATTGAAAGCCAAAAGGCTCAATATGCGTTGTTTGAAGAAAGTGCCAAAGAGGATAAAGCTCGCAGAGCATTGGTTCGTGAACAGAAAATTGATGCTTTATGTATTAATGGTGGCTTGTAGTAATCAGGAAGAATATGATGCTTTTTGAAAATTTAAATTTAAAGCAAACAACACCCGGTTCCGGACAACTGATTGCTCGTTTTTGGATGGTTGTTGCATCGATTATTATCGGAATTAATTTGTTTTTAATTTTAACGTTGTTGCAAATGGCACCAAAATTAAAAGTTGTTGCTCAAATTTTAAGTACAGCCCCAATGCGTTCGGAACAATTATTGCAGACAGAGCCGTTTTCGAGTGATACGGGTGATAAGTCATTAATTGATGAGGCTTTATTAAGGTTTTATCTTGAAAATAGATATAGTTCTTTTCAGGATAAAAGAGAAATGGAATATCGTTGGGGGCGTTTTGGTCCGGTTGCTCGGTTATCCTCGCCCTCTATATACAGTAGTTTTTCGAAGGGATTAAAAGAAAAAATTAATACGGTAATGGCAGGGAATACAACACGTAGCATTGATATTTTATCTGTATCTAGATTGGATAACATCTTTACCGTTGAGTTTGATTTATATACATATGGGCGAGGGCAAGTCGGTAAAAAAAGACGGGTAGCTGTTATTGAAATTGCTTATTCAAACAGAGGCTCATTCGGTTCTCTTTATTCAAATCCGTATGGTATGTATGTTAAATCATTTAAAGAAACTAAAAAAAGTGATTAGGAAAAATTTTTTTCTTGATTCTTTTTTATTCTGTGGTAATGTAAAAAAATAAAGATAAAAAGAAAGGATATTAAAATGAAAAAACATTTATTATTTCTTGTGTTTTTAGGCTTAATGGCAATTGTTGTCGCTTGTGGTTCCGTATATGAAAAAGAACCGGTCGGAATCGGGGCTGATTATTCCGAGTTGAAAAAATCGCCGTGTGCCTGTTTAGAAATTGAAAAAACATCGGAACTTCCTGCGTGGTTTTTATAAAATTATTGAGTATTTAAAATGAATCGGCAAGAACAACAATTTCAACCGGTTAATAATTATAATAATTATGATGTTTCGGAAGAAGCAGCAACTGAAAGACGCTATTTGTGGATGGCACGTACGTTTGCCCTTGTTGCTGTTGTATCTTTTTTAAGCTCTCTTATTTTGTTGATTGCATTGACATCGTTATTGCCGATTGTTCGTGTTCAGCCGTTTTATTTAACAACTTTAAATAAAGAACAACAGGTTATTCGGGTTGTTCGTCCGAATTTTAAAGATATTGATATGCAATTATTGACGGAAGCATTTATTCGTCAATACTTGTTGGCACGTTTAACAATTAATACGAATATTCCGGAATTGGAACGGCGGTGGGGTATTGACGGAACCGTTAATTGGATGAGTTCTGCCGTTGTTTTTAATGAGTTCCGTCAAGACGCGGAAAGTTTGATGTCGCAAGCCCGTAAAGATGGTTTGATTAGGCATGTTAAAATTTTAAATATTGTTCCGTACCGGACGGAAAAAGATAAGTCAACGGTTTGGTTGGCAGAAATTGAATTAACGGATATGAAAATCGGAGATACCGAACCGACGGTATCAAAATGGATGGCAACACTTCGTATTCAGTTTTTCCCAAACAGACAAGGGTTGACATGGGATAAGAGATTAAAAAATCCACTTGGATTTACCGTTATTTCTTTCGGTATTCAACGAAAATAACTTTTCTGAAAAAAAAATCACAGCTTTATGCATTTTTTGCTAGACTTTTTCATTGTTTTGGGTCTATGCTAAGCAAAGGATTGTAAATTTTTATGAGGAGAAGATTTATGTTGACACAAAACTCACACAAAATCCATTGGTTAGCAAGCGTTGCTTTCGCAGCATTGTTTACAACAAATGCAGTCGCTCAATCTATTTTGCCTGCAAATACACAGGCTGAACAGTTGAGTGATGCCATTGCTCAAACAAATGGCGAATTTGATTCGGTTAATTTGGATTATTTAAATTCTTTGGGTATGCAACAAAAAGCATGGAATGATCCGTTATCCCATATGGGAGAAGGACAATCAAAACCGGGATATTCAAAATATACATGGACTCCGGATGTTATTTTGCCGATTCGTTTGCGTGAAGGTATGATGACTTTAATTAATTTGCCGACATGGGAATTGATTGAAAAAGTACATATTGGTTCTCCCGAATCATTTGGTGGCGAAATTGCTGCTCCAAACTCTCTCCTCGTTTATGCAGATCCATCCTATTTAGGGGTAGATAGTAATATGATTATTTTTGGACGGTCCGGAAACAGATATGTTTTCTATTTGCGGTCTGAAACATATAATACAGATAAAATTACACAATCGGTTGTAGATGTATTGGTCGGTCCTCGTTATACACCGGTTGAAAATGGAGGAAAACTCGGAAATTTTAACGGTGCCACGACAACAGCTGCCGCTTCAACATCTGTAAACGGTATTGCATCTTCAAAATTTGCTGCTGGACGTGGCGGTTCCACTGGTGGAAGTTTGTCTTCTGAACCGAAAGATTGGTTGAAAAATATTCCGGTAGATCCTGAAAGTTTTCATTTTGATATAGATATGTATTTGCCGAATCCATCTGATGTGGATATTGCTCCGGATAATATTTGGCGTGATAATATTTTTACCTATATTGATTTGGGACCCAAAGCATTAACAATGACTCAACGTCCGATTGTGAATATGATTGTGCAAGATACGGAAGTCCCTGTCGGTTTCCGTACGAGTGGTCCGAATAGTCGTTTGATTATTGTTGAGGGTATCGGTGATATGGTTTTGCGAAACGGTAAAAAGTTGATTTGCTTGAAATTACGTCGGGATCCTGCCTCCGGATTAGAATATACGGATTATAGCGGAGCTCAAAGTAATTCATTGGTACGACCATCAACCATCAGTAAAGAACCTGCAGACATTATGCCGGATGCAGGTATGCCTAAAGCTCAAAATGCAATGCAGGCATCAGTTGCACAAAACAATGCAGCACAAATTGAAAATTATTTCAATCAGACAAGTGGAACGCAAAATACAGCTCCGGTTGCTACGGTAACGCCGATGAATGGAACACAGATTGTTATTCCGCAACAGGAGGCGGCTATTATTTATGAGCAAAATATGGCTCCATTGCCGTCAATTCCGTCATCAGTCATGAATTCACCGACAGCATCGGCAAATATTGTTGGTGTTATGCAGGGAATGAATAAAGCAGCATCAGCGGCTCCGGTTATTACGGATAAAGAAACGATATCCATTGAATTGGGAACGCATGCTGATATAGCTGAATTGGAATCTATTTGGGAAACAATTTATACGCAAAACAAAGATTCCTTAGAGGGCTATGAGCCGTATTATTCAGTAGATACAACTGCAGACGGAAATATGCGTGAATTATTCCGGTTAAGAGTTGGTCCGGTTAAAGATGTTGCAACGGCTGACAAACTTTGCAAGAAGTTAGGTCGTCGTGGTTTTTCATGTGCAGTGGTAAGGGTACAATAAGGATTGTACCTTTACCTTAATCGTTAATTTGTGTTCATTTTTGTAAAGTAGGATACCCAATGCAAGGAAACAGAGGACAAAGTTCATCAGAACAATACATTAAAAACAGTAATCGGAAGTTGTTGTTTGGTGGCATTATTTTTATATTTGTTTTTTTAATTGCTCTTATGTTGACATCAAAAAAGGAACAAGTTGTTGAAGAACAACAACCGTTGTCATATACAAACGAGTCGTTAACTTCATTGGATAAAACCACATCTACCTCGGAATTGAGTACATATGGAACGGCTGAATTAAAGGTTGAACCCTCACAAATCAGCATGGACAGTGTTGTGATTGGTTCAAAAGCAGAAGCTATTTTAACATTAACAGCACAAAATACCTCTATTAATTACATCGGTGCAGAATTTGCACAACAACAGGCGGATGGCTTTACGATAGAAACAACATGTGATCCGACCGTTCCAATGGCGGCGGGGCAAAAATGTATTATTAAAGTTTTATGGAATCCTGTTGCATTACAACAGTTGCAAAATACGTTAACAATTACATGGAAAGAAACATCTGCATCTAGTTTGAGTACAAAAACAACTCCGATTTTGGTAAAAGGACAATCAACTGATTCCAAAGATTGTGTGATTTGTGAAGATATTAGAAAACAGGAAGCAGCTGAACCACGTATGGCGATGGGTTTGGATGGCAAATTGTATCCGATTGATGAAGATGGATATATAACTATTAATGGAAAACGGGTTAAAGAAGTAAATGGTATTTTCATTGATGAAGATGGTAATATTGTCGGTATTGCAACGCCTGAATACATTGCCTTGAATATGAATAACGAAATAATGGGAACCATTAATAATGTTAATGAAGTTATTAATACTAACGGGGAAACATTAGGAAAGGTATTAGGGGATAAAACAATCGTTGATTCAAAATTAACCGTATTGGGAGCAGGGGTTCCGGTCTTGTCTGTTATGGATACAACAGGTAAGGTTTTTGGTAAAATGACGAAAGACGGTACAGTTATTGATGCAACAAATGCCGTTATCGGAAAAGTACGTGTTGATCAACAGGTTGTGAATTCGGACGGGAAGTTAATCGGTTATGTTCGTCCATGGGGATTAATTGCCGATTTCTCCGGTAAAGTTATTGGTGGTATTATTCCGGATGGAACGATTATTAATGCTAAAAATGAAACAATAGCAACAGTTACGCAAGCAGGATTTGCCATTAATCAACAAGGCGAATTAATTGGGGCAACAATTCCGCAAGGTGTTGCAGTAGGGGTTGGTTGTCAGTCAATCGGTCGTGTTCTGTTAAATGGAGATGTTCAGGATGCTTATGAGCAAGTTATTGCAAAAGCCTTGATTGACGGAACAGTTGTTAATACATCAAATGAAGAAATCGGTTCAGTTATTTCACAAGGTGTTGTTATCAATGAAAAAGGTACGGTTGTCGGTTTTGTCAATTCGGAAGGTAAAGCCGTTAGCGGAAAAGGAAAAGTTATCGGTTGTATTAATCCGGATGGTTCTATTTCAACAGGAAAGAAACTGATAGGAGCAGTTTTATTAAAAGGGCATGCTATCGGTTATGGTTGTGCTACAATCGGGACTGTTTTTCCGACTGGTGAAGTTTTCAATATTGATATGAAATCTGTTGGGAAGGTGATGCCGGATGGGTTTGTCAAAGATGCAGATAACAAAATCATCGGAATCGTTGTTACACGGGCTGCTGCAGTTGCTAACGGTTGCCGTTTGCTGGGATTGGTTAATATTGATGGTAAAGTCAATGATTTGACAAATCAATTTGTCGGATGTATGACCCCGGAAAAAACGATTGTTAATCAAAAAAATGAAGTCATCGGGGCAGTTGCTAAAAAAGGAGTTGTATATAAAAATGATGGTTCTGTGTTGGGACGGATTCGTTTTGACGGAAAAGTGATGGATTTAACCGGAAAAATTATCGGATGTATCAATGCAGATGGTTCAATTACCAGCCTTTCCGGAGAATTGTTATCTTCCGGACAGGAAACAGGCGGAACTGTTACGGATGAAAACGGAAATCCACGGGGGTGGACACGTATTGGAAATGATATTTATGATGCATCCGGCAATAAAATTGGTACGGTTAATGCCAATAATGTTATTGTCGATTTAGACGGAAAATATATCGGTTTTATTCCGCCTGATGGGGTTATTTTTTCTCCGGATGGTTTAATTTTGGGGCGTTATTCCTCTAAAATCGGATATGCGGTTAATCAAAGTGGTGAACGGTTTGGTAAAGTTTTGCCTAATTTGACGGTTGTTAGTGGTGAAACAGGGGAAATTGTCGGTGGGCTAATTGCCGACAAATCCGGATTTATCGATTCAACAGGTAAATTTTTAGGCCGGATGAAAGTTGACGGAACGTTGAAGAATGCTGATGATACACTTATCGGTGCAATACGGGGAGATGGAACTGTTATTGACAAAGAGGGAAATATTATCGCTTTTAAAGTTCCGGAAGGTAGAGTTGTTTCATTAACGGGAAAAGAAGTTGGTGTCGCAATTTCAAATGGAGATGTTTTTTCTCGTAGCGGTACTAAAATCGGATTGGTTTTAGGTAATGGTATTGTTATTTCAAGTAATGGCAAAATTTTAGGTGGTGTTTTGCCACGTATGGCATTGGCTATGGATGTAAATGGTCTTGTCGGCTATATGGCTCCGGATGGAAAAATAACCGGTCAGCGGGGAGAATATATTGGAAACACGACACCATTTGGTATTGTTGCAACAACTGATGGTGGTGTTGTTGCAAAATTAGTTCCTTTTGCCGTCTATATGGATAATCAAAATCAGGTTGTCGGTTGGATGAGTTTTGACGGTAGTTTGAAAAACAAGGTAAACAGACCGATTGGAGTTGTTTCGCCAAATGGGTTGGCATTTGATAAATCCAATAAATTATTGGGGGCAATGATACCAACGGGAATTGTTATCGATACAAAAGGTTCTTTTGTGTCGGTTATGGCTGTTAATAATAAATTATTGCAAAAAGATAAATTTTTAGGGTCGTCAACACCAGCGGGTTATATCCAATCTATGGATGATAAAATCATTGGGCGTGTTTTACGAATAGGAATCGGAATTAGCAATGAAAATGGCTTTTTGGGATGGACACGTACAGATGGTTCTATCGGTACACAAAAAGAATCTGTTGGAACCGTTTTGTTTGATAATCGGATTGTGAATGGTAAAGGAACGATTATCGGAACGTATATTCCGTTTGATGCTGCCGCATTTGACAATGATGGACGGACAGTTGGTTTAATCGGAAAAGACGGGAATATTGTTACATTGAACGACCAGCCGAAAGGTAAAATTCGGGGAACGGATTTAGTTGTACAAGATGACGTTGTTATCGGTCGTTTATTGTCGGATATTCCGTTTGTCAGTAATAATTTATTAGGCAAAACATCTGGTATGGCACAGTTAAATGGTGAAACAATCAGTATTAACACCCATAAAAATATTGGCAATTTGTTAATGAATAAATATGTGGTTGGTTTAACGGGTCAGATTGTTGCACACGAAACAACTTTGGGGATGCCATACACAAATACATTAACAAGTTTGGGGCAGACATATATTGACGGAGAAGTTTCATTTAAAACAAAGCCGGCTGGTCGTGTTAGTGGAACTGGTGCTGTTTATGACATTAACGGTAAAATTATTGGTAGCGTTATGCCGGCAACAACGTTTGTTAATAAGTCTGGTGTTGTTCTCGGAAAAACTGCCGGTAATAATTTAGTCGTCGATAAAAACGGAAAAACAGCGGCTATTCAATCAACATTCGGTATGGCAATTACCGAAGGAAATATTTGGGCGGGTGGAGCTTTACAAAGCGGTGTCGCTGTTAATGATGATGCTGCTGTTATCGGAACGATTTCATCAGACGGTATTGTTTTGGATAAAGGCGATTTAATTGCCGGTCGTGTATTGAGTGACGGGTCGGTTATTTCTGTTTCTGATAGAGAATTGTTTAATACAATGCCGTATATTGGTTCTACGGTTTATCAGGGTATGCCGTTTAGTTATCGGGGCAAAATTTTGGGAACGACAACATTAAACGGAGATGTTGTGGATTCTTCCGGTCAAAAAATATTCCGTATTTTAGATGATGGAACGATTTTAGGTAAAGATGAACCGTTAGTAGGGGCTATTTTACCGTTTTTGCCAGCAATTGGTCAAAAAGGTGATATTTTAGGGGCTTTGGCTGGTAATGGAAAAATTATTTCTCCGACTGGGGAAACGAAAGGAACCATTGCTGTTAATGAAACGGTTAAAGGGGCTCAATTTGAAATTTTAGGCTTGCTTATTCCGCAACGCACGATTACAAATGATTGTAAATTTGTTGGTATGTCGGCATATAATGGTCAGGTTGTAGATGCGAAAGGAACGGTTGTCGGGCGAGTGCGTCCGGATAAGTGGGTTGTTAATTCCGCAGGAAATACAATCGGTAGAGTGACACGTAATGGTATTGTTGTCGCTCAAAATGGTGATTATTTAGGACGGACAATGCCGGATTCAACAGTTGTAGATCCATCTGGTGTAACAATGGGATGTGCCCGTAATGATGGTTCTGTTGTTGATAATAACGGCAATATTATCGGGCGTGTTATTGAACGAGGACTTATTTTAGGAAAAGATGGTAAACCGCTTGGTCGTGTAAAAGCTGATGGCTCTATTGTGAATGAAAAAGGCGAAGTTATCGGTAAAATTTTAGCAGACGGAACGGCGGTTGATTTGGAAGGAAACGTTATCGGACATATGGTTTCTCGTGATGAAGAAATTCTTTATGATGATAAAGGAAACATCATTGGGACAATGAATTCGGAAGGGAAAGTTCGTGATCCTAAAACGGGAGAAGTTATGTTCCAAGTTCATCCGGATGGTCGTGTGACAGATGGGAACGGAAATCCAATCGGAGAGTATGAAGACGGTAAATTTTCTTCAAATGGAAAAGAATTAACGGATTTAACATTATTAAAAGACAAAAATGGAAACACAATCGGCATTGTGGATGGTTGTGATGTTATCAATAGTTATGGCGATAAAATCGGTTCTATTTTAGCAAATGGTAATGTAGTTGATTTAAATGGAGAGGTTTTTGCCCGTATTTTAGGTAATGGCACAATTTTAGATAAAGACGGTAATGAATTGGGTCGTGTTACCGGAACAAATGTGCGGTTGGATAAATGTGGTATCAGAACAACTGATTCTATGGATGATGCAAGTGCGACATCTGAAACATCCGGTGTTGCGGGTCGCTCTATTTTTATCGGTAATAAAAAGTATACGGTGTCTGAATCCGGTTCCATTATTTCACCGGAAGGTGTAATTGAAGGGTATATGGGGGATGATGGCAGACCTTACACATTGGATAATCGTCCGTTGACGGCAAGTGGGGATTCAACAGGACGTTCTCGTCCGAATCTTGCACCAAAGCAAGTTGTGACACCTGAACAGATTCAACAAATGAAAAATTTATTAACCAAAAAACGGGAAAGCATGAAGGCCGGTATTTCTGAACGGGGTAAAATTATGGCAAATGCTCATGTTAAAGCAATGAGCCGTCAGAAAAAAGACAAAAACTGGAAAGATATCGGTCGTTCCGTTTCTTCATGGCCGGTCGATATGTCTCGGATGATTTTGCGGGATAAAGCCATTCCGGCAGTAATTGTGCGTTCTATTGATTCACGGTTTACAGATGTACCTGTAACGGCTATTGTTGAACGGCATATTTATGCCGAACAAGGGCGGAATATTATTATTCCGGCGGGTAGTCGTGTCATTGGTAAATTGTCTGCTGAAAACGGAAATTCTCGTGTTGCAAAAATGGAAATTACATGGGAACGCCTAATCCGTCCGGATGGTGGGGCGTTTAGCTTCCAAGCAACATCAGGTGATGCTCAGGGTCGTGGTGGGGTTGCGGCTTATTTGGATGATCAGTTAATTAATAAATATGGTAAACCGATTATGACATCTGTTGTCACTTCTGCAGTTTCGTATATGATGGCAGCAAATGATGATTATACAACAAATGCAAGTGACGGTACAACCACTCAATCCTCTAAATCAGAGGCCGTATCTGATGCCCGTGAAAATTTCATCAATGCAATGGATCGTATTTTCCAAAATTTAATTGATGAATCGACGCAGGTTCCGAATGTTGTGTTTGTGCCATCGGGAACACGGGTGACAATCTTCTCTAATGAGGATTTGTGGTTGCGTTCTGAAGATGATGATATTGAAGAATATGCATCTTCCAGTGATTATATGGATATGTCTCAGGCTCAGACGCCGGATACGAATTCATGGATTGATAAACGAACCGGCAATGATGATAATGAAGAAGATGAAGATGATTCAGCTAACTCCTCAAAGGAAGATGAGGAAGATAAAAAAGATGAAGAAGAAATGCCGAATTATTATCAACCGAATGATTCATATAAAGCCGTGAATACATCATCGGAAAATACACCTGTTTATGATGGTTCGAAGTCAAAAACGACAGAGCAAGTTCCTTTGTCAGAAAGAACTGTCACTCCGGTATTGCCGAAAACAGGTTCATCAGGACGGTTGTTTTAAAGGAAAATAGGAAAGGGGGGAATGAATGGGTGAATTATCAATTGCAGATACATATCGAGTGTTGGAATCAGCTCTTCGCCCGCTTTCCTATTGGTATAATCAGGATAATGTAGAAGAAGTTGCCGTAGATTCTCCTGGGGGGATTTGGTTGCGTTTGCGGGGTAAACATACTTATCCTTGGCATTATTATGAAGATCCCAAATTAACAAGAGAATATTTAAATAATATCCTATATATTATTGCTAATTCATACGATTATGCGTTTGATCCGGAACAAGGGACTCCTGTTGTGTATGCAACTTTACCCGGAGGACATCGTTTTACCGGAATCTCCGGACGAAATGTGATGTATGATAATAATGACTTAACTGGTGGGATTGCATTGGCTATTCGTGTTTATCGAGAAGACTTATCTATCACAATGAGTGATTTCGGATTAAACAAGGATGCTCGATTAAGGCCGTTAAACCGTTTAAAACAAGTTGAGGATCCGGATGATCCATATGAACGATTATTGTTGTCTATTAAGCGAGGAGATCACGTTTTGGTCAGCGGGGCAACCGCAACCGGTAAAACAACATTTTTAAATAACTTAATTAAATTGCTTGATTCGCATAAACGTATTTTAACCATTGAAGATACACGAGAATTAATTGTTCCGCATAAAAACAGGGTTCATATTGTCTTACCCCGTACGGAATTAACCAATAAATTTGATTATAAGCGAGTAATTGACTTGGCTGTGCGATTTACTCCGGATGCAATTATCGGCGGGGAAATCTCTACTTCTAATGCCGGTGCTTTATGGGAGTTAATGGGGTCAGGACATGATAACTGTTTTGCAACCATTCACGCAGAAAGTCCGGAAGCTGCGTATAAGGCATTTATTGGTCGTATATTGCATACATATCCTACAACAGACCGAGAAAAAACATACCGTGAAATGAAAGAAAAATTACGGGTCGTTCAAATTAATCGAGATGGCAATATTCGGGCAGTCACAGAAGTGACATAAGATGTTTATAGTATTGGATGTTATGTGTTGAATGGATGCAATCCACAATCAAGGTGCTATAAAAGAAATATGGAAGATGTAGAATAAGGATAAAAAGGTAATTGTGTTTATCTGTGTCGTTATCGTATTGTGATAATGATGAATGTTGGAAGAAATTTTTAATTCCGGAATATATGGTTTTTTTTAAAGAAAAAAGTAATGGAAGTATAGAAATATTGCTCCCAAGTTGAGGTATTAGAGTAACGTCACGATAGTGAGTATATATATTTATAGGTAAGTTTATTTCCTAAAATGGATGTGGTAGTGTTGTGCATCTTACAAAATCAAATGCGGTTAAAGATTAAGAAAAAATATAGCTCTTTCTTAAAGAATATTATGTTGATACTGAAAGGGAGGGGGCTGACGATTATTTGGTCCGTACAATAGGTGTGAGTGCGACTGTGATAAAACACTATATCGAGGACTGAGAGAATCTTGACGTAAAGAAGACTCCTTGTATAAACAGGAGCGGGGTATAGATTGTTGATACATAACTTTTTCCGTTTTAATAAAGTATAGGATTTGTTGTATTCAATAGGATGACTTTGCAAGAGTAGATAATTCCCCTTTTGGTAAAGTTTGCGAAGTTTTTGGATCATGCATAAAGTTCAAACCGTTTAGTATATAATGTTGACGGATAAATGTTTATTTGAATGAAGAATTTGTGAAGAATGGAAAATATAGGTGTTTTTGGGTATTGTTGTGATGTTTATTGTTTTTATGATGAAGAGAATATCACATTAACAATGTTTAATGCCAAATCAACTTGGGCAGAGGATTTGTAGAAATAACTGTAGTTGAAGCAAAATGATATTTTTTATGTGAGCAAGGAATCTATGTAATAAATAATTTTTCAAATTACTTATTGACCCGATAAGTTGTTAAATGAATATCCACCGTTATTTGTTCAATGGGTTTTTCTTGTAATTGTGTATAGGTATCTTTATCCATTCTGTAAAAATGAGGTGTCATCTTTAATAGTAAGTCTAAATTTTCCGGTGTAATCGGAAGCGTTTTTTGTAGTAAAACGATTTTTTCTAAATGAAAAAAAGGGGAAGATATGGGGGATACTTCTTTTTTCTTGACGGTCGTATATATCTTCTGTCGTAGTTCTATTAAATGGTTTGTTCCACTTGATGCAATAACAAGTAAGCCGCTTTGTTTTAGTATTCTATAAAATTCCGATAAAACAGGAAAGCCAAATAAACTTGTTAAAATATCGGCAGAATTATTCAGGACAGGAATCTTATTGTTTGTAGCAACGGCCCATAAGATTTCTTTATGTAGCTTGGATGCGGTTTGTATCGCATCTTTTGATATATCAAATCCAAACAGGGACACTGTTTTTTTCGGTATTCGTTGTTTGATATAATCTTTTATAATTGATGTATAATATCCTTCTCCGCAGCCGGCATCAATAATTGAAAATTCGTGTTTATTTTTAATTTCATCGTTGATTAATTCGCACAACGTGCCCGCAACAGGACTGTACATGCCTGATGATAAAAATTTATGACGGGCTAAAACCATTTCTTTATTATCACCTGGGTGTTTTGATTTTTTTAATTGAACCGGTAATAAATTAACGTATCCGTACTTGGATATATCAAAACAGTGTCCGGATATACAACAATAAGAGTTATTTGTTAACAATAACGGTTGATTATCAAGTGGACAGGCTAAACCGGCAAACGGTAATAACATTTTACACTCAAACTAAGCCGCCAAAGCATGTTGTTGATTGGGGGTATATACCGGAGCTCTATTGCGTTTAATCAATGTACGAGCATTGCGTCCTAATTCTTTTAATTCAGCATCTGTGACGGCTGCTTCCATCATTGATTCAACGTATTGTTTAAATTGAGGATTTTGGGTGGCATATTTTAATACCCAACCCGCAAATATACGTTTTTGATTCCATGAGAATTTATTAAAATCAAAAGAACCATCCGAAGTTGTTGGTAAATTATGTGCAAATTTATATTTTTTATAATTTGCTTTTTCATGGGGCGTCAGTTTTGTTTTTCTAATAGACCCATCCTCATTGTGCGGGAGCATGTGTTCATCCATTAAAAAATGTTGTGTCCAATATGCCACTCGAGAAGCTAATTGCGGAAGAGATGTTTTATGTGCCGATAATTTTTCCTTAATGGATTTATCTCTATTTTCCTGCGTTTTTTGTTGAGCTTCTTTCATGTTGTTATAAGATTGCTTCATGTAATCATGCATTATTTGAAGTGTTCCGACCAAAACACCGGCAAAAAGATCAAAAGCGAAATCTTCTGCTTTGCTGTTTTTGAATGCTTTTTCGATATGTGAAAAACCGGAGTCGTGAAATAATTTAATCCAATCTATTTTTTTTGCTTCAACATTAAAATCTTTTATTGAACGGATACCGTTAACCGTTTCTTGAATGTATGGAAGTAAAGAGTGTGCCGGAATAGATGCTGCCTTCTTTTTAGTTGCTTGTTCTTTTTCAGTATCATCCATCTGTTGTTGTACTTCCAAAGATACTTGTTCCTCTTGTTTTTCAGAAAGTTTTTTTTCGGAAACAGTTTGTTCTTCCTCTTTTGTTGCTTTTTTTTCAGCCTCAATTAAAGGTGTTTCATCTGCTAAATCCCGTTCCGGAATATCTTTTTTAGGTGCTTCGGCAGTCATCGTATCCTCCTTTTCTAAATGCATTGTAGCACAAATTTAAATAAAGAACAAGTATTAATTAAAGAATTATCCGTACAGTTTGTCTGATATTTATTTTTTTTAATTCTTTTGTGTATAAAACATACTTTTATGTCAAATGTAAAATAAGTATCCTTAAGTCGATGTGTATGGTTAGAAATGATAATGTATATGACAATTATATTGACAAAAATAAAACAATTTGATATAATTGTGGGAATTTTTAATAAAGAGTGAAAAATGGCAAAAAAAAATAATGTATTTCCGAATGTAAATATTCCTGACTTGTTTGAGTTGCTTTGTTATAATTTAGCCCAATATTCTTATTTAATCAAAAATTATCAACCGATTCAAAATATAACGGATTATAACACTTTTGTCGATGTTGTTGCCAATCAGTTTCAAAGTTTTTCTAAAAATATACGAACTCAAATTGGTGAATTAAGAAAAGCATTAAATAAAACCACGAATCCACATTTGCAAAAATTTTATGAGTCCCAAATGAACGTGTTAAGTCAGGGTATTCCGTATAACATTTATCGGGTGGCAGATAATAAAAGTGCTGCCAAAACAGCTGTGAAAAAAACGGTATTATTGGATAATTTTGAAATTGTTGTCGCATCACAAAAAAAAGAGGCACGTTCTTATGATTCTGCAGGAAAAATTAATTTATTTGGTTCGCACATTAAAGTTCCTTTTGAACAAACGCTTTATTTAAAACATTATTGGTTGTTGCAATCTGTCGGACCGATTTGGCATACGCATAAATTAGGGCGACAGGCAGGACAAAGTCAAGTGGATGTATTACTTTCACAACAAAAACCGCCTAAGCCGGTACATCATCAAATTTGGATTAATGATAATTTGATGATTCGTTCTAAATTTTTAACAAATGAAAGTTTGTCTGAATATGTATATAAAAATCAGGTTCTTATTGATAACATATTTTATATGATTGCGTTTGCACAAGAGATTTATCAAAAAAACGGTCAAAATTGTTCACAGAAAATTTTAGATGAAGAAAGTAAAAAAAGACAGTTAGAATGTGCAAAATACACATACGAGAAATTTTTAGAGCAATATGGATTGCTTTCAATAGAATTATTTTGTTCAATTGTTCAACAATTGAAACAAAAATCCGGATTGCCGATTAATACCAATGTTTTTGATAATGTTAATAAAATTAACGGATTGACTCAATTGTTTTCGGCAGATGAAATTAATCGGATGAAAACATATTTGGCGATTCGGGATCAATTGGCTCATCCGGTGGAATATAATTTCAGATTTCTGGGCGATAAAACGAATAATCCGAATACCGTTAATTATTTAACGGATTTTGTTTCGGATATGGTTACCTGTTTGGCAAAGTTGTTAAATAAAAGTGAAGCGGATATTAAAAATAAAATAGCTACGATACATGAAGATCGTGTTTATGATGTCAGACCGCTTATTTTATTAATGGATGCCCGAAAAGCATTGAGAGAAATTTGTATTACAAAAGGGAACTTGAATCCCAATCAACCGGATGTGTTTTTAAAATTGGGAATGATTACGGCAGATGAAAATAAAAAATTAGCAGTGGCGGCACAGTTAAGAAATACATTGTGTCATGTAAAAATTGATAAGGAATTGGCTAAACAAGCACAGGAAATAAGTTGGGAAGTTCGACCGATTATTGAAAAAATTTCGAAAATCATTGAACAGAAATACGGAGAGTGCTTACATGATTATTATTTTGGATATGCCGGAAATTCTCAAAAGTCATCTGGTATAGATTTAAAAAAGACATATCCGTTTTTAAATATTTCATTGGAAAATGATCCGGATAAAGACATTTTTGAAACAGCATTTCAAGCAAAACAAGCACAAAGCAAAGAGCCATTAAATCGTCAATTATTACAAGATTTATATATGTTTACTCAAACATTTCAATCTATGTTTTTAAGCAATGAATCACTTCAAAATAATACTTATTATCATGAACAAGATTTAAATCCATTTTTAATGAATATTGATAAAGCCTTGCAACAACCATCGGATAATCCCCGTCGTACGATTATGCAGGGATTGGTATCAACATGGATTGCCGGAACGCCTATTCCTCCGTGTAAACAGTTAAAAACGAAAAGCAATGGAGAATAAATGATTTATATCGAATCGGGTTTAGATTTTGATAATAATAAATTTGGTTTGGGATGAAGTGTTGAGATTGAACGGGATGACGGAACGGAAATTCGGTGTAGAAAAGTAGTTCGATTAAAAAATAAACGATATTATTTTCGATGTTGGATATTGAAAAAAGTTTTTGTTTTTTTCCAAAACGGATTTGAAATAAAAAGTAAAAAATGTTACAATTTAAAAATTGTTTTTGGAATTGCCGGAGAAAAATAAATGTCTAGACTCTATTTAATGTGTGGTTTTTTAGGGGCAGGCAAAACAACTGTCAGTCAGCAGCTATCAGTACAAACGGGAGCAATTCATTTAAATCCGGATAAATTGTGTTTTGATTTGTTTTCAAAGCAAGAATGCGAACAAAATTGGGATAAATGTTTTGCAAAAACAATTTCTGCTATCTGGGAACAGACGGCTGTTTATGCTCAAATAAACAAAGATGTTATTATTGATATGGGATTTTGGACAAGAGTTAGTCGGGACACAGCTAAAGAACAAGCTAAAATACTGGGAGCAGATGCAATTTTATATTATATTTATGCACCGGATGAAATTTTAAAAAAACGATTATCCCTTCGGCAAGGAAAGATTGCAGAATATAATTTAAAGCAATTTGAAAATCTTAAAAAAAAGTTTGAGGAACCAACGGCTGATGAAAATGTAATCAGAATTAATAATTTTTAAAAATCAGAGTGGCTTTTTATATTTTCGGAGCCCCATATTTGTTTACTTTTCGTTGTGATGGTATAAATCCGGCAACGAATCCGATAATCGGGATAATAAAAACAAGTATGTATCCGCCTAAAACAAAAATAACAGAATGTATTTTTTGTAAAACGGGAAACACAATACCCATATAGTCCAAAACGGCAAATAAAAGAGCTAAACAAACGAAAAACAAAAACAGGGAAAGCGGAACAATCCACAGCGTATGTGCACTTTTGCCGATATCGTGCAAGCGACGAACCGTAGCTGCAATGAAAGGAAGAATATTAGCCAAAAATAATAAAGAGGAATATATAGATGGAACGTTAAATGCTTTTAAAATAAAAAAAACAAGAAACATTCCCAGTTGAGCAAACCAAAATTCCAAACGAGTTATACGGCCATTCCAATTAAGCCAGTGTTGCCAATAAGAAACAAATGAATCGACAAAATTAATATTATGCATGACATCTCCAATTCGTAACAGAATAAATAATAATACTTCCTTTGTCGGTTGTTTGTCAAGCCTATATTTTTATCAAAAAAAGAATTGACAACCAGATATTTGTCTTGATTTTTTATTTGACAATTTTATAAAAATAGCCTTTATTATAAAGAATAAAATGTTTTATAAAGGAAGGTTTATTATGCGTTATTCATTATCATATATATTGTTATTTTCCGTTTTGTTTTCCACAAATGTTGTGTGGGCTTTGTCCGATACACAAAATGAAATTTTGTATGATAAAGTAGAACGCTTGGAAAAAGATGTTATGTCATTACAACGTAAGTTTTATACCGGAGCCGGTAATTCATCAAAAAACACATCAGCGATTGATACCTCTTCTTTGGATGGATTATATACGCAAATTACTTCGCAACAGGAAGTTATTCAACAGTTAACGGCAAAAGTTGAACAGTTGGAATATGCTCAAAAGCAGTTGGAAGATAAATTAAATAAAATGAATGCCGATATTGATGTGCGTTTTTCTATGGCAGAAAAGGCGGTTGCCGAATCCAAAAATACAAAAGCAGTTACTTCTACATCAGTAAAAAGTAATCCCAAAGAAATACAGGCTGCTTATGATAAAGCATATGCTGCAATGAAAAAAGGCGATTATAAAACCGCAGAAGCCGGTTTTACTTCATTTATGAAGAAATATCCTAAATCAGATTTGGTCGGTAATGCTAATTATTGGTTGGGTGAAACATATTATGCTCGAGGTAAATTTGAACAAGCTGTCGGTATTTTTGCAGATGGATTTACAAAGTATAAAAAGAATTCCAAAGCACCGGATAATTTGTTAAAATTAGGATTAAGTATGAATAAATTGGGACGGAAACAGGATGCTTGTACGGCATTTACTTCTTTAAGCAGTGAATTTCCAAAAGCTTCTCAAACAGTGAAAAATCGGGCAAAAGCCGAAGCTAAAAAGCTGTCTTGTAAATAAGGTGTTTTATTTTTAAATGTCTGTATTGAACTTGGATGATTTTGATAAATTAATGCAACCATTTGTTTTATCAAGTGGTATGCATATTGCCGTTGGTGTTTCCGGTGGAGCTGATAGTTTATGC
Source organism: Alphaproteobacteria bacterium (assembly GCA_015062385.1). Classification (GTDB taxonomy): domain Bacteria; phylum Pseudomonadota; class Alphaproteobacteria; order CAAHEQ01; family UBA3637; genus RGIG4140. The sequence goes on along the minus strand of SUUT01000012.1, from coordinate 3,716 downwards.
TTAACACTTTTGTTATCAGAATGGGCTCAAAAACACAAAATTGAATTAACCGCCATAACCGTTAACCATAATTTAAGAGCTGTTGCTTGTCAGGAAGCCGAAGCGGTTCATTGTTTTTTAACACAAAAAAATATTCATCATGTTGTTTTAACCAATCAAAAACCCATTCCCGAAAGTGGATTAGAAGTATATGCCCGTCAAGTGCGATATGATTTATTAACCGATTATTGTCAGCAACATCAGATTTGTGATTTGTTTTTAGCACATCATCAATCAGATCAGGCTGAAACATTTTTACTGCGGTTGGCAAAAAGTACTGGATTAAATGGGCTAGTTGGTATGAAAATGCAATCTATTCGGAATGGGTTAAAAATCAATCGTCCATTTTTATCTGTTCCGAAACAAGATTTAACGGATACTTTAAATGCACATCAAATAAGCTGGTTTGAAGACGAAATGAATACAGATGAACGGTACGAGCGTGTTAAATGGCGAAAATTTTTACCCCTATTGGCAGAAAAGGGAATTTCCTTAAAGGCTTTAACACAAACAATGCAACGATTACATCGGGCGGATAAAGCATTAAATGAGTACACACAAACTTTTATTGATAAATATGTATGGATTGATTTTCGGGGGTTTGCTCGGTTACCTGTTGAAAAATGGGAATTTTTACCGGAAGAAATCAAAATTCGGATTATCTTGTATTTAATTCAAATTATCGGTCAATCAGAAAAACAAGTGTCCCTTAAATCTGTTGAAAATTTGTGTGAACAGTTACCATGTCACGCAACATTGGGAAATTGTATTTTTGTGCCGCATAAATTAGGGTTGTATATTGGAAAAGAGAATAATTTGATGGCAAGTGAAAAAAAATTAAAAGTCGGCGAAACCATTGTTTGGGATAGATTTAAAGTTTCTGCATTAACGGATTGTATTATTAAATCGGGCATGCCAAAGAAAAAATTAGAAAATATTCCGGCAATCATTCAAAAATCTTTTCCGGCAGTTTTTATTGAAAAAGAACTTGAAAAAATAGTTCAGATTGACTATAAGGAAAAGAACGATTCATCTGTTAGAATTGAATTTTTAAAATGTAATCAAGGATAGTAAAAAAATGAAAAAACAAAATAATTTTGGACGTAATTTACTGTTGTGGGCAGTTATTATTTTTGTTGTAATGACAATTGCACAAATTTCTGCACCAAACGGTACTGTCGGAAAAGAAAATAAATTAACGTTTTCCGAATTTGTATCTGCTGTTGAAAAAGGAGAAATAAAAACAGTTAAAATTCAAGACCAATCCTTAACAGGAGAAAAACAGACCGGTGAAAAATATGAAAGTTATGCTCCAAATGATGCCGGTTTAATTCCGTTATTGCAAAAAAATAATGTGGCAATTACAGCCGTTCCGAGTGAAGATGGCAGTTCGGGGTGGTTAGTTAGCTTAATTTCTTGGGCCCCGATTTTGTTGTTTGCCGGTTTATGGATTGTTATGATGAAACAGATGGCATCCAGTAACGGAAAAGCTATGAATTTCGGTAAATCAAAAGCCCGTTTAATGGAAGGTAAAGATAAAGTGACGTTTGCGGATGTTGCCGGTATTGATGAAGCAAAAGAGGAATTACATGAAATTGTTGATTTCTTAAAAGCTCCTGTTAAATTTCAGCGTTTAGGCGGAAAAATTCCAAAAGGTGCTTTATTAGTTGGCCCTCCGGGAACAGGGAAAACGTTATTGGCTCGGGCAATTGCCGGAGAAGCTAATGTGCCGTTTTTCAGTATTTCCGGTTCGGATTTTGTGGAAATGTTTGTCGGTGTTGGGGCTTCTCGTGTACGGGATATGTTTGAACAGGCTAAAAAAGCTGCTCCATGTATTGTTTTTGTGGATGAAATTGATGCGGTCGGTCGTCATCGGGGAGCCGGTTTGGGTGGTGGTAATGATGAACGGGAGCAAACACTCAATCAGTTGTTGGTTGAAATGGATGGATTTGAAGAAAATTCCGGTATTATTTTAATTGCCGCAACAAACAGACCTGATGTATTGGATCCGGCATTATTACGACCGGGACGTTTTGACAGACAAATTGTTGTTTCCAATCCGGATATTAAAGGTCGTGAGGCGATTTTAAACGTTCACATTAAAAAAGTACCATTGGCACCAAATGTTGATTTGCCGGTTATCGCTCGGGGTACTCCCGGATTTTCAGGGGCCGATTTGGCTAACTTGGTTAATGAGGCCGCCTTATTGGCAGCACGCCGAAATAAAACAGTGGTAACGATGCAGGAATTTGAAGATGCAAAGGATAAAGTGATGATGGGTTCGGAACGTAAATCCATGGTAATGGATGATGCTGAAAAGCGGATGACGGCTTATCATGAAGCTGGTCATGCGATTGTGTCATTGCATTTACCGGAATCGGATCCCTTGCATAAAGTGACAATTATTCCAAGGGGGCGTGCATTGGGTGTGACAATGCAGTTGCCTGAAAAAGATAAATATTCTCAAAGTATGACATATTTAAAATCACGGTTAAGTATTTTATTTGCCGGTCGTATTGCCGAAGAAATGATTTTAGGTAAAGAAGGGGTATCAACCGGAGCCAGTAATGATATACAGGTAGCCACTACGATTGCTCGTAAAATGGTCAGTGAATGGGGTATGAGTGATGAATTAGGTCCGATTGCCTATGATGAACCGCAAGATGAAGTGTTTTTGGGATATAGTATTTCCAAAAGAAAAAATATGTCTGATGCAACGGCTCAAAAAGTGGATGATGAAATTCGTAAAATCATTGATGCCGCTTATGTAAAAACACGTTCAATTTTAACGGAATTTAAACATGAATTAGACACATTGGCAAATGGATTAATTGAATTTGAAACATTGTCAGGTGAAGAAATTCGGGACCTGTTGGATGGAAAAGAAATCCGCCAGACAAAAGAAAAGGTTGTTGCGAAAGCTCGTGAAACAGTGCCGAATGTCGGTAAGGTTTTTAGGGGGAAATCTCAAAAAACAACACCTGTAAAGACAAAAGAAAAATCAGATAAATCGGATAATTCCGATAAAAATGAAAAGAAGAATTAAACAACTTGATTCTGATTTACTTATAGAAAAACTATCGTTTACATAACGATAGTTTTTTTGTAGTTCTCATAATATGAGTTATGTGAACAGAAGATGATATAATTCGTTCTGTTTGTAGTATTTGTGAGATTTTTGAACCGCTGAATAAAGTTTGAAAGGGGTAATATCTCTTATACCAGCTAGTGGAGAGGTGGGGTGTATCCGAAAAAAAAGGGACGTATAAATGCAACACTTTTTTTCACATTTTAGCATTTTTTTTAATTTTAATTAACTTATTCAAGTCAAACAATAATCTTTCATTTTTGTAAAAATCCGATTTTCCCGATTTGAATAGGGAAAAAAAGGTCCCTTTTTTTATACTCTCTCTTATAAAGCAATGTATGACGAGAGAGGGGAATATGCGAATCAAACTGAATGAACAAGGCCGCAGTATGATAGAAATGCTCGGCGTATTAGCGGTTATCGGGGTGTTAACGATAGTCGCAGTCGGGGGATACCGCTATACATTTAATAAATATCAAGCGAATCAGGTTTACAAAGATATCAAGTTGATACAAATCAACCTTGTGTCACAAACGGATGGTGTTCCGTATGAGTGGGAAGAATTTGAAGAAGATTTACCAAGTCCCTA
>SUUT01000011.1:5407-47357 GCA_015062385.1 Alphaproteobacteria bacterium | reverse complement strand
ACGCCTATGAATATGGAGAAGATTGTACCCGATGTGAACCGCCCCGCAGTTGGAATCAAGGCAATCAGAGTTGTCAATGTCCGGCAGATAAACCGATATGGGAATATGGTGTCTGTAAATGTATAGCCGATACGGATTGTCAATACAGTGGCACGGGTTTTTGTTGTGATGATACGGAACAAGTGTGTCGACAATGTGATGAAACGGATTGTGATAAAACCAAAGGATTAACATTGGCAGATGGACGGTGTGTTTGTTCGGGACGGAAAGAATGGCGACAGGATGAAGGAGATTCTGAACCGAGTTGCAAATGTTCGTTGGATACGCCACCGGAAGCAGATTCGGAAACGTGCGAATGTCCGGATGGCTTGGATTTAGTGGATGAAGACGGAGATGGGATAAATGAATGTGTTAAATCCTGCCCGAGTGATACAGGTTTTACAGGCCTGAGAAATCGCACGACAGGGAATTGTTTGTGTGATACAGGGGCCGGGTATAAAGCCGAATCGGAAATGGTCGGAGGGGTACAAACGTGCGTGTGTGACAGTTCAAAAGATTATTATCCTTGGGGGACTTCTTGTAAACAATGTGTACGCACAACTGTTGGATGGTGTAAAGAACGTTATACCTCGGGATATGGGTCATATTTAGGCTATGATTGTGAACATATAGAAGAAGATGTTTGGTCTTGTGATATGCATAAAATAGAAGGAAACAACAGATACCATTATAATCCTTCAACAAAACAGTATTGTGATGTTTGGCATGTATTAAAAAAGGATGCCTCCGGCAATTTTTATTGTACACAGTGTGATGATAATCCAAATTATGGTTCTGGATTGTCGCTTGAATTTGTCAGTAAAGAGTATGGTGTTGGGTATTGTTTATGTACCGGTGGACGAGTAAAAGATGAAAATACAGGTTATTGCAAAAGGACATGTGGTGCAGGGCAACATTATTATGCATCTACGGGAGAATGTTCTCCCTGTCCGCCCAGTCAAATTGCAACGGGAAATACTTGTCTGAATCGTGTTAATTCGCCAACGAGTTATTGTTGGAATGGTATTCATCCGCATGAAGTTGGTGGTGGATATTTTGTGTGGACACGTTGGTATGGAAAAACGCCGGCAGAGTGTCACAATACAATTAAGCCCTCACTCAGTGAAACGGATAAATGCAGTTATAAATATGGCTGTATGATAATGCAACAATCATTGCCATATTGCAGTTTTAATACAAAAATAACAACAGATTGCAGATGTTCAATCAATGGTGATATAGGTCAATATTGTTGTTCGGCATCAACGTATCCGACATCAACGGGTTGTTCTTCTTGTCCTGCGGGTCAAGTGCCGAATTCATCTAGAACAGGATGCGAATCTTGCCCGAAAAACAAAATCACTCAAAACGGAAAGTGTGTAAAATGCCAAAAAGGATATTATCCGAGCAGTCAACAAAATCGGTGTTTGCCTTGTCCGGCAGACAGAACAACGGATGAAGAAGGCTTAACATGTAGTGTTTGTGTGGATAGTTTAAAAGTATTTAATATGATAACCAATACATGCGAATGCAAAGATGGATATGAAGAAAATCCTGTCAACGGAAGTTGTATGTTGTTTGAGGATGAGATGCCGGAAAATACTGAATCAGATTCTCAAAACTTCTAATAGGGATTAGTTTTTTTTAACTTTGTAACTCCAAAGTTTTGCAAATCTTATGATAGAATTGAATTATCTATATCTATCTACTCATATAGATAGTGGTACGATCAAGGGCATAAACGAATCCGATTCAGAAATCACCTGATAGTTTTTCTTATCCTTTATAATTCTGTCTAAAAAAACACACAATTATACACAAATAAGGGTAATATATTATTTTTTAAAATTTTTCTTGACTTTCAACAAAAAACAATATATCATATGCCCCACTTAATTCACAAAAAAACAAAAGGAATAGACAATGAAAAATATCACAAAACAACTTTTTACAATTGCTGCTGTTTTTGGCGCAACACTCAATGCAACTGAAGCAGAAAACAATCAAACACAACAAAACACAAAACCGACCCAAACTTGGGAAGAACGTTATAATGAAGCATTGGAAAAACAAATGGCCGAACGCAGAGAAGTTTTAACAAATCGTCCATTTAACAATGAAAAGCTGAATGAAATGATTGAACGCCAACGCTTGGTTATGCTAAGATTACAAGAAGAACGGAAACGGGTTAATCAATAATAAAAAAACTGCCGAAAGGCAGTTTTTTTATAGTCTTTACACAACAACTAAACGAAACATTTTTAAAATCGGTTGATTTTATTTTGAAACAGTCTTATATTGATGTCATGGAATTTTTTTTATGGCCTTTTGTATTTATTCTTTTGCCATTGCCGTATTTTGTTCGGCATTGGATGAAGCCTGCTAATAATGAACAAACAACTGTAATCAATGCATTACGGGTTCCGTTTTTCCAACAAATTTCAGCCTTTGCTTTAAGCACAACACAACAATACAGACCGAAAGCAAAAATACCCCTTGTTTTAATGTGGTTATTTTTTATTTGTGCCGCAGCTCGTCCTGTTTGGTATGGGGCAGTTGAAACATTTCCACAAAATGCCCGTAATATTGTTTTGGCATTAGATACGTCCGGCTCTATGCAGGAACAGGATTTTGATGTAAATAATAAACCGATTAGTCGATTATCACTTGTTAAAACAGTTGCAGATGATTTTTTGGCAAAGCGAATCGGTGATAGACTTTCTTTGGTTATATTTGGAAGTGAGGCATTCACATATACACCATTAACGTTAGATACACAAACTGTTCGTCAATTATTAAAAGAAGTGGATATTGCCATTGCAGGAGAAATGACTGCTATTGGCGATGCCTTGGCATTAAGTGTTGCAAATGTTGCCAAATTACCGGCTGAAAGCAGAATTGTTATTTTGCTGTCAGATGGATATGCAAATGCCGGTGTTGTTAGTGTGCCGGAAGCATTGCAATTGGCAAAAAAATTAGGCATTAAAATTTATACCATTGGAATTGGCTCCGAACCCAAAGCCATTCGGGACTTTTTCGGGTTTAATCAATTAATTAATCCGGCAGCAGATTTAGATGAACAAACACTATCAACAATTGCAGAACAAACGGGAGGAAAATATTTTCGAGCCAAAACAACAAACGAATTAAAAGAAATTTATCAAACTATCGATAAATTGGAGCCAATTGAAGATAAAGGACAAAGTTTTCGCCCCCGTAAAGAATTGTTTTTTATTCCACTCCTCGGAGCTTTAGTTTGTTTATTTTGGGCAATAATCAAACGGAGAATGTCATGATTTTTTTACGTCCGTGGGCATTACTGCTTTTACTTTTACCGATTGTATTTTATTTAATTCAAAAAAAAGGAGCAAGCATAACAAATCCGTGGAAAAAACATATTCAATCCGTTTTTTTACCACATTTAATTGTTCAGAAAAAAATAAGCATCAAACAAAATAAAACATTCGTACTGATAACGCTTATTTGGTTTCTTTTATGTCTTGCCTTATCCGGACCGGCATTTGATAAAATACCAACCAAAGGGGTAAAAGATGCTCCTGCTACGGTGTTGGTTGTTGATTTAAACACGTTGAATGCCGAAAAAATAGCACAATTGCACATCAAATTATACGAAATATTAGAACAGTTAAAGGGTAATCAAATCGGTATTGTTTTGTATGATACAAAAGGATATGTTGCCGCACCGTTAACACAGGATACGGAAATGTTAAAATCTCTGGTTCCGTCTTTACAACCACAGGTTATGCCTGATTTAGGAAATTATCTGGACAAAGGAATTGAAACAGCAATCACTCTTTTAAAAAACATTCAAACAGGTTCAGGACGGATTTTATTGATTACCGGCGGAACCCCGGATACAGCAAATGTTCGCACACGTCTGCAAAACGAATCTTATACTATGGGAATTTTAAGTATCGGTTCAACACAAACCGGTGAACCGGTTTTAAGCAAAAACGGTTCATTTTTAAGAACAGCAACCGGTGATTTGATTCTATCCAAACCAAACAAAGAAGCATTAGAAGAAATCGGCATTTATTACCCGGCACAACCAGATGGAACTGAAATAAAAAAACTGATTCAAGCAACTCAACCCAAAAATTCTCCGTTTTTATCAACCCAACTTCCACACTGGGCAAACTCCATAACCCAAATGGATGTTTGGCAAGATTTAGGCGTTTATATTGTTATTTTAGCATTTCCATTTATGCTTCTATTATTCCGTAAAGGTATTTTTTATGTGCTTCTTGGAACTCTTGTGCTAACCGCATCAACCAATTGTTTTGCCGGTATATGGCTACGTCCCGATCAGGAAAGTTATCGAACAATCCAGAACGGAAACAAACAATATCAACTGAAAAACTATCAAAAAGCCTTAGAAACATATCAATCAGATTCTTCCGTTGAATCTTTATATAATCAAGGCAATACTTGGGCACATTTAAAAGAATATGAAAAGGCAATTGAAGCATATGAAACGGTTTTAAAAACACATCCATCTCATGCCGATGCAAAATTTAACAAAGAGTACATTGAAAAACAACTCAAAAAACAAGATAAAAATCAAAACAATTCGACTCAAAAAAATCAAGAAAACGAATCTGATTCTAAAGAAAACAATAACGAAAATCAACCACAATCCAATTCAACCAATCAGGAAGAAGAAAACAAGCAATCGGATACATCTGATAACAACAACACTTCCAATAATCCAAATTCTTCTCAAAAACAGGACGAATCAGCTTCACAAGATTCTTCAAAAAACTTAAATAATACAACCCAAGATGAAACAAATAAAAACGGAAACGGTTCTCAAATACAACAACAAGACGCACAACAAGGCTCTGATTCTTCGGATAACACACAACAACCAACCGATACATCTCAACAAATACAAAACACCCTCGAACAACAAGAGTATTCGGATTCAGATGACAAAAACCCAGATACAACAACCATACAATCCAATCGGGACCTTGACGAACAAGCAAAACAACACCTATCTGATGAACAAGACGGTTATATGCAAAGCCCCGATCTTACTTCGGATGCCCCCGATCAAGAAACAGAGCAAATTATCAATCGGCTAAAAAAAGATCCGTCTCGTGTTTTAAGATATCGTTTATATAAACAATATATTGCTCAGTGAGGAAAAAATGTTCAAAAACATCGCTTTTGTAAGTGTTTTTTTCATTATATTATCCGGTCATACCGCACCACAAATGTCATTATCTGCCAATCAAATAACATATGGGGAACGATTGGAAGTTTCGTTTTCGGATAACAAACCCATTCAAGAAGCACCGGATATGAGTGTTTTGCAAAAAGACTTTATTATTCGGGGACAACAACAATTAGCAAACACCTCTATTATTAATGGAACAAAAACAGAAGAATATCAGCTGATTCTCTCATTGTTTCCCCGACAAACGGGAACGTTTCAAATTGGACCATTTCAATGGCATGGACAAACATTGCCGGCACAAAAAATTGTTGTTCGGGAAAATGGGGCCCCGAGTACCTCAACGGCACAAGTAACGGATTTAACACAACAAGACACTCAACAAAAAACAGTAGAAAATCGCATTTTTAAAGTGGAAGCACTGATTCCAAATGAAAACATATATACCGGAGAAACTGTTTTATATACGGTTCGTCTATTTGAAAATAGTGGATTATCACAAGCACAAATTCAAACACCCCCAAGTAGTCAATATACCCTTGCTGCTATTGAAAATGGCGATAAAATGGCTCAAACAACATATCAAAATCAGCCGGTTCGTTTTTATGAACGACAATTTTTATTAACCCCACAGGAAACGGGCAAAATAACTATTCTTCCGGCCGGAGTTCTTGGACTTGTTCCGGATAAAACGAAACAAAAATTGCCCAGTCGCTCTCTGTTTCCGGATGTTTTTGGTCACGATGCCTTTTTTGAGGCAGCATTTGGTCCAACATACAAAGAAGTATATCAGCAATCAAACGCATTACATTTAACAGTGCATGGAAAACCAACAGATTGGAATGGTTGGTGGTTGCCGTCTTCCAAGGTAACATTGACAGAACAGTATAAATTGCCGGCACAGTTAGGAATCGGCACTGCCATTGAACGACAAGTAAAATTACAAGCATTAGGTATCGAATCACACAAATTACCACTTCTTGTACAACCGGCTAATAATCACATTAAATCCTATGCCAATCCGGATAAGCGGTCTAATATGGTTACATCAGAAGGAATCGTCGGAACAGAAGAAATTACATTTATTATTGTTCCCTCCGTTACCGGCGAAATTAGAATACCAGCTATTCAAATTGTTTGGTTCAACACGCATACAAAACAACAGGAAATTACTGAATTACCTGAACGCATATTCTATATTCCTACTGTTGCAAACAATTCGATAACAGCACAACCAAACAATCCTTCTCAATCTGAGCAAATCAATGCCCCGACAAAAGAAGAACCGAACACAATCGTTTCATCTGATATCCCTAACAATACGATTCAGTCGATATATCTATGGGGTGGTGGTGTTATTATTTTTATAACGGGAATGGGACTTTATTTTCTGTCAAAAATAAAACGGAGAAAAAAAACAATCAACATAAAACATAAAAAAACATTATTAACAGAAACGCAAAAACCGTCTAAAAAACGAACAAAGAAAAAGCCTTTGCCGGATTTATATCCCTTTTAACAAAAATAATAAAAAAATGCTTGACTTTCATTTAAAAATCATATATAACTGTCATCAGTTTAGTTTATTTTAAGAAAGGGATTATACCATGACAAAAAAATGTGTCGTCACGGGAAAAGGTGTTCAGACAGGAAATAATGTAAGTAAATCAAACCGTAAAACACGTCGTCGTTTTATGCCGAATTTACAAAATGTTGCTATTTACAGCGAAATTTTAGGTCAACAAATCAATTTACGAATCAGCTCACATGGTTTACGTACAATTGAAAAAAATGGTGGTTTAGACTTATACTTATTAAATACACCGGTTTCAAAATTAACAGCAGAATGCAAAGAATTACGGGATCGTGTTGCTGGTGCAAAAGCTAAAAAAGGTTTGTAAGAATAAAAATGGAATACATGAAAAAAACCGCGTTTAAAAGCGGTTTTTTTTGTATTTAATCCCCTACCACCCAAACCGGCAGATTCCTTTTTTCCCGAAATTTGCCAGTCTAACCGGTATTGTTATATTATGGTTCTTTCAACACAAATAATGAGAGAATATGTATTGGAGAGCGCGCTGTATTCAATAAATTAAACGGGCAAAAAATTTTGATTAGACAGAAAATAATATCTTGCAACTTGGGTAAAACAAACACAATCTATCCGATTTTTAGAAGTAATTAAAAAAATAATAGCTCTTTTTTTCAAAAGATAACAATATATACAAAATCAACTTATATAAAAAACGCTCCCCTTCTTAATAAAAAGAAAGGGAGAAAAAATAACAAATATTTATTTAATTTTGTCTGACATTACTCAACTGTGTTCCTTGTAGAACGATATTTTGAACAACCGTATTCTCATTATGCGAAACAATCGTATTTTGTATAAGTGTTTTTTCTGTATTATTTGTAATAATATTAAAATGATTTTCTAGAGGCATAACAGCAATATACCGCATAGAATCCGTTACAACAACAAACGGATTCCAAGGATTATTATCATCCAAGACAACACTTGATGGTAATGGTAAAACAGAAATACCTGTTTTATTATTTAATGCTGCTTGTAATGCTAACGGTGTTTTGCCGAATGCGGCATCACTTGTTCCATCCATTCCCCATTGATGATAATTTTCTAAAAGTTGATTTTTTTCTTTATCTGAAAAAGCAATAAAAACGGCTTCGGATTGTGCCAAAACAAATTGAGCATACGATGGGGTATCGACACCGGTAGCCATAATAACAGATATTTTATTATAATCATCCAATTCTGAAATAGCTTTTAATGAAGCATAATCTTGATCCGGAGTTGCTTTTGCCGAATTTAAAGAATCCGTAGTACTTAAATACAATGAGTCGCCACCGGTATCTACAGAAATAATATTATCTGCTCCTCCCGCATGTTGAATTGCTGCCCGTATTTTTTGTCCCAACAAACCATCTTGTTTATCCAGAACAACATAAACAGGAATAGTCGTACCAGCAACCAAATTTTCCATAAAACGACCACTTGCTGTTGTTTCCGGTAAAACTTTATATACGCCGGAAACAATTTCTCCTCCGTGATTCATAATTTCCCTATTAACACCAACTTCTTTTGTGTGTTTTCCCTGTGATTGTGTTTTTTGTGTTCTGACAGAAATAATACAAGCCGCCGCATCAGGATTAAAAAAAGCAATTTGCCCTGCTTGTACGCAATCAGATCCGCCACCAATTCCGATATACGCCGTTTTACCTTGTGGTAAAATATCGCATATTGATTTATTTTGTATAAACTGATGTGTATTAATTTGTGTTGCCCCTTTTAAATAACCACTTCCAAATTTTTTATCCAAATTAACCTGAATATCTATTAAATTATCATCCAATACATCGGCATTTTGTAATACCTGTTTGGCCAAATCATTAATATCAATGGTTATAACCCCGGTCAAATTTTGTTTTCTGACGGCAATACGGGTGGCATTATAAATTTGAGCCAATGCCGTAAAGGCTTTCTGATATGCTTTATATAAGTTTTGTTTTTTTACAATGTTATCAGCTGTTGCCGGCAATCTTCCTAAGTAATGCTTTTTTATATTATCAATAAATGCCGGAGCATAATAAATAAGAATAGCTGGTGTACAACCCAATCCTGTTTCGTTTAGTTCTTTTTGTAATATTTGTTGAACATTATTCGGTAAATTATCAAAAACTTCTTGCAGCAAATCACCATCACTTATCTGAAAACAACGAGAAAGAGCCGCTAACCGACTTAATGCAAATCCTTTTTTTGTATGGGAATCAAACCCAACTAAATTACCGCGTATATGCACATAATGATTATATGAGTTTGAAAATGGTTCTGTCATTAATGATTTAATAGCCAAATCATAACCATAATAAACAGGTTCACTCATAACCAATGAACCATTGTTTTTGATATGTCCAGCGGCACCTGCAATATCATAAAAAGCGTGTAAAATATATAAATCACGGGCTTTCTTTGTTATTGTTTGAATTTTAGGCAAATCCGCTGGTGTATTTTCACATTGGGCAAATTGACCTAAATTAAAGGCTGTATTCAACCCCTCATGAATAATGAATTTTTGTGTATCCGATAAGTTTTGAAATCCGACAAACAATTCAGGTTTTTCATTTAACAATGTTGCTAATATGGCATCGTGATCGGCATCAAGGTTCTTTGTTAAATCTTGGTAAGCTTCTCGCATCATATATGTTTTACCTAAGTCATTACACATAATCATATAAATTGCCGTTTCTAAGTCATCTGAGGATTGAATAATGTTTAATGTAAAATTTCGGAGAGATTCAAATGATTTTAAAGATAATTTACTATGAGGATTTTGACAGGCTGTAAACTGGTTATAATCATTTGTTAGAACATATTTTAAGCAAAGCAATCCAACTGCCGCTCGTTCATACTCAACAGTGTCATATATTGAAGCCGTTTCAAAAACTGCCGTAGCTAAACTGCCGGAAGACTGTGCTTGTCCTGCCGAAGCTGTTGTTTTATTTCCCTGTATGGTGTATTGAATTTCCGGATATTTTTTCAATACTGATTTTAAAAATGATATATCATCCAATTGCAAAAGTTCAAACATGTATCCTCCATCAATACAAAAAAGTAGACTTACAAATACAAGTATAAAAAAAGGGACGTATAATTGCAACCTTTTTTTACACTTTTTTGCATTTTGTTTGATTCTAACTAAGTAATTTAACTCAAAGAATAATCTTTCATTTTCTTTAAAATCGGATTTTGTTGATTCGAAGCGGGAAAAAAGGTCCCTTTTGTTACACTCGTTGTGTAAATGCAACTTTTATACTGTGAGAGAGGAAAATGCGGATATTTAAAAATGAATTCGGTCGTTCAATGGTGGAAATGCTGGGTGTTTTAGCTGTTATCGGGGTATTAAGTGTTGGCGGTATTATGGGTTATAAATTTGCGATGGATAAGTATCAAGCCAATCAAACTATTAATGATATTAATTTGCGGGCATTAGATATTTTAATTCAGCAATCGGAAAATAAACCGATATCATTGGATGAATGGGAAAACACGGCAAGCATTTTTCCGATAGAATTGGTTTTTGACGGAGAAACAACAGAGGAACGAGCATTGATACAGGTTTCAAACGTTCCTCAAAATGTGTGTAAAATATTGGTAAATGATATGAACACCCGTTCGGAAATCAGTATCAACGGATATATAACGGAAGATGGGAGTAATACCGATTGTGCCGATACAAACACGCTTGCTTTTTATTTTGGCAACAATGAACCGTGTGGCAGTACTTATTGTACACCGCAAGCCCCGTATTGTCATCAAGAAACGCAACCGTGTAAACAGTGTATTGTGGTCGGACAATGTCCAAATGAAAAGCCGATATGTCGTAATTTTCAATGTGAGGCTTGTCCGAGTGGAAAACCCTATTACAATGTTGCAATAAACAGTTGTGGAGAATGTGTTGCAGATGCTCATTGTGCCGGTGAAAATGATGTTTGTGCCAATATGGTATGTAAAACAATTTCTTATTCGGTTATTTTTGAAGAAGGGGATGAAAATAATCTGGATCCATTGGGACGGGAATGGATTTGTATTACAAATACAGGAGGCTTAGGGTCTTCATATCAGGCAGGAGTTAGATTATGTCAGAAAATAGGCAAAGAGTTGCCTCATCCAGATGATGTGTTATCTTCATGGACTGGATATGATAATAAATCGGATTTTGGCATTGCTCTATGTCATGCTGACCAAAAACGCCATTTATGGACATCTGTATATGATTCTGAAACAGATAAAGCCATATTAATCAATATGGGGATATCTGATACATCAGCTCATCTTTATTATCATACGACTGCGGCTGAATTAGCTATATATTGTCGCTGATAAGATATTTTTATTTTCATATATATGATGTGTTGACAAAATGTTTGCCTTGAAAATCAAAAAAAATTGTTAAAGTCAGTTGTTAGAAAACGATTTATCCACCAAGAACAGTTTTGAATGCGGTAAGGAATGGTTGTGTTTGATTATAAAAGATATCCGGACCGCTTGTTATCTTCTGTTGTATTATGAATGGCAATGACCATTTTTGCCGAACAAAATCTTTGTAAGGCATTCTCTAAATCAGATTCGTTTAAATAGGTAAGTGTTCTGTTGCAAAAAACAATATCTGCCTCAATTTTTTTATTGTAATCCAGAATAGAGGTAATTTGAATATATTTTTCTTATTGCGGATTCTGTGGAGTATATTTTTTAACATCTATCCCTTGTGCTTGTAGTCCCATTTGTTCCACTTGTTTTAATAATTTACCGGTTGCACATCCGCAATCAAAAAAGGATTGCGGTTTTTTGCTGATTATTCGTTGGTAGATTTTTGCTAAATCCCAAACGGGAATAGTATAATATACCCAATTATTTTGGTTGTCCGAAACAAAATATTTATAAGAATATTTAATCGTAATAATGCAGTTTTTATGAAGAACATTACAGATTTAACCAATTGTAACCGATAAAAGATAGAATAAAACATTGGAAAATTTATTTTAAATGCAAAAAAACCCCGTAAAAGCGGGGGTGTTTTTGTTGATCATTTACGTTAAAATTAACCTTGTCTTGCTTTTAATTTAGGTTTTTTCTTGTTGATAACGTAAACTTTGCCTTTACGACGAACGACCTTACAGTCTTTATCCCGATTTTTGGCTGATCTTAACGAACAACGTACTTTCATGACTACACCCTTTCCTCTAAAAATAATGTTTGTTGCTTGACACTATATAGGATTTTTTTTTCTGTGTCAAGTACTTTTTTGATTTTTTGTGTTTTCTTTTTTATGATTGGTTCTTCTTTTTCCGATATTAATTAAAGAATGCCAAATCATAATTAAATAAATAAGAACAACAAAAACAATAAAAGGCTTATATCCGAATTGGCTGTAAATAGTTGGTTCTGTTGCTCGTGGCAGTTTTGTATCAATGACCCCTTGTGTATTTAAAGCCTTATAAGATAAAATTTCACCGTAAGGACTGATTAATGCACTAATGCCTGTATTTGCGGCCCGAACAATCGGTAACCCTTCTTCTACTGCCCGTAGTTGAGCCATTCCCAAATGTTGGAATGGACCGGGAGAAATGCCATACCAGCCGTCATTTGTGACATTAACAATCCATTGTGGACGATTGTTTTTATCGGTTACCCTTCCGGAAAAAATAATTTCATAGCACACCAATAAAGCTGCCGGAACGGCTTTTGGAACCATGATGGTTTTTACTTTTTTACCGGCAACAAAATCAGATTGAATTGGTACAACTTTATCTAATGGTAAAATATTTCTGAATGGGATATATTCGCCAAATGGAACCAAGTGTGCTTTATCAGCGTATCCGACAATATTGGCTAAATGGTCAATCATAAATATACTATTTGCTAATTGACGTTTTTCCCGACTGACGATTCGTAAAGCTCCCGTAATTAATGTTCCGCCTTGTCGAATGGCACTCATTAAGCGTAGGCGTTCTGTCGGATTGTTTTCCAGCAAATACGGAATAGCGGATTCGGGCCAAATAACGTGGGTAATTTCTTCATTTTTTGTTTTAGAAAGGCGAATTAATGTATTAAGATTATCTTCGGCTTTTTGTGGATTCCATTTCAGTGTTTGTTGAATATTTGGTTGAACGATTCGTAAATGGACTCCAAAAACATCTTCCGGTGTTGCCTGATACAATCGTAACCATCCGCCAGCAGTAATCACACTTACCAGAATCAAAGCAAAAACAAGCGGTTTTTTATTGGGAAGCAATCCGGTGGCTGTAAAAATCAGTACAGTGACGAATGTTAACCCATAAACACCCCAAACAGAAGCGAATTGTAAAAAATATAAGTTGTCTGTCCAAACGGATCCGATTAAATTCCAAGGAAAACCAGTCAAAAACCAACTGCGAACCCATTCAAAAAACACAACGGAACATGCAAAAGCAATCCACCGTTTAATACCGCTGGGGGCATAAAAAGCAACCCATGCCGATAGCATCCAGAAAAAACCTAAAAACAAAGCTAAGCCGATTAAACAAATCGGAATAAAAATAGCAAAAGAACCATTATCAATCATTAATGCATTGCAAACCCAGCCTAAAGAAGAAATACCAAGACCGGCCCCAAAAGAAAATCCGAATAAGGCGGCCCGTTTTGCTTTTTGTGCATGATTAATTACCCACATCAGAAAAGATAGTGTAATAATCAATATGGGAAAGCAAAAAAACGGTGCAAATGCTAAGGCACTTAACAAACCGGCAAAAAATAAAATAGGAACCGTACGAAGCAGGGTCGGATGTGTTGTAAAGGCTGTTTTAAAAAGGGACATAATTTTCTCCTTAATTTTGAATATTGGGATGACGAATATAATTTCCCACTTGAATATGATGTTTCTGTATGAAGCCGGCATTTACTTCCAAAACACCGATAACTGGTAATTGAGAAGATATCAATGTTTCATCGTGTGGACGGGCATTTGTATGGATGTGTGTAATTTTTCCTGTTTCGTCAAAAAAGAGCATGTCCAAAGGAATGTTTGTATTTTTCATCCACATATATAACGGTTGTTTTTCCGGAAAAATAAAAAGCATTCCGCTGTTTGCATCCAATTCTGTTCGATACATTAATCCGTTTTTTTGTTTTTCGGGTGTGTCAGCAATTTCTACATAAAGACGCACATCATGTAACATATCTTGTACCTGTAAAGGGGAGGATGGAATAAAATTTTTATTTTGCTGAATAATTGCTGTGTGAAAATATGCCCTTATTATCAAAAATCCCAAAAGAACAAATAAACAGAAAATACCATAAATGGCAATTTGATAATTTTTATTTTCTTCTGCCAATTCCCGTTCTCTCTGTTCTTTTTGTTCCAGTTTACGCAGAAGTTCAGGATCGTCTTTCATTTGTTGCATACAGCTTGTCCTATATCAATTAAAAATTAGTTAATCATCCCGTTGCAGATTGCCGAATTTACCGAATTCTCCGTTAAAATATAATCGAACGGTTCCGACTGGTCCGTGACGTTGTTTTGCTATAATGGCTTCTGCCTGATTTGCCAGTTCAATCTTTTTTGTTTCCCATTCTTGATACCGAATAGCAAATTTTTCAGGTGTTTCATTTAAGTGCCGAACGGGTACGTCATTTTGTAAATAATAAATTTCACGGAATACAAACATCACGATATCGGCATCCTGCTCAATAGAACCGGATTCACGTAAATCGGATAGTTGCGGACGTTTGTTGTCCCGCTGTTCCACCAAACGTGATAATTGTGAAAGCACAATAACAGGAACATTTAGCTCTTTTGCCATAATTTTTAATTGTCGAGTCATTTCAGATAATTCTTGTACCCGATTTTCCGACCGACCTGCAGTGGTAATTAATTGTAAATAGTCAATAACAATTAAACCCAATCCTTTATCTTTATCCCGTTTCATTCGGCGTGCCCGATTTTTAATGGCTGTTACGGTAATCCCGGGGGTTTCATCTAAATAAAGCGGTAATTTGCTTAATAAAGAAACACCGGCAGCCAGTTCGTCAAATTGTTCATCCGTAATTTTTCCGGAACGCATTAAATGCCCCGGTACTTGTGCTTTTGCCGATAAAATACGGGAAGCTAATTGTTCGGCAGACATTTCCAAAGAGAAAAACGCAACCGATTTTTTTTCAGCCCCTGGTTTTTTATTATCTTCTTCAAACTTAACGGCAGCATTATATGCCATTGTTAATGCCAAAGCCGATTTTCCCATAGCCGGACGACCGGCTAAAATAATCAAGTCTGAATCGTGTAATCCGCTCATCAGGTTATCCATGTC
The DNA here is from genome assembly GCA_015062385.1 of Alphaproteobacteria bacterium. Classification (GTDB taxonomy): domain Bacteria; phylum Pseudomonadota; class Alphaproteobacteria; order CAAHEQ01; family UBA3637; genus RGIG4140. The sequence goes on along the minus strand of SUUT01000011.1, from coordinate 32,257 downwards.
GGTTAATCCGGTTGTGACCCCCGATAATCCGCTGGGTGAATTCATCGCATTTTGAACGGATAGAATAGAAGATTGTAATGCCAAATTTAAAGCCTGTGGCCCACCGGATAATTCACCGGCATTTGCAATTTCATATAATTTTTTTTCGGCATGCTCAACTTGTGCAATGGCTTCTTCATCAATGGAAATCGCAAACGCATCATTTACAATATCCGTTCCGAGTGCAATCATTTTACGGCGGATATAACGATCTAAAATCTGTCTGCCATAATCAGCGGCATTGATAATATTCGTAGAGGCAGCGGCTAATTCTGCCAAATAAGAAGCTCCTCCAACATCTTTTAAGGCATCATCTTCTTCAAAAAAGGCCTTTAATGTAATAGGATCAGCAATGCGTCCTTGTTCAATATATAAACGACAAGCATCATAAATTTTGCCGTGAACGGGGTTTGAAAAGCATTCAGAACGCAAAAATTCAGATACTTTTTCTAATGCCCGATTGTTGGATAAAATGGCTCCCAGTAAAGCTTGTTCGGCTTCTAAATTTTGTGGCGGAATACGCATGGTATTTTCAAGCATATAAAAAACCTTTCAAATAAATACTGATTTGTTATTAACATACACAAAAAAACAAATTTTGCAAATGCTATTTTTTGATGCCGTCTAAAAATATAAAAAAGTTTTTATTTGAATAGCAGTTATCCGTTATTTTTATAGGTATAAAAAACGGAAATAGGGTGTATTACGGCGTTTATTATTTTACCTCAATTAAACAGGCATCGCCATACGAAAAAAAACGATAATTATTTTGTATGGCATAGGCATAGGCCTGTTTCATTCTATCAATGCCGGCAAAAGCAGAAACCAACATAAATAATGTAGAGCCGGAAAGATGAAAATTTGTAAACATAACATCAGTTGCTTTAAACCGATATCCGGGGGTAATAAAAATATCTGTTTCGCCTGAAAAGGCATGAACAATTCCGTTTTCGTCCGTTGCGGATTCCAACAAACGTAAAGATGTTGTGCCAATAGTGACAATACGCCGTCCTTGCTTTTTTGCTAAATTAATTTTGTCGGCTGTTTCCTGTGTTAAAATGCCAAATTCAGCGTGCATTTTATGATTGTCGGTATCTTCTACTTTAACCGGTAAAAAAGTTCCGCCTCCAACATGTAAAGTGACAAATATTCGTTCAATCCCCTTGTTATCCAATCGTTCAAACAATTCCGGTGTGAAATGCAAACCGGCAGTCGGTGCTGCAACGGCGCCTTCTTGTTGAGCGTAGATAGTTTGATAATTTGCTTTGTCTGATTCTTTTCCACCACGATTTCTTTTAATATATGGGGGGAGAGGCATTGTGCCGACCTGATGTAATTCACTCATCAAATCAGCCCCTTTTTTATTAAACACCAAAATAACGCAGCCATTTTCTTTTTTTTCTTCAACAGAAGCAGAAAAAGTGTCGGTAAATTGAATTGTATCATTTATTTTTAGTCGTCGGCTGTTTTTAATGAGGGTTTCCCATTTGGAAAGATCAATTTGTTTGAAAAGTGTTACTTCAATTTTTGCTTCACCCCGTTTTCCGTATAAGCGGGCCGGAATAACTTTTGTATTGTTAAAAATCAGAACATCATCCGGACGTAGCAATTTATCTAAATCGGCAACGGTATAATTTTTAAGTTCACCATTTGGTAAAATATGCAATAATTTGGAAGAATCTCGAGGGTTTGCCGGTTCATTTGCAATTATATTTTCCGGCATATCAAAAGTAAAAATTTCTGTTTTCATTCAAATAACTTTAATGTTAAAATTGTATATCGGGGCTTATAGCGTGTGAACGCCTGTTTGTCAAGAGGGTTTTAAAAAAAAACGCAAAAGAAGATTTGACTTTTTTCTTGTCCTGTGTTAACTTTATGTCAACAAAGGAGTTTTTTCATGAAAAAGATAATCGCTTTTTGTTTTGCAACATGTTTTTTAAGTGCCTGTTCCACAGGAGAATTTACTCATTCAAGCGAACCTCGGTCTAATGTTTATTATGGTCAGCCGGTTGCTGATTTGTATGAAAATTTCGGTACGCCGACAAAAGCAACACAGTTATCGGAAAATGAACGTGTTTTGATTTATATCACGCAAAAGGTTGAAAAGGATTGGGCTTATCGGTATTTAAGAGGCTGTGTTATGCGGTTTCATTTAAGGAATGAACGAGTGATAGATTGGTCATCCGAAGGAAATGCTTGTGTTGTTCAAAACGGGGTTAAACCGAAAATGATACAGCAAACAGATGATGAATTTGGTTTGTTTGATTCGGATATCAATCAATCAAAATTTTCCAATACAGACTCGGCATCTATTCGTTCCGTGACGGCACCGAAAATCGAATCTTATGGTTCGACCGGAATTGCTAAACAATTACCGGCAGATGCTTTTGACGGAAGAGCATCTACAGTTTATTATAAAAAATATGCTCCGTCACAAATACCTTCGTTACCGGCCGATGCTTTTGATAAGGGAACTCCGACAAATTATCGTATGAAACAGGGGCAACAAACTCAAATGTTTCCGATGGCACAACAAGTACCGGCCGATGCCTTTCATGGCAAAGCTTCTACGATATATGGGACAAAAAATGTATCGCAGACGGTTATGCCTGAACAGACGGATTATTCGGATGATGAGTGGGGTTTATTTGATTAATTGTAAAAATTAAGGTGGAAGAATGAGACGTGTAAAGTATTCGAGTTATATTATAGCTGGTTCGGGAATCGGACTGCGAGTTGTATTGGTCGTTGCTGCCGTATTGGCACTTTTAAGCGGGTTGTTTCTGTATGTTCGTTTTTCAATGGCAGTTTCTGATATCCCGCCAAAATTAAAAGATTTGCCTGCGATTACGGTGGTTGACGGACGTATTGTGGCTCCGATAGAAGTGAATAAAACCGTAAAGTTGGCAGACGGGGGTAAAATTATATATGATACGATGCGAACAGATATTGCTGGTACTGAAATTCCTGAAGGGTTAGATGGCTATATTACTGCTACGCAGATTTTTATTCCGATTAAAAGCAGATGTCCTTATCAAACGAAAAAATTAGGCAATTATACGCCGATTTCAGTGGAAAAATTACCAAATGGTACAATTAAATTTGAAAAACAATTTAATCGTTTTAAAAGTATTGTCGGCTTGTTTTGTGTTGGTATAGGACTTTTGATGTTTATTGCTATTTTGCTGACATTCGGATTCTTATATGTTTTGATTTTGGGCATTAATATGCTGTTTCGGCATAACTTAACAGCCGGTCAGGTCGGACGATTGTTGGTTGCACCATATTGTATGTTGTTATCGGCAATTTCCGTGTTTGGCTTTTTAATTTCTTCTGCGTATATACCGTGGTTTATGTTGTTGCCGGTTGTTTATTTTTCTATTGATATAATTATTTCAATCTATTTTCCAATGTTAAACGGTTTTTCCGATCTTATTTTAAATGAAATTCCGTTTTTGTTTAAATTACCGTGGATAGTTGGTATTCCAATGGTGTTAATTTGGTACTTTATTTGGTCAGGCAGTATTTCTATCTATCGTGACAGACAAAAAGCATTGTTGGATTTGATGAAACCGAAAAACAGCACAGAAAAAAGTGATAAAGAATAGTTTTGTAAACCGATAATCTTGAATTTTTTAAGATTATCGGTCATATTTATATTGTTTGAATAAAGGATTCCTGATGATACAATCAATGACACAGGGTAATCCGATAAAATTAATTCTGTTGTTTTCTATTCCGATTATGTTGGGTAATTTTTTTCAACAGTTGTATATTTTATCGGATTTATATATTTTAGGGCATTTTTTGGGACTGAGTGCTTTGGCTGTTGCCGGAGCTATGACCCCTGTTTTTATGATGGCATTATTTATTGCAACCGGTTTTACAAACGGTTTATGTATCATCACGGCTCAACGCTTTGGGGCAAATGATATTCGTGGTGTTCGCAAATCATTTAGCGGTGGATTAATGTTGACCGTCTTGTGCTGTTTTATGGTGGTAATTTGTATTCAGTTTAATTTGGATTTGATTTTGCAAAAAATGAATGTGCCTACAGATATATATGTGGATAGTGGACGTTTTTTGAAGGTGATTACATATGCTGCATTGGCAATGCTCTTTTATAATTATTTAGCCGGCGTTATGCGGGCTTTGGGCGATAGTAAAACACCTTTATATTTTTTAATTTTTGCATCTGTTTTAAATATTATTATTAATGTCACTCTTATCGGTTATTATAAACTGGATGTTGTTGGTGTTGCTGTTGGAACGGGATTGGCACAGGGTATATCGGTTATTTTATGCTGTATTTGGTTGTTTTGGAAATTTCCGATTTTACGCTTGAGAAAAAGCGATTGGTCTGTTTCCGGCCGTTTTTTATTGGAGCATTTAAAAGTTGCCATTCCGATGTCATTGCAATTTTCTGTTATCGGGTTAGGGGTTATTGTTGTTCAAAGTATTTGTAATAAGTTTGGAACGGATACGATAGCAGCTTTTTCGGCTGCCGGTCGTATTGAGCATATTGCAACGGTTCCGTTATTTTCATTGGGTATCGGTTTGGCAACTTATACGGCACAAAATTTTGGGGCTTGTTTAATTCGGCGGATTCGACAAGGTGTTTTGCAATGTTTTATATTTGTCAGTGGTATCGGATTGATAATGACGATTTGTGCTTATGAGTGGGGGAGTGAATTAGTAGCTTTCTTTTTGAGTAATCCTAATCAGGATGTATTAAATAAGGCAACACAATATGTGCAAGTGACATCATTGTTCTATTTCTTTTTGGGTTTGATTTTTGTCTTTCGTCAGGCTTTACAGGGAATGGGATATCCGTTATTGCCGTTATTATCCGGTTTGGTAGAATTGGGTATGCGAGGATTTGCTGCATTTTATTTGGCTTCTCTTTATGGGTATATCGGTATTTGTTATGCCGGACCAATTGCTTGGATAGGTGGGGCCTGTATTGTTGTTATCGGTTATCTTGTGATTATCCATAGATATCGGGTTCCGTTGTTTGGAAAAATAGATCAAAAATGTGCCATTCCCCGTCGTGATAAAATTTTAGAAAAAGATTAGTTTTATAAGAGCATAAAAATTGTTCCTGCCGTTATCAGTGTACAACCGATAACAATTTTCCACGTAAGCACTTCGTTTAAAAAAAGTGTTGCAAAAATAATTGTTAAGACAATGCTGAATTTATCAATAGGAGCGACTTTGCTTGCTTCTCCGAGTTGTAATGCTTTAAAATAACATAACCAGGATAAGCCGGTAGCAAGACCCGAAGCAATTAAAAATATCCAGTTTTTATTGGAAATGTGATTAATTTGATGTGATTGCCCATTGATAAAAACAATTGCCCATGCCAAAATTAAAATAACAACCGTGCGTATGGCGGTTGCCAGATTTGAATTAATTCCTTCTATTCCTATTTTAGCAAGAATAGTTGTCAAAGCAGCAAAGATTGCGGCACCAAAAGCAAAAAGAATCCACATAAAATCCTCCGTTGTTTTTAAAAATAAGATAATAAATAATGTTTTTTTTGTCAATGACTGAATGAGCACATGTATTTTTTTAGTATAACCTATTGACAAGATTTAAAATATTTTATAAACATTAAAAAAAATGCAAAAAATGAAAAAAAGTACTTGCAATTTGTTTTTTTATCTTGTATATATATTCATACGTTGCCGATTTAGCTCAGTTGGTAGAGCAGTTGATTTGTAATCATCAGGTCGTCTGTTCGAGTCAGACAATCGGCACCATTTTTTTAATCCACCCAAATGGGTGGTTTTTTTTACGCCTGTTTTAAGAATTATAATGCTTTATATTTTTTAGTTTTGAAGCAAAAGTATTGATTTGACTATCAATATATAAAAATAATACGTCAAAGGTTTAGAAACACAAAAAAACATTTGACAAGTATGGTTTTAAACCTCATTTGCTGAGCGGGAGGAATAACATATGGTCAGTCGTTTTTGGATAATGTTGGTTTTATTGCTATGTTTGGGGATTATATTTTTATTTGTACCGATTGGCGAAGAAATTCAGCATGATTTTCTGAATACGAATGAGGTAAATCTTCCTTCCGCTGAAAAATAAATTCTCTAACCAATTGTATCTCACAGAAAGGGACAGAATTCTGTCCCTTTTTGTTATTGTTGCAAAATATGTTCGTTGACCTTTTTGTTTGTTTATGTTAAAAATAAAATAAAAAGGATAAAGTCATGTTGAAAGAAGAAATACAAAAAACAGCAGCTGATTTATTGGATACAATAGATATAAAGGCTGAAACAGCCAATGAAATTATTAATGCATATACCAAATCTCATCGTTATATTGAGGCAGAAGACAGAAAATTGTTGTTAGAGATGATTTGGCGGGTCATTCGGCAAAAAGCACGTTTGAATTATGCTTATCCGACAGCTTCTTGGTTTGAAAAGATAGATTTATCGTTGCAATCTTTGCCGGATTTATCTGCGGCACCGAATTGGGTACGTTGGGAAGTTCCGGAATGGTTTATTCCACATGTGCCGGATGCTGAAAATGAATTGTTGGCGATGTTGGGAGATGCCCCGATTGTTTTACGGGCAAATGGTAATCGAAACAAAATTTTACAAACGTTGCAAGAAGAAGGATTGCCTGTTCATTTATGTGAACAGTCTCCATTGGGTATTGTTTTGGAAAGATATGTTAATCTATCGGAAACGAAAAGTTATAAAAAAGGACTGATTGAAGTTCAGGATGCCGGAGCTCAGTTATTATCGATGGAAATCGGGGTTAAACCGCATGATGATGTATTTGATTTTTGTGCCGGAACGGGAGGAAAATCATTAATCTTTGCACAACTAATGCAAAACAAAGGTTTTATTCAGGCATATGATTCATCATATAAGCGGTTAAGTGAATTGGGGAAACGGGCTTTTCGGGCAAAGGTAAGTATTATTAAAACCGTTACACGATTGCCTGAAACGCATAAAAAGTTTGATTTTGTTGTAGTGGATGCTCCGTGTACAGGAACGGGAACATGGCGAAGAACACCGGATATGCGTTGGAAAATAACCGAAAATCAGATTCAAAGTATTGTCAAAACACAGGCGGAAATTTTGCATAAGGCTCAGGAATATGTTAAAAATGGACATTATTTGGCATATATTACCTGTTCATTGACAAGAGATGAAAACGAGCAACAAATGGAGAACTTTTTAAAGACACATCCTCGTTTTTTAATAACAAAAGAAAAGCGGTATTCACCGTATTTAACACAAACAGATGGATTTTATTTGTGTGTTTTGCAAAAACGTTAGGGGATAATGATGAAACCGATTTTGGCGACAATGCTTTCTGTTTCGGGACCTGTATTGACAGATTTGGAGAAGCGTATTTTAGAAACCTATAATCCGTTAGGGATTACCTTGTTTAAGCGAAATATAGAAACATTATCGCAGGTTGCGACATTGACACAATCTGTTCGGGAAGTTATCGGGCGTGAAAATGTATTGATTGGTGTTGATCAGGAAGGTGGTCGTGTTTGTCGGTTTATGCCTCCGTTAGCCCCTGATTTTGTTTCTCAATATAGTATCGGAGCATTATTCGGACAAGAACAACAAGAGTTAAGTTCTTTACATGCAAAATTGATTGCGTCTGTTTTAAAACCGTGTGGCATTAATTTAAATTATGCCCCGTGTTTGGATGTATGTTATGAACAAACGGCACCGGTTTTGAAAAGCAGATGTTTTTCGGAAAATGAAAAAGTTGTTGCAAATTTGGGACATGTTTTAATTGATAGTTATAAAAAGGCCGGCATTATTCCGTGTATGAAGCATCTTCCCGGACATGGTCGTGTTGTTGTTGATCCGCATTTGCATTTGCCGATATTAAACGAATCTGTTTTAGAATTGGAAAAGGATTTTTATCCGTTTCAGAAAAATGCCTCTGCTTGTCCGATGGGGATGACGGCACATATCGTTGTGTCTGAGATTGATTCGCAATATCCGATAACACAATCCAAACGGGGAATTGAAGTTTTGATACGTCAGAAAATCGGATTTGACGGTTTTTTAATAAGCGATGCCATTGATATGCATGCACTGAAAGGTACATTAAAAGAAAGAACTCAATTATCATTAGAGGCAGGATGTGATGCTGTTTGTTACTGTATGGGAGAAACGATAGGCTTGTTTGAAGTTTGCCAATCTGCAAAACCATTGACAGAAAAGGCATTGGAACGATTAAATCGATGTTTTTCTGTGGTTGAAAGGGATGTTGTGATAAGTGATAATGATTTTGTGCGTTATCAGGAATTAACCCAAAATATTCAGACATTAGATACGGATTATGATGCAGTAGAAGTATTGCATCAATTGAAACATAAGTAAGATAAAGTTTTTTGAAGGGAAGTTTTTATCGTTACCTTGTGTTTCGAGATGGGATTATGGCACAAATGATGTGCCTTGATTATACCGAGATTCCGGATTAAGCTCGGAATTGTTACTTAAAAGTGTGCTATAATAAAATCAGAAGCGGCTGATTGTCTCGGAATAGAACATAAAGTTCGTCGTCATCTTAATCTCCGCTTCCTTTTACACTCGTCACTTGATGATGTTTTTTTCTCTTTACCACTCATTTTTCATCGTTATGCCGGATTTAGTCCGGTATTTGAGGTAGATGTGGCACAGATACTTTGCTCGTTCATAATGAGACCCTGTATCGGGTATAGGATGACGAAAAATGTTAAAAATATCTCTAACATAACGATAAATCTTTACATTTACCGTTATGTTGAATTTGTTTCAACATCTCGGATAGAACAGGTACAAACAGTTTGTTATGTGAATTTTATTTATAGCAGATATCATATATGTCTTTTCGAATCGTTATTTATGAGAAAATACTTGTTTTTATGAAAAATAAAATCTATTTTGAAAAAATACATGAAAAAGTCTATTCAAGATGTTTTAATTGATAAAAAGTAAATGAAATGTACATAAAAAAGGATGTTTTTTCAAAATATTATGATGAAAAATAAATTTTTGACGAAAATTTCGAATAGATGTAAAAGGGGAAAATACGGATGTATTTTGAATAAATTTTTGGCATATTAAACTAACCGATTGATATAAAAGTATATAATATTGTTTGACAAGGGGTGGGTATTTGTGATAAACTAAAAAAAGATGAATTTTATCTTATGGAGGTTGTTATGACAGAAGAAAGCAGTCAACAATTCACATCAACGGGTACAACATCAGCACGAAATGTTTCGCCAACAAAGGCTTCATCAGTCCGACCCGTTAATCGTCAGCCTATTAGGCAAGTTTCTTCCAACACGCAATCTCCACAAACAAAATATATTTATGCCGGTATTGGCGAACAACCGTTAACGCAACGGGAATTTGATGAAAATCTGAAAAATTTAAGAAGTACATTGGCAGAGGTTGAAAGTTTATTACACGGGGATATGAAAAATCCGGAAAACATTAAACGGTGTCAACAGTTATTGGGTTTTGCCACCAGCTTACGTTTACCACAGGAAGTAAAAGATAAAGAAATTCGGTCTTATCCGCCGGCGGTACAACATCTTTACGAAACGGTCAAGAATGAAGGTTCATCTGCTTCGCCGGCAGCACAAATGGCACAGACACGCCATGCGACAACGGCTATGGCTCAAATTATGGCAAGTGATGCTCATACAGTAGCAGATTTAAAGGCGGCTATTGCGAACGGATGGGATATTAACGCTAAACATTTAAATCCGGATGGTTCATATTCTACATATGTTGATTATCAGGGAAAAGTTTTATCTGAAACAGCGGCATTTGATGAACGATTAATTGCTCGTTTAGATGAAATTATGGCAATGCCGGATGGTCCCGAAAAAGAAAGAGCATTAAAAGAACATCAAGCAGCGGCAGATGCAAATCATCAAAGAGCAATGATGGCTGTGGATAATGTAGGAGCAGCATTGCAGACGGGCAAATTAAATCCGGAAGAGAAAGACAAGTCACTTAAAGCCTTGAAAGAAACAGAGGAACACGCAAGAAAAGAAGCTCAACATTGTAGAGATTTAGCAGAGCAGGCAACAACACCGAAAGACCGTAAAAATCTTGAAAATTTAGCACGACAGTACGAAAATTTGGCAAATAATGCTAAAGATTACAGAAATTGCCATAAGGATTTTAAGGCGGTTTGTGATGATTTTGAGAATCAAAGTAATAATTCTTCTCAAGAAGAGAGTGGTTCTGGCAACATTGGCTCCGCGACGAAGTTTTCAAATGACGGGGAAAAATCTCAATCAGCCGTAGCAAATAATCAAAGAGCAATTAGAGATTTAGCAGAGCAGGCAACAACACCGAAAGACCGTAAAAATCTTGAAAATTTAGCACGACAGTACGAAAATTTGGCAAATAATGCTAAAGATTACAGAAATTACCATAAGGATCTTAATCGTTTTGATGATTGGAGGAATAAAGGTGATAATTCTTCTCAAGAAAATCGTGGTTCTGACAACATTGGCTCCGAGAGGGAGTTTTCAAATGACGGGGAAAAATCTCAATCAGCCGTAGCAAATCATCAAAGAGCAATGATGGCTGTGGATAATGTAGGAGCAGCGTTGCAGACGGGCAAATTAACTCCGGAAGATGGAGACAATGCACTTAAAGCCTTGAAAGAAAGAGCGGAACAAGCAAGAAAAGAAGCTCAACGTTATAGAGATTTAGCAGAGCAGGCAACAACACCGGAAGCCCGTGAACATCTTGAAAATTTAGCACAACAGAAAGACACATTAGTAAGTCAAGCACAAGGAATATTATCTACAACAGATGTGAGAGAGGTTCATAGAGTAGTTGCAGATGCTCCGTCTTCTATACAGAGTGTCACGGATGCTTCTCGGAATTTGAATGGTGCGAGTGGAATGGTTTCTGCTAGACAACGGCGTGATCCGATCAATATTATAGCCTCAAGCAAGTCGGAACAGCCTTCGATTACTGATGCCATGGTATCAATGGGTAATGGAAATGTGCATGCATCCGGTGATTTGGATTTTGGTATTGTCCCCGGAGGTAGTATTGGAACAACACCAATAAAACCTGCTGGTAGATCAAAAGGATTTAAACGGGGGGGGATTGCCGGAACTAATCGGACATTTGATTTAGGTACAATCGGATTGGTTTCAACAACGGTTGCTCCCAAAGTTCCGGAAAATACAGCAGATAATGAGCCGACAATAACAGAACAAGCAACAATAAATAATTCAATTGTGACACCCGATAATTCGTCATCAAGTCAAAAACTGGCAGATTTAACGACGACTTCGGATGCAAAAAAAGAAAATCCGTTAGGAAAACCGGTTAATTTAGAAGAAACAAGTGATATAAACCTATTAACCGTTCGTTCTCAACAATCACAAGCAATGGTATAAAAGAAAGGAATTAACAATGGCAAAAAAAACTTCGTCCAAAAGAAGAGAACTAACAGAAGCAGAATTAGATGCGTATGTTCGTGAATTTAGCCAAACAGGTTTTGGAACGGGAAAGATTTTAAGAGTGTTTTCTTCGGAATTGAAAAAACAACCGAAATCCGTGCAAGATGCCATTCAACCCTTATATAATGAATATGCTAAAACTTCCATAGATATTTCGGGAAAATTTTCCGTTGCGGTAGTTGTTCACGAAGATAAAGCCGAGATGCAACGGTTGCGTGATGAAATGTATTTAAATGACGTACGTTTAATGAATGGTATTTTGTTAAACGGCGGAATGCCGATTTTGTTGGCGGTTGAAAAAGCCGGAGCGATTGTTCATTGGAGTAATATCCGTCATGATTATATTTTTTATCCGAATGATGTGGAAGTTCTTCATCAAAAAGGATATAATTTTAACGAACCGCAAAATATTGATGGTCAACAAATGGATTTTACAGCCTATAATTTAAACCATATTCAATATTGTTCAGAACAATTAGGCGAATCGGTACAGGGATTATTGCAAGGTTTAAATAAAACAAACCAATTAATTGCCCGTCATCAAGAATTGGAAGAACAACGGGAAGCTGAAAAAAATGCAGCTCGTAAACGTCAGATTAAAGCGGAAATGGACCGGATTAATAATGAATATAAAGCAACAATGAATGCGTTATATGAAACACAAGATATGGCAAATCAATCTGTTCTGGAATTCAGTGCTGCTCGTCAACGGTTGATGAAAACTCTTGAATTGAATTGTCTTTCTCCGGAAAATATACAAAAGATTCAGGATGCGAATGTTGGTTCCTTGTTAGAAGGGGTACAACAAAATTACGAAGTGTTACAACGGATTAATGCCTATATGGAAACAACGGTTGCAGATAACGGTGTTCGTTCCGTTCCGCACATTGCAACAGCTTCGGCTTATACAACAACACCCGCAAGCACATTGGCAGGTGCGGCAAATAATATGGAAATGTTTAATCAAATCGGAAACATTCCAACCGCTCCGAAGCTCGGTTCTTCAGTTAATATGACAGAAGATATTGATCAAGCTCCGACAAAAGTACAAGGCGGTCATTCGGCATAATCAATATTTGATATTGTAAATTATGAAAAAAAGGCATCCAAGCGGATGTCTTTTTTGTATAATGATATCACTAATCAGCTTAATCGATTTCTTTTGAAAAGTTGTTATAAATTTTTGATGAAATAATGAGATTTTATCAAAAAAATAAAATTTTTGTTTTTGTGTTATGAGCGTTTTTTTATTCAATTATAAAAAATGCCTTTTTTATATAAAAAAATTGATTTTAATGAAAAAATAGGATATAATATAAGGCATTAAAAGGGTATTAAAAATGCCGGAGCTAAAAATGGTTCATAATGATTCGACAAATGACGGTACAAAGCAAGCAACAACAAATCCGGAAATATTGAATGATATTCGGGGTAAGTTGATTGAAACGTTTCATTTGGTTTCTTCCAACTCTAAAACACAACCGACAGAGGCGTATATTAAGGCAATTGCTTTAAAATTGTATAAATATGTGGAAGAATTTAAAGATTTTAATTGGGATAATTTGCATGTTCGCATAATTGATGATGATTCCCCGAATGCTTTCTTTTTGTCCGGTAATAAATTTGGTTTAACAGAGTCTTACATTTGTTTTACAAAAGGATTATTTGAAACGTGTAAAAGTGAAGATGAGTTGGCCTATATTATTGGTCATGAAATGGCGCATGCTGTTTTAAAACGGCAAGGAAAAGAAGGAAATGATAAGATTGAAGAAAGTTTGGCCGATTCATTAAGTATTCGTGCTTTAATCAGTCAAGGCTATGATCCGCGATCAGCATTAGAGTTTATGGGTAAAATGCCCTCTAATATTTCTCTTTCGGGAATAATAGATGTTCATCCGTTAAATAAGACACGTATTAGTGTTATTGAAGGTCTTATTATGAAATATGGATATAGTTTACCAAAAGATCCCGTATATAGGCCAATCAGTTCACAAACAAAACAAATCAAAGATTGTCAATTTGTATCACATCTTCATTCAACATTTTCTGATCAAGATTATCTTAATAAAAAACCAATGCAAAAATTACAGGTTTTATTGGATGTTATCAATCGAGAAGCTGTTAATTCGTATGAAGAATATGCATCCTGTTCTGTGTTGTCTGATGAATCAAGATTTTTAACGGCAGTGACACATTTGGCATTTGAAACGCCGGAAGACAAAAACAATGATTCTTTTTATTTATCGCCAACCCATCAGAAAATATTTAAAAAAGAATTTTTAAATATTTTAAATCAGGCAACGGATAGTGAAAAGCAAGAAATATTTAATTCATTATATCGGTATTTAACGGATACATTACATGTTACTTCACACAATGAACAAAAACAAAATGATATCATTAATCTTTGTCGGTTAATGACGGCACAGACATTGCGGGTGTTAGGTAATCAAGTTGATTTTTCAAAAATACCGGAATTGTCAGGTTTGGTTAAAAGTTTAAAAGACTTGATTTTACCTCAAAATTCAACGCAAAAACAGTCTGTTTTATCAAAATTATGGCATATTTTTAAAAAAAATTCCCCCGCCAAAAATTTGACTGTTCAAACGGATGAAGAAAAAGAAAAAACAGATGCTTTATTGCGTTGCGTGTATCAAAATGTTTATACAATTCGCAAAATATTATACACGTTAAACACACAACAGGCCCAAGATTTTTTTGAAAATGAAAACAAGAGGGATATTTTTACGGGGTTATATACTAAAAATCCATTACCTATTCAAGTTATGCTTGAAAAGTTAATAAAGGAGAGAGTTGGTTTGTCTATTGTGCCAAATCAACCGCATCCGTTAGCACATTTGTTGGCAAGGGCAGAAGAAGAGTGGGTAAAACGCACGCAGGAAATAAAAAAAATTAAAGATAAGGATAGGCATGCAAAAATACCGAATGAATTGTTATATAGAGAATCTATTGCCGATATTTTAGCTTTATATGGTATTTTTGAACCCCGTTCTACTTTGTTTGAATCTGTATTATCAACGCTTTATTTAAGAAATGATTTGGATAAAGCAATGGAAAAAGAATATTCGGACTATTATTTGCCGTTTGGTGTACAGATAGGGTTATGGTATAATCAACAAAATATTCAGGATAAGGGCAACCATTTAACACATCAAGCAGGTGTTCGGGTTTTAGATGATATAATTGAAGTTTATCAATATAATCAGCACACAGGGCAAATTACAAATATTTCAGTTATTAAGAAAGATATTTTTTTCAAGAATTCCCTACAAAAGAACCAAGAGGAAAAATATAAGGCGTTTGATTTGTTAGGCCGAATATTCGAAATACAACCCAAAGCGGAAATAAAGGAAAATCAACGAAAATCTTTAATATTTGATATCCGAAAACGCATTCATCGTATTCAAAACTTAAATGAAACCGATGTTTTAAGAGATGCAGCTTCTGTTTTGGCAGAAATGGATTTTTTATTTAATGTTGCATTTAATCGCACAAGTTATATGCATCATATTGACACATACGATACTCAAATCAAAAATCAATTATTAAGTGTACAAACACCTCAAATTCAAGAACAACTTTATCAGCGTTATTTTGAAATAGTCGGCATTGTTTTACAAGATGAAAGAGCTGTTCAAATTTTAAAGGAATCTCCCTTTTTGAATTTGAGTTTTAATTATGGTAATGATTTATGCGGACCGGCGGTTTATAATACAGACAAATATATTCAGTTTTGTACGGAACATAAGTTATTGGATGTATTAAAAATAAAAGCATTGAATTGTTGGACCTTATCTGAAAAAATGCCTGAATTTTTTGAAAAGATTTTTCAATATGATACACCGATCGATGCGACAACACTTAAAAAAGCATATTCGTCTGTTATATATAATTATACAAAGGATTTAAATTATGATGCCAAAAGAAATAATTGGTGCGGCGTATTAAAGCGGTATTTTAACAATCCGGAAACACCATTAACAATTCCCTATTCTTTATGTGAAGATTTAATAAAAAATAATTCATATAAATCGAATGAAGCATTTTTATATCAACGTTTGTTTCAAAATGCAATTAAACCCGAAAATTATCCGGAAAAGTTATTTCAAAAAGTTTTCTTGTTTATTGCTCTTTCCCAAAGTATAGGTGTTCATCAGGTACAGAATTTAACCGAAAAAGATTTTGAGCCACTTACAAATGTAATTATACAGGATTTGTTTGCCGTACCTAAAATGGATGAGAGGATAAATCTTTTGAATGATTTAAGAACTTTTGGAGAAAGAACATCCCCGATTATTTGTTCTCTAATAGATAAAATATTAGATTCAGAAGATTTTTGGAATGTTCAGCTTCAGGATGCAATAGATGCCTATTGTCTGTTTATCTACAGAAATATGTTTAACAGTGATTTAAAGACACAGCGTGCCGTTTTACAAAAATTGTTAAAAAAAATTGAAAAAGAACCGTTGATTGAACGGGAAAAGTATTATTCTCAACTGTTAAGTGGTCGCAATGATATTATTTTTAGTGATTTAAAAGAACAGATTGTTCAAAAATGGAGTAAAACTGTTTTAGATTTAATTGGAGAGGATACCGGAGAGCCGGATTATTTAGAAAAAGTTCAACCATATGATGACCGTTTAAAAACAGAAGAGACGGGAAAAGAACTGTTTAGTTATAAAAAAGATGTTCGTTATGCTTCTTTATCCGGTGAAACGTATAGAGCGGTTGCAATACAGCTTCAAAATGATTTGGTTGCACAGGAAGAATTGGCAAGACGATTGAATCCGTTGAAACAATATGATTTATCAAACAGTACAAAAAATCAAGGTGTTGGTATTTTAGCAGATTTAATTGTTGTTTTGACAAGAGATAAAGAAACGTCAGAGGCAAGTATTCGGTTCTTATTGGATCCTGCAACTAATGAGACGGCTGAAAGCCTGAAAGATTCAATTGAAAAAAGACATACGATGATAAACCTTTCAAACGGTTATGTTAAAGTGTCTTCCGAGATGTTAATAGAATATCATTCTTTGTTTTGGAAATCATCATTGGAAACAAGGGCTTTAATTATGAAAGAATTTTTAAAATCTGTTGTTCCTGATTTTTATAAAAATATTGATGAAAATAACCAAAGAAGACGTGTTAAAGATAATAAAAAACAGCAAGAATATCTTTTTGATTTTGTGATGAAGCAATTATTTCCGCCGGAGGAAGATATTCCAAATCGGGATGTCTTACTTGAAGGATTACGTAGTTATATTCATCAACATCCGACTTATGAAGCCGAATTTTTATTGGCGACATTTTTAACCGCTCGTCGTAAAACAGGTGAAAATGACGATGCTTTTGAGTTGGGAAAAACGGCTCGTTTGTTTTTTGAAAATAAAGGACCGGCAGAAGTTAAAGTCGGACAGTTTTTAGCTTCTCGCAGTGATTTGCCGGTTGATTTTACGGATGAAATGAAAAAACTGACAAATCAGGCCGCCATCCCTTCTCGTACTGAAATATACGATTTATTAAGAACATATCATCCTGAAATTTTAGAACGCTTACGCCAAAACAAACAAAAATTAGGACGGGTTTTAGCTGCCGGTTCGCATTTTATAACCATTGATTTAGGGGATGAAATTTTATCACTGGGCAAAGAACGTTCCGGACAGAAAGCCTCACAGGGATTTGAGCGGATGATTGATACGTTTGAAGATTTAAAACAAAAAGGTATTTCGCCGGAAAATGTTGCCGTTTTATCCGATTGTGCAAAACAAGCCGCTGATATGAATACGATTGAAACAAGTGCCGATGCCGGTTATCAACAATTTAGACTGTCACGGGAATTATATGACCCCGTCACGATAACGGTTGACGGATACACTGTTCATTTTAAAACAATGGGATGGTTGGGGTATAGTACTAAACACTGTTCGGAGGGTAATGGGCAGTGGTTGCAAAGTTATAAACTGATGGAAAAAGCACAGGGAATTGATTTTGTTGATATGCCGACAGATACACCGGAACAAAAATCTTTAAAACAGGCAACGGCAAAAGCAAACTTTATTTTAAATTTAGGATGTATTTTAAAAGGTGGTGTTTTTGATGATGACAGACATGGGGCTCAGTTAAAAGTATTAAATCACCCGAAAAATCCACAACATATTTATATTTCGTTATTTGATACGGGATCTTGCAGTTTACAAGAACCATTACCGGCAGAACGTGAGTTGTTTGGATATTTGTTATTTAAAACCGTTCAGCAATCTCTTTTTGGAAAAAATCATTTAGATAATGATGACTTTACAGCAAAATTTACACAAAATTTTAGTGATTGTATGGTACAAATTCGTAAAGAAAACAATGATAATACCCCTTTGTATTTGGCAAAAGTACAACGGGCATTGGGGGCATTGTCCCATTTTACAAATGATATTCCTGAAAATGAACGATTATCTGTTTTGCTTACAGCGTTAAAAACAATGCCTATTCATCCGGATATTATCAATGGTATGTATAGATCGGCATCTGTTTTTGAAAAAAATATGTTGGATATATTGTTTAGACAATTTGGTATTGGAGAAAATGGTCAACAGGATGTAGCAGTTGACAAAAAGACCTCGGAAATTTTAACAGATTTATTTGCATTTAATCCGATTGAACCGAAACTTTCTTCAACCACACAAGCATACGGTCATCAAAGGCTTGGTTTAACAGAGAAGGAACAGGAAGAATGTGGAAACATGGTAATGAATATTGTCAAACACATTTCAGAAATGTCAGATAAGAAAAATATTTCGCAAATAATGAATTCTTTACCGAATAATAAACAAACGGCATACATTTATGAAATGTTATTCGCATTGGGACAAGCCATTTCCAAAGAAAAGTTATCTGCCGATAAATTGACATATATTCTTCATGAGTTAGGTCATAAAAAAATTTCTAAGCCGTTTATAAACGGTATTTCATCGCATTTGGGTATGGTGGAAAGAATGGCCTTGAAAATGGTTATTTCGTCAGATGGGACTATAAAACCGGAAGGTCTTAAATTAATTGAACGGACAGGGGCTTTTAAAAGTTTATCGGAAAAAATAACACAAGTAGCAACTTATTTTGCTCCGAGGATACAAGCACAACCGATAACGGTTCAAATTAATCCGAATGGATTGCCACCATTGACACAACCGAAACCGATGACGGATATTACACATATTGTGGTTAATGGTTCTGATGACTTTTTAAGATATACCCGTCAAGCTGTTCAGAAAAAGGTTTCTGTTATCTCGCCTAAGGCTGATGGAGCCTCTTTGGGTTGATGTGATTGCTTAAATAATAATGGGATAATTGTGTGTGTATAATCATGCGAAAAAACATAATAAAATGGGTAAAATGTGTTTTTTCAGTTGCACACAATAAAATTATATGTTAAAATAAATTATCTATTAGATAAATAAAGGAGATAACAATGGGGGTTGTTAAAAATACGGTACGTACAGGGACAAGGGTTGTTAGAGGCGGATTAAGAAGATCTGCTCCACTTATTATGGCAATGGCAAGTGTTGATCCAGAGGGAACTCATGAGTTTATAGATGATATTGTTCACTTGCGGGGAGGTAAAATTATTGATGAAACAGGAGAATTAATTGAGGCAGTGACGGATGATCCTCTGGGGGTTTTGTCGGGTATTAGTTCTGATGTGGTGGATTCTGTTTCAAATTATTATGCAGGAACGGATGGTGTTTTGGATGGGGTTGGCAGAACTGCAATGGTACCTGTTCACGGATTGGTAAATGTTGGAAGTGTTGAATGGGCAACACTTGGAAGTGTTGGTGATGTGGCACACTCTGGTATCAATTGGATTATGGAAGTCGCCGGATGTGATACTCGTCTTATTCAAGATGAAAAGTCTGTTCGGGCTTTTAAACGTGATCCTTTTGGGTTTATTGGTAGCATTTTTGCTCCTGGGACGGTGGATATTCATTCCGGACTGCGTTCAGATGATACGTTTTTTACTATTATTAATCGGGGAGATGCAAAATCTTTACAAGCCTATATTGCAAATGGTGCGGATGTAAATGAATGGATTCATGGGTACCAAGGAGATGCTGATACAATAACCCGTTGGCGATATGGCGAAAAAGGATGTGGTACATATATTACCGATACTCGTCCGATTGTATATGCAGCTTCTCAGAATCAATTGGATTTGCTTAAAATATTGCTTGATAATCGTCATACTTGGATACATCAGAGTAATGAAGCGACGGGCCAAACGCCTTTAATGATGTTAATGTATGATGTTGCACCGGAAGAAGGAACACACGAATGTTTTAGTGGAAGACCTGTTATACCGACATCTCAGAAATGGCGAGTGAATTTTGCAAAAAGACATATACTGATTCAAATGATTATTCAGGATGCACGTTCCACAACGGAGGTTTTAAATACGCCTGATTGCCTTGGAGAAACACCATTTTTGTATGCGACTAAAGTAGGATATGTTGGGACGGAAAGTGAGCCAGGGGCAATCAGATTGTTGGTCGCAAAAGGTGTTGATGTTCATCATAGAAATAGATGGGGACAAAATGCATTGCATCTAGCGGCATGTAATCATTCTATGACTTTTTATTTGTTAGATGAGTTGCATCTTGATGCCAATGTAAAAGATAATGATGGAAAAACACCTTTGATGACGGCATTAGAATATGCAAATCGCTATGACAATAAAAATAAAATGGTTGTTTTGATGTTAATTGGGGAGTTAAATGAAGAGGGATTCAGGGCGTTGCGAAGCAGTTCGATGCATTCCGAACTGTTAAATGCATTTTTGGATGAATTTCCTGTTGTAAAACAAGGGATTCTTCAATTAGATGACGAAAATCCGCTTAAAAAAGAAATGATTGCTCAAAACCCCGGTGTAAATGGACGTTTGTCAGTATCACAAATCTGTTCTGAAAACAGACAACCGGTTGTTAAACCAATAAACAGTCTGAATGCTCAAACAACGTCGAGCCATTCAATGCAACAATCGACCGCTACAAAGACACAAAAGAAGTTTAATGGAAGTGGAACACGTGTTAATACCAATCCTCAACAATCTAACCCTTTGACGCAGGAAGAACAACAGGAATTGTTTGATCGATTTGGTTTGGGTGGTAGATTGTAATATATTGATTTTTTGAAATAATGTTTTAGTAAGATTTGGATGAAACGGTTCATTTTATGTGTATAGATGAATCTTGTGAAGTATCTTTTTTCGCGATGTTTTATGTGTTGTTAGTACATAGATTGCTTATTGTATATGTGTTTTTTGAGAGAAAAAAATTTTTTTATCCGAAAAAAAAGGGACGTATAAATGCAACACTTTTTTGCACTTTTTTGCATTTTTTTTGATTTTAACTAAATAATTCAACTCAAACAATAATCTCTCATTTTTGCCAAAATTAGATTTTGCTGATTCGAAGCGGGAAAAAAAGGTCCCTTTTATTACACTCATTTTATAACTAATATTTTATAAAAGGGGTGTATTATGGAACAAAGAATACAAAAAGAGCATCAAAAACAAGTAATTTTGAATGAAAAAGCCGTTCAATCAAGCACATTAACCAATCCAAAGGAAAAAGGGCGTTCTATGGTGGAAATGCTGGGTGTGTTAGCTGTTATCGGCGTATTGAGTGTTGGTGGTATCATGGGTTATAAATATGGGATGATGAAATATCGTGTGAATGAAACCATCAATGAGCTGAATATTATGGCAAATACATACGGTGTTCAAATGCAACAGATGACAGAGGAACAAACTTTACCAACAGAGGGGGAATTACTTAGTGAAGAAAATGCCGTTACACGTATGGGATATGGGTATGAAGTACTCGGCTTTGATAATCATTTTGAAATAGCATTATTTAATGTGCCGAATCCGGAATGTGAACAATTACAAAAAACAGGTTGGGAATTGCCGTATGAAATTAAAGCAGAAACAGTGACGGCAGAAAGTTGCGGAGAATTGATTTATTACATTGACAATGGGTTAACGGGTACTTTAACGGAATATATTGATTCGGATGCAGAAGATGACGAAGAACAGGATAAAAGTTGCGGATTATATGGACATTGGGATGGGGCAAAGTGTGTTTGTGATAAAGGCTATATAGGGGTTAAATGTCAATATTGCGATATTGACAGAGGATATACCAGTCAGGATTCAAATGGTGTTTGTTATAAGGGAGATTATGCATCCTGTCGTGATGATAAATATTGTAGTGGTCGAGGCATGGCTTATGGTGGTTTGGATACTCATTGTTTTTGTTATGATTGCAAACGAGGATATTGGGGGCTACATTGTGAAAACGAATCTGAGGATGGTATAGGTTGTAATGGACGTGGTATTTGGCGAAATACACCCGCATTAGGTTCCGGTTGTCAGTGTGATGCGGGATTCTATGGACAGAATTGTGAATATACTTCAAAAGAAGATGATTGTAGCGGTCACGGAACAAGAATGGCGTATGGGGCTTGTTTTTGTGAACAAGGTTATTATGGCGTGAATTGTGAAAAAGAAGGGGAAATAACACAAATAGATTGTAAAAACGGCGTGTTGCAAGCGATTAATGATGAAGTGAAGTGTATTTGTCAAGAAGGGTTTGCTGGTGAAGATTGCTCACAGACCGTATGTTCTGGGAACGGCAGATTAGATAGTTTAGGTAATTGTATTTGTAATTCATCATACACAGGTCCCAATTGTGCTGAAAAGGCATGTAATGGAGCAGGTACCATTAACGATGAAACCGGAGAATGTGATTGCGGATGGAATGTTTCTTTAAATGGTACTTGTTATTCTTCCGGAGATGTTAATTGTAACAGTCATGGAACTTTTGTTGATGGGTCGTGTATTTGTTCTGCTTATTATGCCGGTACTAATTGTGAAACAAGAGTTTGTAGCGGTCATGGAAAAATAGAAAATAATCAATGTGTATGTGATATCGGATATAGTGGGACCAATTGCGAAAAACAAGTTTGTAATGGCAGAGGTACTTTGGATGAAAATGGTGAATGTGTTTGTTCGTCATATTATACCGGAACAAATTGTGAAGCATATGCGTGCAGTGCGAACGGGCATTTAGATAATTTTGGAAAATGTGTTTGTAATGAATATTGGGCAGGGGAGAATTGTGAGCACCGAGCCTGCAATGGGGTGGGTAGTTATAATAATGTTACAAATAAGTGTGAGTGTCTGGTCGGTTATTCCGGTACTAATTGTGAAACAAAGGTTTGTTCCGGTAATGGACGATTGGACAGTCAAGGCAAATGTATCTGCACATCAAGATATACCGGAACAAATTGTGAAACAGTGGCATGTGGTGGACACGGGTATATAGATACAATAACACAAACATGTGTTTGTGATAGTTGGTATATTAATTCTGGGAATAGTTGTATAAGGGCAGATTCATCAGAGTGTAATAATCGTGGAAAATTAATTAATGGACAATGTGTTTGTTCGGCTGAATTTACGGGTACAAATTGTGAGTTGGATGCATGTAACGGTCGTGGATATATCGGATCGGATGGTAATTGTGTTTGTAGAAGCAGTGGATCAGTAGTATATGATGATGGATATGCTTATGAAGAGCTTTATACCGGTAAAGAATGTGAAATTAATTGTACTTTGATGGATTGTGGTTCAAATGGATATCCTGTTGCAAAAGATAATAAGTGTGTTTGTTTGTATCGCTCTTATCAGTAATGAAAGAGATTTTTAAGGCTCCGAAACGGAGCCTTTTGTTTAAAGGCCATGATGTAATCGTTTAATTATATCTTAATTTTGGTTTTAATGAGCTAAATTTATTAAAAATAACTTGACATTTCAGTTGTTTTTTGATATAAGCACATTATTCCCTGAGAATGTGGGTAGTGTTCAGTGTGATGTTATCACGCTTTAACAATTCGGTTAAAGACTATCGGGGACAATAAAAAGATTATAAAATATAAAAGGAAAGAAAAATGTCAAAAAGATTAAGTTCAAAATTTAAAATTGATCGTCGTTTAGGTGTTAACCTTTGGGGCAAAGCAAAAAGTCCGGTTGAAAAAAGAAATTATGGTCCGGGTCAACATGGTGCAAATCGTAAAAAACCGACAGATTACGGTATTCAATTGCACGCTAAACAAAAATTAAAAGGTGTTTATGGTAACGTTTCCGAAAAACAATTACGCAAATATTATGCAGAAGCTGTTCGTCGGAAAGGTGACAGTTCAGAAAACTTAATCGGTATTTTGGAAACACGGTTGGATTCTATCGTTTACAGAATGAAATTGGTTCCGTCTGTATTTGCAGCACGTCAATTTGTTAACCATGGTCATGTTTTAGTAAACGGTAAAAAAGTGAACATTCCGTCTTATTTGGTTAAAGTCGGAGATGAAATTTCCATCACAAACAAAGCAAAAGATATGGCAATGGTCATTGAAGCATTGGCTGCAACAGATCGTGAAGTTCCGGAATATATGGAATTTGATGCAAAAGCATGTACGGGTAAATTCATTCGTGTTCCGCAATTAGCTGATGTGCCGTATGCAACACAAATGGAACCGAATTTGGTTATCGAATTTTACTCACGGTAATTATAAAAATAATAAAGATTTTAATGTACAGAAAAACGTCCGTTTAACGGGCGTTTTTTTGTGCGAAAAGATTAGGTTGAATTAATTGTTTCGCAACATTGATAACTTTATGTGGGTATAGTAAAAGTTTTTCTCTTTACCGTTCCTTTTTTATTGTCATGATGGATTTAGTTCAACATCTGGGGTAGAATTGGCACAGATTTTTTTGTTATCGTGATGAGACTCTGTATCAAGGTATGGGGTGACGGTGGATGTAAAAAGTATACCAACAGTGATGATAGTATCCGACGTCAATCTGAACTCGTTTCAGATTCTCGGGAAGATAAACCTTTACACTTGCCGTCCTGTTAAACTTGTTTCAGATTCTTGGGAAATGTGGCACAAACACTTTCCGTTATCGTGACGAGACCTCGTATCGGGAGATAGAGTAATGACAAGGATAAAAAGGAAATGCACACATCTTATGTGTAATGATAATAATTGCTCAAAGCATACCTTGCTGTACAAAAAGGGACGTATAATTGCAACAATTTTTTACACATTTTTGCATTTTTTTTGATTTTAACTAACTTATTAAACTAAAAGAATAATCTTTCATTTTTGTAAAGAGCCGATTTTTCCGATTCGAATAGGGAAAAAAAGGTCCCTTTTTGTACAGTATGTAAATGTATGTGAGAATAGTAAAAAGAGGGAAAAATGCAAATCAGACTTCAAGAAGCTGGGCGTTCAATGGTGGAAATATTGGGGGTTTTGGCGATTATCGGTGTGCTAACGATACTTGCTATCGGCGGATATCGTTATGCTTTTAATAAAAATTTGGCGAATCAAATTTATAAAGATATTAAGTTGGTTCAAATTAATTTAATTACTCAGGCAGATGGTGTTCCATACGAGTGGGAAGAATTTAAACAAGATTTGTTGAGCCCGTACGTTTATTTTGTTCGGAGAGATAAAGCTAAAAATAATTTTGTTTTGGTAGAAGCGGTGGAACAGGCTGTTTGCATACATTTAAATCGATTGGCACAGAATGCCGGAGAAATTACGCTTTACACATTGGATAATGAACCATTGGAATGTATGTTGGAGACACAAGAAGTTGTTGTATCTTTCAACGGAGATGAGCCATTGATTCCGTGTGAAAGTTATGCTGATTGTCCTCAAAAAGAGGGATCTTATTGTAATGAAACGGAAGAAATTTGTCAGATGTGTGCTTTTGATGAACGGGTTAATGATGAACAAGACGGGTGTGTTGATTTGTGTGAAGATAGAGCGGATGAAAAGATAACATCGTGCAAGATAGAGGCAGAAGAAATCGGATGGTGTTGCCGGTATGACGAGTTTTGCAGTGAAACACAAGCAGGGGAATGTGTTCCGTCGGACGGAACATGTATTTATAAATTTTTTGATAACGATTCGGATTTAATCTATAAAACCGATTGTAGTTATCATGTAGGTATTTCGGAAGTCATGGAGCGGTATTCCACCGATTGCAGTTATCTTGTCGGAACAGCCGATGTTGTTGAAAAATATACAACCGATTGTTCTTATACGTTAGCTTCAAATGGGAATATGAGCGTTGATAAAAAATGTGGCGATAGTAAATATTGTGTATTAAATTGGACAGATGATGAATGGACGGATTCGGCACAAGAACCAAAAGTAAAATCGGAATCATCAGGAACCATATACGGAAAATGTCAGATGTTATCTACGTTTGATACATCTCCTATTACAACTTTTACCGAAGGAACGGGACTTGTTTATAAAAAACAGGGATGTTTATCAGATAAGCAGTATTGTGTATTAAACTGGACAGATGATGAATGGATGGATTCGGCACAGGAACCGAAGATAAAATCGGAATCATCGGGTATGGTATATGGGAAATGTCAAATATTATCCACGTTTGATACATCTCCTATTACAACATTTAGTGAAGGAGCCGGTCTTGTTTATAAAAAACAAGGATGTGCTTCCTCGGATTATTACTGTGTTTTAAATTGGACAAAACCGATGTGGGATTCCACTGAACAGGAACCGATAGCCCCTTCAAATGCTAGTGGTGTTGTGTATGGAACGTGTCAAGTTTTGACAACGAATGATGCAACCCCTTATTTTGAACGAAATGATGGAAAAAATAAGGTTTTTTCGGTTGCAAAAAAGTGTCCGCCGAGAATGTATTGTAATTTGCATTGGGCAGATGAAATGTGTACCGTTGCTCAATCATCCATAAAGGGAAAAGTATATGGAGTGTGTGCCTTGTGGGATGAAACAAATGCAGATTGTCCGAATCAGGATGCCGGTGAAACGGCTGAAAATTAAGTAAAGGAGAAAAAACATGAAAATAAGAACAAAAATAATAATAATCGGGTTGTGTGGTTTTGTATTTTCAATGCCGACTGTCAGTGTGGCAGAGACATGTGCAAAGGGGCAGGGCATAGAAATCAAGGGAAACAGCTCGGGTACGTATTGTCGATCACGTGTGAGTATGAATTGGTGGAGTGCTCACGCTTGGTGTGATTCGGTCGGAATGAAACTGGTTACAACAAATGATTGTATTTGTAGTGATGAATCAAAATGTGATATGACGGTTGCGTGTCCGAATTTGTATCACCCGTCTGAAAGTGTCGGTGTATGGACAGCTACAACTCAGGGTAGCAGTGCCGCCTATTACGTTAGTCTCAATAGTGGTAGTGTGA
>SUUT01000011.1:0-5397 GCA_015062385.1 Alphaproteobacteria bacterium | reverse complement strand
CGAACCACCAGCCACTACGCCTTATGTTTATAACCCCGCTTTTAAAATACTACTTTAAGTGGAATAAATCCGCCTATATCAGGCGGATGAACTTTGTCCCTTTTGTTTAAAAAAAGGGACAAGCAAAGAGAGCAGCATTTCCCCACACGGTGTCCGTGTGGGGAAAAAAATAAAAGCAAGTCCCACTGAGATTTTTGACAAAATGACGATAAGGATAGGAATGCTTATCGTCATCTGCGTTTACTTCCGATTCTTGAGAAATGTGGCACGAACACTTTCCGTTATCGTGACGAGACCTCGTATCGGGAGATAGAGGAATGACAAGGATAAAAAGGAAGTGCACACATCTTATGTGTAATGATAATAATTGCTCAAAAAATACTTTTCTGTACAAAAAGAGACCTTTTTTTCCCTATTCGAATCGGCAAAATCGGATTTTTAAGAAAATGAAAGATTATTCTTTTAGTTTAATAAGTTAGTTAAAATCAAAAAAAATGCAAAAATGTGTAAAAAATTGTTGCAATTATACGTCCCTTTTATTACACTCATACTTATAAGAATAATATAATAAAAGGGGAAAATATGCGAATCAAATTCAATGAAGCCGGTCGGAGTATGGTAGAAATTCTAGGAGTTTTGGCAATTATCGGGATTCTATCAATCGGTGGAATGGCAGGCTATCAATATGCGTATTCATCGTATCAAGCAGGACAGATTCAAGATGTTATCGGTAAGGCTAAATTATTGGCAACACAAAATAATCGTTCTTCGCATATAAAAGAAGTACGTCGTTTTGTGGAAAATATGTTATCTAAGTATAAACCGGACGATACGACACCAATGGTCACACATCGTGACGGGAAATATATTGTCGATTTATTTAACATCTCTGATTCGGTTTGCGAAAAACTCCAAAACAGACGTGACATATTCAATTCTATGCGAATTGGTATGACACCGGAAGCGTGTACAACAGCTGAAATGAATATGCAATTTACGTTTGACAGTATTGTCATCGAGGGAAGCGGTGTTAACGGAAGTGGGGATAGCTATGATAATCCAATCGAACGATGTCCGGATAAACAAGTCTGGCGACAAAAGGAAGATGGGACATATGGTTGTGTTTGTCGACACGCATATGAATATGGAGAAGATTGTACCCGATGTGAACCGCCTCGCAGTTGGAATTATGGGAATCAGAGTTGCCAATGTCCTGCAAATAGACCGATATGGGAAAACGGAATTTGTAAATGTATAGCTGATACAGACTGTCAATACAGTGGCACGGGTTTTTGTTGTGATGATACGGAACAAGTGTGTCGCCAATGTGATGAGACGGATTGTGATAAAACCAAAGGATTAACATTGGCAGACGGACGATGTGTTTGTTCGGGACGGAAAGAATGGCGGCAAGATGAGGGGGATTCTGAACCGAGTTGTAAATGTCCCGTTAATACGCCGGTAGAAGCAAATCCTGAAACGTGCGAATGTCCGGACGGTTTAGATTTGATTGAAACAACAACTGATACAGGCGAAAAAGTGTTGGAATGTGTAACATCTTGTCCGAGTGATGCTGGTTTTAAGGGGGGTAGAACTGATGGCGGATTATGTGAATGCGACACATCAAAAGGATACAAAGCAACAGCTGAAGAAACAAACGGGGCATTAACATGTGTGTGTGATGAAGCAAATAATTATTACTCTGCACAAGGAAAATGTGTGAAATGTGTTCCGGTGGATGATGCGTGGGTACAACAACGGAAAAGCAGTTTAATGACAAATAATGAAATTGTTGATTTTAATTCAATTACATATATAGATGCTGATAATCCAAGGGTTTGGTATTGTGGGGTGACAGCTTATGGTCCTGTCCCCGGACAACATATATTTAACCCTTCGACAAATAAGATTTGTAATTATAATGAGGTTTTAATTAAAGGTAGTGACGGCAAATTCAAATGTTCTGCACACTGTATAAAAAGTGGAGCGGGCTATGAAAGATATACACCTTGGGGATTTTGCGCTTGTCGTTTTGAACGCACTTGGGATGTGGCAACAAAAAAATGTGTATCGCCGTGTACATCGGGCAGTTATCGTAATGGAAAATGCGATCCATGTTATATGAATTATTATACTTTTAACGGAACGACTTGTCAGGGGCCCAGTTGTAATGGTGTACAAGCCTGGACAAAGGGTTCAATGAATTTTAGTTATCATACTTGGCTCAATAAAACACCGGCTTCTTGTCATACAATTCAGTCTACTGGTCGGGCTTATCAAACCGAATCGGGAGAATGTTCATATCAATACGGTTGTTCTCTTTCAAATATACCAACACCGATATGCGGTATTGGAATTACCATAACAAGTGATTGTGAATGTGCTAGTGGAGATAAGAGTGGTATTTGTTGTTCGGTTGCAACATATCAAAGTGGTGGAAAATGTGTTTCTTGTCCGGTAGGTCAAGTGCCAAACTCTACCCGTACAGGTTGTACGGGGTGTCCGAAAAACACAATCACACAAAACGGAAAATGTGTCAGATGTGATAAGGGATATTATCCGAGTAGTCAACAAAACAGATGTTTAGCTTGTCCTTCCGGTAGAACAACTGACGAAGAAGGATTTACATGTAGTGTTTGTGTTGATAATATGAAAGTGTTTAATATGATAACTAATAAATGTGAATGTCCGCTGGAAACAACCATTGAAGATCCTGTTGACGGAAGTTGTATTGTTGTGGAAGATGAAATAGCGGAAGAAGAAACTGATAGTTAAGAATTAATCTTATTCGTTTGTTAAAAAAGGCATATTTCTAATAATGTAGATTTTTTTTATTCAGAAAGATGAATCTTTAAAAAGGGACTTGCATTTTTTCTGAAAATATGCCTAAATGATAAACGATTTTTAAAAAATACGGGAAGAGCCCGTATCAATAAACTAGAACAAAGGAGAAAATGTATGACAGTTCGTGTTGCAATTAATGGCTTCGGTCGTATCGGTCGCTTAGTCTATCGTGCTTTCTTGGAATCAGGTCGTAAAGATATTGATATCGTTGCGATTAATGATTTAGGCGATGCAAAAGCAAATGCTTATTTGTTAAAATATGATTCCGTTCACCGTGCAACATCTTTTGATGTTCGTGCCGAAGGCGATTATATTATTGCCGGTGATTATAAAACAAAAGTAATTGCTCAACGTGATCCGACACAATTACCATGGAAAGAAATGGATATTGATATCGTGATGGAATGTACAGGTATCTTCACAGCAAAAGAAAAAGCTATGGTTCATATTGAAGCCGGTGCAAAACGTGTTTTAGTTTCTGCTCCATCACAAGGTGCTGATAAAACAATTGTTTACGGTGTTAACCAAGATACTTTAACGGCAGAAGATTTGGTTGTTTCAAATGCTTCTTGTACAACAAACTGTTTAGCTCCGGTTGCTTATGTATTAGATAAAGAATTTGGTATTGAACAAGGGTTTATGACAACAATTCACTCTTATACAAACGATCAAAAAATCTTGGATCAAGTCCACAAAGATTTATATCGTTCCCGTGCTGCTGCAATGAGCATGATTCCAACATCAACAGGGGCTGCCAAAGCCGTTGGTTTGGTTTTACCTCAATTGGCTGGTAAATTGGACGGTGTTTCTATCCGTGTTCCGACTCCGGATGTTTCTATTGTCGATGCAAACTTAATTATGAAACGTGCCGTTACAAAAGAAGAAGTTAATGCTGTTATGAAAAAATATGCAGAAGGCGAATTAAAAGGCATTTTGGGTTATAACGAAGATCCGTTGGTATCCATTGATTTCACACATAACCCGCACTCCTCAACATTTGATGGAAACGGTACAAAAGTAATGGGTGGAACTCAATTGCGTGTTATGAGCTGGTACGATAATGAATGGGGCTTCTCCAATCGTATGCTTGATACGGCTGCTTATATGGGTTCATTAATTAAATAATTGGTGTTAACCGTTGTGAAAGGAGGGAATGGAGTGTCTTTTGACAACGTTCCCTCTTTTTACTTTAATATTTTTCAACTGTATGAAAAAAAGGATATAATATGACATACAAAACACTTGATGATTTTGATTTTTTCGGTAAAACCGTTTTTGTGCGTGCTGATTTAAATGTTCCGGCAAAAGAAGGTAAAATTACGGATATGACTCGTATTGACCGTTTTGTGCCGACTTTAAAAGAATTGGTATCAAAGGGGGCAAAGGTTGTTGTTGCCTCTCATTTCGGACGACCAAAAGGCGAAAAGAATCCGGAATATTCAATGGCATTTATTGCTGATGCCTTGGGTAAAGCCAGTGGTTTAAATGTGACTTTTTCAGAAGATTGTATCGGGGATAAACGGGATATGCTTGTTCGGGGTATGCAATCCGGTGATGTTTTGGTTTTGGAAAATTTGCGTTTCTATAAAGGCGAAGAAGCAAACGATAAAGAATTTGCTGAACAATTGGCAAGTGGAATTGATATTTATATTGATGATGCTTTTTCAACGGCTCATCGGGCACATGCTTCAACAGAAGGAATGGCCCATTTATTACCGAGAGGAGCCGGTCGTTTAATGCAGGAAGAATTAGAAGCCTTGGACAAAGCCTTGGGTAATCCACAACGTCCTGCCGTTGCATTAGTTGGTGGTTCAAAAGTTTCTACAAAATTGGATTTATTGGCTAACTTGGTTAAAAAAGTTGATTTCTTATGCATTGGTGGTGGCATGGCTCATACTTTCTTGGCTGCTAAAGGGATTCAAATGGGGGAAGGATCATTAGTTGAGCCCTCTATGATTGATACGGCTAAATCTATTTTAGCAAATGCCGGAAATTGTACAATTGTATTGCCTGTTGATTTGACATGGGCAGATCAATTCGGTGAAGGTCAAACACCGCATGTTTCTGATGCAGATGCTGTTCCGGCAGGTAAAGTATTATTGGATATTGGTCCGAAATCTGTTAAAGAATTTATTCGGGTCATTTCTAGCTGTAAAACACTTATTTGGAATGGTCCTGTTGGAGCTTTTGAAATTAAACCATTTGATAAAGGAACAAATGAAATTGCTGTTGCTGTTGCAGAGTTGACGAAAAACGGATTGACTTCTGTTGCCGGAGGTGGCGATACGGTTTCTGCTTTGAAAAAAGCAGGGATTGCTGGTTCTTTAACCTATGTATCAGCTGCGGGTGGTGCATTCCTTGAATGGATGGAAGGAAAATCATTGCCTGGGGTTGCAATTTTAGAAAAATAAAAATTCACCTGTTTTAAACGGTATAAAAAGGCGAGTTCAGTTTCTTATGTAGGATAGACTACACGACGAAACCAAACTCGCTCTTTTTCTCCTCATTTAAAACAGGTGAATAAGTGCCAAACATAAAACGGTATAAAAAGGC
>SUUT01000042.1 GCA_015062385.1 Alphaproteobacteria bacterium | reverse complement strand
GTAAAGGGTATGTACCCATAAGTGGTATAAAAAACAAAGATTCAATTACACAATATACGGAAAACGATTATATAAACGGATGTGTCAGTTGTGATAATCCGAATGATTACGCCATTAATGACAAATCGGCAGAAGCGATTGCCGGCTGTGCCGCTTGCGGACATAGTACGTATGGGCCAAATTTGTCACCATACAGTCTTATTTGTGGACCAATGAGCTGTAAAGCAGGGGAATTTAAACATTTTCCCGCTCTAAACGGTTCTGGTCAATATGGAGCCCAATGTATATCATGCAAGGATTCTTCTCCTCGTTATATTGGCGAAGTTGAAAAGTTCAGAACAATATGTGAAGCCGAAGGATGCAACAGAAAGGCTGTTGGTAAATGGTGTGTTCCGACAAGTTGTGGAACAAATGAATTTTTGTCGGCAAGTTTTCCGAGTGTTCAAAATCAAAGAGTAGCGTTAGGCGGATGTCAATCCTGTCAATCACCAACCGCTTATCGGTTAGGAGAATATACTCAAAATATAAATGAAATAACAGGAGAAGTGATGTATAGTATTGGGTCAGAATTGCAATATTTTATTGATCAATGTAATAAATGTAATGATAAAAACAAAGACGGAAAAATTTCTGAAGAAGAAAAAGACAGTGTTAGAAAAATTGAACGAGGAGGGAATGGTTTTGCATTTTGTGTTCCGTCAATATCTTCGTGTGCGGGAATTTTAGGGATAGATGGAACATGTTATTTATGCACAGAGAAAAAGGTGTTTATTATTTCTGATGAAGCCTCAGGATGTACAAAAAATTGTAAAGATGCGAATGGGCAAACAAGCAAATGGACGTTCTATGGACATGGGGCAAATTCTATGGTTTGTATAGATAAATGTAAGAGTACACAATTTCAAGGGTATGATGGAAAGTGTTATGATTGTTCAAGAGAAGGATATATATGGAATTATGGAGAACCGGCATTACAGGAGGTGTGTGAAAGTTGTCCGTTATCAATGCCGAGAATTCAGATTGGACAAAATTGTTTTAAACGTGAAATATGTGAAAAAGGGAAAACATTTTATAATTATGATACGAATAATCCTGGATGTGTATCGTGTGATACAACCGATATTGTGCTTTCAAATAATCAGGAATATTGTGAAGCGTGTCCTGCAAAAGAAGGAGTTCATCAAGGACGGGTTTATTATTACCATTATGACAGAAAGACGAAATACTGTATTCCTAAAATTCAGGATGTGAGTTGGATTTGTACGGCAGGAGAATATTTTAAAAGTGGTGAAAATGGAAGATGTATTCCTTGTAGTTCTACGGAAGCAACTGATGTTAAATCTTTTAAGAATGAATGTAAAAGTTGTGGAGAACAACGGCAATTAAATGGTTCTATTTGTCAGATAAATAATGGTTGTAATGGCGGTTCAACATTTTGGAGTACTCCGAGTCATACATGTATTACATGCGATACATCCGGTGTGAAAATAGAAACAAGTTATGATGAACGTCACTTATGTGATTTGTGCTCACAAAAAAGAAGTATGACCTTAGAGGTTAGTACTGTACAAGATGGGGAAACAGTAACAGAAACAAAGGCATATTGTGTACAAAAATGTAGTGCAAACAAGTGGCAAGATTCAGCAGGTAATTGTTATGCTTGCGATAAAAATAATGGCAAAGGAAATATTATCGGTATAGATAGTGTTTCTAAGAAACTCTGTACAGATTGTAATCGAACAGTTGCTATGGATGATTCAGGTAATACTATTTGTCAGTAAATGGTTTACTTGTTTTACTAATTACAAAAAAACGGGAGAAGAATCTCCCGTTTTTAATTTGTCCATTTTGTTTTATGACCGTAATTCTGCTCCGGTATTTTTCTTGACCATATTGATAATTTGTGTACTTAAAATTTCAATATCTTTATCAGTCATCGTTTTTTCCGTTGGTGAAATTGTCACTTGTATGGCTATGGATTTTTTATCTGCCGGCAATTTATCCCCTTCATAAACATCAAATAAGATAACATTTGTTATTTTTTCTTTATCAACGTTTTGAATAGTTGTCAATAATTTGCCTGCTTCCGTATTTTTATCAGCAATAAATGCAAAATCACGGGTTAATGGCATCAAATTTGAAATTTTTAATAATTTTTGAGCTTTTGATTTTGCCCGCGCCTGAGGAATGTTATCCATGTAAATTTCAAAAGCAACAACAGGTGTTTTAATGTCAAATACTTTTAAAATTTGCGGATGAATTTCACCGAAGTATGCCAATACATTTTTTCCAAGCGTGAAAGCACCAGAACGACCCGGATGATACCAAGACGGTGCTTTTCGTACAACTTGTACGTTTTGTGGCGCATCAACAGCACTTAATCCTTCTAAAGCATCTGCTTTTGCATCAAAAACATCAACATTGCGATATGTTTCCAAGAAATGTTTAGGTTCATAACTGCCGGCACGAACACCACAAGCAACCATACGTTGTTCTTTTGGGGTGGTAGAATAAAATTCCGGACCAACTTCAAATAATTGAACATCTTTAATGCCTCTGTCTTGATTGCGTTTGACAGCAGATAAAAGATTAGGTATCAAAGACGGTCTCATTTCATCTAAATCGGAGGCAATCGGATTCGCAATTTTAATGCCTTTTGATCCAAAGTGTTGTGCTAACTTTGAATCCATAAACGACCAAGTAATTGCTTGATTTAATCCTTGTGCAGCCAAAGCACGGCGAATGGCTGCTTCCCGTTTTTGATGTGGTAATAAAATTGATACCGGTAATTCTTGTGGACGTAAAGGTGTTGTTGGCAAATTGTCCAATCCGTAAATGCGGATAATTTCTTCAACCAAATCAGCCCCTTCTTTAACATCATTTGAACGCCAAGATGGAACGGAAATTTTGTTTCCGTTAACTGTAAAGCCTAAATTTTCCAAAATCTCGGTGGCTTTTTCCTGTGGAACATCCATTCCGCATAAGCGTTTAATTAAGTTAAAATCAAAATCAATAGTATGTTGCCAATTTGGCTCATGACCGGCAATGATGATATTGGAAGCCTCTCCGCCACAAATATCTAAAATAAGCTGTGTTGCAATTTCATTGCCCATAATTTGCGAAGCCGGATCAATACCTCGTTCAAAACGGGTACGAGAATCGGATTCGGCATTTAAAATGCGTCCGGTATTGGCAATGCTGATTGGATTAAAATAAGCGGATTCCAAAAAGACATTAACGGTATCTTTTGTACATCCGGTTGGTTCTCCCCCCATAACGCCGGCAATACTTTGAGCCCCATTCTCATCAGCAATAACAAGCATATCAGCAGTTAATGAATATTCTTTTTCATCTAATGCTTGCAGTTTTTCTCCGTCCGTTGCTGATCGTACAACCAAGTTTCCTTTGACTTTGTCGGCATCAAAAACATGGAGAGGTCGGCATTCGGCAATATTTAAATAGTTTGTAACATCAACCAATGCTGAAATAGGACGCATTCCCATAGATAATAAAAATTCCTGCATCCATTTAGGACTTTCGCCGTTTTTAACATTCCGAATGTATCGTCCGACAAATTGCGGACAGTCTTTATGTTCAATTGTGACATTTATCGGTGATGTAAATGTACCTTTTACCGGTGCTACATCGTTTGAGATAAAAGTACCGATTCCGGTAGCTGATAAATCTTTTGCAATTCCTTTAACACCGAAGCAGTCGCTACGATTCGGTGTAACATTGATGTCAAAAATGACATCGGTTGCATAGATTTCGGTAATAGGGGTTCCTGCCGGTAAATCCGTATTTAAATCAATGATGCCTTCATGATTATCGCTGATATTCAATTCTCGTTCGGAACACATCATTCCCATGCTTTCTACACCCCGAATAACGCCTTTCGTCAGTTTTTCATTGTAGTGAGGAATTAAATCTCCCTCACGAGCTAAAACAGATTTCATCCCGACTCGTACGTTAGGAGCTCCACAAACAATTTGAAGTGATTCGTTTCCGGTAAATACGGTTAAAATATGTAATTTATCTGCATTTGGATGATTTTCAACCGATTTGATTTCTCCGATGATAAATGGAGCCAATGCCGTTGAATTATCGATAACTTCTTCTACTTCTAATCCGATAGATGTTAATTTATCGGCAATTTCCTGAACGGTTGCCGTTGTATCTAAATATTTTTTTAAAGCACGTAATGAAACTTTCATCGTTTTAATCCTCCGTTGCAACTTAAACCATTGGTGATTGTCGGAATATCCAATGGTAAAAATCCATAATGTTTAATCCAACGCATATCGGCATCAAAGAAACTTCTTAAATCAGGAATGCCGTATTTTAACATTGCGAATCGGTCAATACCACAACCGAATGCGAATCCTTGATAAATATTTGGATCTAAACCACAGGTACGTAAAACATTAGGATGAACCATTCCGCAACCGAGTAATTCACACCATCCGGCACCGGATTTGATTTTAAATTCTCCGTTTTCCCGAGAGCAACCGACATCCGCTTCATAGGATGGTTCCGTAAACGGAAAGTATGATGGGCGGAAGCGTAACGCAACGTCATCTGTTTCAAAAAACAATTTCATAAATTCGACAAGTGTTGATTTTAAATGAGCTAAATTTGTTTCTGTATCAATAACAAGTCCTTCAATTTGATGGAACATGGGTGTGTGAGTCATATCGTAGTCTCTTCGATATGTTCTTCCCGGAGCTACAATTTTAATTGGCGGTTTTTTTGTTTCCATTGTTCGGATTTGCACGCCGGATGTTTGTGTGCGTAAAACTTTATCTGTTGTGTTATCCATAAAAAAGGTGGCTTGCATTTGTCGGGCAGGGTGGGATGCCGGAATGTTTAATGCCTCAAAATTATGGAAATCATCTTCAATATCTGGTCCTTCTGCAACGTCAAATCCCATTTGTGCAAAAATTGTCAGCATTTCCTCTGTTACTTGTGATACCGGATGAATACGTCCGGAATGTGTGTTTGGGCGAACAGGTAATGTAATGTCAACCGTTTGGGATGCTAACCGTTCATTCATTTCTTTTTGTTCTAATTCATTTTTGCGGTTGTCCAATAATGTGCTGATTTCATTTTTCAGTACATTTAATGTTTGTCCTGCATTTTTGCGTTCTTCCGGACTTAATTTTCCTAATTCTTTCATTAAAGCTGTAATTGAACCGTTTTTCCCGAGAGTCTTAATACGAATCTCATCTAAATTAATAAGTGTGTCTGCCTGTTGAATAATTTCAGGCAGAGTTTTTCTGATTTCTATGATTTTTTGTTCCATTTTTATATCCTTATTTCTTGAATGAATTTAAAGATAACAAAATGTATAGCACAGTTAAAGAGAAAAAGAAACAAAAAAAACGAATCCTTGATATTAATGCTGAATCTTTAATATAGGATTTGGTATATCTGATAAAAATTTATTTAGTATATCATTGAAGGAATATGTTTTTTTGTTTTTTTTGAAAATAAATTTTGACAAAATGGAAAAAACAAGGTATATTTAATGAAATAATGGTGCATTATATCATGTTTATGAGATGCTGAATGGTTATAGAAAAGAAAAGACATTTGTTGGCATTATTAACCAATATTTCCGATTCGCAGGAGATTCGGGATTATGAAGCATCTTTTTTGCGTAAATATGTAAAAGCTATGACGAATCGTCAAAACTTTCTTGTGAATCGGCAAAAAGCTCAACAAGGAGGACATATATCTTCGGTATATGATTTGTTAAAGCACTCTAAAAACTAATGGTTGAATTTATTATTGCTGTGCATTATACTTCTTATATATAAGTATAAGGAGTTTTTTTATGAGTATTGCAAAAATATTATGTGTATTGATGTTCTTTGTTTCTGTGCCGGTTTCGGCTCGGGATGGGTATAAACTTATGGTTTTTGGTGACAGTTTGAGTGCGGGTTATCGATTGCCGAAAGAGGATTCGTTTGCGGAGCAGTTGCAAACAGCATTGACTGAGTTGGGATATGCCCAAGTTATTGTTATAAATAATAGTAAAAGTGGAGAAACAACAGCGGGTGGATTAAATCGCCAAAAACAAGCTCTTGAACAAAAACCTGACGGTGTTATCTTGGAACTTGGAATTAATGATGTTTTGCGGGGTGTTGGAATTGAAACGATACGGGAGAATTTGTCAAAATTAATAACAAATTTTCAAAAGGCGGGTGTTTCTGTTTTGTTGGCGGGTATGCAAGCACCACCGATTACGGAGCCTGTATATGCGAATCGTTTTTCTAATATATATAGAATGTTGGCTCAAAAATATCATATTGTGCTTTATCCATTTTTTATGCAGGGAATTTTTAAAGCGGCGGGAAATCAATACGAAATGGCTGGGCCGTATTTGTTGCCTGATAGAGCACATCCTCGTGCGGAAGGTGTTTTGCTGATGGTTGAAGATATGTTGCCGACTATTGAAAAGTTCTTAAATAAAGAAGGGGTTTATCCGGTACGTTAAAATGAAAAATGAGTGTTTTTTTTGTTTTTGCATAAAAAGCGAATCGGATAATGATTTTTGTTTTTATATTTTTTCAATGATATGTATTTGATTTTTTTTGTTAAACAGGTTGTTTTTGTGTGAAAATCAAAAAATAACCAAAAGAATACTTGAAAAGAATATAATTGTATGGTAACATAAACCTTATGTTCTTGGATAAAACAAATGTGAATATGCAAATGTAAAAAGAAAAAGCTGAGGCTGTTTGTAAAAAACCAAATAAAATCAGCAAGTAATAAAAAAGATGAAAAAAAATTAAAAAAGGTGTTGACATTTGCTTTTATTTTTGGTAAATTCATTTCTACCGGCGAGGGACAAAGTTAACAAACAGTTAACAAAACCGAGAAGGTCAAAAGAAAAGTTGTTGAAGTAGAGAGTTGAATAAGAGAAAAGAAATAGATGCACGGGCAGCTGTTTGTGGTAAGGAAACGACAAAAGGGTGTCATGTGCATGGAACTATGAAGACGGAAGTGTTAGAAATGAC
>SUUT01000041.1 GCA_015062385.1 Alphaproteobacteria bacterium | reverse complement strand
ATCCCGTATTGCCACCCCACAACCCCGACAACCGAAAGAATTCCGACAATCGCTAATACGCCCAGCATTTCTAAAATGCTTCGACCAACTTCTTGAACGCTCTTTTTATACATAGGCTCGCTCCTTAATTCACATATACCTACATATATTATAAAAAAAGGTACGTATAAATGCAACAATTTTTTACACATTTTGGCAATTTTTTAAATTTTGGATAACTTATTCAATTAAAACAATAATCTTTTATTTTCTCAAAAAAGGGATTTTACCGAATCGAAGCGGGAAAAAAAGGTACGTTTTTGTACAGACTATTCCTAATTATTAAAGTTTGAGCACATTTGTATGCCTGTTCTATACGAGATTTCGGATAAAATCCGAAATGACGGCAAATGTAAAGGTTTATCATCATTTTGGAAAAATGCGAAAGCATTTTATCCGAAATCTTGTGACAATAATGGCACATCGTTTGTGCCGATTCTACACGAAAATCTGAAACAAGTTCAGATTGACGATATAAAAAAACGTTACCCCGTGCTTCAACACGGGATATCATTACGATAATGGTAAAACATCTGTGCCGATTCTATCCTTTTTGTAGTTTTTTGTCTCCCTGAGTTTATTTCAGGATCTCGTCATGGAAAACTCACAAAAAAACCTTCTCTAATTGTTTTTTTAATATAATCATAAAAAATAACAGATAAATTTTAACTACCGATTAGAAAACAATATCAAATTATCGTCTCTCGTCGCAATTTCAAAATAAACATAATAACAAACGGATCGGGGAAGTTTACAAAAAAGTAAATGACCCAATCCGTTTGGCTTTTAGATATCCCCACATCAAAAAAATTATTTTAGGATGGATATAATGACAAACAGACTGGGGAAGTTTACAAAGAAGTAAATGACCCAGTCTGTTTGGCTTTTAGATATATTCTAAAATAATTTTTATTTGACGGAAACGTACACTCTGTCCTTAAACGACCGTTTGAATTCTACAACACCATCAGCTGTTGCAAACAATGTGTGATCTTTTCCCATACCAACGTTTTCGCCAGCACGATATACTGTGCCACGTTGACGTACAATGATGTTTCCTGAAATAACAGCTTGACCGCCTGATTTTTTCAAGCCTAACCGTCTACCTTCGGAATCACGACCGTTTCTGGTACTACCGCCTGCTTTCTTATGTGCCATGTTCTTTCTCCTTCAACAATTAAGCTTTGACGTCTGTAATTTTGACAAGTGTCAAATCTTGTTTATGACCTTTTTTCCGTCTGTAACCATGACGACGGATTTTTTTGAAAATAATGACCTTTTCACCACGTGTTTGTTTTACGATTTCACCGTTCACTTTTGCACCTTCAACAGTCGGAGTTCCAATTTTATCACCAACCATTAAAACTTCTTCAAAACTTACGGCATCACCGGCTTCACCAGCCAATTTTTCAACTAAGATGACGGAATCTTTTGTTACTTTGTATTGTTTTCCGCCCGTTTTAATTACTGCAAACATAATACTATCCCTTTACTTATTACTAAATAGGATTGTTTTTATATACGATTTTTTTTTATTTGTCAACTAAAAAAATCAAACTTTCCTATCTTTTATACAAATTATTTTTTCCGCTGTCTTTCATCAAACACTTGACATTGTAAAACACTACTAACAGACTGCGTTGCCACCACCAAACAAATTGGATCATCTGCTTTAATTTTAGTCGCATTTTCTTCTTTTTCCAACAACGCATCAAACGTATGTGTACCTCTCAAAAATTCTTCCCGTAATTGGTCTTGATAAGATGGCTGAGCTGTTTTCGCTGCTAAATAATCTTTTAAATTATGTTTTTTACAATAATCATATACACGTTGACAACGGTCAACACGAACAGAATAATCATCATAAACAGATTGAATTCCTTTATCGGCATTTATTTCCGGTTCAATTTCAGCAAGCCAACGGTTTAAATCCTCAACAATTTTATCTTTATCAGCATAATATAAATCAACAAAATCATCCCG
The DNA here is from genome assembly GCA_015062385.1 of Alphaproteobacteria bacterium. Lineage (GTDB taxonomy): Bacteria > Pseudomonadota > Alphaproteobacteria > CAAHEQ01 > UBA3637 > RGIG4140. The sequence goes on along the minus strand of SUUT01000041.1, from coordinate 5,612 downwards.
CCGTTCAAAAAAAGCCCCTAACCGATTTTTAAACATTACACGTGGATGACTTCCGACCGTTTTGGCATAGGTTATCAATCCTTCAACGGCTGTTTCGGCAATCGTTTTTCCGTCTTTATTCTTAATGGAAAAATCAACTCCCTGAGCTTTTAAAGCTGCAACAACTTCTTTATTTAACGGGGCCCCACCTACCAAATAAAATCCGGCATGTTCTCCTCGATTGTTTAAACGTTTAAAATCGTATCCGGCCTTTGCCATTTCACTAATTAAACGAGGAGATAACCGACCGTATGAAGCCAAATAATCTGTCGTTGTGTATCCGTCCGGATTGGCATAAACATCACCCAACGGTTTATTTAAATCACATCCCCGTTGTTTTAAAACACCAACCATTTCATAATCAAAATTATCTCGCCCTAGCAATAAACGCAATACTTCAATCCCATCTGCAACACTTAATTTTTCCAGTGATGCCCCTAATATCATGCGAATTTCCTGTTTATTCTGGCTATGTTTTAAGATATATTTTTCAACTTGTGCAAGCATTTACCCTCCTTGATATGATTAATGTATAAAAAATACACCAATCCTTTCTATTTGTCAATATTTTTTCCTTTACTTTTTTAATAAAGAAAGATACTTTTATATTTAACAAAGGAGATACAGATGAAAACCATAAAAAAAGAATCAAAAACAACCTTAAAAACTTACTTTTTTACCGGCATTTTGGTAACAGCACCGGTCGCCATTACCCTTTATGTTGCTTGGCACTTAATTACATATATCGACACAAAAGTAACCGGTTTTATTCCGGCTCAATACAATCCAAATGAATTATTACCATATGGTATTCCCGGACTGGGAATTTTATTATTATTGGCGTTCTTTACCGGTGTTGGTATGCTGACCGCTAATTTTTTCGGACAAGCCATTATTAAAGCCGGTTATCGCCTGATTAATCGTATGCCTGTTATTTCCGGTTTATACAATGCTATTAAAAAGATATTGGAAACCCTTATCGGCAATGATAAAAACAAAGCCTTCCGGCAACCGGTTTTGGTCGAATATCCCCGCCGAGATTTATGGACAATCGCCTTCATCACCGGAGAACCATATCCGGAGGTAAAACGTAAATTAAATGACAAGACATTGCTTTCTATTTATGTACCGACTACACCCAACCCAACATCGGGATTTTTCTTATACGTCCCGAAAAAAGACGTTATCTTTTTAAACATCAGTGTTGAAGAAGCGTTAAAATTGATTTTATCAACGGGTATTATCAATCCGAACGACCCTAAAATCAAAAAAATTGCACACAAAAAAAGATATCGCAAAAAAGAAATCAAACAAAATTTAACCGTTGAAAATTAACAATCTAATTCTCATTTAGCCATAAAAAAACACATGAGGTTATATGAACCGATTAAAATTTAAAGGAAAATGGCGTTCGTATCAACAGCAAACGTTAGATAATTTAGCACATCATCTAACGGATTCAAAATTACATATTGTTGCAGCCCCTGGGGCAGGCAAAACAACGCTCGGAATTGAAGTGATTGCCCGATTACAACAACCTGTTTTGATTTTTGCTCCGACTTTAACCATTCGTAATCAGTGGAAAGAGCGTATTATATCGGCTTTTTTACCCGAAAATCCGCCTGATATTATCTCAATGGATATTCGGCAACCCAAACCCATCACCATTACAACATATCAGGCTATGTGGTCTGCATTAAGCGGACGATTGGAAAATGCTCATACCGGCGAACCGGATGAGGATTCGCCCGATTTAGATAATTCAGACCAAAATATGACAAATCTCCATCTGTCATTCTCTGATACAACCGATTTTGAGTTAAACGAATCCGTTTCTCAAAAAAACAAGCCCATAACGCAAAAAATGTGTCAAAAAGAAATCATTACCCTGTTAAAAAAGCAAAAAATTACATTACTGTGCTTTGACGAAGCACATCACTTACGCAATGAATGGTGGCAATCGTTAAATATTCTTATTAAAGGATTAAAACCCAAGCAAACACTTTCTTTAACGGCAACACCACCTTATGACGTCCCGCAAAACGAATGGGACAGATACGAAAAAATCTGCGGACCAATAGACGATTATATTTCCATTCCCGAATTAGTTAAAAACGGTGATTTATGTCCGCATCAAGACTATGTTTATTTTTCCAATCTGACCGACGAAGAAAATACCGTGATTACAGAACTGGAAAACAAGGTTCATCGCTTTACCGATTATCTGAACGGCAAAACGGATTTTGCACAGATGCTTGCACAAGCAGATGTATTAAAACATCCTCAAAATTATATGGATTTCATCTACGAAGATTCTGATTTTTTTGTATCACTCATCAGCTATCTGCATCATCTGAACTGTCGCATCCCTACCTGCTTTTTAAAACTGTTTGATTTAACCCCTAAAACCATCCTGCCATTTACGGTCCATCAGGGAGAGCTTTTTATCTCCGGATTACTCAACAAACATCGCCCATTGTTTTCTGCCCTTGAAACAGACATTGCCGATATTGAAAGCATTGCTCGTCAAAACGGTATTTTATATCGCAACATGCTGACGATAACAGAAAATCCCGTTATCCGCAAACAACTCTCTGCATCTGCCGGCAAAATCAATGCCATATCAACCATTATTCAAAGTGAACACGCCGTTTTAAAGGAAAAATTGCGACTGGTTGTATTAGCTGATTACATTCGGGAAGATATTCAATATAACTGGGCAACCTCTTTGGGGGTTGTGCCGATTTTTATGAAAACAATACAGGATTTCCCCCACATTCCGACTGCTGTTTTGACAGGACGAATTATTATAATTCCCAATCACACACAAGAAGTTATGTTATCCGAAGCAAAACAAGCCCGTATCAAACCGAATGACATTCGCTTTAAGCCATTTAAAAATAGCACAACACACAGTCTGGTTATATTTTCCGATAGCTCACGCAATAAAATCGTCAAACTGATGACAGATTTATTTAATCGGGGCGTATTTCAAATTTTAATCGGCACACAAGCGTTATTGGGCGAAGGATGGGATGCCCCAAGTTTAAATACACTAATTTTATCCAGTACGATTGCTTCATATATGTCATCCAATCAAATGCGGGGACGTGCTATCCGAACCGATAAAAACAACCCTGACAAAACAGCCAATATTTGGCATTTAGGCACATTAAAACAATTTAATTTATGGAATATGGTTGAGCAGAAAACACTCAATTATAAAGTAACGGTTGAAGATTTCGGATTTGATTTGAAACAACTGGAAAAACGCTTTATCGGATACGAAGCCCCAACTCATACAGAACCGTATCATATTCAAAACGGCTTGGAACGATTAGCATTAGGCAACATTACGCCGTCCCGAGTAGAGGATATGAACAGGTTAATGCTGGAACGCTCAAAAAATCGCCGAATGATTGTACACGCATGGCAAAATGCCGATATTACCTTATCGGACAACAGTGAGTTACTGTCCGGCATAGAACCACCTTTAAAACAAAAAATGTTTGTATATAAAGGCACGTTTTTATTTTTGTTATGCGTTTATGGGGTTATTTCTGCGGGTATTTTTGGTGGTGTTCGCTTGATTAGCACAACAACGGATGCCCTGTTAAGTGCCGGCACAATCGGGGGTTGTCTTATCGGGCGATTAATCTATAAATATCTGCGAAATGGCTCCATTGAAGGTTCTATGAAATCAGTTATCAGCGTTGTATTAAAGACATTGATAAAAATGGGGGAAATCAAAACAGATTTTGCAACGGCCCGTATCAAAATCAAGCGACAAACCAACGGAAAATTATTTTGCACGGTTCGAAAACTCCGTCCGATTGAATTATGTATATTGACACGAGCCGTACAGGAAATTTTAAACCCGATAGACAATCCCCGATATTTGATTAAACGAGGTGGAATTATACAAAAAGACTACCATGCAATACCGGAAATTATCGGCACAAACAAAAGCAATGTTTTATATTTCAAACGAATGTGGCAAAAATACATCGGCAGATGTCAAATCATCTACACCCGATCGCCCAACGGCAAAAAACTGCTGTTAAAAGCCAAGCGATATGCTTTTGCAAACGACTGGGGCAAGCGTGCTGTTTCCCGCATTCGTCAGTTGTAGAATTTGTAAAAAAATCAGATGTATTTGCCTCTTATTTTTAAAAAACAACATCGGCAAGATAAGAGATAATTTTCACAAAAGATTACAAAACAAATACTTTATACCTTATTCTTAATCAGACAAATTTTCTTTTACTCATCTGATTAAGAAAATTTCGCTAATGGTTAATTTGTACAAGTACATCCGCTTGCACATTTGATGTTGCCGATAATCATACCTTTATCAATAATTGTTTTACAATAGTAAACATTTGTTGCTGTTATTTTTGAAATAGATCCTGTATTAATAATACCAGCTCTACTCCCATTGCCAATACCAAGCACATCACCACTAGCAGATATGCTACCCTCATTTACAATACCATAATTTATATCACTTGTGCCTTTAACATTTATTGCCTTTATTGTACCCTCATCATTACGAATACCATATTCATCGGAACTCGTACCAATAACTATACCTTGTGATTTAATAATTCCCTCATCATTACGAATACCAAAATTTTGGGAACTTACACCACGAACATTACCATTAGCTATTATTGTTCCCCCATGGTTATTAATACCTGAATCACTTAGACTTTTACCATAAACATTTTTTACTTTTAACGTTTTTCCCTTAGATATGTATAATTCTCCCGCAACATTCAAATCACAACCGGAGATATCTAAATCATTTGCAACCGTCATATTACCAGTATAGGTAATGGTTGTGTTATCCATTGTAAAATTGGATGTACTAAATCCTGCGGTTGTCATTGCTGTTTGACACTGAGCTCCAACTGATACACACTCCCCAAGTGTTGAATCCCATACCCAACCGGCTTCACATAAATTCGTCACACCACCACTAGCGTCATCATCCGGTTCACATCGGTTTGTTTCTTTGCCCGTCCATATTGTACCTGTCGGACATTCACACCCTGTATTCCCTGCTGTCGTCTGTCTCGGTGATTCGCATACCACACATGTTTGTCCGTCCCCCGAATATCCGTTATTACATTTACAAACATTATCCGTAAACGTTGCGTTTGTATCGCATGTTATACAACTGTTGCCGTTCCAGTATGCGTTCGTTTCTGTACATGCACACCCGTTTTTATCACTGTTTACCGTACTCTGTGCCGGACATTGTATACAGGAATCACCGCTGTTATACGAACTGTCATCACATACACAGGATCCATTCTCATATACTTTGTTTGCTCCGCAACTCTCACAACCTTGCCCATTCCAATAGGTTGTCTTGTCCTCACAAACACATGTGCCCCCACTGATTGATGCTACACTTGTATCGCAGTATGTTGTACACCCTTCTCCGTGCCAATTTGTTTTACATTCACATCCGTTTTGGGTTTCATTCACTTGTTGATTCGTTCCGCAACTCACACAACTGTTGCCGTTCCAGTATGCGTTCGATTCTGTACATATACACCCGTTTT
>SUUT01000010.1 GCA_015062385.1 Alphaproteobacteria bacterium | reverse complement strand
AAGCTAATTCCACTTTTTCAGCTTGCGTACAAATATCAACACTGGATTCGTATTGTGTCGTCCCGATAAAAATAGAATACGGTGCCTGCCATTGACTTTGTAAGAGCAATTTACAAATTTCACTCGGAACCTCTGATACAAACATTTCAAAATAGTCAACATATTGTGGATGCATACGTGCCGTTATCGGATATCCCATCCGCATAACCGGCCCCATTTCCATAGGAATATCCCCTGCATAATTATTTTCAATATATTGTTCCATATGGTGAGATATTGCCGATGCCCGAATATTGAGTTCATTTATCGTTTCATTAGCTATATACTTGTTCATTGCGAATTTATATCCCAAAATACCACTCACACTTAATACGCCGATAACGGCTAAAACCCCTAGCATTTCTACCATACTTCGACCGTGTTCATTAAATCTGATTTGCATTCTCTTCTCCTCACATCTTAAATGTTGCTCTTATGATGTGAGTATAAAAAAAGGTACCTTTTTTTCCCTATTCGAATCGCAAAAATTAATTTTTTTCAAAAACAAAAAATTATTCTTTTACTTTAATAATTTATTTAATATCAAAAAAAATTCAAAAATGTATAAAAAATTGTTGCATTTATACGTACCTTTTTTTGTAGATTCTCCATTATAACACTCTGTGTTTTTTTTCATAACATTTCAAAAGAAAAACAAAAAAACATTTGACCGATTATAAAAAAGTGAATACATTGCAATTATGATGAAAAAAAAATCCATATCTACCCAATTAAATAACACCATAACATCACATCTTTTGCCAGAATTTGCACTAGATGAAACACAAGCTATCTTGTTCCACAAAATCGAAACAACAAACAATTCGTATTTTATTCAAGGACAAGCCGGCACAGGAAAATCAACTTTCATTAGGTATTTACAAGCTCATTCACAAAAAAAAGTTCGTATTGCCTGTCCCACTGCTTTAGCTGCTCTACACATCGGTGGCGTCACTCTTCATTCCCTTTTTCGTTTACCACTGAAAGATTTTTTTATTTTAGATGATTTGGAACTTAAACGCAAAACAGCATCTATTTTAAAAAAAACGGATATTTTAGTTATTGATGAAGCCTCAATGATTCGACCGGATATTTTAGATGCCGTTGATTATTTATGCAAATTGGCACGCACACCATTATTACCCTTTGGTGGTATTCAAATTATTTTAGTCGGAGATTTATGCCAATTACCGCCTGTCATCAAATCAAATACTTATCCGATTTTTAAAGCCCGTTATGGACACAAAGAAGCTTATTTTTTTGATGCGCCTGCATATCAAAAAGCAAAATTTACAACCATTATTTTAACAAAGGTTTATCGCCAAAATGATGAAAAATTGCTATCAAAACTGATTGATTTACGTCATAATCGGCATACAGGTGAAGTTATTGATTTTTTCAATCAGGCCCAGTTTGAAAATACAGCTCATCAAGAAACAGCCGTTACAATTACACCCTATAAACAAACAGCCGAACAAATTAACCAATCTCGTTTAGCTGCTTTAACCGGTCCTGAATTTATTTATGAAGCCGAGATGACGGGTAATTTTCGTACACTTTCCGAAACTCCCGCCCCTACCCGATTAATTTTAAAAGAAGGCGCTTTGGTTATTTTTAACAAAAACAATCCACCATTTTGGATTAACGGCTCTACCGGAATTATCACTCAGGCCTATGATAATATGATTTGGGTGGAATTAACTGAAACAAAAAAACTTGTTCTTGTCAAACCTGAAACTTGGGAAAGTTATGTTTATGAATACAATAATGAAACCGATGAAGTTATTGAAAAAATAAACGGAACATTCACACAATTTCCATTACAATTAGGTTATGCTTTAACCATTCATAAAGCACAAGGAAAAACCCTTAATAAAGTAATTGTTGATATGAACAGAGGAGCTTTTGCTCATGGACAACTTTATGTTGCTCTCAGCCGAACCAAAACATATAATGATATCCATTTAAAAAATAAAATTTTTACAGATGATGTAATCATAAATCAACGTGTGATTGATTTTTTACGTAACGAAATCAATAAATAAATATAACTTAAAAAATTTGTACAAATTTTTGTTGATTTATATTCTTTTTTGTTGTATAATACACATTATAATACAACAAGGAGTGAAACAATGACAGAAACGATTAATGCCCCTCAAAAAAATCCCGTTCAACGATGGACAAAACGCATTTGGAACATAATTCCATCTACAAAAGCCGTGTTGAAAGGAATAACTTATTGTATTACAAGATTTAAAAACACATTAATCGGCTTCAAAAAAGATGTTATTGAAGCTGCCCGCCTTGTTAAACAAGGGTGGAAAACATTAAATGCGTTTTCATCTTATAAAATAAGAACACCTTATGCCAAAGCAACGGATTGTTCCCTTCAAGAAAAACCGATAATCGTTAAAATAGAATCCATTGATAAAGGTAAACGCCATTTTCATGGCGGGGCGGTTTACAATGGCATTGTAGTTGACAGTAACGGCGAAGGAAAAAATACAACAGATAATGGGAAAATGGATACTCCAGAAGACACTACCGCCTCTTATTTTGTATTATATCCAAGCAGATTAGGTATTGACAGCACAAAACTGGCTCAAGCAATGTATGCAGAAGCTATGAAACAAAATGACTATGATTTTTATTTGAATAATTGCATTGATCACATTATCCGACCGATGAAAGAAGCCGGTGCAAAATTAGATTTCGGACAAATTTCAACACCAAAAGAACTTTGTCAATGGTGTGATAAAATGTGTTTTCAAGAAAATGCTGGTGTTGTATTAAATGAAGCAGAATATCAACATTTGTTAAAACGGTTAGATACGGAAAAAACAATTTCATCACAGGATTTAAAATTTATGCATATTTTATCAGCTTTACAAGGACAAAAACGACAAACCACTCTGAAAGAAAAAACCGCAGAATATTCCGAACAATTTCCATGTGGAAAGGATGTATCTCTTTTACAGGAAAGAATTTCTGATTATCCAGAAAAATTTGCATGTGGTCAAGCTGTTGTTCGTCTAGCAAACAGAAGAAAAGAATATCCGGAGCAGTTCCCCTGTGGACAAGTCATCGTACAGGTACGAAACAATCCAACAAAAAAAATTCAAAACAATTCAAATCAATTAGCATACGGATATTAGAAACAACAATTCATCTTTTAGCCGATATTCAACAAGGAATATCGGCTTTTATATTTCAAAAATACATTTAATCCAAAAAAAACTTGATTTTTATTAAAAGAAACCATAATATCGGCTTACAAAAAAAACAACATAATACAAAGAAAATGAACCATGAGCAATTTTTCAGAAATTTTAAACAATCTCATCCATTTAATTATTCATACGGCAGAAGATATTTTATACCTGATTCCATATTTGTTTTTAACTTACTTATTTTTGGAATACATTGAGCATCATGCCCGTTCAAAAGTATGGAAATTTGTCAGACGATTTCGAAAATTCGGTCCGTTATGTGGGGCCATTGCCGCCCCGATAAGCGGTTGCGGATTATCCGCAACGGGAGCCAATTTTTACGGAACGGGATTAATTACACTCGGAACATTAATCGCTATCTTTTTGGCAACATCTGATGAAATGTTGCCCATTATGATTTCCCATGGGGTTTCATGGCAAATTATTTTAAAAATAATTGCATTTAAAATGATTTTTGCTGTTTTTATCGGTTTTTTAATCGACTCTTATCATCAAAACAAAAAAAAGAAAAAAGCACTTCCTGAATTATGCAAAACAGTCAAATGCCATTGTTCTCATCATAATATTTCTCGTTCAGCATTAATACACACATTGCAACTCACAGCATTTATTTTTCTCATTTCTTTTATGTTAAACACTATTATGCATACGGTAGGAGCTGATTATCTGAAAAACCTGATACTAACACATGAAATGAGTTCAGTCTTTATCTGTGCTTTAATCGGATTATTACCCAACTGCGGCATTTCAGTCGGATTAACAAAATTATATATTGAAGGCGTATTATCAATCGGAGCTTTAATGGCCGGACTTTGTGCAAATGGCGGAGTCGGATTAATTATTTTATATAAAATGCGTTTATCATTTAAAGAATTATTTAAAATTATCGGCATTTTATTTATATGTGGCATTGTCGGTGGTAATTTAGCATTATTATGTTTATAAATACCAATTAACCATACCGTTCATGAAAACGATTTGATTCCAAATGCCACATTTCCATTCGTTTTGCTTCTGCCTTTGTAATAAGACGCGATTCCATGCTAGCTAATGTATTGATTTGAATAATATCTAATTCCTTTTGATTGGAAATCGAAGGATACAACGGGTTTTTAAGATATTCAGGGGGTCTATCTAAACGAATAACCTGATTAGGACGAAAAACAACATATGAAAACGCCCCAACATCTTCTATATTATTTGTATAGATAAATCCGTCATAACCTAAACTCTCCCAGTACCGTATCATGCGTTGCATACATAAGCGTTCCCTATTCAATTTATCAACACTTGTTAAGATGTTTTGGGGATATTTACTTTTCTCATCAACAACAGCAGAACAATTATCTAATGAACCCAGAACAGGATATAAATTTTCCAAGCCTAATTCTCTTCTAACAGCCGAAGATGATATCTGAAAAGGATTTTTAAAAATAAAATCATACATTGGCGGAACTTCCAAGCCGTTTATAATTTGTTGTAATGCATTTAATCTTTTTGACACACTTGTTAAATGCCGATGAAAGCGATACCCAAACAATAACTGTTCTCGAATAAGGCGGTACAGCATATCATCTTTATATGTAGAACGAGAAAAACCCATGTCATCCATTCGTTTGGGATGTCTTAATGCTAAATGAACCGGAATACATCGATCCGTATCAGTTAATTTTTCAGTAGGCTTTATCAAATTTTCCAATAACAAATTAAATCCCAATGTCACATTTTTTTTCAAATTACCGGCACTTTCAATTAATGAAGAAAAAGTATGTTTAATAGGATTGGCTGTTTTAATTCTGTTTTGAGCGGCATAAAGTGTTCCAAAATGAGATAATGGTAAAAAAGTTTCAAATTGATAATGTGTGCCGTGATAAACAGTTAAAGGCATACCTGTATCATCTGCCAATAAACGATGAGAAGCCGGTTGAAAATTAAAGAAAGCAGAATTATAAGAATCCGGGCAAGAGGTCATTAAAACTCCGAATAAATGATAAAACAAAAAACGATTTGCATTAGTATAACACAAAAAAAAGAAAATTACCAATTTTATTTAAAATATTCTTGACAAGATAACAAATATAGGGTAATAAAGACGGAAGCAAAGCCGCTGTAGCGTAGTGGTAGCGCACCTCCTTGGTAAGGAGGGGGTCGTGGGTCCGATTCCCACCAGCGGCACCATTTAGTCTAGCCCTCTTTTTCGAGGGCTTTTTTTATGCATAGAGGTTAGAGAAAATGCCTTACGGGGGGACAAACGTGAGGCTGTTCCGATAGCCCACAAGGCATCATTGAAAATGGTGGATAAGTGGTTGCGTGGTGAAAGGGGTGCATTAGAAGAATAGAAATATCCGCACTAGAGATAATCTCATACAATGGGTATCAATAAAACATGTTTTTTTCTAATCTATCAGTATCTGTAAAAATCTGACAATAATATTTTCAAAAATAACCTAAAATCTAAGTTATCAAGCCCCAAAATAACATGATATGTAATTCCTAAATATTTACAGAAATTAATATTGGGGTTGTTTTAACAAAATAACAACCTGTTGAGAAACAGAAAGTGGGCTTTTTGAAGTATCTTCCTGTACCATATTTTTTCTATCTTCTGTACATTTCATATATCTGTTTACTGTTTCTTCCGAACTATTACATTCGTGTAAAATTCCTAAACGTACCAACATTTTTATCATTTTTAAAGATGTATCTACATCCCCCACCCTTTTAACAAAGGCATCATCATTTAATTTTTCCTGAAATTGTTCCAAATTGGAAATTGTAAATACTTTTGCTCGTGTTTGTCTTAAAATATCCTCTTTTTTACCTATCTTAACAAAAATAGGTTTTATTACATCATGAGATACCCATTCACCACTAAAAGTACCATCTCTCGAAACAATAGGAATAAAATTTTTCGATGATACACTATGTTCATAATATGTATCTTTCATTTTTTCGAAAATAAAAATCCTATTAATTTTTCCATCCGGATCACGATAAGGAACGGAATAATTTATCATCCCTTTTCGTTCATTACAGCGCAAAGCATAAAAATCACTATCCGTACTGGTCGCACATACAATATTACCCATCTGTTGGTAATGTTTGTCCACATTAGGATGAGGAATAATTTCCGATAATTCCTTCCACGAGGTATGAGTCAATATCGGAAATTGCTCTCTTAGTTCATCAATTCTTTTATCATCTATTAAAAGTGGCATATTAACTCCTTCTTTTTATAATAACAAAATTTTTAATGGATTACAACGGCTTTGTTGATTTATTGAAAATCAAAATCCTATGGTTCAAATAAAAGTTCATACATTTTTTTCACTCTTCTTTTTGCCGATCGATTAATTTTTTTGAAGAAACAGTCCCTTTTTGAATCAAAACAGGCTCCGCCTTTTTCAACCATTTATTCAAAAAGTCCATACGATAATCAGGCATTGTATCTTCAATCATTTGATAAAATTTTTCATAAACATCCCGTGCCGTTTGCCCTTTTTTATTCTTAATGCTGGTATCCGCTCCTTTTTGAACAAGCATCTTAATCCCTGAATTACTCACTATGTGAGCGACATGATGAAGTGCTGTGTTGCCTTGATTATCTTGAATATTCAGATTTGGATTGTTTAACAAAAAGATTGCTAATCCCCAACCACCCCAAGCCAAGCTGCCTCCGGCTCTTGCAACATTCATTAAGGGTGTTACCCCTTTATTATCTTGCTTATTCACATCTGCTTTCTTTTCAAGCAGGTAAGAAATGGCCTCAATGGAAGATGAAAAATAAACTTCGTGCAACGCTGTTTTTCCCGTACAAGGATCCGCATAATTCACATCCACCCCTTCTTCTTCATGAAGAACGGCTAAAAATGCCGTATCCCCTTTACTGGCTGCCCTCATCCATATCATTTCAAGAGGCACACCTTTTTCTTTAAATTCAGCAATTTTTTTTCGAGCCTCCTCCATTTCTTTAGGAGTTGGCAAATTCAAAGCATCCAGATAAAGGCTTTCAGTGCCCTTTTCTTTGGCAATATCAAAAGCTGTTTTACCATTCTTATCTTTAATTGACTCATCAGCACCATAAGCCCTTAAAATGGAAGCTTTTCTGCCACATCCCTTATTTTTCATAATCAAAGAAAGAGCCGTTAATCCTTCGTTATTTTGAGCATTGACATTTGCTTTATTTTCCAAAAGCTTATACACAACTTCATAATCAATCTCTTTATCCATACTTTTATGAAGCACAGTTTCACCCAAAAAATCCACTCTTAAAACATCAGCCCCCTTTTCAATCAACTCTTCCAAAAGGGATACGTAATTCGTGTCATTTAAAATTGTTTTAGCAGACTCAATCAAGTTCATCAAAGGTGTTTTTCCCTCTTTATCCGAAACATTCAAATCCGCTCCCGCCTTTATCAATCGAGGCACATAGCAAACATATTCTTTATTGGAAAAGCAAAAGCCAAATAAAGAACGACCCTCTTCATCTAAAGCATTTAAGTCCATCCCTGATCTTATCATTTGATATGATTCTTTGATAGCAGCATCATCAAGCAAAACTGTTGCTTTATGAATCAACTCTTCCAATTTTGAAATTTTCTTACCAAGTGTATCAACCATATTTTCTTCCTATCCTTTATTTTGATGATTTTGGCCTCTTAAATCTCTTCTAAAAGCATCGTAATTATACAATATGTAGAGTTATCCGTCAATATTTTTTTATATAACAAAAAAGACAAAAAAAACAAAAGCCCTCAATCAAATGAGGGCTTTTTCTTTTATTTGCAAGCATTTCACAAAGTCCGATAGTTCCATTCCCTAAGATACCAATTTTTCAAAATTATTGACTTTCATAAAAAATAAAGGTTTATTTTATATGATGGATAAAAGAAAAATGGAGAATAATGATGCTTAAAAATATTGGAATAATTGGTGATTCAATAGCTCACGGTTATTATGATGAAAAAGATTTGGGGTGGTTTACAAGACTTGGTAAAATTATATTAGAGAATCATCCAGATACCTATCTTTTTAATAATATGTCACAATCAGGGGATAATATCGCTGATACAACAAACAGAGCAATCTTCGAAGTTTTATCAAGACATTTTGATTTAATTTTAGTCAACACAGGAATTAATGACTTGAGGAGAAGAAAAAATAGCGATTTACAACTGGATTTCTCAGAAGGTGCTCAAATTATGTATTGGAATAAATTATTTGATATTCTGGCCCTAACAAAAGCCAAAATTGTTGTTTTGGATTTGACACCGGTCATTGAAAATCGCTATACCGAACAGGCATCATTGATTCGTTATAATTCAGATATTGAACGCTATAATCAAATTATCAAAGAAATTTGTAATCAAAAAAACATCAACTTTTTTGCACGCTATGATAAATGGAAAAACAGAAATTTAGATATTCTATACAAAGATGCAACACATCCAAATTCGGAAGGTCATCAAATTATGGCTGAAGAAGTTTATGATTATCTGGAACAAAATAAAGTGCTTTAATATTGACAAAAATTTCAAGCTATGTACAATACTTGCAGATTTAAATTTTTATTGGAGTCTCCGTAATGCAATAAATACTCTACTTTGTTTATCCTTTGATGCGATTATATCATTTTTTTCAAGATATCCTTGCTTTTTTGCTTCAAATTTTCCTTCTTATTGCATGTCTTTAAGCATTTCTATAATTAACATATTTACTATCCATTGAACAACCATTATATGCAATTTTTTGAGGTTGAAATTGACTTGCTTTAGCTAAACAATCTTCCAAAAGAGCAACACATTCCTGCATCTTCTCGGATTTATCCAATCTAGAAGACTTGGCAATATCTAATGCTGTTTCTCCCCACCTATTTTTCGCACTTACGTCTGTACCATGTTCCAATAATAATTTGACAATTTCTATAAAACCATTTTTAATTGCCATAGATAATGCAGTACTACTATATTCAAGTTAACCTTTAAGATATTAAAAATCCTCTCTTGTATGAATAAAAACTTTCCCTACAGGACTAAATAAGATTTTTATGATTTTTGCCCGATTACTTTTGCAAGATTGTATTACTGAAACCACTTTGATATAATGATTACTTTTTTAGATGTTTTACTTGCTTCTTCCATTTTACTCAATAAAGATGTAAAAGAAACCCCATACTCTTTTGGCTGATTAGTTTCTTAAATCTTCAAACTTTCCACATCATTGGATAACATTTGAGGATTATAGTTGAAATGCAAAATACTCATAACTTGTAACAGGTTGCTACTAAATCTTGACAGTTCGGTCGTGATAACAATATCATCATTTTTGATTTGCTTTAAAAATTTTCCGAGTTTTCACTTGTTTAACTCTTTTGTCGCACTAATGATTTCAATAATTCTTTTATCAACAATAATCTTGTTTTTAAGACAAAATTGTTCAATTTCAAATTTTTGATTTTCTGCGGTTTGTTTATCCGTAGAAGCTCAATATATTTTGTAGTCCTTTTAATTTTATTTATTAAAAAACCACAATTTACAGGATATTCCAGTATAAGAATAAAAATTTCAGTACAGCAGCAATTAAGTTTTCTATGCCTTAATCCTCCAAACAACAAAATCTATTTATCTGGTATTAGTTTTCATCATTCTTTGAAATAAACGCATAACAAAGCCTTTATCACTTGACTGGTGGGCTTTTGATTGCTCTTTTGGGCAAAATGCCTTAACACTTTTTCTGTCGTTATCCGCTTGCATTTCACAACTTACACCCATATCACATTGTTGGATTCGACGGGCAATATCTAAACATATCATTTGGGTAATAATGGCTTCGGCTTCCTTTCGGGAAATAGTTGAAGACGTGACAGGTTTTGTTTTGTCCCGACGATTTTTAGCATGGTTAATGTAATTTTCTATATCTTCTTTTGTTTCACATGGCATAGATTCTAAAACACATGCTTTTTGCTCACCGGTTTCAGCATAAGTTGGTGTCATTTCAATAATTTGTGAAACATTTAAATGTTTTAAATCTTCCGGATGATGTGTTGTATAAATCACTGTTTTGTTCTTACCCAATACATTGACATAATTCAGAATATCGTTTAAATCATCTGCCGCAACACCCGATGTCGGTTCATCAAACACAAGAATGGGAGCTGATGAAATAGCCGCCCGTAAAAAAATGGCTTTTTTTGTTTCACCGCCACTTAAACAACTAAACGGTTTATATTCCTCTTTCTCATCCTTAATATTTAAATTTAAAATACGACATACCGTTTCAATATCTTTATCAGTACAGAAAGGATTGCCTTGTTTGATAAATTCAACAACATTTGACTGTCCATCTTTATCTACAAATTGATTGCCAAATGAAATAACATCCGACAAAGCCCCTTCTTGAAGACAAGACATCCCTTTACCCTTAAAAACACCGTTCTCCATAACACCGTAAGATATTTCACCACTTGTTACGTTATCACCATATCGCAATAATTTATAAAGCGTTGATTTTCCGATACCGGAGGGGCCACTTAAAACAGTTATGCCTTTTGTAATAGTAAAGACCTTATCCGATTGAATAATCGGTTGTTCGGCTCTTTGTCCCAGATTTTCATTTAAACTTTCATCTTTGTTATACATAATAGAATCACGATGAGAATAAACAATTTTATTCAAACAAATTGTATCGGTATTCGGCAGACATTTTTCTTTCCCATATGTTAAATCATAAATAGGATTATGGCGAAATTCACGATATAAATGTAACGTATCCTGTAAATTTTTTTCTTTATTCGTTTTACTGCTAAAATAACCCGTAACGGCGGATGTAAACATACCCGTTCCAATCATAATACCGGCCAGTGATTCTAAATTAGATCCTTGCCAAAAACCGACAGCCATAGAACTGCCAACAATAGCATAATATCCCAAAGCCGACAACAAACCATGATAGCTTATCTTTTTACTTAAACTGACAATTATTTCCTTGAAACTGCCAGTTTCTTTTTCTAGGTTTATTATTTTTTGTGCCTTGATATCAGTATTATAATTTGATTGTACATCTGATAATGTAGTATAAACTGTTTTTCCAAATCGCTGGGACCCCTCTTGATATTTTTCTCTGGATTGATCGTATGCTTTTTTATCAGCATTTGACTGCCATTTACCAAATATGTAAGCAGGTATCATAGACACTAATATTCCGGGACAAGCCTGAACTGAAACAGTTAATACAACAATGGAGGTAATTGATGCCACTATATTAGCATAATACGCATATTTAGAATGCAAATAAGTGCATAGTGAATTTGTAATTTTGTTTAAACGTTGCTGTATATAAACACGATCTTTCACTTCCCGTTCAATTTCAGGCATTTTTTCCAATGCGTGATTAATTAAATTTTCAGAAATACTAACGGTTGCCTCACTATACAATTTGTGCTTATCTAACAAATTATTGACAACCTGCATTAATTGTGAATTAGTGTAAGCAATACCCAAAGCAAATGGATTAACCGTTGCATACGGCGTTACACAACGTGTAATATTAGAAATAGCGGTATTTAAAATTTCGTTTAAACATATTTTTTTGACAATATCCGGATCAATAACCTTTTGAATATCAAATATGTCCTGTTGAGTGATTAAGGCATCGTCACTTTTATTTTGAATACCTTTTTCATTGCTCATTTCAATACGTTTTTTTACCATACGTTATAGCTTTCATTTGGCTTCATATCTTAATATTATACAACATATATCCATTTAAATCAATATAAAATTACAATGAACATTGTTGACAGCCTGTTTTCAAAACCTTTTAATACATCTATTTTCTCATTATAGTGAAAACAATTAAAATCATGACGTTCAATTAAATGTTTTATTCGAACATAGAACACTTACCTTATTCCCAAATAGTAAAGTAAAAATGTTACATCTACCCGATAAATAATTTCAAGATTATTTGCAGAAAACCTTAAAACAAACATACGTAGAGTATTAATAGTACAAGATAACTTAAATTTTCAATTCTTGCTTCTTGAAAAATTTTTTGAAAAGCAATCTACCTTACATCACATTACTATTTAAATAATATCTGATGCATTTTTTGATATATTTCTGTATTGTCTTGTATTCCCGCAAACAATTTCGCATATTTTCCATATGCATAAACAGAAATATCGGCATTTGTATGTTTTTCCGTTGTAAATTGACATGTATCCGTCAATCCACCCGTTTCATGATCTGCTAATACAATCAATGTCGTATCCGGATTTTTATATACAAAATCAACCGCATTCATAACCGCAAGATCAAAATCATATAATTCCTCCTTCATTTCGTCGAATTTACCGGCATGCGAGTTCGTATCAATTTTGGCTCCTTCAAAGAGTGCAAAAAAACTTTTTTGAGCAGCCTTTTCAGATAAATTTTTTAATCTTTCGGAAACTTCTTTTGAAATTTGAGATACAGGAACAACAATATCCATATTTTTAGATGCTTCTTGTTTATATCTTTCAATTTCTTCATTATTTCGTCTATTTATTGTATGAGCATAAAAGGCTGATGGCGTTGCTCCGGTTGCATAATCCGTGGAATAAATACCAACGGCTATACCTTGTTTTACTGCTTCTTCGGCTATGGTTAAACAATTTTCTTTATTTGGTAATTTTCCTAAATAACCGTTGTTTGTTTTTCGACCACAAGAATAGGCTGTTGCCGAGGCGGCTGAATCAGTTACATCTGCATTTGCAGAATGCGTATGAATCATCCCCTTTACCGGTAAAGATAAAATATAAACAGGTTTTGTTTGATGAGCACATCTCAAATGATTAATACCCATACCATCTCCAATCATTAAAATAACATTATCAGCATTTGCAAAAGTTGGTCCAAAAAACATCAAAAAACATAACAATAAAAACTTTTTCATAAAACTTTCTCCTTCTTTTATTTAGAATAACAAAATTTTTATCTGATTACAACTCTATATTAAAAATAATATATAACTTCCCTGTTTTATTTTTTTATTCCAAATACAATCAGTGTTTATATTATTCGTAAATATATCCTATTCCTATCATTCAACAAAAAATATTTTATCTAATTCTAATTATGCAAATATAATCAAAAATAATGATCAAGCTAACAATATGAATAATATAGATTGGTATTGTTCTGTTTCACATGAATTGTTGCACAGTTATCAACGTAATCATGCTTTGGGTTTATTACAAGGTATTTCCCCTCAACAATATTTGTTTATTATTAAATTATATGAAGCTGAAGCATATTCTTTAGAAAAATTTGGTGATAATTTATGGAGTGCCGGCAGATGTATACGGCAATTAATGAGTCGTGATTCGGAAGATTTAATGTGGTCATCATTTTACGAACCCGCTCTCATGGAAGATTTAAAACGTGCTGCCGAAAGGGGATTATTAACAGCACATGGCAACCCACAAGCCATTCAACATACATTAGATTACTTTAAACAAGTTTACGGTATAGATTTTGATAATAGCGATATTGAAAGAGGCGGAATTTCAGACTATCGAATTGAAAAATTTAGATCCATATGCAATCAAATAAGTGAAAGTGGCGTTTTAGAAAAAGGAAATCAGGCATTTGCCATTAAACAACAAATGGCAAACAAATTTGAACAATATGTTGAACATGCTCCTTCTGAACAATCTATTGTGAATTATTTCTGTAATTTCAGTGTTATTAAACCATCACATATTGAAGAAGATCAAGTTTTGTTAAACTCCGACAACATCCACGCAATGGGAGCATTGCAGACACTTATTACAAACGGGTTCATTAAAGGTAATTTAGACAGATTAGAAGCATCAAATGAGTTAAAAAAACAAGAACTCACTATAATAAGACAAAGCGTTTTAGAAACTTGGCAAGCAAGACGAATTCAAGCCCAACGCTCTCGATAAATTAAAACAAAAATTAAAGGTGTTGTGTAAACAGTTTTGCACAATACCTTTTTTATTTATCCGAAAGAGATTAATTTTTGACTTTTAATTTTTCTTTTTGCTTCATTTCCAATAATAAAACACGGGCTTTTTGAACAATTTAATCCTAATTCTTCTCGTTCTTCTTTAATAACATTTTCAATCAAAATATCCCGATTTAAACAAAGCATACAATGACCGCCAAAAGAAACATCCCACTTCCCAGCACTTTGATCTTTTCCGGAAGAACGTTTTTGAATAAGAACCTGGCCCATAGAATTCATAACCCAACATTGAACACTTAAATGCAAAATTCCGTTTGTATGAATAATATCTCTTTCAGCTAATCCGTTAATTATACCATTTTCAGCCACTGTATAAATTTTTTCACCCATATTTTTCTCCTTTATATACGGGAAAAACAATTCAATCATTTTTCAGGAATATAAAGCTATATGCAAAAAACTAAAAAAATTGACCTATTTTTTATTTTTTTCTAAACTTTCACGCCAATCTTTTCCATTGATAAGTAATTGCTTTGCCAATGGTTCTTGTCCCTTATGATATGAATAAACAACTTCAAATACCATATCGGTTGTGTTCCGTTTTAAAAATAAGCGATCCAATTCCCGAGCATTTTTTTCCGGAATGTAAAATCGACATTCTCTTCCCCAACGAGCATCTTTACAAAATTCATCTTCCGGACAAACTCCGTTCGGAAATTGTGTACAATCCGTTCGATTCCAGTCAATACTATACCGAATATAATGTCCGGATAATAAATCCCGTGGATCATACCCCATTACAGCAACCTTTATTTCCGTTCCTGTTACCTGTTGGGTATAAAGCCACATTGTCCAAAAAATCAAACTGATAAACGGAATAATAAATATAACTGCCAAAATTTTCTTATTCATGAAACATCTCCATCGATTTAATGTATTTTGATGTTTTTTTCAACAAATAAAGACCACCTAACAACAAAACACCACCTATGATAAAGCCAATACCAGACATAAATAAATTACCAAACCGAGTTAAAAATAAAAATAAAATATATAATTCAATCAAATGTGTATTACGAATAAATGATTTCATATTTTTATTTTGCATTGCCAAGAACAATCGAGCACCTAAAAACACAAAAACAAAAATGGTGGCAAATACACTTTTAAACCCAACAGCCATACCACCAATTACGGCAACGATATACATATGAATAAAAGACAGAACAGCAAAAGCTTTGGGCATAACAACAACTTTGTTAACAGCCTGATATAACTGATTACCGGCATAGCTTAACAAAGCACATAACAATGTCCCCGTTATCAGCCCCATTGTTAAGTTATTTCCTAAAAACGGTTCCAACAAGCGAAAAAAATGTTCTATATTTAAAATCGAAAAAAATAAACATAACCAAACAATATTAAGAACAATTAATCGGCTGAAAATCACAAAAACAAAACTCAAAATTGCCCAACCTGTTGCAAAAGACTGCCAACCACCACTTAAATTAAAAATTTGAGCAATTAAACCGATTGTCGCCCCGACAAACAAAAAAGAAAGCGTTAAAAAAAGCTCTTTTAACTTCTCTCTCTTATTAACAATACTCCAATAAACACCATATAAAACACCGCCCCAAATAGCAAAATTTCCCAACAACTTTATAAAAGCCGGAACACTATCCCAATTTGAACCGATAATTAAAATACACCCCAATCCGATAAACAATCCGGCAATCCAATACATTAGTTTCCAAGCCATACGACCATTATCAGATTGTTCAGTCAATATAATTTTTTCGGCCTGCTCTTGTGAAATTAGGCCCTGTTCAACCCATTTTTGCAATTTGCTAGATACTCTCATCAAAAAAAATTCTCCTCCTGTTATACTTAACATACATATATTGTCATACAATCAGAAAAAAAAATCAACTTATTTTTAAATTTCTAATATTTTTAATTCACAATATAATTTTTTTTATAACTTTATCATGCAGAAATGATTTAACACTTTAAATTTCGAGATATTGATTACTCACTTTCAACAAATAAAATTTAATCTCTTCCGCCATTTCTATTAAATATGTCCATAGCAACATTGGCATTTTTTCTTGTCGGTAAATCTTTCAAAAAAGCCCCTTGCTCTCCACCGGAATAACACCAATTGGCACTTTTATCAAAAAGATTTCTTGTATCAACATACAATCTTTCTTCCGGAGAAAGAATTTCAGAAATTCGGGGCAATATGGTGTCATTATTGGTACGAACTGGATTAACCGGATCATAAATATATTTTTTATTATCAGCTGTAAAAGCAATAAAACTATGTGCTTCAAAATCATCAAAATGATTATTAATAACCAATTCACCCCCAACATACCGTGTCGGAATATTTTGTTGTTGAAAATAACCTTGTGCCAAAACTGCCAACTCTGTACAGGCACAAGCCTTTTGATCTATTGCATCCGATAATTTTTTCGGTTCTTGTCTGTCATAAAAACGATTATGGTTATGCATATTAATAATATCAGGATATTTTAACTTTATTACATTATTAAACGCCATCATGTGACAAAAAAGTGAAAAATCTAAATCTGATTTTTGATTTTCATACCACGATTTAATGGTAGGAACAGACATTAAATACTTTGCATTTTTCTCAATCAAACCAAACAACTCAGAAAAAGAATCATAATCCACCTGCATATGAGTATCAATTATTCCGAATCTTGAACCACCGACAGGAAAAACCTCTCCATTTTCAATATTATCTGAAAGCAAATTTCCATCACCTAATTCTTTATACATATTCTTTTACTTCCTTAAAAACAATCAGATAACAAGTATATCTGAAAACATCATTAAAAGCAATATTTTATTCAAAAATTATCTGATTTTTTACAAAAAAAAAATCACAAAAAAATGTTTAAATTATATTCTAAACGGACAAAACACCTATTTTTTTTAATTTTAATTTTATATTTTCAACAATATGTTCTAACTGATTAACTTCTTGGCATATTTCAAGATATATTTTATCATGACTAACACAATATTGTTTTGCAATATTCAAAAAAATATCTTGCCCCAAAAAACACTCTTTTTGAAAATCAACATTTAAATCCAAAGGTCTTCCTCGATTTTTCAAAAAATGTATCCATACATCAAAAGATACTCTTAATCCAATAATAACATCAATATCCGGTAACAACCGATAATCAATATAAGAAATCTCTTTTGCTACTTTAAAATAAGGATCACTTGATTTCATCAACCAACGACAACCTTTTTCTCCTAAATAAAACCTCATTAATTTATCATAATATCCATCAATAAAAACAATTTGACCATTTTCTGATTGCTTTTGTGCCATATATAAATGTTTTATGCGTTCCAATCTAAATTTCATTCTTAAACCAAATGCATAATTATCCTTCAAACAATCACAAGAATCCGTTTTTTCATCCTCCTCTGATAAAAAATATCCGCAACAGTTAGTTCCTTTTCCTAAAAATTTTGTTAATGTTGTCGCTCCGGCTCCCGGAATTCCAACAAAAGCAATTATTGGCATACTTATTTCCTTTCAGATACATTTATATATTTTTGAAATATACATTCTGTTACTTCATTCATTATTTCATTTAATTTTTGATTTGCATTAATAATTTTATATTTGTCTTGATGCTCTTTTGCAATTTTTAAATACCCTTGTCGCATATTCTTTTTATAATCTAATCCCTTATAATCATATACATTTAATTCTGATCGTTTTCTCAATCTGCTCTTAGCAATCTCAGGCGAAATATCTAATATAAATGTTAAATCAGGAATCACTTTTTTGAAGGTAAAATCTAACAATCCTTTAAAATTATGGATAATTTCTTTATTTTTTTCGGCAAAGCCATGATAGATTAAAGTGCTGTCAAAAAAACGATCACAAATAACCCACATACCTTTATTTAATGCGGGTTTTATTACTTTATTATAGACATCTTTTTCCATAGCCATAAATAACAGTGACGATATACACGGATCTACCGGTTCTTTTTTTTCAGCTTCCAGCAACAACTCCAAAATATTTTTTGCAAAATTTGTCTCCTTTGCCCCACAAACCACTATATGAGAAATATTTTCAGAAGACAAATAGTCGGATAATTTCGCAATAAGCGTCGTTTTTCCGGCACCGTCAATTCCCTCAATTATAATAAATTTTCCCATATTATCATTTTCCAATTTTTCTATCAAAATACATTTTTGTATTATAAAAAAAGGGACCTTTTTTTCCCTATTCAAAATTGAAAAATCAAATTTTTGAAAAAATGAAAGATTGTTGTTTTAATTTAATTATTTATTTAAAATTAAAAAAAATCTCAAAAAGTGTAAAAAAATGTTGCAATTATACGTCCCTTTTTTTTAATATTGCCCAAAACACAAAGTGTTTTTAAAAAACATGTAAAACAAAATTAAAGAATTTAAAATATGCTCTAACAACAAAATAACCAACTGATAAATAAACCAATCTTACATAATTTTTTTATTTTCGCTAATTCCTTCAAAATATCTCTCTGATACATAAACAACATAAAAAGATTTCCACTGACCTAGTCGGTGGTTTTCTATACACAAAAAAATGCACTACCGGTTAAGTAGTGCATTTTTCATATTGGACTTTAATTATTTTTTATCTTTAACATCCGGTCGAACTTTCCCTTTTCGGTCCTGTTTCATTTTAGCCATACGTTCAGCCTCTTTTGTTTTCCGTTCTTTATCCATTTCTTCTAAAATCTTCTTTTGTTCCGGCGTCAACAAGGCTTCAAAATCCTTTTTGTTTTGTTCACGCAATTCTTTAGATTTGGCTTGCAATGCTTTCATTTCTTCCATGATTTTTTTCATTTCTTCCCGTTGAGCTTTACGTAATTCTTCGGACTTTTTCTGTTGTTCTTCCGTTAATTTTAAACGTTTTGAAAAACTTTCCTTGTGTTCAGCCATACGTTTTTGAAATTCTGCTTTCTTTTCAGCCGTGATTTCCGGACGACCTTTTCTTTCTCCTGCAAAATGTCTTTCAATGTTGGCACTAAATGGTTTATCTTCGGCAACATTTTTGCCACCCCATGCATAAGCAACTGAAGATAACAACACCAAACCTAACGTTAATCCTAATATTTTTTTCATGTCTAGTCTCCTTTCAAATAAGACAGTTTTTCACTTAAAATGGAACGAGCGTTAAACAAACGAGATTTAACCGTTCCGGTTGAGATTTTTAAACGAGCTGCAATTTCTTCGTAGCTCATCTCCTCAAATTCATAATAAATAATCACATCACGCATTTTTGAGGGTAATGCGTCAACCGCTTTTAAAATAAGTTTTTGACGCTTTTTGGCATCAATTACATCTTCTGCCGAAGAAGATTTATCCTGAATTTCACCGATTGCATCTTCTGATACCTGCAAAGATGATGTCTTATACTGTTTTGTTCGAAAATAATCCCGACACAAATTAGCCGTTAACATTGCAATCCAAGATGTAAATTTTCCTTCTTCCGTATAAGCGGTTTTATGTTCCCACGTTTTTAAATATACCTCCTGTTCTATATCCTCGTTATAACTTCCCGTCATCTTTTTGATGATGGAACGAATACGTGACCGGTTTTCTTTAATCAATGCCTGCATCTTAAATTACCATAATTAATCCATATTCATCCGTCGGAATAACCGAATCTTTTTCAGACACTGAAATATCTATTAAAGACACTTCATCAACAGAACCGTAAAGATAACCGTAAAAATTATCTAATTCTGCCTCATTTATCCGATTATACCGAGGCATTCCAATCATCAGATTTGCAAATAACACACAACCTAAAATCCCCGTTGCAACTTTAAATTGCTTCCGGCGTTTTTTGCGTTTTAAATAAAGCGGTTTTGCTTCTTGAAGTAATTTGGAAATATCAGACATTGTTTTCATCTCCTTCAATTATTCAAAACGAATCTTTTTTAAAAAAGTTCATTTTTTTTGCTTTATTTTTTTCGAAACATCAAAATTCGAACAATTCCACCTAAATCTTTATACATTTCAACACATCTAAACCGATTAGACATTATTTGAATAACATCATTTTCCTGTCCGATACCAATTTCAAAAAAAACAACGCCATTTTCCTTTAACAATAACGGCAAAATATCACTTAACCGTCGATAAGCATCTAAACCATCCAAACCACCATCCAATGCCAATAGCGGATCATATAAACGCACTTCATTATCCAACAATGCAATATCATTATGCGGAATATAAGGAGGATTTGAAATAATCACATCATATTGTTCCATCCCAACACAAAAATCAAGTGCATAAAAATCTTTTTGAATCCATTTTGCCCGATTATTCGTGTCATTTTTTTGAGCGATTATTAACGCCGCCTCCGATTTATCAATACCCGTACCGATTGCACACGGATATTCGTCCAACAAAGTTAACAGTAAACAACCGCTACCGGTTCCGATGTCTAAAAATGACAGACATTGATTTTGCTCTTTAAAAGTATCCAAAACGGCTTCAATCAGTGTTTCTGAATCCGGACGGGGGTCTAAAACATCCCGACTGACATAAAAATCACGTTTCCAAAATCCTCGCAATCCGATAATTTTAGATACCGGCTCCCCTGATTTACGCCGTTGAATAAAATCAGATATCTGTTCATCTGTCGGACAACCTTTGTAATAATCATAAAAATATTGTGCATCTAATCGGGGAGTATCCGATACCTCTTTCAATGCCTTTATGATATAATTAAGAGCGGTCATTTCTTATCCGTCAATTTCCGCTAGCCGTTGCATTTGATCTTCGGTTGTTAATGCATCAATAAAGTCATCCAAACCAATACCGTCCATCACTTCCGTTAATTGATATGATGTTTTGTTAATGCGATGATCGGTAACTCGTCCTTGTGGAAAGTTATAAGTTCGAATACGTTCTGATCTGTCCCCTGAACCAACTTGATTCTTACGATTTTGAGAACGTTCTTTATCCAATGCCTGTCGTTGCATATCATATAAAGCCGTTCTTAATCGCATCATGGCTCTGTCTTTATTCTTAAATTGAGACCGTTCTTCTTGAGATTCAACAGCAATACCTGTCGGTTTGTGCACAATCCGAATGGCACTATCCGTCTTATTAACGTGCTGTCCACCAGCCCCTGATGCACGACAAGTTGTAATTTCCAAATCTGCTTCATTAATCTGCACATCAACTTCTTGTGCTTCCGGCAAAACGGCAACCGTTGCGGCTGATGTATGAACACGTCCACCGGACTCTGTTTCCGGAACACGTTGTACTCGATGTGCCCCCGATTCATATTTTAATTTAGCAAACACTGACTTTCCTGAAATTTGAGCAACCGCTTCTTTATAACCGCCCAAACCCGTTTCATTTAAAGATAAAATTTCAAATGTCCAATGTTTTAAAACGGCATATCGCTCATACATACGGAACAATTCGGAAGCAAACAATGCCGCTTCTTCTCCGCCTGTACCGGCACGCACTTCCAAAATAACGTTGCGATCATCGGCTTCATCTTTTGGCAATAATAAAATTTGAATTTCCCGTTCTACTTGTGGCAATTCTTCTTTCAATGCATAATATTCTTCATTTGCCATTTGTCGCATTTCTTCATCCATGGCTTCATCACTCATAATCATTTCGGCATCGGCTAAATCCTGCAACATCTTTTTATATTTTAAACCTGTATTGCGAATATCTTCCAATTGGCTTAATTCTTTGGATAATTTAACAAATTCATCCCCCGAAGCCCCTTGTGACAACAAAGCTGTTAATTCTTCATACCGAGCAATAATCGGCTCTAATTTTTGTTCAAAATTCATTTATTGACTCCACACTTAAAAATATTTACAATTCAAGCAATTATCTTTCAAAAGAAGACGGCTTTAAAATAATATTGTTTTTAACGGTTTCTCGTTCTGATAATAATCCTTTTGATACACCGTTAATATAAACTTCCAAACCCGATGCATTCCCTGTTCTCATAATTAAATCATTTTCGGATTGTGGCACAAAATAAGCATCACCGGCAGACAAGATTTGATTAAAAATGACTTTTTTATTTTCTTTTACATCAATCCACACTCTGCTTTTTGCAACAATAACCAATTCGGTTTGAGCTTCATCTCCATATTTTTGACCGGTTATTTTAGATAAAAACGCATCTGAAACAATTTTTTCGGATAAATTTTCATTTGAAACCTCATCAACCTTATCTGATACATCCGTTGATAAAACAATATCTTCTGTTATTTTTGATTTTGACAATTCATCCGAAGCATCGGATACCTTATTGATATCTTGCACATCCGATAGATTAACACCTGTTTCAATTTGAGTTTCCGGCAATGCCAATATAGTTTCCATTGATTGAATGTCACTTTTGGGCATTTCCGATTGTTCAGCAGTCATTGTTTGTACAACCGGCAATTTTTCAAATGAAAAATGTAATTGAGATACATAAGGAACAGATGACCATGCAATCCAAATACCGATTAATGCAACAACCATACAAAACAGAACAAATTTAGAAGGCATAATGCTGTTTTTAGAGCGTATTGGCAATTCGGTAGGCGGGGTTATCAAATGGTTTGTTTCTTCTTTAAAACGACCAACTAAATCTGCAGTATCCAAACCCAAATAATCGGCATATGTCCGTAAAAAAGCAACCCCATATACAATAGCCGGAAATGCCGTATATTGATTTTCTTCCAAAGCCTTAATATAAATTGCTCTGATTTTGAGTGTATCGGCTACGACATCAATCGTTAATTTTTTCCGAATACGAGCTCGCTTTAATTCATCACCAAGCGTATCAAACAATCCCGGTTCTGTTTCATTTACTTTGCTTTCTTTTATGGTATGGTTCTTTTCCATAAGTCCCTCATTATTTTTGAATGATTGTAATTTTATAACGTATTTTTATAAAAATGTCCATAACAAATTCGCATAGACCAAAAAGAAGACAAGAATACCTGCAATTCCCAAAGCCGGACCAAACGCATCAGCCTGTTTCTTTTTGCAAAATACTGTCACGGCAAAAATAACAAAAGATAAAACCAATGTTAAATTTAAAGCTATCATTCCAAACCAGGCTCCTAATGCTGTTAACATTTTAACATCTCCGGCTCCAAATTCACCCTTTTTAATAAAACTCATCACAAAAACAGAAACCGTTGATAATAAATATCCAAACCACGCTCCAAATAATTTTTCACCAAAAGACAAATGACTGTCCGGCACTAAATATGCAACCGTTATGCCCAATAACAGCAAGGGAATCGTAAAGAAATCCGGCAACAAATAATATTGATGATCAACAGCCATAAGTAAGCCGACAATATAAAAAAACAAACAGCTCCAAATCAGCATTTCCGGCTGAAAAAATATATCGGCCAACACAAACAAACCAGATAAAACAACGCCCCATCCAAGTGAGAAATAAAGCATTTTCATCCATTTTTGTTTTAATTTAACTTGATAAGCCTGTGTTTTTGCTTTTGGAAAGTGTGGTTTATGCCATAATGTTGCACAAATAAGACCGGGATCTGCCGGCAAAATTTTACCGAAACGAGAAGCAATTACCGGAATACTTAATCCTAACAAAAAACCAGTTATCAATAAACACATCATAAAAAATTCCTTTCATTTATAATATAATGAAAGTAACCGATTTAAAACAAAAAAGCAATTCTTTTCTTTCATAATAAAACAAACGGCAGTAAAAAGCGGGGAACTCAAGAAAACCGTTTAATACTGCCGTTCTGCCGAGCTTAAAGAGCTTTGGAATCTTTAAGCAACTTTTAATCAACAGCAGTGAAAAACGGGGAACTCAAAAAAAACCATTTAACACTGCTGTCTAACCACATAAAAATTGGTATTTTTATGTGGCTAACTCGCTCATCAATTAGCTTTGTTTGAAGACTGGGGTTAAGACTGAACCTGTTTCAGCGCCACATCCACTTGCAGCCATACTAGATTTTGAGGCACCACCACCAACAGGAATCCCCAATGATGTTGCAGCAGCTTGGCATATTTTTTTATCAGCAAATGTTAATGTAACAGCAACACCTTGGGCATCTTCTACTCCGGTTTCCACCTCTGCCCAACTGGTACCATCTAATTTAACCATTTTAGCTTTTCCATTATCATCACCCAAAGTTGTTCCGTTAACAGAACTCAATCCGCCAAACAACCCGGATTTTGCAAATGAAGGAATTGGATCTCCTTTTACAGTTCCGTTATTCATCATTTTGTTTGTCATATATGCAGAGTATGCAATAACGGCATATTTGTTAGCCATATCAACAACTTCATTTGCACGATAACGATTCATTGCCATTGTATAACCGGCAATACCACCAACTGATAAAACACCGATAATAGCTAAAACGCCAAGCATTTCAACCATTGAACGTCCTGATTCATTTTTTTTCATTTTTAACTCCTTAACATTATATAAAAAAATAGTAGTTTTTTTTGAAATTAGCTTTGTTTGAATACAGCATTAATCGTTCCACCACCAGTTGCACACGAAGACACTGAAAGTGTTTCCCCTGCTACTGCTGTCTCAACAGCTCCTAATGAAGTTGCAACAGCTTCACAAACTTTCTTTTCTGTAAACGAAAGAGGAATAGAAACAGAACTTTCAGTTACAGTAGCATTACCAATTGTTGTTCCATTAACAACATTTTTTGAACTTCCAGTTGCGTCTGCAAATAACCCTGTATCTTTAAATTCTGGAACAACAACCGCATCGTCGTCTCCATTATTCATCATTTTACTTGTCATATAAGAAGAATATGCAATAACGGCATATTTGTTAGCCATATCAACAACTTCATTTGCCCGATAACGATTCATTGCCATTGTGTAGCCAGCAATACCACCAACTGATAAAACACCGATAATAGCTAAAACACCAAGCATTTCAACCATTGAACGACCTGATTCATTTTTTTTCATTTGTCTTTTCCTTTCATCTTTGAGTACTTTTTCTTCATTCCCTGAACGAATAAAAGTTTTTCTTTGGCGGTTTTCCGCCGTTAGTCTCTTTGGAAAACAATCAGTTGCTTCCAACTATAAGTGTAATAAAAGGTACCTTTTTTTCCCTATTCATTTTGCCGGAAACGATAACGATAAAAAAGAAACAAAACATTTAAAAATTATTGTTAAAAATCAAAAAGAAATATTAAAAATCAATCACTTCTCAAAAAGTTTCAAAAATGTAAAAAAAAAGATTGCAATTATACGTACCTTTATTTGCAACGATACTTATAGTTAAAGTTTAATATTTTTATATTTTTCAATAGTGTAATTTTAAAAAACAAAGAAAAATATTTATAATTTTAAGTCAATTTCTATCTATTTTTCAGGACTTCGGTCTTTTTTTTCTATTCATTGGAAAGTAACCATAGCGTTTCGTTCAAAATCTGAAACACGTTCAAATTGATAAGGGAATGCAAATAAAGTCCTTCAAATTGTTGTTTTTATCTTTACACTTACTGTCATACCGGATCACAATCAGGCATCTCGGAAGAATATGATACAAACAATAATACCTCTTTGTTACGAGATTCTGAACAGCACACTTTCGTGTGCTTTCCGAATAACGTTCAACATAAAGAATTAGCATAACCACCTATACGTGTTCTATACAAGAATCTAAAACACACTAAACAGGACGGCAAGTATAAAGATTTATCGTCATTATGGAAAAATGCAGAAACGTTATGTTTGAAATCTTGTCACGAAATAGCACATCATTCGCACCAATTCTTCACGCAAACACCCAACAAATTCCAAACAATAATAAAATTAAAAATTTCAAAACATTAAATAATTAAGACAAAAAAAAGAAACAAAACAATAAATTCATCATAAAAAATCATCCGTAGAAACGGATGATTTTTTATATCGTTAACAAAATTTATCTATTATTTTGTTTTACGTACCGTCTTGCCGGTTGTTCTTTTAGTCACAGGTTTTGTTTTAACCGTTCGTCGAGAAACAGTAGCCGTTTCTTTCTTAGAACTTTTTTTGGCAATCGGTTGTTTTTTTGCCGATTGTTTAATTTCTTCTTTCTCAGATTTTGCCGGAACGGCAACCGTATCTTCAATAACAGCTTCAGAAACAATCGGTTCTTCTTTTTCACTTATTGCAGATATACCATCATTATCGGTTATTTCATCATTATCTACAACAACAGCTGTTGCCTGATGCGGTAATAATGCTCCTCCGACAAGCGTTACTAAAATTGCTGTTAACAATGTGACTGTCATTGTCACGGGAATTCCGTAGAAATTTAAAATTAAACTCAACAACCAGACAACACACCAAGGATATGCCAATAACCGACCCCATGCATCTATTGTTAATTGCCGATTTGCAATAAATCCCAACAACATAACAATCAAATATGTTACCAAGAAAATTAAAATACTCACACCCCATAGAACCAAGGCGATTAAAGCCGAAAAGCCCCAAATAGCAGATTTAATAAC
The DNA here is from genome assembly GCA_015062385.1 of Alphaproteobacteria bacterium. GTDB lineage: Bacteria > Pseudomonadota > Alphaproteobacteria > CAAHEQ01 > UBA3637 > RGIG4140. Next base: position 26,489 of record SUUT01000010.1, on the reverse strand, counting down.
CTTTGTCACAACATCCGGCGTAATAACTTTTGTCGTATTTGCCGGAATAGAATAACGATCCATTGAACCATCATCATTACGTACATAAACATGACGAGCAGAAATATAAACAGTCACTTCTTCCGGAATGCGATCAGCTTCATCCACTGTTGTATTGGCAACAATAACAACATCACCTGCCCCGTTTGGTTCCGTACCCGGAATTATCCAAAGCATATTATCATAAACAGGCTCTACGATTTTACCGTTTTCTATTTTAACAACAGGTAATTCTTTTATAAAAGATTGAAAATCCTGTTCATTAACCAACTTTGTAAATGTCACACCAACGGTTATTGACATAAACAATGAAATTAAAAATGTAAACAATACAATAACTTTTAATCCAACACCCCGACCAAACAACACATAGTTTTTCAGTGAGCATTTTCCTTTACATAAGCACATAACATTTCCTTTCCCTATGAAAAAATGCGAATATCGAATATAATATACGATAGAGTTTCAAATAAATCAACAGATTATTCATTTTTTTACAAAAAAATAATGCAAACATTTCTATTTGCAGTTAAATCATAAATAAATTAATCAAAAAACGGAGCCAAATTAAACGGATAAGAATCAACCAAATGAATCGGCACCATGTAATCTCGCATCATCTTTTTTTCCTTATAATCAATTTCCGCAACATATATTTTAAATGAATGTTGCAACATTTTTTGCACTTCGCTGTTCAAATAGTCCAAAATAACGGCATCTTCTTTGCTACGAATCAACAAAGCATGTTCATCACCGTCATATAACAACTTCGGTTGATTCGGCTCATTTTCTCGAACGGCGATAGCAAAAATCAATTCATCTTCCGTTGTCGGCAAGGCAACAAAAGCATCTTCTTTTTCAATTTTGAAATTCCCTTTTTTCAAAATAACCTACCTTAACGTTCATATCCCGATTGATTATAAAAGGCATTAACACCTGTTCGTTGTTCCAAATGAAATGATTGAAAATCAGCCCATGTTTCCCCACACGGACAAACATCTCCTGTCACGGAATAACCTGCCTTTTTGGCTTCTTTCAAAGCAATTGGGGCGACTCCCATTAAAATTTCTTTTCTGCCGAAATATGAACCGGTTCCAAGTGTATTTCTTAACATCTATATCCCTCCATTTTTTATCATTTCAATTATTATAACACACATTTAAAAACAGGTCAAAGACTTTTTTATTTTTTATTTAATTTTGCACGTGGATGAGCTTTATCATAGACCTGAATCATTTGTTCTCTATCAATTTCCGTATAACGTTGCGTTGCTGATAATGATGAATGTCCCAACAATTCCTGAACAGTTCTTAAATCGCCCCCGCCCTGCAATAAATGCGTTGCAAAGCTGTGTCGCAATGCGTGAGGAGTTACTGTATCGGGCAAATTTAAATAATAGCGAATCGCCCGAACATTTCGCTGAACAACGCCCGGATTTAATCGTTCCGACCTTGCCCCGACAAATAATGGCGAATCGTTTGACACTGCCGGATGAACACGCAAATAAACTTGCAATGCCCGTCTGACAACCGGCAATAACGGAACAAGACGTTGTTTGTTGCCTTTTCCGGTAATAACAAATGCATCAGCCGATAACGGGATATCACTTATATTTAATGATAGAGCTTCTGCAATACGCAACCCACATCCATATAATAACAAATATAACGCCTTATCTCTCTTAACCTGCCAATCTTCTTTTACAACGACCGAAACAGCATCCAAAAAACGTTTTGCATCATCAACTGATAACGGATGAGGTAATATTTTGGCTCCCCGTCCGGTATGAATGGACATAATTGCATCATTTTCAAACACTTCCATTCGGGTACAATATTTAAAAAAATTACGTAAAGTGGACATCCCTCTTGCAATGCTGGACCGGCCGATTGCCTGTTCACTTCGCCATACCAAAAATGCCCGAAAATCGGCAACTTTTAATTTTTTGAGTGCTTTTATAGTCACTTGCTCTGACAAATGATTCTGTAAAAAATGCATAAACTCTTTTAAATCAATAAAATACGATGATGCTGTATGCTCGGATAAACGTCTGTCTAAACGTAAGTTGTCCTGCCATTTTTGTATCAATTCAACTAATTTTATATCACAAGTGATATTTAAGGGGTTGTAATCTTCATTCATGTTTGTTATCCTTATGTCAAATTATTATAGGATGATAACAAAAACAATGCAACGATTATCTGTTTTATTTCCCACCCCACTCGGGTGTTTTGATTATTTAAGTGCGGATTCATTGCCTGCCGGTACATTTGTACATGCTCCATTTGGACACAAATCTGCACTTGGCATTGTTTGGAACACACAACCGGACGAATCGTTTCCTATCGAAAAGCTCAAAAAAATCAATGACATTGAAAATTTAAAACCATTACCGGAAGAAACAATCAAATTTGTAAACTGGGTAAGTGCATATACATTGGCACCATTAGGTGCTGTTTTAAAAATGACTTTATGCTCCGAAATCGGCAAAGAAAGCAAAAAACCAATTCAATTTAAACAACCGAATCCAACTTTTTTCCGTTTACAATTTTCCGAGGCACAACAAGAAGCCATTGATTCGCTTTTAGAAACATCAGAAGACGGGTTCAATGTTTCTTTATTAGACGGCGTTACCGGTTCAGGAAAAACAGAAGTTTATTTTGAAATATTGGCAAAAATCTTTCAATCCGGCGGACAAGCATTGGTTTTATTACCGGAAATCACCTTAACCGGGGCATGGCTCTCTCGTTTTGAAAAACGATTCGGGGTACAACCGGCTGTTTGGCACTCTAATTTAACCCCCAAACAACGCCGAGACACTTGGAATGCCGTACATACCGGCTCGGCACAAATTGTTGTCGGGGCCCGTTCAGCATTATTTTTACCGTTTCAAAACTTAAAATTAATTGTTGTAGATGAAGAACACGATTCGTCATTTAAACAAGAAGATGGTGTTTTATATCAGGCACGGGATATGGCTATTGTGCGTGCCAAAATTGCCGATTGCCCAATTATTTTAGCTTCTGCAACCCCCAGTATTGAAACTTATTGCAATACATTAACCGGAAAATACAATCACATTATTTTACCGGAACGATTTGCAGGAGCAACTTTACCAACAACCGTTTTAGCAGATATGCGACAAAAAGAAAAAGGACCTGTTCGGTTTATTTCAAAACAACTTGAAATCCATTTAAAACAAAATTTAGAAGATGGCAATCAATCGCTTTTATTTTTAAACAGACGAGGATATGCCCCGTTGATGTTATGTCGAGGATGTGGCGAACGATTAAAATGTAAACACTGTTCTGCTTGGTTGGTTGAGCACAAAACAAAAAAATGTTTGATGTGTCATCATTGCGGATATACAAAAGCCGTTCCCAAAACATGTGCAAAATGCGGACAAAGTGATTGTTTTGTTTCTTGCGGTCCGGGGGTAGAACGCATTCTGGAAGAAACAAATATGCTGTTTCCGACTGCCCGAACTGCCCTTATCACTTCTGATACATTAACAAATTTAAAAGAATTTAATACCGTTCTGACAAAAATGGAAAATCATGAAATTGATATTCTTATCGGCACACAAATTTTAGCCAAAGGACACCATTTTGCCGATTTAACGCTTGTCGGTATTATTGATGCAGATATGGGATTATCCGGCGGAGATTTACGGGCCGGAGAAAGAACGTTTCAACTGTTGCAACAAGTGATGGGCCGTGCCGGACGAGGTCAAAAAAAAGGAACAGCAATCATTCAAACCTTTGCACCGGAAAATATGATTATTCAAGCACTTAAAAACAATGACAGACAACTGTTTTTAACCGAAGAAATGAAATCTAGACAATTATTAAAACTTCCGCCGTTCGGACGACTAGCAGCTTTTATTATCAGCGGGAAACAACAAATTCGGGTTGAACAAGCTGCTCGAATCATTGTTCAAAAGGCCCCATTTTCAACACAAATTGATGTTTTAGGTCCCGTCCCCGCCCCTATTCCGTATTTACGCAACAAACACCGATACCGTATTTTAGTAAAAACTGCCAAAGAAACAAATTTACAAAGCCTTTTAAAACAATGGATGAAACAAGTAAACATTCCGACTGGGGTTGATGTGCGTTTAGATATTGATCCATATAGTTTCTTTTAAATTATCGTCAAAAAAACAGGTTGACTGATAAAAAAAGATATGACAACTGCCATATCTTTTTTTTAGTCACTGTTGAATAAACAATTTATTTCCACTCAACAATCGTTTTATTTCTTTCTTTTGCCAAGGCAATGCCTTTTAAAGACATACCGGAATCAGCTTGCGTATGACATAAAACATAATCAGCATTATCTACCAAATAACGCACATGATAATCTTCTATTTTTGAAACATCATCATCCATACTTAATCCGATTTGTTTTACATAAGCAGAAAAAGCCTTATCTTTTGCCGGAAATTGTTCAATAATAAGCTGAGGATGACGCTCTTGAATAATATGACAAACAGATTCCGTTTCTTTTCCAAAAGAACCCAAACCACTCACCAATAGATGAGATATATTTTCATCCCGAATCAATGTATCAAGTTTTAATACCATTAATGTATGATCCATTGCTGAAATTTGAGCATTTAAATCACCGATAAGTGTACATGTTTTTTTCATTATCCCTCCCTTAGGATATTAAATTTTATTCAAGTTCCAAGAAATTTTATTTAATTAAAAATTAAAAATCAAGTTATTTTTTTTAATTTTAATTTAAATTTATTTCAAATAAATAAGTTTTTTTATTATCCACCAAAAGATTGTATTTTTTATAATAATTTGATATAAACAAGAAACAGGAAGGAACAAAATGAAGCGAAAACACGTTATAATTATCAGTTTAATAATAGCCGTCTTAACAGCATACGGCGTTTATAGGCACACGAAAGAAATTTCTCTATCAAACAATACCATCAGAACAAAAAAAGAGTATTATGAAAACGGAAATATCAAAGCGGAAATACCTTTTCAAAATAACGTTATACATGGGATAGTAATACAATATTACGATAACGGGGATTTAAAATCGGAAGAAACGTACAAAAACGGACAAAAAAACGGATTTTCGGCTTATTTTTATCCAAATGGTCTATTACAACGAGAAATATTTTACAAAAATAACAAGCCGATTGGAAAAGAGTACCAATTTGACCGAAACGGATACTTGATTAAAGAAGTAATTCATTCGGAGTAAAAAAATAAAAACGGCAGATATAAAAACTAATCTGCCGATAATTATTTTAGAAAAACTATGAAACTTTTTTCATAAATTGACGAATATCTTTTAACAATTTTTTATATTTTCTCTTTTTATCTTTATATTTTTTACGTTTTTTTCCAAAGACAAAATATTTTAAAAATTTATATTTATAATATTTCATTTTATATTCATGACGCCGAAAAACATGTGGCAACATCGGAATAGATATATTTATCTGTCGTTTAAACATATCTGATAAAAGCACTTCATAAAATGGCGTTTGTCGAGCATACTGCCAAAAAATATGAGCATATTTTAAATTTGGTTCAAACCATGGTTTACGCCCTCCAGCAAAATGAAAAATTTTTGCATTCTTTGCTGATTCTTCAAATTTTTGATAAATATCCCTCTCTAAATTTTCTTTCGCATTTTTTCGACAATATATTACATTCCAAAACAAACAATTCCACTCAAAACTTAAATATTGCACTTTATCCTTAAATACAACATTAAAAACATCCTGATCATTTAGTAACGGTTTACCCAATTTTTGTAAAACATCTAAACATTTTTCTAAAAAATGAATATGAGATAATTCCCGAATATTAAACAATAATATTCCCGCATTAAAATATTGTATTGCTGGAACTTTTAATGTTTCTTCTGCGTAAGCTGCAATAACATCACCTTTAACAAAACGAGAAAAATCCTGTACAGCTCCAACCCAATTTTTTTTTAAATCAATTTTATATAACTGAGCAATATCTGTTTGAACGATAATATCCCCATCTAAAAAAATAACTTTTTCATATTTAGAAAAAATTTCCGGAATAAAAAATCTATAATAAACACTCAGTGAATGCCATTTTCCGTTTCCCCAATTATGAATATACCACTTATCTTTATGTTCTTGCATATAATCATGCATGTCCGTAAAACGAATTGAAACATTCGTATCAATAAAATCATTAAACACTTCTTTATGATGCTCAGATAATCCGTCATATAAAATATGTATATCATAATTATTATTTTTTGACGAATGTTCAATTAAGGATTTTATTGCAACATATAACTGTGGCACAAAATTAGCATCTGTTGAAAACACAACCGGAATGTTATTTTTATAAAATGCTGGACTAATTAAAATATTATTCATTCGTATTTTCCCCATGAAAATTGAAAAATTGTTTTGTCTTTAACAATTACTCCCATATTAAAAAGAGGTTTTTTATTTGGAAATAATTTAAGGTATAATTTTTTATAACTTAAACGAAATCGAATTAACTTATTTTTTGATTTCTTTTTTTCTTTAATAACAGGAACTAATGTATTTTCACGAATAATATTCCAATCTCTTGCTCTAATATACAACATTGGAGTTGAAACAATTCCATTTTCTAATAAAACTCTGTTAAACAAATTTTCAGGATTCCAAACTTCTTCCTGATAATCATTAATTTGAATATTATTTAAAATTTGAATTGTTTTATCAATAATTGCCGGTGATGAACAATATAATGTATCTGTTGCACTATCTAAAGCTAGTGCAAATTCATTCATAGGCAATGGATTTATACCACAAAATCTAGTTATTTGATTTTTTGCCGTTTTAATTTCTTTATCTAACAAATTAAAATTCAATTCTTTATACAACATAATATCTGGTCTTAAAACAAGCACATAATCATAGCAAATGCCTGTTTTTTTCTGATATTCTTGTCTTAATTCATTCACTTTTCTCTGTGAATACAACATAAAATTAATTCCATTTATTGAAATAACAGATTTATCATTATGCAAGCATCGGATAAAATTTTGCTCATCTGACTGTTGTTGTTCTTCCACCAAAATTTCTTTTAAATGATATATTTCCTTTAATTCTTTAACAATAGTTTCATCAACTTTTTGGATGGTTTTCATTTTATAATTATGCCAAGTTTTTGTTTGATGTTCTGTTTCTGACCATGTATGCATAAAAACATCGCAATCATACTTATCTAACAACAAGCGTTGGACAGATGGAAAACATTTTTGATATGTACGCAAATGTCCATAAAATTGAACGGCAATTTTCATTAATTATGCTCCTATTTCCTGTTTAATATGATTTATAATATTTTGTGCCGCTGATGAAGTTCCTAACTTCATTTGATACAAACAATCTAATCTTTCTTGTTTCATAGGATCCAATTTGTTCTCTAAAATATTTTTTAAATGTAAATCTAACTCTTTTAAATCCCAAGCTTGATAATAGTGTTTTATAATTTCCTGATTAAGAGCCATATAATTAACTGTAAATTTTGACCGTAAGTGAATAACCGGTTTTTGTGTCGGAAAATATTCACCTAAAAATGAAATACAATCTGTAATTAAACATTCTGAATCCTGGAAAATAGAAAAATAATCACCTGTATCATAGTACAATCCCAAACTATTCCAAGCTTGATAATATTCATCCACTTCCTGTTTTGTCATTATTTTATTACGAATTAAATTAGCATAAACATCTGGATGTGGTTTAAAAACCCAATTAAACTCTGGATGCGTTTGAGCATATTTTAAAATATGTAACCCATTCCACTCAAAAGTAGCACACTTACTCCAAGAATTACAGGGAAACGATGTATGCGGTGCATAAATTACATACTTTTTATTTGAGTCCTGATATGGTGTTAAATACACATCCAATTTAGGATGTCCTGTCACAACAATACTGCTCAATGTATAATTTAATTCTTTTCTATATTGCTCCTTTACTTCGTCAGCTATTACAAAATGCTTCCATAAATTAAAGTGAAATTTTTTTAAATTAACTATTAGTGTTTCCGGTGATTCAGCTAATGGATATGGTGAATAGCATGTTAAAGCATAATGAGAAACCTTTTTAATACCATGTAATTGATAAATTTCCCATGGTTGCGTATAAAATACAATATCAGGAGCAAAGATTTTTAAATTTACATACGTTTTTGTCTTTATGTCATATCCTAATTGTATTTCAGGATATCGTTTTTTATAAAAAGCGTAATTTTTCTTTATATCTGACTCTGTTTGATGTTCTGATTTAGCACGAGGAGAATACAACAAAAGTGGCTCAAATAATTTATCTTTTTTTAATTCATTGTATAAAGAGTCATAATTCCATTTTGCCCCTTCTGTTGCTAAAAACAACACCCGAATTTTCTGACCACTTCGAACTTTTTCTTTAATTCTTTTTAAAAGAAAAACATATCTCCATAAAATTTTTTTATGGTCGATAACATCTTGAATTTTTAATAAATATTTTCGTATTAATTTTATTTTCATACAAATCTCATTTCTGTTCTTTGCTCTTTAAATGTTTTTTTGTGTTTGTAGAACAAACATCGGAGGTGCGTTCTAAATAAACAACTTCACACAAATCGTTTAAATAATCAAATTGACCTTTCCAATCATCACCCATAACAAAAATATCGGCTTGATACTTTATAATATCGTCTTTTTTTTGTTCCCAGTTATATTCAGGAACGACTAAATCAACATAACGACAGGCTTCTAGTATTATCTTTCGTTGTTCATAAGTATAATAAGATATTTTATTTTTAATCTGATTAAATTCATCCGTTGACAAAACAACAATTAAATAATCTCCTAGTTTTTTTGCTCGTTTAAGTAAATTAACATGCCCATAATGTAGCACATCAAATGTACCGTAAGTTATTATACGTTTCATAATAAACATTATCCCTTCAATCTAAATAAGTTGATAAATCTGAATCTCTTGGAAAAGTAATTGCAACACTTGATGGATACGGATTTGTTGGAGCAAAATCATTAATAAGTACACGAGTGGCGTGATTCATTCCCATTAAAATTGCATATGGTTTAATACCTACATCACTTAATAACTTTTCTAATGCGAAACGAAAAGTTTCTTGACGAGATGTTGTAATAACAATTTGTGCTCCTTGTTCTTGCAACCTTAAAATTGTTTCTACATTTTTTGTTAAATATGTTGTATTATTATACCAATTAACTTGACCGTATTTACCAGAATTTTTTAAGATAACGCCATCTACATCAATAAAATATGTACGCATTCGATGTTGTTCTTGTTGCCATTCTTTTAACGTTCCCCAATCACTATATGTCTTAGCAAATAATGCTTCAAACACATAATGCTCATCTTGTAATAAATAAGAAATCAAGTGACTAACAAACATTTCACCTTTAATTTCTAAAGTTTTCATTTTTTCATATGTATTCTTAAAGTCGTCTGCATTTTCAAAACAATAAACACCCAAACAAATTTTGTCTGATACAATTTTTTTCTCAATAATATCCTGAACTAAATTCTGTTCATTAATAATTAGAAAACTTTTAGCGGGAATATTTGAAGTATTAGGATGTATTTTTAAATCATAACCCACAATAGCATTTTTTATTGGATTAGGAATTAAAACACCTACTTGATTATCTGAATCTTTAATAACAAAAGATCCTTTTACGTTCATTTTCATAAGTGTTTGATATATTGTTTCACTAGCTGATGTGGTAAAATCATCTAAAATACAAATTTCAATTTTAGAATTATCATGAAAAACCTGTTTTAAAACCAATTTAGAATCATATTGATCATTATGAGGTTTGACAATAGTAATAATAATCCGATCAAAAATTTCAATATTTAATTCTTCCATTGATTTTTCAATCATTAATTTTCCATCTGGATGTGTAAGCAAATACTTTGGTTTCATATTTGGAAATCGACTAGACTTTCCTGCACAAGGAATGATTAATGTATTCATTTATTACCTCATTTTATTTAAAACAGTTAATACTTTTTTAACAGATTTATTTAGAAAAAAAATTGTATTTATATCGGTTGCATACAGATAAATTCTCAAAATATTTAATAGTAATATATGGTAAGTAGCTTGACACAAATAATCGCCATTTGGCATACTCTTTAAACGTTCTAATATCGCTTGTTTTGCCACTTCTAATCTTAAATTTAAATTATAGGATGTATCAACATTACGATAAGACCATCCTAATTCTAAGTCTTGAAACAATTTAGCAACATCCAACAACCATGAATTATAAAAAGAATCTAACAAATCAATGATATAAATTTCTCTCTTCGGTGATAAAATAATGTTTTCAAGTGTCAAATCCCCACAACAAAATGAATAAGGAATGTTTGAAAAATCAAACTTCTTTAAGCATTGAAAAGCCTTTAAAATAAAATCATCATCAAGCGTTATTACATTTTGTAAAGAATTAATTTTTTTCTCAAATATATATTGAGTGTCCGAACAATATATACTTTCATTTACGGATAAAGAATTAAATAAAATATCTGTTAAATTAACTATTTCTTTAATAGTAATTTGCTTCATATATTCCGCTAATGTTATTCCATTAATAAATTCCATATCAAAAAAGAAAATATTATTTTCATAACCATTATTCAAAATTATAGGTGTTTTAATTTTATCAATATGAAAATGTTTTTGCTTTAAAAACTGTTTTTTCAACCGATTATTATAACTAGGATTTCCCGAACTTTTTCGAACAAATAATTGATTATTTTTCCGATACAAATTCACATGACATCCTGAATAGCCAGATAGCGATTTAACAAATATACAATCTTTTTCTATTGTCATTATATAACCATTATTTAAATTTAAACATAACAACTATATTAAAATTTAAATTTAAAGTCAATATTAAAAATTGAAATAATATTTAAAATTTTAAAACTTAAAGGTATTTTTTTCATTTTAATAAAAAAAAGAGTACTTATTTTAAATAGCACTCTAAAATTACAAAAACAGAAAAAACGAATTAAATCAATGGATTCCTTTTCTTAAAAAGAGGGATAACACCAAACAAACGATAACGGGTATATTCCCTCTTTTTTCTGATTTCAATTAAAGGAATTTTAGGAAAATAAATCATTTTTTTAGTAATAGATTGAATCATTTTTTTTAATTCTTTCCCATATTGATTATTTCCTCGTGTTAAAAATTGAATAACATTTTCTTTAATTTCGTTATGTTCTTGCATTAATCGTTCTTTTTTTATCGTTGAAATTCCCTGATTTTCAACACGATATTTAACTAGTGATTTTTGAATATTGTGAAACTGCAATCCACTCATCAGTGCCCTCGCCCACATATCAAAATCCTGTGCAATCAAATATCGTGGATTATAGGATAATTTCTTTGCTTCAAAATCACATCTTCGCCACATTAAAGTGGAATGAGCCATCGGTGAATCTAGTAAGCAATCTAAAATACAAGGCGTTTCCGGTGCATATACCATACTTTTTTTGGGAAAAACTTCCATCCAACCACCCGCCGCAGAAATATTCGGATGCTCATCCAAATATCGAACTTCTTCTTCAAAACGATTTGGAAGTGCAATATCATCACTATCCATAACCGCAACATATTCTCCTTGTGCGTACTGATTACCAAAATTTCTGGCATTTGAAATACCAGCATTCTCTTGATATAAATATTTTATACGTTCATCCTTATAAGATAAAATAGTTTCTTTTACATGACTATGATTAGAACCGTCATCAACAATTATCAGTTCAAAATCCGCAAAAGTTTGATTCAAAATACTTTCAATAGCTTCTCTTAAATAACTTTCTTTTGTGTTATACACACACATAACGCACGATATTTTCATTTTTTTCTCCTTGCAATCAAAAAAACTAGAGATTGTTCAAAGGTAACAATACAACTTTTACTTGTAAAAAAGCGTATCACAAAGCATAAAAAATTAAAAGCAAAAAAAGAATAAAACAAACAAAAATATCTCCACTAATAAAATTTTTATTTAATAAGTAGATTTTTTTCATCATTTTATATATAGTAAGTTATTATCACAACCGAAAGTCAAAAAAAATGATACACAGAAATTTAACATTATTTAAATGGGACAATTTTTTAGGAGGATTATGGCCTCTATCAACTTTATCCATTGTGTATTTTGAACAAATTACAGGCTCTTATGCTCTAGCTATGGCTGTTTTTTCTTTATCTTCTCTTATGACAACCATTATGGAAATTCCCATTAGTGTTTTTTCTGACAAAATGGGACGCAGAAAAGCCCTTTTATGTTCGCCTATTTTGGTTTTTTTAACATTTTTATTATGGGCATGTGCCGGACAGTTTTCTTGTTCTTGGTTGTTATTTTTTGGAGCTCTTTGTTGGGGAACAAGCATGGCTGTTGCCTCCGGAACACTTGATGCACTGGTTTATGAAACAATGGAAGAATTGAAAAAACAAGGCGATTTTAATATTCAATATGCTAAAAATGGCGGTTGGAATCAAATAGGATTAGCGTTCAGTGCCATATCTGCAAGCATAATCACTTACTTTTTTTCAATTCAAGTACTAGCATGGATTTCTGTTTTTCCTGCCTTACTGCATATCTTCATTGTTTATTTATTTGTTGAACCCCAAAAAAGAAAAAACAACCAACGGGTCAGCTCCTATAAACATTTTTTAATTGCGTTCAGACGTTTAAGAAGAAACAAAAAATTAAGATTTTTTGCCGTTATTAACTTAATTGATAATGCTTTCGGAATGGCTTCATTTCGGTTTGAAAGTGCTTATTATCAACTGTTTGTTTCTGATTGGCTGATAAATATTGCTAGATTCTTGAAACAAATTTGTGGCATGATTAGCTTTTTCATTGTTCCTTACATTCGAAAAATAGGAATGGTAAAACTATTTTTTGGTTCTATGTTTGGCAATATATTTGTCAGAGCATTAGGGGTTGCATTGAGTAATGTTTTAACTCCTTTTATCATGTCAATGGTTAATCTTTTTTACGGAACAGCCCGAACAGCCAATGCCGATATTATGCAACAGGAATTTTCCCCTAATCAACGAGCAACCATGCATTCAATTATTTCATTTTTATCCGGAATATTGTTAGCTATTGTAATGGTATTTTTAGGGTATATCGGGGATGTATACGGACCAACAACAGCAATCATTATTGCAATTATTGTTAAATTATCAACAATGATAGTTTCCTTGTGCTTACTCAAAAAAGTTTATAAAAATGCATAAAAATTTTTTACAATTCTAAATATAAGTCCTATTCAGTTACCCTTTGGATTGTCCTTATAAGACATCAACTTATTCAGTTTCAATCTAAAAATTAATGGACCATTCTTGCCTTTGAACGGCGTTCGAACCCGCTTCCTCACGGGTTCAACTCCCGACCGACACATATAAAAAAACAGGGGTATCCCTTTCGGATGCCCTTGTTTTTTATTGGTCGGAATGGCGGGATTTGAACCCGCGGCCACACGCCCCCCAGACGTGTGCGCTACCAGGCTGCGCTACATTCCGTCTTCCTTCTCTTTTATATTATTTTTTCTTAAATTGCAAGCCTTATTTTACACCTTTCTATAGGATATTTTAAAAAAATTATAAATCATAAAAAATTTTTAAAAATGATAAGGTTATACAAAAATAGTCAAATTCTAATAAAAAAGAATTTTTATTGATTAGAAATTTTTTTGTAGTATTAAGATAAAAATAAAAGGACTTATATCTTGTATAAGTCCTTGATTTTATTGGTGGGCGTGCAGAGACTCGAACTCTGGGCCCGCTGATTAAGAGTCAGCTGCTCTACCAACTGAGCTACACGCCCAATGGTTTCCTTTATATACCCTATTTTCTTAAAATGCAAGACTTTTTTTCTGTCATCTTGTATTTTCTAAATCAAATATAATACAAAATATATAACGTAGGCTTAAAATGAAAAAATCTGTTTCTTTAATTGAATTACCGACAAGAAACGTTCTTGTCGGTATTTCATAAACAACTCATAAACTAATCAACTTTTGCAATATGTAAAATATTTGTACTGCCTTGTCGGGCAAATGGAATACCTGCCGTAATAATAAGTTCGTCATCAGATTTTGCCAACCCGATTTCTTTTGCCTGCTGAATAGCAATAGGTGTTACCTGTGTCATATCTTTTACATGCTCAGTCACAATCGGATATACTCCCCAAACAAGTGATAATTTATTTGCAACATGTTCGTCGGATGTTAAAGCTAAAATCGGCACCAAAACACGTTCTCTTGCCGCCCGAAATGTTGTTTTACCGGAAACGGTGTATGTAACAATACAAGACGGTTGAGCTAAAACTTTAACCATTTGTTTCATAGCCGATGTAATAGCACTTGCAATACTATTATCCGGTGGCATAGAAAATGTTTCCATTGCATGTTTATAGGCATCATCTTTTTGTGCCGTCATAATTATTCTTCGCATCATCTGAACAGCTTGAATCGGAAATTTACCCGCTGCCGTTTCTGCTGATAACATCACAGCATCAACACCTTCAAAAACAGCCGTTGCGACATCGGAAACTTCGGCTCTTGTCGGAACAGGCACATTTATCATACTTTCCAACATTTGTGTGGCAACAATAACCGGTTTTCCTTTCTGACGACACTTTTCAACAATATCCCGTTGCAATGCCGGAACAGATTCAATCGGACATTCTACCCCCAAATCACCCCGAGCAACCATGATTCCATCACACAAATCAATAATTTCATCTAAATGATTAAGAGCTGCCGGCTTTTCAATTTTACCAATAATCCCTGCTCTCTCCCCGATTAATTTGCGTGCCATCCGAACATCTTGCGGTTGTTGAACAAAAGAAAGACAAATCCAATCAACCCCCATATCTAATGCAAAATTTAAATCTGATATATCTTTTTCCGTTAAAGCATTAATCGGTAGCACAACATCCGGTACATTCACGCCTTTTCTATCAGAAAGCGAACCACCAATCAAAACGGTTGTATTCACATAATCTTTTCCAAAATCATTCACACACAACTGAATTTGTCCGTCATTTAATAACAGAATCATTCCTTCTTGTAAAATGGAAAAAATTTCAGGATGCATTAAGGAAACCCGTGTTTCATCCCCAGGTGTAATATCCATATCCAACCGAAATTTTTGCCCGTTTTGTAAAATGATTTTTTCATTTTTAAATGTACCAACACGCAATTTCGGTCCCTGCATATCGGCTAAAATAGCGTAATGTGTATGATTTTCTCGTTCTATTTCTCGAATGATTCTAAAATTTTCCTGATGTGTTTCATGCGTTCCATGACTAAAATTTAACCGAAATACATTAACTCCGGCATTCGCCAACGCTTTTATATTTTCTTTTCCGGATGAGGATGGACCCAAAGTAGCTACAATTTTTGTAAATGGTCTTTCCATAATAATTACTCCTTTTCTATTGAATATTCACCGCCAAGTAGACGGTGAACACATATTGACCAGCACTCTTAAGGGATATAGGTTTTTATCCGTTAATTGCAATAGTCATTTTTCCTATCATTTTTTGTGACGGACCAATACTTTTCATCCCTGTTCCAATAACCCCGTTTGCTGCCAAATTAAATGCATTACTAGCATTTGATGTTGGTTCTAAACAGAAAAAATCTTTTCCACGAGGCGAATATAACACAACATGTTTAAATTGGTCATCTGCCGTAATGCTGACAGAAATCCCCAAATCCGGATACAAAATAGATGCTCTTCCGTCAAAACCACCAAAACACGTATCAAAAACAGCATTTTTTAAAGGTCTTCCACCATCAAAACGCCATGTCATCGGCGTATCATATGGTTTATCAAAAATCGGATCAGCTTCATTACTCCATACCGTATCAGCAGCAAAATCCAATTCAACTTCTCTTGTTTTTACAAAAAACGGATGAATACCTAAGCCACAAGGCATTGGCAATGCTCCCGGATTGTAAACAGACATTGTCACATTCAAAGCATTATCCGTTAATTCATAAACAATTTCTGCATTATACGAAAAAGGAAATCCACCATCTTCTTTATTATGTGCCAACGATAATGTTAACTTTGTCGCAGATGCATTTTCCACTTTCCAAACCGATTTCCAACCGTCTCCGTGAATTGGATCGGCAATACCATTTTGATTTTTCTGCATTTTACGGGTAATACCAAAGTAGACAAAATCTCCCCCTCGAATACGACCGCAAAAAGGGACCATCGGAAACATGGAGGCATTATTGGAATCCGGTCCTTTGGGCGTATCTTCATACGGGCGTAAAATATCCCGTTCTTCATTATTTTGCGTATATCTAAAAAACGAAAGAGATGCCCCTAATTCCGGCATAACACCGATTTTAATGTTATCATTTTGTAAAATAATTTCTTCCATTTATTTAAGCTCCTTTATGTTTACGGGCTGTTGTTTTTGATTTTTCTGATTTATCCAATGATAAAAATGCCTTTGAAACAAGGCAATCTATCGTACTGTCTTTATTGCTTTTCTCCGCATATCCGAAAGAGGCATTTACAAAGAAATCACATTGCTGTCCCATATTACGTGTTTGAATTTTCTTTTTTAACTGTTCAGCTAAAAATGAGGCATTTTCCACCGGCGTTTCAGGTAAAAGAATGCCAAATTCAATATCATTTAACCGACCAATAACATCTGATTCCCGTATGGATTTTTGACAAACATCAATGATATCCTTTAAAATTTCATCCGTAAATTCTTTATCCGATTCAATACCGTGAAAGAAATCCAAACGCATAATCAACAGGCTTAACTGTCGATTATATCGTTCTGCTCGTTTTAATTCTTTAACCCCCAAATCCAAAAAGGCCTGTCGATTATAAACACCTGTTAAAGAATCATATGCCGACAATGACCGTAATTGATACTCCAACTGTTTGCGTTTTGTTATATCAAATCCAACTGATCGAATCTCAATTGGTTTACCCGTTTCATCATAAACAACACGATTTGTCCACCAAATCCAAACCGGATCATTATTTTTTTTCAAATGTTCACATTCGTGTTCCATATACATTTTGGGATGTTCAAAAATACGATCAATAATATTTTTCTGAGCACTGTCATCTTCTTCAATTTCCTGACAGATTGTTTTAAATACATCTTTATTCAACAATTCTTCTTTTGAATAACCAAACAATTCTTCAGCATAATCATTTACATATTTTATACGATGTTTTTTATCTACTGAAATAATAATACTTTTAGATGATTCCGATTCGTATGGTTTTAACCACTTCAAGGGATTTTCTTTTTGTTTTGCAAGCAGTTTATTCTTTTCTGCAATTTGTTCTCTAAATAATTGTGCCTTATAACGCAATCGCCCGATTCGGCGGATAAGAAGAACAGAAAACAACATAAAAAATACCGTTGTTATGAAAAATAACGTACTAATCATTGAATACCACTGAATACTTTCCTGCATGTAAAACCTCATTTTTCATCTTGTTCTGCTTAGAGATTACTTATTTTTTAAATTGATTACAAGTAAAAAAATGCTTTTTCTTGACTTTTTTTGAAAAAAAGGACATTCTCATAAAAAATGAAAGTAGGAAAAATGAACACAAAGAACACAGATTTAAAAAATATTGTGACAGAACCGTATAAGTACGGATTTGAAACTGATGTTGATGCGGATATCGCTCCTAAGGGGTTATCCGAGGACATTATTTGTTTTATTTCCGCTAAAAAAAACGAACCGAAATGGTTATTGGAATATCGCTTAAAAGCCTATCGGCACTGGTTAACCTTAAAAGAGCCACATTGGGGCAAATTAAAATACACACCTATTGATTATCAGGATATTTATTACTATGCTGCTCCCAAACACAAAGAAACACCTAAAAGTTTGGATGAAATTGATCCGGAAATTTTAAAAACATATGAAAAACTCGGCATTCCGCTTAATGAACAAAAGGCGTTGGCCGGTATTGCCGTTGATGCCATTTTCGATAGTGTATCCGTTGCAACAACGTATAAAGCACATCTGAAAGAAAAAGGTATTTTGTTTTGTTCCATATCGGAAGCCGTACGGGATTATCCAAACCTGATTAAACAGTATTTGGGAACAGTTGTCCCTTATACGGATAATTATTTTGCCGCTTTAAACAGTGCCGTTTTTTCGGATGGTTCATTTGTTTATATTCCCAAAGGCGTTCGTTGTCCGGTAGAATTATCCAGTTATTTTCGGATTAATGCCCGTAATTCCGGTCAATTCGAACGAACACTGATTATTGCTGATGAAGATTCTTATGTCAGTTATTTAGAAGGTTGTACTGCTCCACAACGAGATGAAAATCAACTTCATGCTGCCATTGTGGAAATTATTGTTCATAATCGGGCAGAAGTTAAATATTCTACTGTACAGAATTGGTATCCCGGTGATAAAAACGGACAAGGAGGCATTTATAATTTTGTCACAAAAAGAGGCATTTGTCACACTAAGGCAAAATTATCATGGACACAGGTTGAAACTGGATCTGCAATTACTTGGAAATATCCTTCTTGTATTTTAAAGGGAGATGAATCCGTCGGCGAATTTTATTCCGTAGCCTTAACGAATAATTATCAACAGGCTGATACCGGTACAAAAATGATTCATTTGGGCAAAAATACGTCTTCGACTATTATTTCAAAAGGTATATCGGCCGGCTTTTCAAATAACACCTATCGGGGATTAGTTCAAATCAATCCAACCGCTGAAAATGCCCGAAATGTATCAAAATGTGATAGTTTACTCATTGGAGATAAATGTGGAGCCCATACTATACCGGTTATAAAATGTGCCAACAAAAACGGCATTGTTGAACATGAGGCCACCACATCAAAAATATCAGAAGAACAATTATTTTATGCACAATCTCGAGGATTACCACAAGATGAGGCTATTGGATTAATCGTCAATGGTTTTTGCCGAGAAGTTATGCAAAAATTACCGATGGAGTTTGCCGTTGAGGCACAAAGACTTATCGGAATTCAATTGGAGGGGAGTATCGGATAATGAATAAAGTATCAACAAACATTTTAAAGAAAGCTATCGCAAAATGGGGAAATCATGCTCAGCTTTTAATGGTTTTGGAAGAAATGAGCGAATTACAAAAAGAAATTCTAAAAAATATTAATCGCCGAAAAGATAATGTTGATGCAATTATTGATGAAGTTGCCGATGTTGAAATTATGTTAGAACAACTCAAATATATCTACCAAATTGATGAGGCAGTCAAACAAAGAATTCCCGTTAAATTAGAAAAAGTTAAAGCAAGATTAGAGGATTAATATGGCATTTTTGGAAATTAAAGATTTATGTGTCAATGTTGAAAACAAATCCATTTTAAACGGATTTTCTTTAACAATCAATACAGGTGAAGTCCATGTTATTATGGGTCCAAACGGTTCCGGAAAAAGTACGCTTGCTAACGTTTTAGCAGGACATCCGGCATATCAGGTGACACAAGGCAGTATTTACTTTAAAGGAAAAGATTTATTACAAATGTCGCCGGATGAACGAGCAAACAACGGAGTCTTTTTAGCTTTTCAACATCCAACAGAATTACCCGGAGTCAGCACGGCATTATTTTTAAAAACAGCACTCAATGCCAAACGTAAATATTTAGACGAAAAACCAATTGATGCCGTTCAATATATGAAACGCTTAAAAACCCGTGCACAAGCATTAAACGTAACGGACGAAATGCTAAAAAGAGCCGTAAACGTCGGTTTCTCCGGTGGAGAAAAAAAGAAAACAGAAACATTTCAAATGGCTTTTTTGGAACCGGATTTTTGTATTTTGGATGAAATGGATTCCGGATTAGATGTAGATGCATTAAAAGTGGTTTCGGACGGAATTAATGTTTTACGGGAACCACATCGTTCATTTTTAATGATTACACACTTTCAACGATTATTAACCTATATTGAACCGGATTACATTCATATTATGGTCAACGGTAAAATCGTAAAATCCGGAGATAAAACTTTGGCAGCCTATGTGGAAGATAACGGATATGAAGAATTTAAATAACATCTGTCTGATTAAAAAAAACGGGCAGTTTGAAACAACTGTCTATCCAAGCAACGAAACGGTTATTAATGTTACCGGTTCAGATTCTTTTGATTGTATTTGTTTGCACTTTTCCGGTAATTTAAACTTAAAAATTAACCTACTTGATAAAGGGTCTTCTTGTAAAGTTCAGTGTGTATATTTAGCGGCACGGAATGAACAATTAAATTTAACAATTGATGTCACACATGCTGCACCGGATACTCATTCCGAACAACTTATTCGGGGTCTTGCAACAGATTCATCCGTTGTGTCATTCAATGGGGTTATTCGTATGCCATATAATTCACAAAAATGTATCGGAAACCAAAATCATCGAGCCATTTTATTATCGGAAAACGCCCGGGTACAGGCAATTCCCGAACTTGAAATTTTTGCTGATGATGTCCAGTGTTCTCATGGTTCTGCCATTGGTCCACTCGACAAAAATCAAATCTTTTATATGCAAAGTCGGGGGATTAATAAAAAAACAGCTTATCAACTGTTATTAAATGCATTTATTGCTGATTTAATACCGGAAGAATATCAGGTATTGACAACAGACTGGATGAATACATATTTATAAAACAGGAGCAATGGCATACAAAATGAACATTTATAAAAAAGATTTTCCGATTTTTCAAAACACATCCATTATTTTTTTGGATTCGGCAGCTTCAACACAAAAACCCCGATGTGTCATTCAGGAACTTGTTGATTTTTATTCCACTTCTTATGCAAACGTTCATCGGGGAAGTTGTGATTTAGCCAATATAGCTACACAAAAATATGAAAATGCCCGTCAAACAGTAGCCAATTTTATTCATGCACCTGTTAAACAAGTCATCTTTACAAAAGGAGCAACCGAAAGTATTAATTTAGTTGCAAGCGGTTTCTCCCGTTTATTAAAAACCGGAGATGAAGTGTTAATTTCCGAATCGGAACATCATGCCAATTTCGTACCATGGCAACAAGCTTGTTTATTAAGCGGTGCAACATTTAAAGCCGTTCGGATAAGCGAGGACGGACAACTTGATATTTCTGATTTTAAAGCAAAATTATCGAAAAAAACAAAAATTGTTGCCTTAACCCACGTATCCAATGTACTAGGCGTTAAAAATCCGATTGAAGAATTAATTGAATTGGCACACAATGTTGGGGCTATGGTTTTAATAGATGGCTCACAAAGCATTGCCCATATGCCAATTGATGTACAAGCACTAAACTGTGATTTCTTTGTTTTTTCAGGGCACAAATTATATGGTCCAACCGGCATTGGTGTTTTATATGGCAAAAAAGAAGCATTAAATCAATTACCGCCTTATCAATACGGAGGGGATATGATAAAAACAGTTTCCATTGAGGAGACAACGTTTTCAGATATTCCGAATAAATTTGAAGCCGGAACTCCCCCATTTGTAGAAGCTGTCGGATTAGGTGTTGCTATTGATTATTTAAATCAAATCGGCATGAAACAAATCGAAATTTCCGAGAAACAATTAACACATTATTTATTGGAACGACTAACAGAAATTCCGTCTATATCATTTATAGGAACAGATACAAACATTAAACAAGGAATTGTTTCTTTTGTTGTTAACGGCATTCATCCGTCAGATATTGCTTTTGCATTAGGAAAACAACATATATGTGTACGAGTAGGACACCATTGTGCCATGCCGATACATGAATGTTTTAAATCGAGTGTTTCTTTAAGAGTTTCATTAGGTCTTTATAATGACACCCAAGATATTGATGCATTTATTGCTGCTTTAAAAAAAGCAATTACCTTATTTGAATAGGAAATCTTTATATGACAGAAAACAAAGAAAACACTTTATCCGAAAATATACCAACCAATGACACAAATCAAACGGACAATTTTCAAAACACACTCAATGAATTAGCACAAACATCCATTGAATTACCTTTGTTAAGTGCAACAGTCGGTACGCCTCTACAAGAAGGCGTTCCGAAAGCAGATAAAGAATTAATTATCGGGGCATTAAAAGCTGTTCAAGATCCGGAATTACTTTTAGATATTTATGAATTAGGACTTATTTATGACATTATTCAAGAAGAAAACGGGGACGTCAAAATTATTATGACACTAACTTCTCCTACCTGCCCGATTGCAGGAGAAATGCCGTCAATGGTTGCTCATGCCGTTTCATCGGTACAAGGAGTTGGCCAAGTAACGGTAGAATTAACGTTTGAACCGCCATGGACAATTGACCGTCTATCCGATGAAATTAAACTGATGATGGGATTTTAAAATTAACGAAATTTACGGTGGGAATATAAAATCCCACCGTTCTTCATTTCAGCAATTACGGAACCAATTCTAACCATACCTTCCCTGGATTTTTCCAATAGCAACACCCACTGGAAGAATAAGCAAGTAATCCGCCATGGTCACCGGCATTTAATGTGCCCATTAACTCATTTTGCCAATAATGATTATATCCAACCGATTTAACAATCGTACCGGTAATCCAGTCACACCAACTATTATAATGACTTTCAGACGGCATATTAGTACTATTTACATAAAACCGAAGATTATCATCTACATAACCATCTACATATACTTTATAATTATAGTTATATGGACCAAACTTTGTAACAACCGGAATACATCCCGGTGCCGGTCCCCAAGGACAAGCATTAAATCCACCATCATTACGTAATACAATCGTACAAACATCATTTACAACCGTCGCACCATCCGGACAACCACAGGTGTTTGTTGAAGCATCATATTGTGGTCTTGTTTTAGGACAAGCCTCGCATATCTTTGTTGAAGAATTCCAATATGGCGTTACACTATTTGCCGCATAACATGTGATACACTTATTTTGCGTTGTACTCCACACCGGCGTTTCTGTCGGACAAGTTGTACACGTTGTCCCATTCCAATACGGTTTTGCACTGTTTGCCGTATAACATGTGATACACTTATTTTGCGTTGTACTCCATACCGGTGTTTCTGTCGGGCAAGTTGTACACGTTGTCCCGTTCCAATACGGTTTTGAACTGTTTGCCGCATAACATGTGATACACTTATTTTGCGTTGTACTCCACACCGGCGTTTCTGTCGGACAAGTTGTACACATTGTCCCGTTCCAATACGGTTTTGAACTGTTTGCCGCATAACATGTGATACATTTATTTTGCGTTGTACTCCATACCGGTGTTTCTGTCGGGCAAGTTGTACACGTTGTCCCATTCCAATACGGTTTTGAACTGTTTGCCGCATAACATGTGATACACTTATTTTGCGTTGTACTCCACACCGGCGTTTCTGTCGGACAAGTTGTACATGTTGTCCCATTCCAATACGGTTTTGAACTGTTTGCCGTATAACATGTGATACATTTATTTTGCGTTGTACTCCACACCGGCGTTTCTGTCGGACAAGTTGTACACGTTGTCCCATTCCAATACGGTTTTGCACTGTTTGCCGCATAACATGTGATACATTGATTATCATCTACATCATAAACAGGGTAATTCGTTGAACAGGATTCACAAACTTTTGTTGTTTCATTATAGTATGGTTTTTCAGATGGACAAGATTCACAAAAATGACTTTCATTACAAACGGGCATCGGTAATGTACAATGTGTATTTTCAACACATTCTACACAATCTTCATTGTACCAATGTGGTTTATAATCCGGACAACGACATATATTTTCCGTATCAAACCACTCTTTGGGTGGATAACATCGTTCGCAATTATCTCCAAATTCATATTCGTGACGACAAATACATCCGTAAGTACCATCATTCTTTTGGCGATATACCATTTTATCGGGACAGGACTGTGGTTCAACTGTTGAAGAATTGTTACCATCAAAATGAGTTCCTGTTTCAACAGTTTGTGTTGCATTAAATTCAAATACCATATTTACTTTACTATTTTGATTCCCGCATATTTTTGTTAAAACGGAAATACCCATTTCATTAAAAATACTTTCTTTTTGAAGGAGTTTTTCACAAACCTTATGGACAACTTTAAAGGTCGTTACCTGATACTTTCCATTAACTAATTTAACCATGGATTTTTTGTCATCCGAAGAATATTCGGGAAGTGCAGATTTAATGAAACGGTTGACTTCTAATGCATGTGATGTTCGAGAATCCGTTTGTGCCAATATTTTGGCTTTACCGAGTACATCTTGTACTTTACCGGCTTGATGGGCAGTTAACGCATATTGATATGTACCAACACCGGTAATCGATAAAATCCCGATAATTGCCAATACACCTAGCATTTCCACCATACTCCGACCAATTTCATTAACTTTAATTCGCATATTTTCCCCTAACTATAAAATTATCTTATAACAATAAGTGTAATAAAAGGGACCTTTTTTTCCCGCTTCGAATCGGAAGAATCGGATTTTTAAGAAAATGAAAGATTATTGTTTGAGTTGAATTATTTAGTCAAAATCAAAAAAAATTCAAAAAAGTGAAAAAAAGTGTTGCATTTATACGTCCCTTTTACTACAGATAGCGGCTTTTATACAATTCGTTTTATTATGCTCATTACGTGTATTGCTATATTCTTTTTACACTTACCATAATGTTGAACTTGTTTTAACATCTCGGTAGATGTGACACATCCACCTTGTCCCACTTTAACCAGGTTCTAACAAAAAGATAGGAAACACAAAAAATCGTCCATTCATAACAAGAAAAATTATTGCTCAGATTGTTCACAAAAGAATTTAAAACCCTCCTGATAAACAGTTCGTCCGGACTTACGACATAAGGATTGAGACTCTTCATCCGATCCGATTTCATTTGTTTGTGTATCTATTGCTCCGATGTGACAACTACCATCAACATCTTGCCATTCATCACCATCACATTCAGCAACACAATACGCATTTACTTCTGTTGAATTGGCATTAATTGTCATAATACGACGGGAACAACTTTCACATGTCATTTTTGCTTCTACACTATTAGGAACTTGTACTTTCAGTTCTGATGTATCACACTCCATACATCCCGTTAAGGTTAAAAAAGTGATATTTTCGGTACAACCGTCATGAACACATTGTCCGTCTGATGTTAAGCGGCGTAAACCATTACAGCTGGCACATTCTTCTGCTGTTGCTTTATAGGCTGATGTTTGACTATCACATCGCCGACATATTCCCGTATTATCTCGATAATATACGCCGGTTGTGTAATTTGGATATTTTGTCGTATCGGGACTATCATTATTACAGACTCCTGATGTCCCCGGTTTATAATAAACACAATATCCATTTAAATAAATATGATTACCACATGCTTCGCATTCAGTTTGACTGTTTGCTAATTTAGATGTACCACTGGATGGACAAGCAGTGCATCCTCCATGACCATGTATATTTCCTTTTCCACAATTCGTTGGTCGACAATAATAGTATCCCGTATTATAGTACTCATTGACACCTTCTCCACATCCGGTTGTACACACATTTAAAATTACATCACTTTTAACATCTTGGTGTCCTATGTTATAACCATTTCCAATATCAGAGCAAGCAACACAAGCCCCTGAAAAATCTTGAATATATCCAGTACCGCAAATTGGATAACAATACTTATTGTTTTTATCGTATGCCCGATTACAATTTTGAGAACAACCGGAAATCTCATCAGATTCTACTAATACTTTTGAGGCATGATTACACTCATAACACTTCCCATTAGCCCCTTTAAATTGTGTTTTTTCATCACAGGTATCATTTAATATTTTTACACATTTATTGTCTTGTATTTCTCTGTTTTGACACATTGTTGTACATAGATTTTTTAAATGTCCGGATATGCGTTCATTTAATCGCATGCTAGGAGAAGTTTCTTCAGAACAATCATAACATGTCCCATACATAGATTGAAATTGATCGCTCTCACATTTATGTGGACAATAAACAGTTTTATCGATAGTTGCATTAACAATATGTCTGTTGTCCCGTAAGCTTTCATCAGCAGCAGTAGCACATTTATTACATCCTGCACTCCATGTACTTGTCATATCTCCGGCTGATGTTTGAAAACCAGACACCCAAATGCGGGCAGAATAATAATCATGGCAAAGAGGCCAAGAACTACTATTGCATTGCCATGTTAATTTACAAGGTTGACATACACCATTAAATTTAACATACCCATCAGGGCAATCTTTTAAAACACAATAATAATCTCCCCATCCACGATAAAACCATACCCGATTAGAACAAGCGGCACATTGTCTACGAGCTTGTTCATCATTCGGCAATGCCGG
>SUUT01000009.1 GCA_015062385.1 Alphaproteobacteria bacterium | reverse complement strand
ATTCGAATTGGCAGAATCAGATTTTTGATAAAATGGAAGTTTCTTCTTTTAATTGAATGCCTTATACAAAATTAAAAAATTTACCAAAATGTGTAAAAAATTGTTGCATTTATACGTACCTTTTTTTATAGCAATAGGAAAATTATTGTTTATCTAAATAACGAAATAATCTAAAAAAAAGTTTTTCAAATATCACAAAAAAAGCGACGAATCAGTCGCTTTTAAAGCAAATAACAGAACAAAAATTCTTTGTTTTACACGTCGATTGTGCCACAACAATGCTTATATTTCTTTCCAGATATATACAGATAAGAAACATTACGGAAAATTTTACTCTCCGACTATGTATAAACTCTCTGCAATGATTATTTTTTAAACACTCAAAAATCTGAATGTATACACTACCCAAATCCATATTGGGTTGAACAAGATATTACTGCATATTTAAGCAATTATTCTGAATGTCCAACAAAAAAACAACTGTAAACAAGACAGTTTGTGAATATATCCTCCTGTCTGCTGAAATTAATCATCAGACAGAATAAAAATTTATTCATTATATTAAATATCTGAATAAAATCATTAAAGTATTTTTATATCTATTTATCCTTAAACTTTGTTTAGTTACCACAAATAATATTACATTTCAAACTTTGTTCAAACCGTTCAGGCGAACTGAATCATCTTCCGCTATCTGTTTTATACCTTAAAAAAAGCGTTCCTTTTTCAAGGAACGCTTTTTTCTTTAAACCATCTGTTCTTATTTTTGTTTAGTAGCAAAAATAGAACGACCAGCATATACGGCTGTATCTCCTAATTCTTCTTCAATACGAATTAATTGATTGTATTTTGCCAACCGGTCAGAACGGGACAAAGAACCTGTTTTGATTTGTCCACAACCTGTTGCAACAGCAATGTCTGCAATGGTTGAATCTTCTGTTTCACCGGAACGGTGTGATAAAACAGCTGTATAACCTGCCCGATGAGCCATATCAACAGCTTCCAAAGTTTCTGTTAAAGAACCGATTTGATTGACTTTAATTAAAATTGAGTTTGCAACTTTACGTTCAATACCCATTTGTAAACGTTTTGTGTTTGTCACAAACAAATCATCGCCAACCAATTGGATTTTGGAACCTAATGTCTTTGTTAACAAGTCCCAACCTTCCCAATCATCTTCTGCCATACCGTCTTCTAATGACATAATCGGGAATTCGGCAGCTAAATCAGCATAGTATTGAACAAGTTCTGCGGATGTTAATACTTTTCCCTCTCCTTCTAAATGATATTTTTTATCATCGGCATTGTAGAATTCAGAAGAAGCAGCATCTAATGCTAATACAACATCATCACCCGGTTTATATCCAGCCGTTTCAATAGCTTTTACAATAAATGTCAAAGCTTCTTTTGCAGAACCAATGTTCGGAGCAAAACCACCTTCATCACCAACATTTGTATTCATTCCTGCTTTTTTGAGGTTTGATTTTAAAGCTTGGAAGATTTCAGCCCCCATACGGATAGCTTCTGAACAAGAAGAAGCCCCAACCGGCATAATCATAAATTCTTGAATGTCAATCGGGTTATCGGCATGTTTACCACCGTTTAAAATGTTCATCATTGGAACAGGTAAAACGTGAGCCAATGTACCTCCGATATAACGATACAACGGCAATCCGGCACTTTCAGCACCAGCTTTTGCAACAGCCAAAGATAAACCCAAAATAGCATTTGCACCCAATTTACCTTTATTTTCAGTTCCGTCAACTTCAATCATTGCCCGATCAATTTCAATTTGTTCAGATGCATCCATACCGATGATAGCATCATATAAATCTGTATTAACGGCATTAACGGCCTTTAAAACGCCTTTTCCATTAAAACGGCTTTTATCTCCGTCACGCAATTCAACAGCTTCGTGAACACCTGTTGATGCCCCGCTTGGAACTGCTGCACGGCCAAATGAACCGTCATCCAACACAACATCAACTTCCACAGTCGGTGTTCCGCGTGAATCCAAAATTTCTCTACCTAGAATATCAATAATTTCACTCATTTTCATTCCTTTCCTGTATGAGATGAATATTAAACAAAAGAACCTTTATTCTTTTGTTCCCCTAAAAATCCTGTTTAGCAATCGCATCATACTGCTGTAATTTCGCTAACACGGATTGCATTTCTTTTAACGGAATCATATTTGGTCCATCACTTGGAGCCGTATCCGGCGTTTCATGTGTTTCAATAAAGACACCAGCAATTCCCGTTGTGACGGCACAATTTGCCAAAACCGGGGCAAATTCCCGTTGTCCACCACTTGATGCACCCTGCCCACCCGGTTGTTGAACGGAATGTGTCGCATCAAATACAACCGGATATCCGGTTTGCTTCATAATCGGCAAAGAACGCATATCTACAACCAAAGTGTTATATCCAAAAGAAACACCCCGTTCCGTTAAAATAATTTTATCATTTCCTGTACTTTCAATTTTAGCGACAACGTTTTTCATATCCCACGGGGCCATAAACTGACCTTTTTTAACATTAATAACACATCCTGTTTTGCCGGCAGCAACAACCAAATCCGTTTGACGACATAAAAATGCTGGAATTTGCAAAACATCAATCACTTCTGCGGCAATCGGACATTGAAATGGTTCATGAATATCAGTCAATACCGGACAATTTAATTTGGATTTAATATCGGCAAATGCGATTAAAGCCTTTTCCAACCCCATACCTCGAATACCATTGATACTGGTTCTGTTTGCTTTATCAAAAGAGGCTTTAAAAACAAACGGAATATGCATTTTATCCGTTAATTCCTTTAAAGCAGAAGCCATTTCCATCCCGTGTGAGGCACTTTCCATTTGGCAGGGACCAGCAATTAAAACAAACGGACTTTCATTTGAAAAACGTATGTTCTTTAATTCAACAATTTTTTGCATCTTATACCCTCCCAAAATTAAGAATTATTTTTCTACCGGTACACTTTGTTCTGTTGTTGTCGGAACAATAGATATTGTTTCGGCTTGGTTCACTTTTTTTGCCATAATAACCAATGTTAAACTGGTCGCAATAAATCCGACAAACAAATAAACCGTCATGCGTGTTAAAAGATTACCTGCCTGACGACCGGTAAACAAGCTAGATGCACTTTGACCGCCTCCCAAAGCCCCCAAAGCACCACCTTCGGAACGTTGCAATAAAACAAGTAATGTGATACAAATAGCTAAAATAATATGAATTGTTAAAATAATTGTTTGCATTTTCTTTCCTTTGTTGTTTAAACGATGCTTAACAATATCGTATTTTTGATTATTTTGCAAGCACAAAGAATCTTTTTGTCAAAAAAACAACAATATTTTTTATTTCTCCGACAAACAATCCGATAACAGCCCGTATGTCCCTTTTATAACCTGTGTTGTAAACATATCCGCCAATCGGAAATTAGCTTCTTCTTTTAAATCTGACATTAATCGACAAGAGGTACGATATTTTATAAATTGCCCGTGTTTTGCCGTAATAGAAACCATATGAACTTGCTTACCAACTGTTTCATCAACCGCTTTTATCCCTGCAATACCGGAAAAAACATCATCACCAACGTCCTTTTGAAACTGCCCTTCCGGAGTAAAACCATCAAAATACGCTAATTCCGCAGAAACATCATCATTTGAAATAGATTCCTTTTCCCGATTATACACATAAACAATTACCTCACAAGAACCATTTCGATATTTACGGGCATATCCCCAACCTTGTCCGCCTTTTTGACTTTCATAATCAATTATATCCGTTTCATCGCCAACAAAACGCATTGTTTCAGGGGCATTTTTTTCCAAACCAAGTCGATTCGGTAAATTTTTGATACACATATCGGATACTTCATCGGCCACACAAGCCGATGAGAGGCATATATATCCCAAAAGCCCAAAAATTTTACTTACAGTTTTTAACAACATTTAATAAGTTTTTCGCTAATTCTTTTGCCCAATGAACGGTCATCCGTCTGTTTTCTTTTTTCTCAAAAGAAGTCATTGCCTGACATGTCATCCGTACCTGCAAAATACGATTATTAAAACCGGTTACCATCAACACATTTGTTTGATCTTGCTCAACACCCATTGTATAAAAAAACCGTTCTTTTTCAATTTCGGCACGATCTTGCCCCGTAATTTGAAAAGAACTCGCTTCTTTTGCATATCTTTTAATTTTAGTATTTGTCAACCGACCCATATCTGTTGCCAATGAAGCGACTTTGGCAAAACACACTTCATTATGATATGTTTGATAATAATTTTGTTTTTTATCCGATTTAGCAACAATCTGATAAGAATCGGGGCGAAAACCTTTTTTAAAAATAAACGCTTCTTCCTGCGAATCCGTTTTTATCGTATCCGGTAAATTTTTCAGACACGAACCGACATCAGCTTGTGCCGATACACCTGCAAACATCAACCCGATAAACATTAAATAACCAAATCGCATCTTTTTTCCTTTCTCAAAGAGCAAACGCCCCGTTTTTATTTATAATTGTGTTGCGGCAATACCCCAAAAATCTTCAATTTTTAAACTTGCACCACCAATTAATGCCCCATCAACATTTTCAACGGACAACAATTCTTTTGCATTTGAAGGTTTCACGGAACCTCCGTATAAAATACGCATTTGAGAAGCCGTTTTTTCACCCAACAAAGATGTCAATTCCTGACGAATTGCCGTATGTACTTCTGCAACATCCTCTGTCGTTGGTGTTTTTCCCGTGCCAATTGCCCAAACGGGTTCATAAGCAATCACACAATTATCCGCTGTTGCCGTTTTCGGAACAGAACCTTTAATTTGACGTGCAACAACAGTTAATGCTTCACCATTTTCACGTTCGGATTCTGTTTCTCCGATACAAATAACAGCAGTCAAACCGGCATCCATTGCATTTAATGCCTTTTGACAAACAACTTCATCCGTTTCATGATGCATCGTCCGCCGTTCGGAATGACCAACAAGTGTATGTGTTGCACCTAAATCCTTAACCATAGTGGCAGAAACATCTCCTGTAAAAGCCCCAGCGGATTTTGTTGTATACGCAACATCCTGTGAACCGACACCAACAACTTCGTGCGGTAAATCCGCAACCATACCCAATAAACTCATGGGTGGACAAATCAACACATCAAACGGTAATTTTTGTCCAGCACATTTATCAAAAACAGCCTGTGCTAATTCCAATCCTTCTGTTTTTAATTCATTCATTTTCCAGTTTCCGGCAATTAATTTACGACGCATTTTTTTACTCCTTAAAATTAAATTAAACACACTCTTTTTTTATGCTTAGCACAATTTAAATCCGTTTTCAAGCACGGATTCAACTCCCTTGACATTTTTTTAAAACAGCTGTATTTTTATAAAGAGATTATCAAACAAAACGGAGGCATTGTGACCCAACCGGAAGAAAACATCAAAATAATACATGCCGCATATCCCGATATGCCGATAAACGAGGTTTATGCCGCTCGGAACAATGCCGAAATTGTTACATTCGCAAGGTATTTTGCTTCTCGCAATGAGGAAACATATAAACAAATGCGTTTATTATCCGGACACTTTGACGATTTATCCGTTGAATTAGATGGCACAAAAATCAATCCGTTTTTCAAAGCATTTCTATATAAACACGACAAAAACAGATACACTCTTATGGATTTGGCACTACAAGCAGAGGATTACAAATTTGCCCGAGAATGCCTGACAAACGTTTTTCCCCGTCAAATTTTTCCAAAGTGTTTTACCTCGCTGATGAATTTAGGACCAATTCAAAAAAACATCCGAAAAACAATCTTCCATCAAACCTCCACCTCCTCTTATACTACAAAAAATGAAATTAAAAAACATGCCAAACAAATAAAAGAATTAGATGCTTTTTTATCCCATGTCGGAGAATTAATTAGTATAAGAGATTTATGGGAACGGATTTTTCGAAGCAAAATCCCCGGCTACTTTCATCCGGAACACAAATATACTTTTACACAAACAGAAGAACCGCAAACGATGATGGATGTTTGTCTATCCAAAAATCTACCATTAACAGCTATTGTACTTATCAATGAAACTCGAGAAACAAAAAAAACACCTCAAAGTATTTTAGCCCTGTTTAGCGGTAAAAAAACACAAGAACTATTAAAAAACAATCAACAGGATCCAACCATACAACAAGTTGTGCAACACCTCGAAAAGGTATTGCCAACAAATATGTACTTAGCTACAATTTTGCACAAGCCGGTATATCATCATTGGCAACGTAATTTTGAAGTAAACACAAAGGATTAAATATGCATAAAATACTAAAAAAAGTTTTTTACTTTGTCATTATTCTCACATTTTCAGTACCAGTTTTCGCCACTAATTATGCACAACTGGATAATATCGCAAAAAAATTACCATTAAACAAGGCATCATCCATCGAAAGCATTGTAAAATCCCTCACGAACAACAAGCAGACAGACAAGGAAAAGGCCCGTATTTTAGCGGCTTATGTCGCCTATCAATTCCAAAAAAACGGATATGCAGACAAAAAAATCAAAGAAGCTACCAACAAAAACATACTAGCTGATTATCCGTCTTCCCAAAACATTTTAAAAACCAGACTGGGCACAAGCTTTGATTATGCAGAACTCTATCATCAACTTTGTCAAACTGCCGGGTTAGAATCCGTTATTATTGAAGGTTATGCCGGTAAATATGTGACAACTCCACGCAGAAGCAATCCCAAATTGCAAACCGTTACACATGCCCTC
This sequence comes from Alphaproteobacteria bacterium, assembly GCA_015062385.1. Taxonomy (GTDB): domain Bacteria; phylum Pseudomonadota; class Alphaproteobacteria; order CAAHEQ01; family UBA3637; genus RGIG4140. The sequence goes on along the minus strand of SUUT01000009.1, from coordinate 49,669 downwards.
CAACAAACAGGGCTCATTCCTAATTATGATATGCAGAAGTATGAAGCTGCTTGGAATGCCGTCAAAGTGGATAATCAATGGATGCTTGTTGATACTTATTGGATGCACAATGAAGATCGAGCCTATACAGCAAAGGAAATTCGGAACAATCGTGCCATGGAAAAACTATTACAAAAACGAGAACAAAAAACCCCAAACATTCAAGAATTAACAAAAGGAAAATCTTTAAATAACGATTATTTTGATGCAAATCCCCGAAAATTCATCAAAACACATTTCCCGTTTGACAATCAATGGCAACTTTTGCCCGTTCCCGTCACACTTTCATCTTTTTTAAAATAATTGTCCACAAACAAAGACAAACATTCGAATTTCGTTCATAAATTCCAAAGTTTCACAACTGGATTGAATTATCCGTCACACCCCACGCAAATGAGCAATGTTATATTTGGCGCCTTAAATAACTTTAATTTTTAATCTTTTTTTCTTTTTCTTAAAACGAAAGGAAACACCAAATAATTTAATAACTTTATATTGTCGACAATCGGAATTTTTCATTGAAAAACACCATTCAACTGCTGATTTTGATAAAATTTCCAACAAATACGTTTTCCTATACAACCGTTGAAACGTTATTTTTTCTTTTGGTGAAAACAGATTAGATTTTAACACAACCGATTTATCCATTTTTCTAAAAACAATATGCATTCTTTTAAACAAATACAATCTGTATTTCGATTCAACCCGATTTAAATTCCAAAACAAATGTCGAAAAAGCCCATAATAATAAACATCTTGCACCTGTTTATACCTTTCGGGATACCTTACAAAAAACGAATCCAATGAGCTATAAACATCAAAAACATCATCCGGATTATTTTTTTTGAAAGAAGATGCATTTTCATTTGTTAACCGATAATTATAGAATGGGTTATCTTCCCAATAAATTTTATCAGCAAGAATTAAGGTTTCGTACCGCCAATTTTGATCGGCATATCGACCTTTATTTTTTTCAAAAACCCGAATCTTATTTTTCTTAATGAAAGACAACCGATAAATACCCGTCCAAATACTGGCATGATTTAATAACGGCATAGAATAATCATAAATAGTAAATGGATTTTCTAAGGGTTGAATATTTTCCGTTTCCGAACTGATTTGTATATATCCTTCTCCTGATTCGCAATCAAAAAATTCATTATACGTTCCTTTAACAACATCAACATCATACTTTTTTGCATCAGTATATAATGTTTCATACATATTCGGAAAAATCCAATCATCCGGTTCAACAATACCAATATATTCGCCTTTTGCCAATTCAATTCCATGATTAACGGCACGTCCATACCCACCATTTTCCTGATGCACAGCAACAATCCGAGAATCTTTTTTTGCATATTCATCTACAATTTCGGGACATCTATCTTTTGATCCGTCATCAACCAAAATAATTTCAATATCCGTTAATGTTTGTGCCAATATGCTGTCCACACATTGACACAAATATTTTTCTACACCATAAATCGGCACAATAACGGATATTTTCGGAGAAACAGTCATCTACCGACCTTTAATTTCTTCAAACAAAGCCAATGCACGAGCAATTGCCTTGTCCATATCATAGTATTTATAATCACCCAACCGACCTAAAAAGTAAACATTCGACAAACTATTTGCTTCTTCCAAATACCGATTATATAAAGTCTGGTTTTCATCTTTTACAATGGGATAATATCGTTCATTTTTACCCAATTCAAAGGCTTGCGGATATTCAAAAGACACAACCGTTTTGTCGGTTTTGTCATCCAAAAAGTATTTATATTCTCCAATTCGGGTAAATGTGTAATTATTCGGATAATTGATAACCGAACCGGATTGGAAATAAGGCTTATCAAATGTCACAAAATCAAACTTTAAACTGCGATATGGCAATTCGCCCAATTCGTAATTGAAAAATTCATCAATCGGACCCGTATAAAATAATCTTTCGTATGATACAGTCTCTTTTATTTGGTTAAAATCTGTATTTAATTGAACCGTAATCAACGGATGTGCAAGCATTTTTTCAATAACCGGCGTATAACCGTTTAATGGTATTCCTTGATAAGTATCTTGAAAATAACGGTTATCTCGACTGATATAAACAGGGACACGTCCCGTTACGGCCGGATCTAACTCTTCCGGTTTCATACCCCATTGTTTTAACGTATAATGCAAAAATACTTTTTCATAAATATAATCAGCCAAAAAGGTCAAATCTTCATCTCCGACTTTGCGTAATTCCAAAATCGGAACTTTTACATTAAAACCAAAACGTGAAATTAATTTTTCTTCCAGTTTATCAGCAATGCTTTTAGGAAAAACCTGATGAATAGAGTTTAAATTAAACGGAATGGGAACCTCCTGCCCATCAATATATCCCCGAACTTCATGCATATACGGATTCCATTTTGTAAATTGACTGACAAAGTCCCATACATCTTTTAAATTCGTATGAAAAATATGTGTTCCGTATTGATGAACACAAACGCCTGTTTCATCCGTATAGTCATAACAATTTCCACCAATATGATTTTTTGTATCAATAATTGTCACCGGTTCGTTAAGTTCCGTTGCAATCTTATAGGCCAATGTTGCCCCCGAAAATCCACATCCTACTATTAAATTTTTAATCTTTTCTTGCATTGATTATCCTTTGCTAAAATTAAAATATAAAAAATTTTAACATACTCTATTATGATAAACAATGAAGTAAAATTTATTCTTTTTATTTGATATTTAAGTTAAATTTATTTCTCAATTAGATTTAACCAAGCATTTAATATTTTATCTGAACTATACTGTTCTGAAATTATTCGGGCATTATTACCTAATCGTACTCGCAAATCTTCATTGACTATTAATTTTTCCAAACAATCGACGAAATCTCTTAAATCAGTTGCCAATAATCCATTATGATTATGATGAATCAGTTCATTAACACCGATAGATTCACGAAATCCGACACTCGGTAATCCTGCCGACATAGATTCTGCCAAAGCTAAACCAAATCCTTCCGCTGCACTTGGAAATGCACAAATTGAGGCCTTTGCCAATTCTTGTGACATTTGTTGCGTTCGCCCTTTAAATAGAACACACTCTTTTAAATTATATTGCCGAATTAAAGAAATGCATTTTTGATAATAGTCCGGCACATTAATTTCTCCCCAAAAATGTACTTTCCAATCCGGATATTTTAAATGAATTTGAGCAAAAGCCTCTATCAACAAATGTTGTCGCTTACTGGGCTCTACCCTTCCAACATAAATAATTATATTTTGGCGTGCTGTCTGAATATCGTTTTTAAGAACTGTATTACCGATAACACTTATTTGTCCGGAATAATATGTGCGGACAGCAGAAACAAAAGACGGCAATAATACCTGTATTCCATCTGCATATTGAAAAAGCCGTTGATATAATTTTTTCTTTCTTTTCTTTAAGGCGGTTTTAGGATTATTATGAATTTGAATAAACTTTTTACAAATATGCCCCCCCCCCGTATATTTACACACATCTATAAAATCCGAAACACCCGTTGCAATAATAACATTCGGCTGTATAATCGAAAAATATTGATTAATTGCTTTTTGCACATAAGCATCCTGATTGAAATACGGCAATATCTGTTTAAATACTTTTCCGATTAATTTACGCCATTTGGGAAACACAATCGGTAACTGTTGAAATTTTACTTCTGGCAATAAAGGATAAAACAAGTCTCCTTTTTGAACATCCCGTGTTACAACAAAAACCTCATGACCCTGCTTGCTTAATGCTCCCGAGAACCAAGAAATAACCTTTTCAATTCCACCACTTGTTCCAATTAACTTATTTTTTTTGTATATTAAAATCCGCATTGATACCTTTTTCCTTTTGTTTGAACTTTAATACAATTTTTTAAAATATGCAATCATAAACTTCCTTTACCAATACAAGCAACATTAACCGTTTCAAACCTCACACTATGGTTTAACATATTACATCCTCTCACATAGCAAAGTAAATTATCTAGCCCCGTCTGTTTACATTAGAAGCACTACATTAAATTCTAAAAAAACGGACAAAATCTGTCCGTTTTTTTAATTAACAATCTTTAATAACAGGTAAGAGCGGTTCTAAATTCTGAAGCAATCGAATTGCCGGAGCTAATTTATCCAACGCTACCGTTTGCTGTTCCCCACGAGCCATATCTTTTAAAACAGCCGTTTGGTTTTGCATTTCGCTTTCACCTAAAATCACAACATATGGAACTCCCAATTTATTGGCATATACCATTTTGTTTTTAAACTTTGTATCTGATCCCAAAACATCTGTTTTAATACCATCTTGTCTTAATATCTGCCCAATTTGCAAAGCTAAAGAAGATTCTTTTTCACTCATCGGAATAACCAATACGGATGCCGGTGTTTTAGGACCCATATTTAATAATCCTTGTGCTTTCAACACATCAAAAAAACGGGTTAATCCTATACTCATACCCACTCCGGGCAATTTTCTGTCCGTATAAAAACCAGCTAAATTATCATATCTACCTCCAGAACAAATTGATCCCCAAGACGGAAAATCATCGGCAAACGTTTCATAAACCGTTCCGGTATAGTAATCCAATCCACGCGTAATCCGCAAATCAATCAAAAAATTTGTTTCCGGAACACCCATACTGTTCAATGCATTTGTTACCATTCGCAATTCGGACAATCCCAACTGATAAGTTGCATTATCAATGTCTAACGCTCCCAATTGTGATAAAACTTCTGCCACAGAACCTTTGATTTGAGCAAATGACAACACTCGTGTAATCAAGTCAGCATTAATTCCCAAATCAGACAAACATAACCGAACGTTATCTTCCCCGATTTTATCCGTTTTATCAATAATTCTTAAAATTTCAGCAGATTGTTCACTTAATCCAATGTGTTCATAGAATCCCTGTAATAATTTACGATTATTCATACGAATGTGGAATCGTTTCAAGCCCAATTTTGTTAACACCCGATAAATAATACTGGGAATTTCGGCATCATATAAAATCGACAATTTTTCACTACCGACAATATCAATGTCTGCCTGATAAAACTCCCGAAAACGACCACGTTGAGGACGTTCACCTCGATATGATTTCGAAATTTGATAACGTCTGAACGGAAATGCCAATTCATTTTGGTGTTGAGCCACATATCGTGACAATGGAACGGTTAAATCAAACCGCATACACATATCCGTATCACCTTTTGTAAATCGGTAAATTTGTTTTTCAGTTTCTCCACCCGCTTTGGCAAGCAAAATTTCAGACAACTCTAAAACCGGTGTATCTAAAGCAACAAAACCAAATGATTCGTATGTATTTGCAATAATTTGTTTCATTCTATCAAAAACAAGTTGTTCTTCCGGCAACAACTCCATAAATCCTGATAAAATACGTGGTGTCACTTTTTGTGCCATTTTTATCCTTTCCTTTCTTTTTCCGGTAACCGATATAATGCCGTTAAACGTTTACATTCTCCCCGAGCTTCTGCATAATCCACCCGTTTCTTTCCATTAAAATAAACCAAAACAGAACAGTTATCCTGATTATATATCCATAAACAATAGGGTTCTTCCGTTCGTTGCACATGAGGATTGCCCAAGGCCGTTTTAACTGCTTTTTGAGTCTGTCCTGTTAAAAAATGATGCGATTGAACAGGCATCCGTTCCCGTCCCTTAAAAACATCCTGTTGCGTAGAACAAGCCGACAACACCATGCAAAAACTCAATAAAAATAATTTTTTCATAACGGCATTTTAAACCGCTTTAAATGAAAAATCAAGCAAAAACCGTATCTCCTTGGGTTTTAAAAAACAACTAAAAAAAATTCTTATAAGAAAAAACAGGACACACACATCCCCAAGGTCTGTCTTTATTTGTTTCACACCCTAATTTGATTTTAAACGAATCATCCGACTTTAAATAAAGCAAAACCGTCTGCCAACGCCGTATTTGTTGTGGCGTAATCAAGCGAGGACACAAATTCATCTGTTTATTTCTTTGAACGGAAAACAATGCATCCTGACACGTATTTTCATCAAATCCGACAACAGAAGAAGATAACAACGAAATCGGTTTTATCCGATATTTGTCAAAATCAACATATCCCAATAATGCTTGATGTAATTGCTTATGATATAAACTTTCCGTCTCATAATAAATCTTACCTTGTTTGACACTTATAAACTGCCCTCCGTCACCGATTAATGCCGTTGGTTTTTCAATATCATAAAAAGCAATTAAAAATAAAAACATACCTCCCAAAAACAACCATCTGATTTTACCATAAAACAAAACGAATCCAATCAGTCCAAATGTCCAAACAACCAAACCCCAGGCTTCAAAATACGGCACATATATACTTGCATTCGGCCATAAAGTTATCGGCATACCAACCCATCGAACAAAGTTCAATAAAATATCCACTCCATAAAACAACCAATCGGCTATCGGCGTTGCAATAAAGACAACCGCTCCGAACAAAATCGGAATAATTGCCCACGCAAACACTGAACTTAATAACAAATTACCCAAAACGGCATAAAGTGGCAACTGATGAAAGGCATACGCAACAAACGGGGCTGTTACCACAGTTACACAAAAATTAAAAAAGCAAAACAACAATATCGAAAAAATAATTTTAACACTTACCGAACGCTTTTGAAGAAATTTCTTGCCAACAGAGCAAATACCGACTAAACACAAAACAGCGATAAAAGAAAGCTGAAAACTGACAGACATCAATAAAACCGGCTCATAACACAAAATTAAAAAAGCAGCAACAAACAAACTTCGAATAGACAAAGCCCGTTTATCAAAAAACACTGCAATCAAAGCCCCACCAACCATAATAAACGCCCTAATTGCCGGCGGATGTGCCCCTGAAAGAAACACATAAAATCCACTGACAACCAAGGCAAACAGAACAGCAATTCGTTTACCCCAAATAGCCGAAAAAATTTCAGGCAACAAACTCAAACCCAATCGAATAAAACCAAACACTAAAAAAGCGATTAATCCGATATGAAAACCGGAAACAGATAAAATATGCGATAGACCTAAATCTCTGTAAAGCAGTTTAGAAGATGTAGTAACATAGCGGGTATTTCCCAAAACGAGAGCTTCGGCTATCCCTTGATTTTCAAATTCAATATTCTGATTTATCTTTTGACGTATCATTCTCTCTACGGAAGAAATAATTGTTTCAAAACAAGACTGTTCCGGTTGTTTCCCTTTTTGAACAACAGGATATTGCAATACCCCTTTTGCTCCGATACCTTCATAAAAAAAAGTTCGAGCCTCATTATACCCAAACGGCGTTATGGGTAAACTCGGCGGAGATAATAAATAAACAAATCCGGAAACAACATCTCCTTTTTGCAATTCTGAAATTTCATCAACAATAATCAATCGTGCTTTTTGAGGCAAATCATTTGCCGAAAAAACATCTTTTTTATACCCTGAATGTTCTTTTTGAACCGACTTTAATGTAACAACAACCTGCGTATTGTTTAGTCCCCCCATAGCCGACAAAACTTCTCCTGTCACATACACCCGTTCTACCGGATATGGTAAAAACATTGTATCCGTATTCATTGTATGAATTGTACAAACAATTAATCCGAATACAAAAAATAATGGTATCAATAAAAACAACCGAATTACCCGAAAAACAGGCAAAATAGAAACAATTCCTAGCACACAAAAAGGAACTGTCAATTTAGCAAGAGACGGCTCAAATGACAAATTAAAATAGACCAAAACACCAACGATAAAAGCAACAATCGTCAATAACGGCAAATTCGGTTCTTTTTCCGTCATGGCTGTCACAAAATCCGATACCCGTCTCATATAATTGATCTACCTTTTATCGGACTTTAAAAACAGTTGGAACACTTTCCGTTAATTGTTGATTGACTTTACGTACCATGGCATTTAACATTTTTTGCCAAGCAGCTTCTTTATCCGACAATGAACTACGTTGTGGCAAAGATGAACTTTCCCATCCGTTTACCGAATGTTGATATAAAACTTTTCCGTTATCAACAAACGCCATTTGTACTTCATACGTTAACCGATACGCATCATTATCAAAGGTATACCAATTCGGTCCTTTTTCTTCTTTTTGAGTCATATAGGCTTGTTTAATTGTAATTACCGCCTGTGCCGAAGATAATTTATCAGCGGCATAAAACCGATTATCTGCCCATTCTTTCAACGCATCCTCAGGCGAAATCGGTAATTTTTCCTCAATATGTGGCAATCGGTCATATCGTTGAATTTCCGACTGAAGAACAACATCAGATACATTTAAAACAATCGGCTTTTCTTCTGCATACGTATAAACGGAGAAACGCTTCAATGCCGGTGCCTGACACGCATTTAAAAACAACAAAAAACATATTGATATGATATATTTCATTTAGAAATCTTCCTGTGTAAAAGTAAATTGATTTTGACAAAACTGACATTCCGTTATAATTTTACCATCTTGGTATAAATCTTCTCTTTCCTGTGGTGTCATTCGTTTCAAAAATGTTTCCATCTGACTCCGATGACACGGGCAAGAAAACATTGGCACAACACCATCAAATACAGTTGCTTCATTTGCATGAAATAACCGATATAAAATATCTGCCGGCGTTAAATTCTCATCAAACAATTCCTCATCTCGAACACTTTTTAACAGAACACATTCCGTTTCCCAAATATCATTTGCCGTATCGACATTCATATCATCACTTAATGGCATTTGTTGTAAAAGCAAACACCGTACTTTGTTGTCTTGACGCCGTAAAACCAGTTCTGTTTTGATTTGCTCAGATTGCTTAAAATAAGACAGAACTGTTTCCGTTAATGTCTGTTGTGTTAACTGAATAATCCCCTGATATGGTTCCTGTCCGATTTGAGAAACCGAAAAAAGCAATTCTCCATTTCCAAATAACGCCTGATTACTTAAATCATCTACCGGTAAATTTTCAGAATCAAATACAGCATATCCTCGTACTTTTTTATCATGTGTTGCAGAAACAAAAACCGTTTGAATCGGTCCTCCACCTCTGATATTCAAAGAAAATGTGCCATTGTATTTTAAATTAGCCGATAATGCCAACGTCAAAACAATAACTTCTGACAAAACATTTTCAATAATTTTCGGGTAAGAATGACAAGCCAATACATCGGCAATTGTTTTATCAGCGTTAATATATACCCCCCGAGAAAATCCTTTATCCAACATAAACGGTAAAATAATATCCATTTACTTTTCCTTTCAATTTGTTTATAATTATATTGTTTATTATGGAAAAAACAGGAGCATTTGTCAATGATAAAACCGTTAACGGAAAAAAGATTATACAACATCACTCTTTTTTATTTATCAAAATATGAGGCATCTTCTGCAAAAGTTCGGCAAATGTTACTTCGACGCATTGATAAAGCCCGTCAAGCAGGCTTAGAAATCCCCACAGACATACATAATCATATAGAAGTCATTCTCAAAAAAATGAAAGAACTGGGATATTTAGACGACAACAGATTCGCAGAAAATCAGGTTCGTATCCTATTAAGACAAGGAAAATCAACCGCATTCATTCTTCAAAAATTAAATCAGGCCGGTATTTCAAATGAAATTGTTAAAAAATATCTAACAGAACAAGATGCTTCCGATACTGAACAAGCTTTCAATTGGTTAAAACGCCATAAAAAGGGAGGATTTAGAACATCCTTAAAACAACCAGTTTCCATGGAATTCTTTAAAAAGGATTTAGCAGCCTTAGGTCGGCAAGGATTTTCATTTTGTTGTGCAAAAGCAGCGTTAACTCAAAGTTTTAAACACCAAATAAACGAATCGGATTTAGATAATTCATCTGACTGATTATCCATTACCCCGTTGCAATCGAACATTTTCTAGATATGCCCGTTGAGCTCGACTATCAATTCTGGATTTCCGACGATTCTTTTGTTCTTCCAAACAATCCATATGCCGTTGATGTAAAAACTCTTTTCTTCGCTTTAAAATTTGATTTTTTCTTGCTCGATGTACCATTTTGGCAACATCATCAAAACATTCCCGCTCCGGTAATTTTCCACAATTATCTCTTATTGTCATATCAATACCATATTTGTCCGCTTGTCTTAAAAAAACTTTTGCTTTTCTCTTATCATTTTGATATCCCAAACAATGAACGGGCGTTTTCCCTTCGGCATTTTGTTCATTCGGACTAAAACCAAACTTCAGCAATATTTGCATCATTTCACCAGAAGCATATTTGGCCGCAACATGCATCAAAGAATCTTTAGATGGTCCATATGTAATTTTTTGAGCTTTTTGTAAATCATCAGCACTTAACGAATCAAATAACAGTTTGGCAACCTCTTGGCGATCATGTCGAACAACATCCCATATCGCTGTCCGACCATAGCGATTTGATTGAAATACATCCGCTTGTTTATCCAACAAAATTTGAATGGCTTTTAAATTATTAAGATCAATAGAATACAATAACGGCGTATTTAAATTATCAATAAATTCATTTTGATTATTATATTGATTTAAAATAGATTGCACCGCTTCATTATCAGATGTATTAATGGCATACATCAATTTTAAACGTGCTACTGCCCGTTCTTGTTTCACGCTGTCTTGCTCGTCAGATTGGATATTTTCCTGTGTATTTTGATGTAAAAATTTATCCTGCATTTCATACGCTCCTTAATTTTAAATAAAGAATAGCACTTCTATTTGATTTTGTCAATAATTTTACACACATAAAAATAAAACATTTCATCTCTTGACGTTTAATAAAAATTTTGTATACTAGAAAAAATTGAAAGGATATCAAATGAAATTAATTCTTCAACGGGTTAATAAAGCATCTGTTTTTGTCCAACAAGAATGTGTCGGAAAATGTCAGAAAGGATTTTGCATTTTAGCCGGCATGGAAGAAACGGATACGCCGGCAGAAATTGAAAAGATGGCTCACAAAATTGCATATCTTCGGGTTTTTGCCGATGAAAACGGCAAAATGAACAAATCCCTTTTAGACATAAACGGTTCAATTTTGCTCGTTTCTCAATTTACTTTATTGGCCGATTGCAATACCGGTCGCCGACCATCTTTTACAAAAGCCGGCAATCCGGAAAAAGCGAATCAATTATTTGAACTTTTAATAACACAGCTACGTCATTTAAACATTCCTGTCGAAACGGGTATTTTTGGGGCAGATATGATTGTGCATATTGAAAATGACGGACCGGCAACATTTATTTTGGAAAGTAAAAAGAATGAAACAAAATGAAACAACTGAAAATGAAGTTATTGAACGCTTAATTGCAACAGCAGAAGAATGTCATCATTTTTCACGCAAAAAAGCAGAAAAATTTGCAAAAGAGGCTCGTGCTTTACAAAAAAATCTTCTTTTAAGAAAAAAACAAAAACAAGCACGTGAAAATAAGAAAAATCAAGACTAACAAAGGATTTTTTATGTACGCTTTTCGTGTAATCGGACAAAAAAAACTCAATGGGACCATTGAAATCTTCGGGGCAAAAAATGCTGTTTTACCCATTATGGCAGCAGCACTTCTTACAAAAGACCCCATTCACTTAACAAATGTTTCTTACTTATCGGATGTTATGATACTTGCCCAATTATTGGAGAGCATGGGCATGAAAATCACTCAGGGACAAAATGAAATCACACTACAAGCCAACAACATCATGTCAACACATGCCGACTATGACTATGTATCTAAAATGCGTGCCTCTTTTTGGGTATTAGGTCCATTATTATCCCGTTTCGGACATGCTGAGGTATCACTCCCCGGCGGATGTGCCATCGGAACACGACCGGTAGATTTGTATTTAATGGCATTAAAAGAAATGGGGGCGGATATTCGTGTTGAAAACGGATATGTAAAAGCGGTCGGACCCCTCCATAGTGCCGAAATATTTTTCCCGAAAATTTCCGTTGGAGCAACACACAATACAATTATGGCAGCGGTTCTGACAAAGGGAACAACAATTATTCACAATCCTGCTCTTGAACCTGAAATTATTGATTTAATATCTTTATTACAAAAAATGGGGGCTAATATTCAGGGAATCGGAACAAAAACACTTATCATTAATGGTGTCGAACAATTAAATGGCTGTACCCATGCTATTGTACCCGACCGCATTGAAACAGCAACATTTGCCGTTGCCGCTGCACTGACACAGGGTAAAATTTTTATGAGGGGAGCCCGTTTAAATCTAATAAGTGCCGTTGCCGATACATTAAAGAAGAGCAATATTCGTTTTGAACAACAAACTGACGGATTGCTTGTTGATGCCCAAAAAGCAACATTAACGGCAACACCGATTATCACCTGTGAATACCCCGGATTTCCGACCGATGCACAAGCATTATTAACCAGTTTGTTATCGCTTGCAAAAGGAGAAAGTTTGGTAGAAGAGCGTATTTTTGAAAATCGATTTATGCACATTCCAGAATTAAAACGAATGGGTGCAAATATTAGAATATTAAATAGTCATACTGTATTAATTCGGGGTGTATCCGAATTATCCGGAGCAACCGTTATGTCTTCTGATTTGCGGGGTGGTGTCGGTTTGGTTTTGGCTGCTTTAGCTGCAAAAGGAGAATCAATTATTCAACGCATTTATCATATTGATCGAGGATACTATCAATTAGAAAACAAATTACAACAACTCGGTGCAGATATTCAACGAATCAATTTGCCGGATTAAACACTCTGCTTTCTTTTATCCCAACAATCCGATTATAATACGAGAAAAACTAATTTAAAATAACGCAACACAATCTTGCATCAAATAAGGTATTCAAATACAAAAGATTGTGATATAAATATTTTTAGTTTTTCTTCTGTTCGGGAATATCTGAAAAAATTATTTTCTTCAATGTCGGATGATAACAAATTGCTTTTTTTCCGGAACAAATTTGTTGTGCTAATGCCCCAAAAACATCATACCGCCAACCATGTTTAAACGAAACATCTTTTCCCGACACAAACAACTCCAACTCATCTGTTGTTGTAATAATACTGGCTGCAACATCTTCCTGAATAGAAACAATGTGTAAAATCATTTTTAAAACTTCAACCAAACCTTTTTGAGATTTTGTTAATTGTTGTGTTTTAACTGAAACAATTGTATTTTTTTTCCAATCCGCTTGTAAAGAATCCATAATAAGAGCTATCAATTCAACCGCCATTGCTGATTTTTCAAATCCTTTGGAAACATTGCGTAAAGATTTTAAATCATCCGGTGTTTTAGGCAACCTAACAGCTAGCTCTTGTAATAAATCATCCTTAATTAGTTGACGACGAGGCCGGTTCCGCAATCGTGCTAACTGTTCTCGATATAAATAAAGCTGTTGATATACATACAACGACACTCCTTTTAAACCACTTTGCGGTTTTATTTTTTTTAACAAAAATTCAGGAGTCGGATTATAAACCACCTCATTTGTTAAATCCTTTAATTCCTCTTCAATCCAACTTTCCCGATGCGTTTCCTTAATCTTTTTTTGTAATTGCAGATACACATCCCGCAAATAAGTAACATCACTTAATGCATATTGAATTTGCGAATCGCTTAACGGGCGACATTCCCAATTTGTACACCGCATACTTTTATCTAGCGTAATTTTCAAAAAAGTCTGCACAAGTTGCTGATAACTGACATTCTCACCAAAACCGCAAACCATTGCCCCAATTTGTGTATCAAATACAGGAGTTGGAATTTTACCACTTAACTGATATAAAATTTCAATATCTTGATGTCCGGAATGAAATACTTTTACAACCGTCTTATTCTGTAATAATTCGAATAAGGGATTCAAATCCAAATCCGCCACAAGCGGATCAATACAATAGGCTTCTTCCGGCGAAGCAATCTGTATTAAACAAACATCCGGAAAAAATGTTTTTTCCCGAATAAATTCCGTATCAATTGTCATGAAAGAGTGTGTCGCAAAACGCCGACAAACCGTTTCTAATTGTGTAGTCGTTGTTATTATCATTTCAAATATGCATTATACATTTTTTTTCTTGATTTGCAAGTATTTCTTCTTTATATTCAATACTATGAAATGCATTCAAAACAATTTAAACAAATTATTAACGCCGGACATATATTTTTTGTTTACCATATTTGACAATCAACTCCGACTGGTTGGCGGTTGTATTCGAGATTTCTTACAACACAAATCTATTCATGATTATGACTTGGCAACACCGCTTTTACCGGAACAAACAATTAAGGTTTTGGAAAAAAATAATATCCGATATTATACTGCCGGATTAAAACACGGCACAATAACAGCCGTTATTAATAAAAAAAATTATGAAATTACCACTTTACGTACCGATGTGCAAACAGACGGACGACATGCCAATGTTGCATTTATTACGGATTATCGGCAAGATGCCACTCGCCGTGATTTTACAATAAATGCTTTATATATGGATAATAACGGCAATTTATCTGATTTTTTTAACGGATTGACGGATTTAAAAAACAAGCAGGTTAAGTTTATCGGTATGCCGGAAAAACGCATAGAAGAAGATTTTTTACGCATTTTACGCTATTTTCGTTTTATTGCCTACATGGGAGCAAAAAAAACGGATAAATCAGCACTCACAGCTTGCCACAAATTAAAATCCGGTTTAAAAAAAATATCAATCGAACGTATTCGTGATGAATTTTTAAAAATTTTAACAGCTCCTTTCGCTTCTGAAACACTTTTTTTAATGCAGCAACTGACTGTTTTAGATGAAATCTTACCATCATACAATCTCGGTTTATTCCACAAATTCATTCACATATACCCTCGTGCATCCGCCTTGGAAAGATTAGCTATATTAATAAACGGAACAATAATGCCTGACTGGAAATGGAGCCGTATGCAAAAAAAAGAGCTTCAACTTCTTTTATCAGACATCCAAATACCCCACTCCCAGAAACAAGCTCAATACCTTCTGTGGAAAACAGGACGAAAAAATTTTTTATTTCATTTATATAAAAATCGCATTCTTAAACCATTTTCACTAAAAAAATTCAATCAGTTGTTATACCTCAAAAAACCTGTTTTTCCTGTCAGTGGTGTTGATTTTTATCAAAAAGGATTTAACGGAAAAGAAATACAACAAAAATTATGCTTGGCTGAAAAACTATGGGTACAAAAAAACTTCCCTCCAAAAAAAAGTCTTGTCATCAAATATGTTTTAGAATATAATAAAAAATAATCATTTAAAAAAAAGGATAAACACATGAATAAAAACACAAATGAATCCGGTAGAAGCATGGTTGAAATGTTAGGTGTTATTGCAATTATCGGCGTTATCTCGGTCGGAGCAATTACATCTATGTCTTACGTTGATTCTTATTTCAGAACTAGTGCAACATTATTAGAAGTTGAACAGGTTGCACGAGACATTAATGATATGTATTCTTGGGCTGCCGATTACAGCGGATTAAAAACAGAACAATTGTGTGATGAAAATGAAAGTGTTTTTGAAAACTGTGACGGTTCTAACACACCAGTCAACAGATGGGGGGGAGCTATTACAGTAACGGAAAACGGAGATACATTTAAAATTCAATATACAAAAGTTCCACAATCTGTCTGTGAACGTATGTTAGAACAGGCTAATGAAACACTTCGTAGTATTTGTTTAATTGCATCACAATCTTGTGACGACGAAGATGAAAATACAGTCACATTTACAACTGAAAAAAACTGTTACATTCATGTTGATGATTCTGCAACAGCTCCTTAATTTTCAAATACAAATTTATATGTAGTCAGTTAATGTCCTTTTTTATTTGTCTAAAAAAAAACATCCCACAATCAATTATGTGGGATGTTTTTTTGTAATAAACAACGTCTTATCCTTTTAAAATACGACGGGCAATTTCCATATTTTGCTCTTTAAAAACAGAACGAGACAACAATTCTCGAATCAATGCCGCTTCATATAATTCCAAATTTCCCGTATCCAACATAATATATTTAGCCGTATCCAATAAATATACGTTTGCGAAGAAACCCAATTCCTCCCCACCTTTATCCAAGAAAGAATTAATACCATCAACATACACCCATTCACCTAAAGGTAAGGTTTCCGGCAAATGACCCTGTTCTTCAATAACAACTAATTCTTCCACTATTGAATCCAAACATTCTTTCGGAAAAACATACGGAGAATAAATACCAACATGATTGCTGGGATGTTTTGGTTTTTCAATCAATCGTCTATTATGAAGAATTGCATTATTACTAACATCTTCTTTTTCAACACCAGTTAATAAAATCTGTTTTGTATTTTTCAAAAATGCATCTACAATTTTTTTCAAAAAGGGCTGTTCCGGATCAACCGAATCAATTAAATCGTCCGGAAAAATCAGGACACCATGACGATTTGCCGAAACACGATGAGCTAAACCCAAAACATGCGCTGTCCCCCACGGTGTATTTTGAATCACATATTTAATATCCATATCCTGCGGTAAAAATGTTGAACGTAAAACATTGGCAATTTTTCCTTTACCGCTTTTACGTAATTTTTCTTCTACAACCACATCTTCTGCAAGAGCTTGTTGAAAAGATTTTATTGTGCTTTCGTCAGAACATACTATTGTCACATGACGCCCACCCATTTTAACAATATCTTTTAACACATAATCAATAAGCCGAACATCCCCAAACGGCAACAATGCTTTATGTGCAACAGCTTTTGAATGCGGGAAATTACGTGTACTTTTTCCACCACACGCAATAATAAATTCTATATTATCATACATAGATTGTCTCCTTATAAAAATGATAAAAAGTCTATGCAATCAATGTAAGCCATTTTTTTATTAAAAGCAACCCGAAAAAACACTTTTTTAGAAAAAAAACATATTATTGAATGCCCCCTCTCCCTATGTAAAATATTATCATTCATCTGTTTCTTCTTCCAAAATTTCATCTTCAAACAAAATACAACTTCCGTTGACCGGATTTTCTTCATAACCATTTTTACATTCGCACTTATTTGTTATCATATTAAATACTTTTAAACTATCCACACAAACACTACACGTTAACCCGTCTTCATCGGTTGTTCTGTCTGCCGGACAAGCCAAACAGCGATTTTGTTGACTGCTTGGGTAATATCCCTTATCACATTTAACACATTTTCCGTTTTGTGTAATTGTGTTTGGCTCACACATTGTACATCCTGTACGAGTAGTGTTTGGAACCTGCCCTATCGGACAAGAAGCACACCCCGTTGATGTCGGATATGTTGATGCCGAACAACAATATTGACCAACACTCCCACCTGTGGAACATTGACAATTCTCTGTTATTTTTGTATTAAATTCACAATATGGCAATACATTTTTAACAATACCAATACCTTTTTCATAAGAACAATCACCACTTTGTGTTTGGTTATATCTTCCGGAAATACCGTCATTTGTATTCGGATGGCAATATGCCGGTGTATTTGCCAACCAATTCCTATATGTGAACATACATGCGCCTTCTTGTGGAGCCGGAATGCCATTATTACAAGAATAACAAGTTGTCCCATCAAAAGTATACGAAGTTTCATAACATTTAGAACATTGTCCGTTTATCTTTTGTCCATCACTACAAGGATTGACACAACGATTATTTTCCCAAACAGAATAATAATAACATCCACAAAATCCCCATGTAATATATCTACCCCCAGGAACACCCAAACCAGCACCACGACTTGCTGCACAATCAGCAGAACAATAAAAATTACCACTGGAATTCTTTTTCAATACTTCAAATGTACCACAGAATCTATTTTCAGATGGATTAAATACATATTGATGCTCTACATAATATCCACAATACCAAACATCTTCATCTACCGTATCTATATTCAGCCCTAATGTATCATCGCTTCCCCAATTTTTTTGAGCAAATTCTTTTGTTACTTGATAACATTGCAGACATTTATTGGGACCTTGATAATAATCTCTTGATTCATCACACACGCACGTTTGCACCCCTCCGACCATTTCCGATTCGGCTTTATACCCTGCCCCTGTATTACACAAACAATTCCCTGTCGTGCGATTTCTCAGTCCCGTAAATCCCGTATCACTCGGACAAGATGTGACACATTCATTCACCCCATCTCCGTCTTCATCCACATTATCTTTTCCGTCCGGACATTCGCACGTTTTAGAATTTGCTTCTGCCGGCGTATTAACGGGACATTTACAACTCGGTTCAGAATCCCCCTCATCTTGTCGCCATTCTTTCCGTCCCGAACAAACACACCGTCCATCTGCCAATGTTAATCCTTTGGTTTTATCACAATCCGTTTCATCACATTGTCGACACACTTGTTCCGTATCATCACAACAAAAACCAGTACCACTGTATTGACAATCCGTATCAGCTATACATTTACAGACACCATATTCCCATATCGGTTTATCTGCCGGACATTGACAACTCTGATTGCCTTGATTCCAACTGCGGGGCGGTTCACATCGGGTACAATCTTCTCCATATTCATAGGCGTGTCGACAAACACAACCATATGTTCCGTCTTCCTTTTGTCGCCAGACTTGTTTATCCGGACACCGTTCGATTGGATTATCATAACTATCCCCACTTCCGTTAACACCACTTCCCCCGATGACAATACTGTCAAACGTAAATTGCATATTCATTTCAGCTGTTGTACACGCTTCCGGTGTCATCCCGATGTGCATGGAATTGAATATCTCCCGTCTGTTTTGCAGCTTTTCACAAACCGAATCCGTTACTTTAAATAAATCGACAATGTATTTGCCGTCACGATGGTTGACCATCGGGGTCGTATCAGCCGGTTTATATTTGGATAACATATTTTCCACAAAACGCCGAACTTCTTTTACACGAGAGGACCGGTTATTTTGTGTTGCCAACAATTTAGCCTTGCCGATAACATCTTGAATCTGTCCCGCTTGGTACGATGAATACGCATACTGATAACCTGCCATACCACCGATTGATAGAATCCCGATAATTGCCAAAACTCCTAGGATTTCTACCATACTCCGTCCGTGTTCATTCAGTTTGATTCGCATAATCTTCTCCTCACAATTATAAAGTTGCATTTATAAAGTGAGTGTAACAAAAGGGACCTTTTTTTCCCGCTTCGAATCAGCAAAATCGGTTTCTAAAAAAAATGAAAGATTATTGTTTTATTTGAATTATTTAATTAAAATTAAAAAAAATACAAAAAAGTGAAAAAAATGGTTGCATTTATACGTCCCTTTTTTATCCTCTCGTACTATTCAAAATTAATCTATTCATTCAAAACAACTTTATTTTTAATATTTCTTGACCTTCCTATTGATTTCAAGTAAAAAGAAGCTACTTAATCAAAAAACAAGGACATCACACATTGAATGAACAAGAAAAAAACAATCATCTTATGCGACTAGCCAGTTTCTTTTCTGTTGGAACGGCATTTGTGTTAATGATAGCCAAACTGGCAACATTTGTGTTAACCGGTTCTATGGCTATTTTATCCAGTTTGTTTGATTCTGTTCAAGATATGCTAACTTCCCTTGTTAATTTAATTGCCGTTCGGGAAGCAACAACTCCCGCCGATAAAGAACACCGATTTGGACATGGAAAAGCACAAGCCTTAGGCGGTCTTATTCAATCACTTATCATTATAGTTGCTTCTTGTATTTTATTAAAAGAATCCATTATTCGTTTAATGAATCCGCAAGAACTCCGAGAAGTCGGGCTAGGCTTAAGCGTAACAATATTGGCAATTATTTTAACTGCCGGCTTGATTTCTTTTCAACGATTAGTTGTTAAACGCACACAATCTCTTTCAATTAAGGCTGATTTAGCACATTATACCGGCGATATTTTTATGAATATCGGCGTTTGTGTATCCATTATTATTTCTTATTATCTGAAATGGTGTTTTATGGATGCCTTATTTGGTATTTTTGTTGCACTATATCTTATTTACAGTATTTCTGTTGTTCTAAAAGAATCACTCAATATGTTAATGGATAAAGAAATCTCTCCACAAATACGAAAAGAAATCAAGAAAACAGCTTGCTCTATTACCGGAGTATATGACTGCTTTGACTTAAAAACCCGTTTATCCGGCAATGAAATGTTTGCACAATTTTCCGTTTCATTAGATGATGAATTAAGCCTGAAAGATGCACATGAAA
Source organism: Alphaproteobacteria bacterium (assembly GCA_015062385.1). GTDB lineage: Bacteria > Pseudomonadota > Alphaproteobacteria > CAAHEQ01 > UBA3637 > RGIG4140. Next base: position 29,355 of record SUUT01000009.1, on the reverse strand, counting down.
AAACTGATATTATAGAAGAAAAAATTCATCAAAAATATCCAACAATGCATTTGGTTATTCATCCGGAACCGATTTCTCAAAACAAACGGGGACGAACAAAGCATCAATATATTTTAAACCAATCAAAAAATCCGAAATTGCCAACAACTTAATATAGCAATAGCTGCTGTTTCTGCCCTTAAAATCGTATTACCCAAATGAATGGTTTTAACATTTTTTTGCTCACTTAAAAACCGGTTTTCAGAACTGGAAAAACCACCTTCCGGACCAATAAAAAAAGCAGGAATTTTAATCTGAGATAAATTATCGGATACATCTGCCCGTTCAGCTAAATAAACAGGCGTACAATTCCCCTGTAATTGTTTTATAGTTTCCTGTAAAGATTGGGGGTGATGAACAACCGGCACTGTTAAACGCTCACATTGTTCCGCAGCTTCGGCAACAATTGTCTGAGCACGTTCTAAATTAAATTGCCGAACAACCGTCCGTTCCGTTATCATCGGATAAATTTCCGTAACACCTAGCTCTGTTGCTTTTTGCAAAATCAAATCCGTATTTTCTTTTTTGATTAAAGCAAAACACAAAATACAATCTGTTTCTGTACATTGTTGCCTGATTTGTTCTTTTATATGCAATTCAATCTTCTTTTTTTCAGGGAACCGGACAGCTGCCGTCCACTCACCGTCTTGCCCGTTAAATAAAGAAACAATTTCATTTTCCCTTAATCGCATAACATGTTGTAAATAATGTCCCTGCTTTTCAGTCGGCATTAAAATTTTTTCGGCACAAAGTTGTTCGGATGTATATAATCTAATCATTTTCAATCCTTTAATTTAAAAAGTGGGAAATAATTTATCAGCTTCGATAAAAACTGCCGTCACATCATCTTGTGGTGGCGGTGGTGCAAATCTAAAGAAACGATGCATTACTCCACTCATTCCTTCCTGAATGGAAACACCGCTCGTTTCTTCTTGCACAACCTTTAAAAGTGTTTTTTCACTGGATTGACGACCACTCTCATTAAATGTTTCCGTTAAGGCATCACTGTATAAAAACAACCGGTTTCCTTCTTTAAATGAAATAGTATGATTGGTATAAGTTGCCGATTGTGAAATACCTAATGGCAATCCCCGTGTAGCGAGTGCTTTCCACTTATTTCCGTTCCAATAAAACGGAGCCGGTGCGGCTGCTCCGGAATAAACCAATGTCTGTTTTTGCGGATCATAAATACCAAAGAAAAAAGTGGCAAATTGTCCCCGTTGCAATAACAAATACAATTGTTGATTTAATTCATTTAAAAAATCAGATGGTTTTTGGATACGAGAATGCATTTGAAAAATCAATGTATGCAATCTGAACGTATTTAATGCCGTTGCTAAACCATGACCGGAAAAATCGCATAAATAAAAACCGATACGATTATCACTTAACGGTACAGTCTGCCAAAAATCTCCACCGAGTTTATCTGAGGGTTCAAAATATGATGTCATATTCAATCCATATCTCTTTTTTATATCCATCATTGTTGCCTGACACGGCAACAAGCTCATTTGCATATTTTGAGCCGTAGAAAGTTCTGTGTGAATTTGCTTTAAGCGACTTTTTAATCGATTAACCAACAATCTGTTTTCAAGATGAATCCGTACACGAGCAAAAAATTCTAGCGGATTAATTGGTTTGGTAATAAAATCAGACGCTCCTGCACGAAATGTTTTATCCCGAGCTTCCCGCGTATCAGATGCTGTTTGAATCAAAACAGGAATGGATCGGGTATGTTCAACCGATTTCAATCGCTGTAAAACTTCATAACCATCTAAATTCGGCATCGTAATATCTAAAATAATTAAATCAGGCTCAAACGTTAATACTTTATTTAATCCGTCTATCCCATCCTCTGCAACTTCAATCTGTTTAATATTTAACTGTGACAGCAATCCGGCTAATAACGCCTGATTACTTTGATTGTCTTCAATAATCAACACTTTTCCTTGTGACAAATCTTCTTTTGAAGTTGTCGTTTCATTTTTAATAACATTAATCGGTGAAACCATATCCGGCTGTTCCGGTTTTTCCCGTAAGAATGATAATGAGATTTCTTTTCCATAGTTATCAATGGTACACGAATCAGCTGCACTTGCAATAATACGTAATCCGCGTCCTGATTTTGACTGAATGGTTGGAGATTGCTTTAAAATTTCAGATAAAGAATATCCCATCCCTTCATCCCGAATGGTAATTTTCATTTTGGGTCGTGTCCATTTTGCCGTAATACTAATTGCCTTACGAGCAAATGCCGGCTTTGTCAAACGTTTTTGAACGGTTTTTCCGTATTCTTGATATTCTGTTAAATTTTGTCGCTTTAAACTGGATAAATTTAAGTTGCCATGAATTAACCCATTTACCAATGCTTCATGTAAGGCTAAATGAATGGATGCCATCCGAAAATCGGAAAAATGACGTCTATCCTGCAATGCTTTGGTAAAAATTTGAGCAACATCTATATTGTAAATAACTGGTCCCGTTAATAAAAAGCCCAATCCGTCTGAATAAATATTTTCCTTTTGCACATTAATAAAGTCCACAATACTGCGAACGGTTGCATTCGCATCTACCAATGCCGAAATGGGAATTTGAAAAAGTGTTTGTAGGCGTGTTTCCGTTAAATTTTCAGTAAGTACACACAAAGCTGTCGGCATTTGATTAAAATCACCCTGATATAAAAACGGTCGCTCAACAGACGGCCATACCGGCAATCCGCATTTTTTTGCCAATTTTAAAACTTTTTCCTTTGAAATATTATCACCGGTCAAATAGAGCATTATATCCCCCTTTTAAATTACTTTTTGTATTATAGCTAAATTTCAATAAAAAATACAAGATTTCTTCTTCACTTTCTTATATTTTATATAAAAAAAGTTTTTTTGTTGATTTTTGATATAAAAATAAGTAAAGTAATCTTATGTTTTATTTTAAAGAGAGGTACCTATGAAAAAATTAAATCCAATTGTTATTTCCGGCAAAGAAGTTATTCCGTTGATTGAAGGCGGAAAAGGTGTTGCCGTATCGGATGGACATTCTTCCGGTGCTTGGGCAAAAGCCGGAGCAGTTGGAACAATTTCTGGCGTATTTGCCGATATTGTTGATGAGAAAGGAAAAGTTGTTCCAAAAGTTTATACTCGAAAAACACGGGCAGAACGTCATAACGAATTAATTGAAATGTCCATTAAAGGAGGCATTTCACAGGCTAAAATCGCTCACGAAATTTCCGGTGGAAACGGACGTATCCATATGAACGTTTTATGGGAAATGGGTGGAAGTATCCCCATTTTGGAAGGCGTTATGAATTCTTGCGAATCCGTTGTGAAAAATTTGGTTCAAAAAGCCCCGGAAAAATATCAGGAAAAATTAGAAGCCGTTGGGGAAAAAGCACAACAAATGTTGGGAACTCTTCGTTTTCAATACCAAAAAAGAATGGGAGAAGCCGTCCCTGTTGTTGATGGTATGTTAGGTGAAGTTCATAAACTGGTTCACGGGATTACTTGCGGTGCCGGTATGCCATACAAATTAGCTGAAATTGCAGCAAAATACGGTTTATATTATTATCCGATTGTTTCTTCCGCACGGGCATTTCGAGCATTATGGTTACGCAGTTATAAGAACTGTCCGGAATATTTAGGTGGTGTTGTTTATGAAGATCCATGGTTGGCCGGTGGTCATAACGGTTTATCAAATTCCGAAAATCCCGAAAAACCGGAAAGACCGTATGAACGGTTGGTTGCTCTACGTAAACAATTAAACGAATACAATTTACAACATGTTCCCATTGTTATGGCCGGCGGTGTTTGGAATCTATCCGAATTTGATGAATACATTGATAATCCGGAAATCGGTTTAATTGCATTCCAATTAGGAACACGTCCATTGTTAACGGTTGAAAGTCCGGTTGCTAAAGCATGGCAAGGATGCTTGCGGGCATTAAAACCAAAAGACGTTGTTTTGCAACAATTCTCACCGACCGGATTTTACTCATCTGCTGTCCGAAACAAATTTATGCAAACACTGTTTGACAGGAAAGACACCGAAATGCCGTATACAGAAAAACCGGAAGGTATTTTTGTAAAACCGTTTATTGTTTCAGCGGCTCACACAGTCTATTTAACAGAACATGACTTTAAACGGGCAAATGCATATCAATCCGGCGAACGTCCCGTTGCCGTCCGCACACCGGATAAGTCTCTTATCTTCTTAACAAAAGAAGAAGATGCACAAATTAAAACAGACAGGGTCAATTGTGTCGGTTGTCTTTCTGCCTGTGCGTTCTCCGGTTGGTCACAAGCAAACGGACATTTGGACAGATTACCGGATTCCCGTTCGTTCTGTATCAATAAAACATTAACTGCTATTGCACATGGAGAAAGTATTGATAACAACCTGATGTTTGCAGGTCATCGTGCTTATCGTTTCGGAACAGATCCAATGTATAAAGACGGATACATTCCGACTGTACAAGAATTAATTGATGCACTATTATCAGGAAAATAAAAATTTGCAGTATAAAAAAAGACTGAAAATTTCAGTCTTTTTTTTATGTTATTCTGAATCAAACAAAATAACTTGCTTTTAATTTCTTATTTTTTAGAATCAATCAAAGGGGAACCCATTTTAGCCCCAACATCTTGCACATTACACTTATCAGCCTTTGAAAAGTCACCATCAATATTACAAATAACATCAGCAGCCATGACTTGACAGGCACTACATATGCCCCAAACAAATAACAATATGAACAGATATTTTTTCATAATCGTCTCCTTTACAATTTCACATATTAATTATATCAAAACATTCAAAATTTTGCAAGCTCTTTATCCCTCATATTCAACCAGATAACTTATCTTTTGAAAAAATATAAAAAGTATGTTCTGAAATACACTTTTATGCAAAAAATAATTGCTTTTTGAAAAGATTGCTTTTATGCTATCAAAGTAAATCATTTTTGAAAGGATATCGTATGAAAAAAATAATTTTAGCTTCTGTTGCCGCTTTGGGAATAATTGCTTTCTCAAATGGAGCTCAAGCTCATGACAGTACCGGTTGTGGTTTGGGAAGTATGGCTTGGCGTGGTCAATCTGGTTTAGTTCCGCAAGTCCTAGCCGTTACAACAAATGGTTTTTTCGGAACACAAACATTCGGTATTTCTACCGGAACATCCGGTTGTGATCCAAACGGTCGTATTACCGGCGGCACACAAAGAATGTTTTTGACATTTTTAGAAAATAACATGGAACAATTTGCCTTTGATGCCTCTCGTGGTGAAGGAGAAACATTATACACGATTGCCGGTATTTTAGATGTTCCTGCCGAAAAAGTCGCTTTGGTTGCCAAAACACACTTCAACGATATTTTCTCTTCTGAAGATGTTGAAGTTGTTGCCGTTGCAACAGAATTATTACAATTATTATCTATTCAGGTTGCTTAATAGGATATTGTAATGACAAAACAGAGAATCAAACAATCTATCTTTTTGATTCTCTGTTTTTTTATTTTATGCACTTATTGTTTATCTGCAAAAGCAATTACACAGTCCAATGAGTTTAAATCGTTTTGCAACAATGAAAAAAATTCTATTAACATCCATCAAATCGCTTATTCACCTCAATGGTTAAGTTTAGCACATTATCGTCCTCAATTATGGGGAAACTATATCAGTTCAATTGATTCCGATAATTTTTTCTTATCAAAAGACGGGAAAACGAATCCCGAATCCGAATTAATATCAACAATAAAATTGTTTACACAAAAGAAAAACACTTCAAAACAATGTTTATTTCCTGCCCGATATACTTTTCTTAAAAAAAACGGATTAATCAAAACCCCTTATCCAACTTGCACTGAATTTGAAAAATTCCAAAAAGATTTAAATCCGGCAAACATTACCTTCTTATACACAGATGCTTATATGAACAATCCATCTTCATTGTTCGGGCATACATTAATGCGTATAGACATTCCCGAAGGAAAAACACAATTAGTTGCTCACGGCGTTAATTACGGGGCTTATGTTGATGAAAAAACAGCCGGACCGTTATATGCCATATACGGGTTAACCGGTGGATACTATGGTGGCTTTACTGTAAAACCTTATTACAATGTTATTAATATGTATAACAACATGGAAAATCGGGATATTTGGGAATATACACTTAATTTAAGCGATTCGGAAAGAGATTTTTTTATCGCACATCTTTGGGAAATCGGACATACACAAACCCGTTATTATTTCTTCACAAAAAATTGTTCATATTTATTAATGGAAGCCTTAGATGCCGTTCGTCCTGAATTAAAATTATCAGATGATTTTCCACTACAAACTATTCCGCTTGATACGGTAAAAGCCATAAATAACAGAAAAAATATGGTCAAAAGTATTAACTATCGCCCCTCTCGTCAACGACGAATTGCATATCGTTATGAACAAATGAATACAACAGAAAAAAAAGCACTTATTCATTACGTTAAAACAGGTGAGTTAAATCATATAAAAGAATTGCCCGAAAAAAGTCAAATAAACATATTAGATACAGCATATGAATATATACAATATGAATGGGTTAAACAACATTTATCTTTAAAAGAATATCGGAAAAAATCTTTACAAACATTAACTGCTCGCCGGAATATTGAAACACAGTCATCGGAAGTTATTGTTCCGCAAGATTCCGTTTTAAATTCACATGATTCGATGCGTTTGCAATTTTCAACCGGTACTCATAAAGGGAATCCGTTCACAGAAATCGGCTGGCGAGCGGCCTATCATTCGTTAAACGAATCACCAATCGGCTTATTGGAAGGGGCTGAAATTAATTTTTTAGATACCGTCTTGCGTTACTATCCACAACAAAACAGATTACAATTTCAACATCTTAATTTAATAAAAATCAGTTCATTTTCACCCTACAATGCACTTTTTCATCCCATATCATACCAAATAGATACTTATATCAGCAGGGAATGGAATCCTAAAACAAACAAAGAAAAGTTAATGTACACGATAAAAGGTGGTTCTGGGTTAACAATAAAACCATTTAAACAATTTTATATATATGGTTTGGCAAACACCTTATTCCGCTACGGAGGTAATGCCTTACCACACAATCTCGGTATAGCATTTGGCCTATCGGCCGGTTTTATTTATTATTTACCCCGCACACAAGTACAAACAGAATTTGCAAAAAATATTTCTGATAATTGGATGTTGCGTAATCTTTCTGCAATGACAACAATCAATTATAATATACTTCGTAATTGGCAAATTGGCGTGTCTTATGGCTTCTCTAAAAAAACGAATCGCTCTGAAAACACTTTTAAATTTTCAGTTAATCATTATTTTTAATTGAGATTTTTTTCAACATTCCGCTCTGTTTTATTCTTTATTTTGAAAAAATACGAATAAAATTTATTTTTTTATAAAAAAACGCTTTTTTTAAAAAAAGTTCTTGACTTTATTTTTTTAAAGCATTATATTGCAAAAACTTTTTTGCTAATAATTTTGATATCAATATAGCTAGTAATTAAGAAGAATAAAATAAAAAAGGAAAATAAATGAAAAATATTTTAAAAACAATCGGATTAGGTTTTATTTTAACATCTGTGACAAACACTTTGGCAAATACATTGCCACCAACGCCAGAAAAAGAAGCAAACACTTTAGCAAATTCTTTACCACCAACGCCGGAAAAAGAAGCAAATGCTTTGGCAAATACATTGCCGCCAACGCCGGAAAAAGAAGCAAACATTTTGGCAAATTCTTTACCGCCAACGCCGGAAAAAGAAGCAAATGCTTTGGCAAACACATTACCACCAACATTGGAATGTATTGCACATTACACTACAAAAATTTACATCAACAAACAACATGTTCGTTGTTAATTAAGTAAAGCTAATTCAAACAAAACCGTTTTTTGAATTATTCATTAAACGGTTTTGTTTAAAAAAAAACAAGCACAACACATTTTCAAAAAAAAAGATGCAACCTTAGTGTTTTATTTAGCAAAATTGTATATTTATCTAAAAAAACAAATCTTCATTATCCTAAGAAACATTTATTATGTTCTCTCCATTATTGCACAAAACAAACCATCCGTTCCGGATTGATACGGTGAAAATTGTTTATGTGAACACAACTTAAATAATTTATGTGTTTTTAAAAAGTGTTGTACTTGTAAAATATTTTCATCCCGTGTTAAAGAACACGTCATATAAACCAATTTTCCGTTTTGCGGAACAAATGTTGCTGCTTTATTCAAAATAGTTTGCTGCTTTTGTACCAACATCTTAAATTGCAATTGCGTTAATTTCCAACGAGCATCCGGACATCGTCGCCATGTTCCCGTACCTGAACACGGAGCATCAACAATAACAAAATCCCAACGCATATTCGGATTCTTTTTATGCCATTCATTTAAATTTGTGGTTGTTTCAATAATAGAAACCCGAGAACGCACTGCCCGCTTTTGTAATTCTTTCAAACTCCGTTCAGAAATGTCATGTGCCAAAATTCGCCCTTTATTTTGCATCATCTGTGCAAAAATAAGAGATTTTCCACCAGCTCCGGCACAATAATCTAAAACAGTCTGATTTGGTTTAACATCTGTCTTTAATGCAACCAATTGAGAACCCTCATCCTGTATTTCTATTAAACCATTTTTGTAACAATCCGATGTGTTTAAGTTTACTCGCTTATTTAAAATCAATCCTACCGGCGATAAAACTGTCGGACTTGTTTCAATTCCTTCATCCAATAATTTTTTCTGAATATCTACTCTGTTTCCATTTGCCCGCAAAACAATATTCGGAATACTTAACAGTGCCGGCAATTCTCTATCTGCTTTATCTATATGAGGAATAAGCCACTCCGGCACTTCCCATTGAACAGATAACGGAGCTTCTTTAATAACATCGGCATTTAATTGAGTTATATTCAACAATTCTCGAACGGATTTATCAGGATAACAAAAATTTAATCTGGATTGATACCTCAAAAAATGCCAAACAATGTCCGTTAAAAAACGCCGGTCTTTTGAACCAAGAAACTTATGCATTCGAGTAAAAGCGTTAATAACTTCACTTGCCGGACGAGATGCCTTGTGTATTTCCTGTATCAGTTGAACGGCTAAATCTTTTAATCTGTCTTCCTGCATTCGTTTTGATTCCCTTTAAATCCGGTTGCCACAACATAAACTTCCGATGAATCTTTTCGACTTGCATCCGGCTTGGCATGCTTTACCGTTGCAAAATTTTTCTTCATTTCGGCAAGAAACGTATTTTCCGTACCACCTTGAAAAATTTTAGCAATAAATACCCCGTTCGGATTAAGAATTTGACAGGCAAAATCATATGCCATTTCCAGAAGCCCCATTATCCGCAAGTGATCAATGCTGTGCATGCCTGTTGTATTAGCCGCCATATCAGACATAACAACATCCGCTTTATGCCCGTTTAATAATTCCTGCAATTTTTCAGGAGCTTCATCCGTTGTAAAATCCATTTGAACCAATTTTGCCCCGGCAATCGGTTGTGCCGGCAACAAATCCATTCCGACAACCAATGGATTTTCAGGTGTTGACTTAACCCGTTCAACGGCAACTTGTGACCATCCGCCAGGAGCACACCCCAAATCAACAACTCTTTTACCTGGTTTAAAAAAATGAAATTGATCATCCAATTGCATAATTTTAAAAGCAGCCCGTCCCCGAAAACCCAATCGATGAGCTTCCAAAACATACGGATCATTAATTTGACGTTGCAACCATTTTGTACTGGATGCACGACGCCCTTTTACTTTTTTTAATCGTGTTTTAAGTGGTCTGGCATTAAATTGCATATATCCTCCGATTTTTGAAGAATATTATATGTGTTTTTTATTAATTTGTCAAAATGATTTTATGATTGGACTAAAATGTATCCATCTGATGTATTTGTAATAAATTTATCAGCATTTGATTCGCCAATTTTTTGTCGCAAAGCATAAATATGTGTTTCAACTGTATGTGTTTCACTATCCGGACGATAATTCCACACCTCCGTTAACAAGTCAACTCTTGAAACCGATTCGGGCAATGATTTAATCAAATAAACAATCATTTGCGTTTCTTTTTCCGTTAAATGAATTTGTGTTTGACTTTTTTTATGCGTTAACAGACGATGAGAACCCTCAAATAAAAAATGCTTATTTTCAAATGACGGGGCATTTTGTTGTTTTTGCAATAAATTTTTAATATGACCTTTTAACTCATTCAAGGAACAAGGCAAACTGATTTCTACATCTGACTCCGAATGATGTCCACCCAACAGAATAACCGGATATTGAGGCGGATTCTTTAAAAACTCATCTATGTCCTGCTGCTCACCATTTAACAATAATATGTTATCAACACTATCCGTTTCATTATAAAGAGTTGGATTAAACTCTGTTAATGCATTCATCAGTGTATCTCTAAATAAAGAATTTTTTACATAAATTTGAATCATTGCCTTGCCTTTTTTTTTATTTTGCGTTAAAGTAGTGACATTCATCAGACATACTTATCATATCAGAAAGTTAAAAAAAATGACAACATTATTTTTATATCGCATTCTTGTTGTACTATTAAGTCCTATTATATATATGTGGTTAGTTATCCGCTATATTAAAGGAAAAGAAGATAAAAAACGCTTTTATGAACGATTGGGATATTCCAAACAACCGCGTCCAAATGGTCGTGTTGTATGGATGCACGGTGCAAGTGTCGGTGAATGTTTGTCTATGTTGCCCCTTGTTAAAAAACTACTTGCCGAAAATAAAAATTTATCCGTTATGGTAACATCCGGCACTGTTACTTCTGCGGCACTTATGGCGAAAAGATTGCCCCAAGGAGCTTTCCATCAATATATTCCCGTTGATTTTCCTTGGGCAGCAAAACGATTTGTTCAATATTGGAACCCAACTGCTGTTTTATGGTTCGAATCTGATTTTTGGCCAAATTTGTTAGTTGAAATCAATAAAAAACAACATCCCCTTATTTTGTTAAACGGACGCATTTCCGATAAATCTTTTGCCCGATGGCAAAAAGCCCCCAAAACTATCAGTGCTATTCAATCCTTATTTTCCTTATCATTCGGACAAACAAAAGAAGATGCTCGTCGATTAAAGGTTTTAGGGGCAAAAAATGTTGTCAGCACGGGTAATTTAAAATTTGCTGCCGTCTGCCCACCGTTTGACTTAAAAGAACTAAAAGGATTAAAAAAATCCATTGGGGATCGTCCGTGTTGGTGTATGGCAAGCTCTCACAGTAATGAAGAAGAAATGGGTGCATTTGTACATCATCAAATCAAACAAGAATACAAAAATTTATTAACAATTATCTCTCCCCGACACCCTAATCGGGCAGACGATATCGAAAAAATGTTAAAAAAACAAGGATTATCAGTTTCCAGACGTTCCCGTCAGGAAGAAATTACCCGTCAAACAGATGTTTATTTGGCAGATACCATCGGTGAAATGGGTTTAATTTATCAGTTGGCCCCTTTTGTTTTTGTCGGTGGTTCATTAATTCCTTTCGGCGGACAAAATATGTTAGAACCAATGCGTCTGCATCGAGCAGTTATGATTGGACCACATGCTTTTAATTTCAGAGAAATCGTTGCACAAGCAAAAAAACAAAAAGCCTTAGTTGAAATTGCTGATAAAGAAGAATTGGCAAAACAACTTTTATCATTCATGATGAAACCGGCTAATGCCGAAAAAATAGCAGTCAGAGCCGAAGAAATGGCAACTTCCGAAATGAGTGTTTTGGAACGGGTATATGACATATTACATGAAAGGTTTGAATTATAAATGAAAACACCTGATTTTTGGGACTGCCCCAATCATTTTCTTTCTAAACTTTTAAAACCATTCGGTCATTTGTATGCATACGGAACAGCATACAGATTTAAGCATACGAATCCGTATCAGGCATCCGTTCCGGTCATCTGTGTCGGTAATTTATCTATCGGGGGAACGGGAAAAACACCTGTGTGTTTAGCTATTGCCGGTATATTACATAAACAAAAAAAGAATTTCTTTTTCTTAAATCACGGATATAAATCACACATCCAAAATGTATTGGTGGATTTGGAAAATCATGCATCGTATGATGTCGGAGATGAAGCGGTTTTACTTGCTTACTACGGACCAACCGTTGTTGATAGACATCGTGCACGTGGGGCACAATTCGCTGTTCGAAAAGGGGCCGAATGTATCGTTATGGATGACGGATTTCAAAATCCTTCTTTAATAAAAACACTTTCATTTGTTGTGGTTGATGGTAAAAAAGGATTTGGTAATGAATGTGTTATTCCGGCAGGACCTTTACGCGAGCCTGTTTTAAAAGGACTATCCCGAGCAGATGCAATCATTATTGTTGGTGAAGATGAATGGGGCGTGCAATTTTATTTACAACGAAACAAAATTGATTTACCCATATTAACCGGTTCCTTTGTGTTAAACAAACGAACACTTTCAACCTTAAAAGGAAAAAAAGTTATGGCGTTTGCCGGTATCGGACAACCTCAAAAGTTTTTTGACATCTTAAAAAGAAACGGAATTAACGTCGTAAAAACAGAAAGTTATCCGGATCATTATTATTATACCCGATTTGACGTAGAACGGCTAATAAAATCTGCCAATGGATTACCATTACTGACAACAACAAAAGATGCTGTTAAAATCCCAAAAGATTTACTCAAACACATTGAAATTATAGACGGACATTTTGTATTTGACAAACCACAGGAAGCTGCCGCTTTAATTAAGGGGGTTTTTGAATGAGTCAGGTATTACGTCAATCTCATCGCAATAAATTTCAGCAATTTATCAGCGATCCGATAATCGGTTGTATTGTTTTGATATTTATTTCTTTATTACGAATTTTACCGATAAAATTTTCATCAGCTCTTGGCGGTTGTTTAGGCCGTTTTTTTTACTATCTATTTCCTAATCGCAATCGTATCGGTCGAAAAAATCTGAAAATTGCATTTCCAAACAAAACCGATTTGGAAAGAGAAACCATTTTAAAAAAAATGTGGATCCATTGGGGACGTGTATATGGTGAATTACCACATGCATCAAAACTGTTTCAACGTGCCAACAAAATCGGCATCAACTATTTACAAGAGTTAGCTCAAAAAAAACAAGGTTGTTTCGTTTGTTCCGGACATTTAGGCAATTTTGAAATTTCCGCTGCTACCTATTTATTTGATGATTATTGTTTAAATCCAGTTTACCGTGCAGCAAACAACCCTTGGTTGGACAAAATTTTATTTCAACGCAGAAAAGGGGTATTAATTCCCAAAGGCACACAAGGTGCTAAAAAAATGTTAAGCGTTTTAAAATCTGGAAAAGCCGTTGTTATTTTATGTGACCAAAAATTAAGAGAAGGACTTTCCGTGCCGTTTTTCGGCAAACCAGCGATGACAGCTTCTGCTGTTGCAGGATTATCTCAAAAGATGAATATTCCGATTTTAATGGCAATGTGTTTACGTCGGGCAGACGGTAATTTTGATATTACAGTTTATCCCTTAGAGACACCCAAAAATGTAACAAACAACGATTTTGTTTATGAAACGGTTTTGCGAATCAATCAAGAACTGGAAAAATGGATTAAAAAATATCCGGAGCAATGGTTATGGATACATCGCAGATTTGACAAATCCGAATATAATTAACGAGTTTTCCTACATATTATTTTAGCAAATTTAATATTTATATCCATCCATCAGCTATTATAAGTTTTTTTCTTTGTCAGTCCTAAAACCTTGCAAGTCGTATAGTTAGGCTAAATCACCTACATTTCTTGTTTATATAGATAGGTTGAACATTCAATACCATAAAAAAGCATGAATATTCATGCTTTTTTATATACATATTAAATAATTATGCCTCAATGCTTACCCTTATGATGCTTGTTTTGAGCATGATGCCCCCTATTCGGTTGGGGTTTCGGCTTAACGTGATGTTTCGGTTTATGCTTTTGATGCAAAATATTACTCAATAAAACACCACCAACAAAAGACCCAATACCTGCTACCCATAAAGCATCATTTGAACCTGTTGTTTTCTGAATATAAATCGGCTCTTGCGTTTTTTGAACAACAATTGTTTGTGGCAAAACATTTTCCTGTATAACAACTGTTTGTGATGGTGTATACACAACCGTTTGTCCGGTAATATTTTGATAATTTGTATGAGTTGGAATATAAATAGTATTATATCCTGCCATTACAGGAGAAACAACTCCAAAACAAATTGCTGTAATTAAACTTGTTATTATTATTTTCTTTTTGAACATTTTAAACTCCATTTTTTTATTGAGACAATACTTAAAACGGAAATTCATATTGTAATGTTCATTTTTTTAAAATAAACTTCAAGAAAAGCTATCCATTTATTAAAACACCTTGTTGTTTAAGAATAGCTAATGCCTGTTCCAATGTTTGTTCTCGTGGTTGATCTGTATCAATCAAATTCCATGTAATGTTCCCGATATTTGTATTTTGTTGTTTTTCCAAATCAGCTTTATTCAAAACATCTGATGGATTTCTTTTGCGGGTTTGTATGCGATTTTCCCGCACATCAATCGGAGCCGTTACCCAAAATCCGACAAATGGAACATTTAATTCCCGTGCGATTTGTTCAATGGTAATCCTGTCTGCTTCATGATAAAACAACCCATCAACAATAACACTTGATCCAATAGACAAGGCGGTTTTTGCTTGCTGATTTAAAACATCATATACAACCTGTTTATAGGCTTCCGAATTATATTCTTCACCTAACTGTTGAGTTAATTTACATCCGGACATTTGTTTTTTGATTATGTTTTCACATAAAATAACCGCTCCCGGTGCCGGACAAAGTTTTCCGCCTAATTCTCTGGAAAGCCGTGATTTTCCACTACCGGACAATCCGCCACAGGCTATAAGAACAGGCTTATTCGATTTCAATAAAAACTGACAAGCTAAATCAAAATATTTTTGTGTATTTTGAATAGCTGCTTCTTTCTCTTTCCCATCTAAAAGTGAAACTTTTTTAGCACATATTCCCGCTCGCATCATTGCCCGAATCGACTGATATAAGGGCAAAAGCGGATATCCTGTCATATCGTTTGTGTAAGCCAAATAATGATTAAACAGCATATTCGCCAATCGTCTTAATCCACGCATTTCAAAATCCATTAAAAGCGAAGATAAATCATATAATGTATCAATACAATCTAACGATGTATTATGTTCTACTGGACTGAAAAAAATATATTTTCCGTCTTTACGTGCAATATTACTTAATAACAACTCACCATGGCACTTTCGAATATGTCCGCTTTTTTGACGCAAAGAAATCAATCGTGCATTATGTGCTAAATATTGCAAACTTTCTCGTGTTAATTCCGTTAATTTTCCCGAATCTATAATTTCACTTCCAAAACGGGATAAAATTCTTTCATTTTCAAATACAATTTGCTGAATATCTTCCAATCGCCACTTCGTTCGAAACATTTTAGCTTTACAGTGCAAATCTGCAAGTTGTTCTGCCAAATCCATAATTTCAAATCTGTCAAAAGCTTTATCGGGAATGTTAAATCCTAAAATATCCGCTTTTTTCAAGCGTTTCATAATTATCAGCGTATCAACTTCTTCTCCTAATTTTCCACCGAGAGTAATCCGTCCGTTCGGTAAACGCCGTACTGAACGAATTCCGATAACTAAATGTGGAGCATAAATTGTACTACGTCTCATTTCCCGCACACAGGCAATCCGCCTTTTTTGAGGTGTCGAAAAATCTGTTCCCTGAGATAAAACCGCACGTTTTAATTTAAAAGCATAATCACCGGCTAAAAATAACATGGCTATGTGAGATTGAAGCATCTCAACTTCTTTTACATGCCAACTGACAGGATAGATGCGTGGATTAAGTAATGCCTGAACAATTTCTGTCTGATTATATAAAATCATTTGCCCACTTTGTCCTTCTTTTAAAAACATAGCGTACTTCTCTTTTTTATTTTTTTCAATCATTTTAATTGCATAAATTTATTTTTTTTACAAATAATTGAAATTTTGCAACTTAATCCTCTCTATTTTTCATATTTGTATATCTTTATTTTCCTTTTAGTTGACTCTATCTGTTTTTTTATAAAAATAATAATCTTTTTTGTATTTTTTCGTAGATTTTTTTTCAAATACACCTATATTATATATAAATTTATGTTAATTTTTTATGGAGTTTTTTTATGACAAATCCCTATGATTTATTAGGTGTAAGTAAAACAGCAACAGCTGATGAAATAAAAAAAGCATATCGCAAATTGGCTCGAACATTACATCCGGATGTAAATCCGGACAAAAAAGCCGCAGAAAAATTTAAAAGCGTGACTGCTGCATACGAATTGCTTTCCGACTCGGAAAAAAGGCGGAGATTTGATGCCGGCGAAATTGATGCGGAAGGGAACCCGACTCCATTTGGCGGCGGTTTTAGCGGAAATAGCGGATTTAATGGTTTTGGTTCAGGAAATAACCGATACGCACACAACATTAATCCGGAAGATTTTGCTTCTATGTTCGGGGGCGGATTCGGCGGTTTTGATTTTTCCGACTTATTCGGTATGGGTCGAAACCACGCCCATTCAGGCACGCGTTCTGATACATACCGGCAATATGCTTCTGCCGGAAAAGACGTCACTTATGAATTAACAATTCCTTTTGATTTATCTGTCACCGGGGGCGAAACAACGGTTGCACTTTCCAACGGAAAACGCCTGAAAATAAAAATTCCTGCCGGCGTAACGGACGAATCAACATTACGCCTAAAAGGACAAGGCGAAGTGAATCACAATGGACAATCCGGAGATGCTCTTATTAAAATATCAATACAAAAAAGCCCGCTTTATACCCGTAATGGAAATGATTTATTATTAACACTACCTATTAGTCTCAAAGAAGCTGTTTTAGGAACCAAAATAACCGTTCCGACACCATATGGTTCTGTCCGAATGTCTGTTCCTCCCTACTCCGACAGTGGAAAAACTCTACGGTTAAAAGATAAAGGAATAAAAGGAAAGGGGGATTTATTTGTGTCCCTCAATATCGTTCTACCGAAAAAACCAAACGAAGAATTAACCTCTTTCATGGAAAAATGGCAAGAACCATTTCAGAATCTGCGACAAAATTAAAAAAAATTTTTTTTAACCCGTATTATCTAAAACAAAAAATGAGTTTTTTTTAAGAATAATAAAATTATGTATGCACATTGGAATAACTTTTTTTAATAAAAAAAACAAAAAAAGCCATTTTTTTTAAAAAAATTCGATTTTTTAAATTTTGTCTATTTTCATCCAAAAAAAAGAAGTGTATAGTACATATATTAAATCAGCATAAAGGAGAAAAAAATTATGGAAGAAATTATTTTCCCAAATCAAATTCGAATGTTTCGCCGTGTACGTGGCAAAACAATGAAAAGTTTAGCCGATGTTTTAAATTTAAGTTTATCGGCAATCAGTAAAATCGAAAAAGGTTATCGGCGAATTGACGAAACACAATTAACAAAAATATCCAAATATTTGGATTGTCCACCGGAAGCTTTATTTGTCTCGGAAAAATCATCTCAACCGGAAGTAATTAAAGCTTGGAAAAGAGAACAAGAACGTCGTCGAAAAATCAACTCCGGCAGCGGGTTAAAAACATTAGGAGCTGGATTGAGGTATCTGCGTGGTCAAAAGGGATTAACATTACAAGCCGTTGCAAAAGGAGCCAAAATGACTCTTTCCGTCTATCACCGGATTGAAATGGGACAACGGGAAGTCGATGAAAAAACATTTAAAGATATTGCACATGCACTCGGTTTTTCCGAAAGCGATTTACAATTAAAAATTTATGAATTGGATATGTCCGGTGCTTTAGATGAATTAAAGCAAACAGAAGGCAAAAGTGGTATTTTTGCAAGTAAAGGCGGATACAATGATTTACCGGTCAGTCGTTTTATGATTCGTGCCGCTGATTCGCAAGAAGTAACTGTTCCGATTTTTGGATTTCCAAAAGAAAACGGTATCATTAAGATTGATAAAGAACAACCGGTCGGTTCTGTTTTGTGTCCATCCAATATGTCTTTTGATACAGATATGTATGCCGTACGTATGAAATCGGCTGCATTAGGTCCTGTTATTTCACAGGAGGCTGTTTTGGTTGTATCGCCCTGCTCTACTCCCAAAAAAGGAGATATTGCATTAATGCAAATTATGGATGATGAATTTTTACCTATATCTATTGTAGATGAAAATGCGGAACAAATATCAGTGTTAAGCCCTATTCGTGCAGAAACATTTATGTTGCCCAAAAAAGAAGCTACCCGATTACACCGCGTTGTTATGATACTGTTTTCATAAAATGAAAGGATCCCAAAATGAGTTCAGAATCTCTTGACTCAGCCAATCAAATTTTGAATGCATTTGTTAACCGTAAAGTAACATTAGATAATACTTCGGCTTTAAATGCACAAAGATTAGTTAACCAATTCCGACAAATCAGTGCATTTAAGCCGGAATTTGTTGCGGAATACAATAAATTATTATTGGCTGCAAGCGATGAAGAATTAATGATGATGAAAGATATTGTGGGAGGACCAACCGTACGACAATATTTAGAATTTTTGCGGAAAACACTAAATGAATCGGTTGATGAAAATACAAATGGAGAGCAACAAGCCAATTCTGTTATTACGGGAAATGACGGATACTTACCCGCTCCGGATGATGAACTCCCAATATTTGCCCCAATTGTCAGGCAATCAATTTCAAATGAAGGAAACACATCGGAATCCTCCTTGGGACAAATGGACTTGATTGCACAGACAATGAAAACAATGCAAGAAAGCAATCAACATCAAACAACCATTTTAAACGAAACACTAAATACTTTAAAAGAACAAATAAATAAAAATGTTTCCGGTTTAAAAGAAACTGCAAATACATCAAATATATCCATTCAAGACTTTGAACGATGGAAAATATCACAAGAACAATTTTTGCAAAAAATAATTAAAGCTCAAAATGATACATTTATACAGTTTGCAAAAACACTTTCAGAACAACTTGCTGCACAAATGACATCTGTTATAGCAAAACCAACTGATACCATTCAATCTGAAAGAAAACATTATCAAATTGAAACTGAATCATTAATTCAAAATACAGATTCAAATAATACAGAAACAACAGATATCTTTGAAGAAACCCCAATAGATATTGATATAAATGGTTCAGACCCCGAATCGGATATTATAACCGAATCTACCGAACCAACGGAATATAACTCTGAGGATACATTAATTGATGACAATATGAGTATTGTTACAAACCCCGAATTGGATGTTATAACCGAATCTACTGAACCAACGGAATATAACTCTGAGGATACATTGACTGATGACAATATGAATGTTATCACAACCCCCGAATCGGATATTATAACCGAATCTACCGAACCAACGGAATATAACTCTGAGGGCTCATTGACTGATGACAATATGAGTATTGTTACAAACCCCGAATCGGATGTTATAACCGAATCTATCGAACCAACGGAATATAACTCTGAGGATACATTGACTAATGACAATATGAATGTTATCACAACCCCTGAATCGGATGTTATAACCGAATCTACCGAACCAACGGAATATAACTCTGAGGGCTCATTGACTGATGACAATATGAGTATTGTTACAAACCCCGAATCGGATGTTATAACCGAATCTATCGAACCAATGGAATATAACTCTGAGGGCTCATTGACTGATGACAATATGAGTATTATTACAAACCCCGAATCGGATGTTATAACCGAATCTATCGAACCAATGGAATATAACGTTGAAGAAGCAACGACAATTATAGATAGTAACATTTCTGAAACAACAACCGAATCGATTGTAAAGGAACAAACTGATGTACAATTCTCTCTGGACATACCTAATACAGAAACCCAAAACATAAATTTCACTCCGCCCATTCCAAACAGCATTCCAACATTTAAACCAACACAAAACAAAGGGATTCCATTACCGCCTCCTCCATTCGGTACTTTACCTAAAATACCCAAGATGTTTGGATCTATCCCCCCAATGCCCAAAGGATTCCCCCAAAAAATTGCTTCACACATCACCGATACGAATGACTCTGAAACGGATGTACCGGCAACACCATTGAACAAAATCGATTTATAAAGGAATAAATTATGACAAATAAAATCAGATTAATGGATGCTTTAACAACTTATACAGGCGAACAAGATTCTCTAGCCGCCTTTATTGCCGTTGCTACCGAAGAAATCGGAGAAAACTGGGTTAGCCGCATTTACGATGAATTACCCGACTTGGTCCCCGAATTAAAAGAAAAACTGGACCACGCCTACCATTATTATGGGGCAACCATGGCTTGGGGTGAAGTTCAAGAATATTTAACACAAACAGAACCACTCAACATATCTGATATTGAAGACAGAATACCAACATTAGAATATTGGTTAAATTTTTTTGGCGAAAACGGAACCGCCATCATTACACAGTTACGTGAAAAATTAAAAACAATCGCCGCATCAGAAACAAAATCACAACCGGATATTTCTCTAACTGCTCCTACACAAGAAGAAACACCATCAGTAATTGATTCAAATGAAGAAACAGCAAACACAGATGTCCCGAATACAAACATATCTGAAAATGATACTGTTGATATCTTACATGAATCAGATGTTTCAGAACAACCAATAGATATTGCTGATAATATTGTTGATATCATTGAACATACGGACGAAGACTTAACAAATGATATATCGGTCAATCAACCATTGAATATACAATCATCAGATGTAGAAAATTCAATTTCTTTTGAAAATAACAACATTATACAGGAAATCATTAATGAAACCGAAATAGAAAAACAAGAAACAGAAATACCTGCCAATGAACAAATTCAAGAAATCCCTATTTCTCAAGAAGAAAATGATATTATATCGGAAGATATCACTCCTCTAAACACAGAAACAAGTAAACAACAAGATACGCAAGCATCTCATATCCCTATCATTCCAAAAATTCCTATATCCTCAAAAGAATCATCTAATGTTCTATTCCAAGAAAACCCCGTTGAACAAAAAAATGAACAAAATAGTCAAACTATAAATTACATTCAAAATGCCGAATATGACCCGAATGCTGGGTATGATCCGAATACGGAATATAATCCGAATGTAGGATATGACCCGAATACTGGGTATGATCCGAATGCGGAATATGACCCGAATGCGGGATATGACCCGAATACTGGATATGACCCGAATACTGGATATGATCCGAATGCGGGATATGACCCGAATGCGGGATATAACCCGAATGCAGGATATGATCCAAATGTAGGATATGACCCGAACGGGGGATATGACCCGAATACGGAATATGATCCAAATGTAGGATATGACCCGAACGGGGGATATGACCCGAACGGGGGATATGACCCGAACGGGGGATATGACCCGAACGGGGGATATGACCCGAATACGGAATATGATCCAAATGCTGAGTATGATCCGAATGTGGGATATAATCCAAATGTAGGATATGATCCGAACGGAGGATATACGCCAAATGCAGGATATGATCCGAACGGGGGATATACTCCAAATGCGGGATACAGTCCGAATGAGGACCTCCACAAAGCAAATAATGGATCGTATAATCCGGAAGCATTCCTAAATGAAAATATCAATTATACAACTGGAATACCCACTATCAACAGTTTGAACACAAACACCAGTCAAAAACAAACATATGTACCCGAAATCCCAGAAACAAAAGAACAATTTATGGCACGAAAAGTATTTAAACAATTAGATTTTGTCAATATGGTTCATGCATGGATTGAGGCTCGCTGTATTGAATTGGGAAAAATTGAAATATATGCATACAAACAATACGGTTTTTTAATTGATGTAATGGAACAAGTACAAAAAGACATTAAAGAAGTTTTATCCTCTCCGGCATACTATCCTGCATTGGAAGCTGAACGCTCTAACGGATTACAACTTTTACAAAATCGCTTAGTTGCCTTAGAAAAAGATTTGGAAGTTGCTTATGATAATGCCCCGACGGATATTTCTCCTCTAGTCAATGAAGAAATGGATGCAGATGAAGCACGTAGAATGTTAGGAATGATTGATAACAGTAACAAAAAAGAATATTTAGGACCGGCACCGGATGGATTTGAAATAATGGAGGATCCATTTGCCTCTTAAACATATAAAAAAAAGTCTTCACAAGATACTAAAAATAGTGTAAAAAGAAAAAAGATTGTTTTTATAGTTGATAATGTAAAATATTGTAGAAAAAGGGTAGTAAAATGAGATTAAAATATTTGTTTTCAATTGCTTTACCGATAATGTTGGCTTCTGTCGCATCGGCACAAATTTTTAATTTATATCCGGCAAGCGGAGCTGTTAACACTCCGACAAAATCGGTAACATTATTGAATATTGAAACGCCATTCCGTTGTCAAACAGATGACATCAGAAATCAAAAAATCATCACATCCGTAAAAGTTGAAAAAGATGATTTTAAACTCCGATTGGCAAACACACTAGATGAATTACCTCGTTATGAAGTAAATGGTTATTCTTTTGAAGAAATGCCATTGGATGAAGCATTACAACAATTGGTTGAAGAAGCAAAAATCGAAGTGTTTACAGATGATGAAACATACGTAACACTGAATGCAAAAGATATCTATGGGGAATTATCCGTTGTAATAGATGAATTAACTCGTGCCGGAGAAACATATTATAAATATGATGCAAAACAAAAAGGGTTATATTTATCCCGTCGAGCTAATTTTGAGTTAAAATTACCCAATAATCGTGTACTCATGTTGGGTGTTTTAGATGCATTAAGAGGTGCCGGCATTGAAAACATTACGCCCAACTGGAATACAGGCATTTTATCATTATTATTAACTCGGGAAGAAGAAGAACGCATTCAGGAATTAGTTACTCAAATTATGAAAGACGGACAACTTCTTGTTGCTGACACACAAGTTTATGCATTAACATCTTTTAATACGAATGGAAATTGGGATAAAATCATCCAATCCTTCGGTGCGGATAAAATTCATTCTTCCAATAATGGGTTGATGGGTAAATTATTGTCTATGGATCATCAAACCAGTTCTAAAAAGCTGATGCAATATATCCGTCAATATTATCAAGTAACACCTATCAGTCAGGGTATGGCTGTTGTTCCAAATGGTTGGAAAATGAGATTTGATATCAATCGCTGTGCAAATGCTGCATATGCTCAAAGTCAAATATCTGTTTTACTATACCCTCACCTTAAAAAGAATGGAAGGATTGATACACAAGTTACGATTGATTCAACAAGCGGCGAATTATCTACATTCAAAGTAAATACCGCCATTGATGATGAGTTAGCCGTTATCGGTATTCCTGATCAAAACAATGTCGGTGTAGAATTATTAACAATTATGAATTTAAAACTTTTACGGTTAGTCGGAGGGAAATAAAAATGAATCAACCAATAAAAAATCCACCCCAACAGCCAATGGGCGGAAAAACGCAACATCAAAACGGACAATATCCAACAGGACAAAATATGCATCCGCCGATGAATCAAGCAGCAGGACGTCCCCCAATGAATAATCCTATGAACCGTCCGCAACAAGGAATGCGACCTCCAATGCAACAACAAATGTCCGGACAAGGAGCATACAGACCTCAACAAGGTGGAAATCCACGGATGAATCCAATGGGGAATCATCATCCACAGCAGGGGGTAAATCCCGCTATGAGGCAGCCGACACATGATGGCTATCAACAACAAATACAAAGACAACCATATCCACAGCAACAACAATCAGCTCAGATACCGAGAGAAACACATGCACAGGGTATAAACAGTTCTCATGTAAATTCGGATAAGAACACCTCGACATACTTCCCTAATTTTGCCTCTGATTTCGGCTTACCGGCAACAATTATCACAACAAAGGGATTTATGTTGGTTAGTTTGATTGTTCTTATTATAGGTATGATGTTTGGTTCATTATTGTTTGGCGGTGGTTCTTCGCCACAACCACAACGACAAGGATTACAAGGTGTTGTTCGCAATCAGGACATGACAACACCACTACGCCGTTGTGGTATGATTGATAGGGGCGAAGCTTGTGTTTTATACATTATGAACTCAACACGGTATGACAAAGTGGCAGAAGACTTTTTTGATGAAGCAGTCAAATTAACGGAAATTCAAAAATATTCTATTTCTATGGTTAATCCAAAATATTCAAAAACCAGAATTCCTCCGGGATATTTTGCAGAAATTAAAATTCCGAAAATTCGTTAAACTTAAGTCGGTGGTAAAAAGCCACCGATTTTTATATCACCGGACACATCTCTATAAACGGGTCTGCTATCAATTCAGCTAAATCGCAAAACTTGCGAATTTTTGAGACAGACAAACACCATTCAAAAAGCTCGTACCTAATAGTAATTTATATTGAAATTTTAAAATTATAAACAATCTCTTTGTCTATATAATATCTTAATATTATTTTTCTAATCGCCATTAAGATGTGGCATATGCCGCTGCTTGTTGATGTAAAAGATTAAAGACTGTATTTTTTTTCTTTCCGATTGAAATACCGGATAAATTAATTTTTGTAATTTGCGAATAATAATCCAAATATTCATTAAATGTCTGCAAATCCAGTACATGAACAGTATCTTTTTTGCTTGTTGCATTAAATGGATGCAAATAAGCCCTTTGCCAAGCATCACAATATGTATTAATATGTGTCATTTGATTTAAAAATTTCCGCTTTTGTTTAGGCGATATAATATTTGTTTGCACAAAAAATTTATCAACAGTACTTTCCAAAAACTTTTGACGCATTTGCGGATTTTCTTCCAACAACAACCGCATCACAACTCCCACCATATTTTGAAATGCTTCTGCCCGAGCAACTAATTGTTGTTTTACCTCTGTTTTTGAAGACAAATTAAATCTTGCCCATTTTTGAGGATTGTTTTGAAATTGCTGATAATTATAGACAGTAAACGCATCCATAAACAACGCCGTATGCTTTTTATCCATAATCGGACCAACTGTTGTTTTATGTGTTTCATACATAGACAAAATTGTATCATATCCCTTTGTTTCAGCTTCACTAAACACTTCTATTCCGAATTTATCGGATAAGGACGTATAATGCATAACGGATTTATTATTAAACTGTTGAATATGTCGCCATTCATGAAAAAAGAAAGCAATATTCCGAACAGGTATTTTTTGGTAAAAACAACTATTCACATTCTGTTCTAAAAGAGCCATATTTTCAATAGACTCCGGCAATTTGTTTATATTAAAATAAGCATTTGTATAAGGAATAGGTGTTCTGATAAATGAACGTAAAAAAGGCTCTTTTTCAGATACATCCAACAACATTTGTAAGGTTTCCCGTTGTTCTTTCGGCGTTAGGGTGGATAAATTAAACATTTCACAAAAACGAATTAAATCCGTTTTATTCAATGACCGATACATAAAATCAGTTGTTTGTTCTGATTCTTTCGGATAAATCAGTTTATCTAATACTTCAGAAGAAACAGAAACTGCCATTGTTTTATTTTGCGTAATTCCTCTTAACATTTTTTTTGATTTGGAAAATTGTTTTATCCCGACACATGTTGCCAATATTCCCCAAAAGGCAACATTAAGCGGATCCGTCTGCGAACCTTGCTTCTTTATCGTATCATCTGTCTTTTGGGTTATTGAGGGTATCGCATCTAAATCGGCATATTCCTTAACACCGGTGTAAACACTTACCAATCCACCAAAAATAAAAAGAGGACTTAAAAATTGTCGCACCAATGCACTACGCCGTTGTTTATTTAAAATACCCTGTGTATCACTAACCATACAAACTCCATTTTTATCACATTATATCACAAAAATGAAAAGTTGTAAAGATTCAATATAACTTAATCAGTTAAAACCCTATTGACAACCGGTAAATGAGCTATTTGCCTTTTGACCATCCGGACACTTATAACAATATCCCAACTGATTTGCTGTATCGTGTACTTTCCAATAACGATTTGAACAGTTACTCGTACATTCGGCTTTTGTCGTATTGGCATGTGTTGAGCCATCATTACAACTGATACACGTATTATTATGTGCTCTATGGAAACGATTTGAACAACGATCGCATTGTGATTTTGCTACATTTTCCTGATAATCTGCCCGATTACAGCTAAAACAATACTTATCCGATGAACGATAGAAACGATTAGTGCAACGGTTACATTCAGCCTGTGTAAAACTATTCCAATAATCGGTAGAATTACAGTTAAAGCAATACTTCCCATCACTTCTCCAAAAACGATTAGAGCAACGATGACATTCTGCTTGCGTGAAATTGTTCCAATAATCATTAGAACTGCAACTAAAACAATAATTATCCGCTGAACGATGGAAACGGTTAGAACATCTTGTACATTCGGCTTGTGTTACGCTACTATGATAATTTGAATCATTACAAGCAATACATTTTTTATCAGAACTTCGCCAAAAACGAGTTGCTTTTGTACAACTGAAACACTCTGCTTGACTTGTTTGTGGATATTGATCGTTTCTAGTACACAAATACGAATATTGATTTGTTGAATAGAATCTTGTACCACCACAACTGGTATCATTAGACTTTTGGGTTGATTGCAATTCAGCAGACTGTGTACAAGCAACACATTTATTTTCATTCCGACTGAATATTTGTCCGCTTGGACATGTACAAATGCCGGTTTCAGAATCTCGAGTCATCCCATCTGGACACTTATAACAATACCCATATTTATTTGTTGAATCGTACAATACCCAATATCTGTTTGTACATCGTTCACATTCGGCTTGTTTAACTGTATCCCATGTGTCAACATTACAGTGCACACAATAACTGCCATTACTTCTCCAAAAACGATTTGAACAACGGAAACATTGGGCTTGTGTTGTGCTTCCTTGATAATCTACCGTATTACAACTTAAACAATAAGTATCCGAACGCCAATATCGATTCGTACACCGTTCACATTCAGTTTGCGTAATGCTGTTGTGATGTCTTGTATCGTTACATGCAATACATCCTTTATCAGCACTTCTCCAAAGCCGTTTTGCAGAGGTACAACTGAAACACTCTGTTTGACTGGTTGCCGGAACTTGGTCCGTTCTGGTACACAAATACGAATATTGATTTGTAGCATAATACCGTTTACCACCACAACTGGCATCATTAGATTTTTGTGTAGATAACAATTCACCAGATTGTGTACAAGCAACACATTTATTTTCATTCCGACTGAATATTTGTCCACTTGGACATGTACAAATGCCGGTTGCAGAATCCCGAGTCATCCCATCTGGACACTTATAACAATACCCATATTTATTTGTTGAATCGTACAATACCCAATATCTGTTTGTACACCGTTCACATTCCGTCTGTTTAGTCGTATCCCATGTGTCTGTTCGATTACAATGAACACAATAACTACCACTACTCCGCCAAAAACGATTGGAACAGCGGAAACATTGGGCTTGTGTGACATTATTATGGGCTTCTACCGTATTACAATTAAAACAGTAATTATCCGAACGCCAATATCTATTTGTACACCGAATACATTCGGCAGATGTAATACCGTTATAATAATTTGTATCACCACAATAAAGGCAAGCTCCATCACTACTCCGCCAGTATCGGGAATCACAAAAATGACAAGCATTTTGAATACTGTTGTATGTAATGGTTGTTGTATTACAACTTAAGCATTGCGAAGATTGTGTTGCGTTTGTTAACGGATAATACATTCCACTCGAACAAGCTGTCGGATTAGAGGATCCTTCCGGACAATAATTATGAACCGGACAATTTTTACAATCAGCTTGTGCATCTTGTTGCTTTAAATTATTATAGGTCCCTGCTGAACATTTTTTGGGTCCAAAATAATTATCACCTGCCGGACAATATCGTCCTGTGGGACAAACAATAGGGTTTAATTTGTCAGGCTCACAATAATAACCTGCCGGACAACTTGCATTATAATGCATACAAATATCCCAACCCGGAGTGTTGTGAAAATCAATTGTACACCATTCTTTTCCTTTATTATCATGTGGTGTTTCAAAAGTAATTTTATGAATTCCTTTTTTAAGATTTAAAGTATATGTTGTTCCATTTAAATTATATTCAACCCCATCAATTTTAACTGTTCCAACTCGACAATTTCCCATAGCAAGACTTCCCTGAAAATCTTGCGGAACAACTAAAATAGAATTACGACATCCATGAACTCTAGTCCAATCTCCACTTCCTGTATAATATTGTCTATTCACATATAACCAAGGAACAAATGAATCATTATCCCAAATTATAGTACTACAATAGAAAGAGCGAGTTTCAAATCCCATTTTATCACAATTTAATTCTTCGCACGCATAAGTGGAGGATGTATTGCAATAATAATTATCTTTACAATGTGTGTTATCTAAACAGGCAACGCATTTGGATCCGTTCCAATATGGTTTAGCTGAATCCAAACTAGCACACGTCACACAAACTTTATTGGAATCATATGTCGGTTTTGATGCCGGACACGTTGCGACACACTGTGTTCCATCCCAATACGGTTTACCGCTTGGACAAGCTGCACAAGCTGAACCATTCCAATTTGGTTTAGCATTATTAACCTGATAACACGTTTTACAACTTCCCCCACTCCACACTTTCGGAGCATAACATGTATCCTGTGTTGATTCTGTTGTCACACACTTTTTCGATGAAGCACTCCATGACCCACTGGAACAAACACATTTTTTATTCGTACTGTCCCATGAGGCATTCGTTCCCGCACAATAGGTACAATTATCGCCATAATACCCTGTTTTACAAACACAGGCTTTTTTACTGGCATTCCATTCTCGGCTCGTCTGCGTACACGTACACTTATTGTTTGTACTGTCCCATTTTGTGTAATTGCCGGCACAATACGTACAACTCGGTCCGTAATAATTCGTATTACAGATACATTTATTTTGTGTGGTGTTCCATGTGCTATTCGCTAATGTACACGTACATTTATTATTCGTGCTATCCCATTTTGAATTGGCTCCCGCACAATAGACACAACTCGGTCCATAATAGTCTGTATCACAAACGCAGGCTGTTC
>SUUT01000040.1 GCA_015062385.1 Alphaproteobacteria bacterium | reverse complement strand
GCCCGTTCTGCATCATCAACTAATGTTCCGTATTGCCGTTCGGTTCCCGAATCGGCACATTGTTGACACATCGTATAACCATCAACGGTATCTTCGGTGTTTGGAAACGGTTCTCCGTTTTTTAATACAATAAAATTACTGCCGTTATCACACGCAACACAAGCACCGTTTTGTGTTCTGAATGTGCCGGCAGGACATACTTTTTGTAATGCTGAGCATGTGTAGGTCGTTTCATCACAAATATAACCTTCTCCTTTAAATTTACAATCACTGTTTTTTACACATTCCACACATTCACATGTTTCTTCCAAGCGGATCGGTTTACTCCATTCCGGACATTGGTCGTCACACGTCATCGTTTCTCCGTTGCAAACTTTTTCCGCACATTTGGAATGACAATCACTATCTTCAACACAATGTTCGGTGTTAGGGTCCTGTGAATCTAAAAATGAGGTAAATACAATTTCATTTATTGTTTCATCATTCCCACACAATGATGCATCCCCTAAATATTTTGCTCCATTAATTTGTGCAAACTGAAAGCCTTCAATAATTTGATGTAAATTCATCGTCATCACATTTTTACAAACGCGTGAAGAAACATTCTGAACACCGATTTTAAAGGCCACATCCGGAAACGGAGATATAGTAATCGGATAACCTGTTTGTGTGGTATTATTCCATTCGGAAAATGCTGTTGCATCGCCCAATGCTGGTAAAGGTTTATCTTGAAAACGATGCCAAACATCCGTTGCTCTCATATTGACTTCATACACAATATCGTTAGCTCGATATTTATCCATCGCATACCGATATCCGGCAACTGCCCCAACACTTAATACCCCAATAATAGCAAGAACGCCCAGTATTTCTATCATACTCCGGCCGATTTCATTCATTTTAGTTTGCATATCTTTCTCCTTTTATAAATTCTCATTCATAAAATGAGTGTAATAAAAGGGACCTTTTTTTCCCGCTTCGAATCGGCAAAATCAGTTTCTAAAAAAAATGAAAGATTATTGTTTGTGTTGAATTACTTAGTCAAAATTAAAAAAAATGCTAAAATGTGAAAAAAAGTGTTGCATTTATACGTCCCTTTTTTTGCAGATAAATGTTTAAGAATATGGTTATTGTATCAATAATCTGTAAAAAAAATCATTGTTTCCATTGATATTTTTTTAAATCAATTTGAAATTTTTTTGAAAAGATAATACCCTCTGATTGTAATAACTTGGCTTGTTCTTTTATTCCGCCAAAAGCATAAGCACCGGATAGATTGCCACGCATATTGACCACTCTATGACAGGGAATAACTCCAAAATGTGGATTTTTATGAAGTGCATTGCCAACAGCCCGAGCAGAATAAGGATTTCCGATTAAACGAGCAATTTGTCCGTATGTTGCAACTTTTCCAATTGGAATTTTTCGAACGACAAAATAAACTTTTTCATTAAATGTCATAATATCCTCGTTATTTTTATTTTTACAATAAAGCCACTAAAATGCAAGATAATTATTTCTTTCATTATAAAAAAAGCAGAGCATTATGCTCTGCGGATGATTTTATTTTGTTTTCTTATTCGGAAATGTTATCTAATGTTTCTTGTGCTCCGTAAGCATACTCCTGTGCATCTGTCGGAGATAAAATTTCTAGTAACTTATTTAATCCACCGACATGATGTTTTTCATCTGTCATAATTTCGGCTAATACTCGTTTTATGTTCACATTGTCAGTGCTTTCCATAATTTGTTGATATATTTGAATAGCTTCATATTCAGAGGCAATGGCTAATTTAATTGCCCGTAACATTTCAATTTCACCTAACTTACGTTCCGGTGTGTAAACATTTTTGATATTCATAAATTCGGTCATTTAGTCCCCCTTTTTGATTTGATACCCATTACATATAAGCGTGATTACTTTATTTTCAAGCGTTCAGATCAGTAGAGGCTAATAATTATACAAAAAGAAATAATAAAATAATGCCGAGTATAATTCGATAACCGGCAAATACGGCAAAAGACGCTGTTTTTAACCAACGCATTAAAAACCAAACAGCAAACAAACCAAAAATAGCAGCAGCAATAACGCCTATTCCGATTTGTAATCCTATATCGGTAGATAGTTCATTTTCCAAAAACGCTTTGATAAACATATATCCGGCCCCTAAACCAATTACAGGAATAGATAATAACATTGAAAATTTTGCACTATCTGTTCTTTGGTATCCTAAAAAGCGGGCACACGTCATTGTAATGCCGGATCGGCTGGTTCCGGGGATGAGAGCCAGTGCTTGTGCTAAGCCAATATAGAATGCATGTAAATAAGTTATTTGAACCAATTTTTTTGATTTGGGCGAAAATTTATCTGTAATCCAAAGTAATAGACCATAAAAAATAGAAGTGTATGCAATAATAACGGGAGAGCGGAAAACTGTTTCAATAATATTTTCAAAAACGAAACCGACAATTAAAGCTGGGAGGGTTGCAATAATCAGTGAAATTCCTAATTTTTGTTCAAAGCCCTTACGCCAAAATCCTGTTAATAACGCTATAATATCTTTTGAAAAGAAAGCACAAACGGCAATTAATGTACCAACATGTAATGCAATATCCATTAACAAGTTTTGATTGGATATACCCAATGTATCCATTAAGGCTAAATGTCCGGAAGAACTAACCGGTAAAAACTCGGTTGCACTTTGAACGAAGGCTAATAACAAAATAATTTCAAAAGACATAACAACACCTCGTTTACTCAAAAGAATAAATGTTCCAGTGTTTTCTGTCAATGAAAAAAGGACACATTAAAACGAAATTCCGGTAATTTTTGTTGAGTGGTTTAAAATCAGGGTGATTTCTTGTGAAGATTTATCATATTGGTATAAACTGCTATGTCCGTTTTTATATGTAGCAAAAAATAAACTTGTTCCGGTTTCGTTAAATCCTAATGCTGTCACATCAAACGCAATGAATTGTCGAAGTTGTCCGATTTTAAAATCCAACCAACGAATCGTTTCATCAGAATAAACAGCATATTCTGTTTCTTCTGCATTGAGTGCAAAATAAACAGTGTTCGGATAAATTTCTTCATCTTGCTTCATTATTCGTTTTGTTAATTGCATTTTTGGATTTATATAATAAAGAGATCCTGTTTTGCTGAAAAAGGGCGGGTACATAGCTGCCGAAAAAGAATCGGTCAAATGGAATTTTTTGCGGGCTTTTTTAAAAATAAAAGTATCTCCCATTCCATGCGGATTAAGCAAATCTGCTCGCAAGAATGCTAATTGTGCATGGGGTGTATTGAGCAATGTCGGATAATAACAATATCCGTTATGCGTAATAATCGGTTCCGGAGATTGTTGTTGAAAGTTTGCCATTGTCCATAAAAAACGAGTTTGTTTTCCATCAATCTCAACACCTGTCAGTATCGTATGATCCGATGAAAATGTTGCAAAAGGCGGAATGTTTTTCATTAATACCACTCTGCCATCCCGCATTATGGTCCATAATTGGTGGTTATCATCAATAAAAAATACCCGATAAAGGGACAAAATTAAATTTGTCATTTGCAATCCTTATAAAAGCAGTATATATTATTTTAAATAAATTGCAACTTTAAATAACGGAGTAATAAAAATGTCTTTACATATAGAGTTTCAAAATTTGGAAAATTATATGAATTCTTGTATTATTGGGCAACCGGATCTTGTTCGTAAATTAATTTTAGCACTGCTATGTAACGGACATTTATTGGTGGAAGGAACTCCGGGGTTGGCGAAAACAAAAACCATTAAAATTTTGTCTGGTGCCATTTCCGCAAATGAACAACGTATTCAATTTACACCGGATTTATTACCGGCAGACATTACCGGAAGTGATGTGTTTAGACCGGAAACAAATCAGTTTTTATTTCAAAAAGGACCAATTTTCAGCAATTTAATTTTAGCAGATGAAATCAACCGTGCACCGGCAAAAGTGCAATCGGCTTTGCTGGAAGCTATGGGTGAACGACAAGTGACCGTTGGAGCAACAACTTATCGCTTGCCCGACTTGTTTATGGTAATGGCAACTCAAAACCCCATTGAACAAGAGGGAACATATACTTTGCCGGAGGCCCAGTTAGACCGATTTTTATTTTATGTAAAAATCAGCTATCCGGATATTGAATCAGAACGAAAAATTTTAAAATTGATTCGCAAAGAAGAGCGACAGGAACCCCTTCCCGAAATTAAAAAATTAACGGAATACACAATTTTTGAAGCCCGTCAGGAAGTTGCAAACATATATATGTCACCGGAAATTGAAGAATATTTGATTCAGTTGGTTATGGCTACCCGTCATCCGGAACCATATGGTTCTGATTTAGACAAATATATTGGATTTGCCGTCAGTCCACGTGGTACAATTTCTTTAGATATTGCCTCACGGGCACATGCATGGTTAAGTGGACGTGATTATGTAATTCCCGAAGATGTCAAAGCAATTGTATATGATGTTTTAAGACATAGAATTTTGCCCTCTTTTGAAGCTAGAAGTACTGGTATTACCCCTGAAAAAATTATCGAAATGCTTTTACAACGAGTGCCGATGGTCTAAAATGACAAAACAGATATTCAATCCGATACAGGCAGATTTAAGGGACTTGCTTCAAATTAAAAGTCAAGTTGCTCAGTTGTTTTTAAAAGAAACAAACAGAAAGGCTTATGTCGGATTTGGAAACACTCGGTCACCGTTTAAAACAAAGGGCTTAGATTTTCAGGAAGTACGTGTTTATCAACCGGGGGATGATATTCGACAAATCGATTGGCGAATTACGGCAAAATACGGCAAGCCGTTTACAAAATTATATACGGATGAAAAAGAACGGCAGGTCTTTTTTATTTGTGATATGCGTTCAACAATGAAATTTGCTTCGCAAGGAGCTTTTAAATCAGTATTGGTTGCACGTATAGCTGCTTTTTTGGCATATATGGCAGAAAATAAAAAAGATAAAATCGGTTTTACGGTTATAACCGATTCGTTTATTGAAACAGCCCAAGCTTTTTCGGCAAAAGAAGCTTTAACCGGATTTTTAAAAACACTAGAAAAGGCATCTTACTCAGCTACGACTTCGGTTTCGGCCGTTTCATTGCTACAAGCCTTTGAACAGTCTTCCCCGCTTATTAAAAGTGGTGCTTTGATTTTTATCTTAAGTGATTTTTCTGATTGGAGCACTCAGACCGAATCTTTTATTCAGCGGTGGTCAGTGAAAAATACATGTAGTTTTATTCATATTTATGATGCTTTGGAGCAACAGTTGCCGGAAGGTTTTTTTCCTGTTTCGGACGGTGTCAATTTTACAATGATTGATACAACAAATCATGTATTTAAAGAAAACTTTCCACAACTTTTTAAAAAACGTGAAGAAACACTACAAAGTATTGCAAAAAATTATAAATGCGGTTATTTGCCTATTCGAACAGATGAAGATGCTTTGTTGAAAACGGCCAATTATTGTTTGGAGGAATATTATGCAGTCCGAAATTGATTTGTCCGGTTTAAAAGACATTCATTTGCCTGAACAACCGACTTTTTTTCCTCCGGCAATCGGATGGTGGATTGTGTTGTTTTTTTTATTGGTTGTTTTTTTAGGGGGATTATTTGGGTATTATAAATATTATACATCTCCTAAACAATATGCTTTGCGTCTATTACGACAAATTATGATGCAAAAGATTTCGGATATAGATATATTAATTGACTTGGGCAAATTATTAAAAAGGATTGCACTTATCGTTTTTCCTCGCTCGGAAGTCGCCTCATTAAGCGGTCAGGAATGGGCGGATTTTTTATTCAAAACCGGTAATCATTCTTTTTCAAGAAAACAAACCGAACTGATTTCACAAGCTGCATATCTTCCTAAACAAAAAGCTATTGCAATTCATAAAGAAAAATTATATACTGCTACAAGAGATTGGATAAGTTCTGTTTTTAAAGGAAGTAGTAATGGAAATCAACGAAAAAGATATTTTAAAAACTATTCAGGAACAAAATAATAATGTAGCGGTTCCGGAAATTCCGGCATCAATACAAGAAAAAATCAATGATTCACACGAAAACAGAGCTGGCATTTCAATTGCAACGACTATTCGGTATGAATCGTTAACAGGACATTTAAAAACAAGAGATTTTTTAATTCGGCGAGTTATTGAAAAAAACGGCGAATACTTTTTGGAGGGATTGGCCATGGATATTCAATCTCCTCGCTTTGTTCGGGTTAAACTGATTTCTTATATTCAGGATAAAATTTCCGGTCAAATATACAGCAATCCCTATCAATTTTTACAAAATGTATTAGGAATTGATATTGATAATTCTATTTTGCCGGAAGAAATGTCGGATTTTGCCAAAGCAATTAAAGAAACAGGAAATGAGTTAACGGTTTTAATGTATTTGGTTGCTATTGATGGTGTCAGAAGCAGTGTCGAACGGGAAAGAGTATTGGCGTATGTACATCGGCGTGTTCCTTATTTAAAATATGATGAAGCTCAAATGAATGATTATTTGATTTCGTTGGCTCCGGATGATGACAGTTTTTCGATGGCGTTTCATCGAATCTTACGAAAAGGTATTTTGGTTATTCAACCGTTAATGGAAGCAATTTTATCTATTATTGTTGCTGATGGACAAGTTCATCCCAAAGAACGGGCATTATTGGCACGATTGATTGACTTATTAAAACAAGCGGGATATGAATTTAAGTTGCCGGAAGGATAGAAAGAATAATAAAATATATTAGACAGGTTAAAAAATATTTTTTTCTTGACTTTATAAAAAAAATCAGATATATTGAGTGCCTATGGTTTAATTATATTTAATTTTATTGGTGGTATATTATGGCAAAACCGACAACAGTTGAAATCAAATTAGAAAGCACGGCCGGAACGGGTACTTTCTATGTGACAAAAAAGAATCCGCGGACAAAAACAGAAAAAATGAAAGTTCGCAAATATGATAAAAAAGCAAGAAAACACGTTGAATTTGTTGAAAAGAAAATCAAATAAATTTTTGCTTTTATTTTAAAGCCGCTCTGTAAAGGGCGGTTTTTTTATGGCGTTGACTGTATCGGTATCGCTATCTATGTGAGCCGGCAGTGGAAGACAATTTAATCCGACAATAAGATTTACGAAGTTTTTGGGTAAACGAATGAAGTTCAAAAAAGCTAATCCCTACACATTAACCTCTGAAAAATTATTGTGTTTTAATTGATGTTTATAATGCTTATTATAAGCAGAAAATAATGTACTCTTTTTTTTACAAAAAAGCCTGAATTTGAGTGATAATTTTCTGATAATCGGCGGTTTGAATACTGACTAATTTTTCACGACTTGTTTCACCACGAACAATAAAAATTTCTCTCTTTTTTACATGTAATAATTCGGCTAAAAAATCAATTAAAGCCTTATTTGCCAATCCATCAACCGCAGGGGCACGCAAGGCTACTTTTAACGCCGTATCATTCCAAATTCCTTCAATTCCGGAACGTTTTGCATTTGGAAGAACACGAATACAGAGAAACAAGGTATTGTCTTTTACATGTACGATATTTTTATTCATCTTTTCAATATACTTATCATTAAAATAAATAGCAAGTTTTTTTTAACAAAGTTGACAAACACTGTTTTTTGTGATAAAATTGATGCAACTTTCGGAGAAAAATTAATGTATTCAACAAGCCATTTTTATAACACTTTAAATGACTTAATAAAAGAAGCTCGGGTCCATGTATCCTTGTTTCTTCCGATTGTCACACATCACATACTGACCAAAAAAAGAAATTTCTTTTCTTTGGGATTGGGGGATTCTATCCGTCGTTTTTCAAAACAAAAATGTTCATTGCTGGAAGTTATTCTTTCGGAAAGCGAAAAAAGTTTCTCATCTGTTTTTACTAAGAAGAAGGAAAATGTGATCATTTGTTCCTATACGGATAATCAGTTTATTACCCCTTTAAAAATGTTTGCAGAATCATTTGCTATTATCGACGGACAAACGACCCTTGTTATGCCATTTAATGATAATAATAATCCGGTCGGTTTTGTTTTTGAAAATAATTCTAAACGGGCATTCTATTTTCAACTGCTATTTTCACAAATTTTACAACATGAACGAGAGTTGGATAATTATATGCCTGTGTCCGATAATAGACTTAATCTACTGCCAATTAAACATTGTGATTCGGAAATTGTTAGTTATTTGACAGAAATTTCACATTATAAAATCAAGGATGACAATAATTTTAATCCGTTTATCAATCGTATCATTAATCAATATGAAAGAGGAAAAAATGACTATAAATAATGACAACAAAGAAATTGTTTTAATTTCAGATATCGGCGGTACAAATGTACGGTTTGCATTATACACCGAAGGACAGACGACACCCTTGGAATTTGATGGAAAATATAAATGTACGGAATTTTCCTCATTTGAACATGCTGTTCAATATTATTTATCTGATAAAAAAGTGAAACCAACTTTGTGTGTTGCCGGAGCTGCAGGCAATTTGGATGAAGTGACGGGTGAAATTTTATCTTCAAATACACCGTGGTGTGCTAGTAAACCAAAATTATTAGCCCGTTTACCATATTTAAAAGAAGTTTGTATTGTTAATGATTTTGCTTTACAAGGCTGGGCTTTGGCAGAGATGCCAAACACACAATATCGTTCTGTATTTTCTGATAAAAGTATTATTGATTTAAGTAATGGAAACATCGTTGTTATCGGTCCGGGAACTGGGTTAGGAACTTGCTTGATTAAACAATCCGGTCCGGATTCACAAATGATTTATACATCTGAAGCCGGTCATAGTACAATGCCACATGTGGATTTTGATAATCCAAAAGATAATGCAGACAGAGATATCGTTTTATTGGCATTGAAAAACTTCTATGCAAAACACCAAGGGACAAAACCGATTACGGAACATATTGTTTCCGGAACGGGGTTGGTTAATGTTTATCATGCTTTGAAACACGGGCATATTCCTGACAAAAAAGATGAAAGAATACCAGCACAAACAATTGAAAAATTGGCACAGAATGGAGATGAAACAGCATTAAAGACATTTAAAATTTTTAATGCTTATTTAGGGGCACATGCAGGTTCTTTGGCATCAACGGAAAAAGCTGATAAAATCTTTTTCTGTGGTGGATTAATGGCAAGTGATTGGGTTGTTAAGCAATTAGAACAATCAACAGATTTTCAACATCAATTTCAAACACGTGCCGGTATGACAAGTGCCATGGAACAAGTTCAGTTTATTGCTTCCAAAGATAGGGATATGGCTGTTTTAGGGGCTTTGGTTCGTTCAAAACGATTAATTGAAGAAATAAAGTTCAAACAAGAAGAACATAAATCATGCAAAGATATGTGTACGGCCTTAACAATCTTAAATGCATTTATTGAAAAAGAATATCCGGAATTACGTCCTGAAATGGCACGGTTACAATCAGCTGTTGAGCAAGTTAAAAAAGCACGAATGAATCAAATGCGAGAAGGGCATTATTTGGCATAACATTTGTTATGAAGCAATATACGACAACTCCTCAAGATATGATTTATCTTGGGGAGTTTTGTAATTAGAAAACGACCGGATAAATCACCATTTGTACAGTCATATTTTAAAGATAGAGTTATAAACATAAGGCATAACGAATATCCAAATTTCGAGAAAGAATACCAACACCTCCATAAGAAGGATTTATAACATTGGCGTTCGTATCACTTTTTGGCGTAGCAGTCCAAAGCCACATATCTCCTGCCGATGTATTATACAAATTCGGACACTGTCTCGTCATATCACACTTTGATTCATCACGGCATTCGCATTCTTCCATCGGTACCAATTTCATCCCGATGGCATCACACCATGCATGTGCACTCCACCAATTCATTGTAATTGGCGACCGACAATATGTTCCGTGATCATTTCCTTTCAATTCTACCCCTACTCCATTCGCACAACTCGCTGATTCGGCATTCATCGGAAGTATCGTCAATACGCCTGCTATTCCCATTATCATTACCTTTTTCATATTCTTCATGTTCTTTCTCCTTTTTCTTACTTGATTTCTCAGTTATTCTGCCGGTTTCGGACACGTTGTGTTCTTTTCATCCCACAACGCACACGCTCCATAGACTCTGCCCGTTATACCCGCTCCCGCTGCCGTGCAATTTATATCTTTCCACTGTAAATGGCAGTACATTTTCGGCGGACATTTCTTTTC